>CAWGTT010000009.1:0-445303 GCA_963825645.1 uncultured Actinomycetota bacterium
GTGGACGCCGTCCGGCACCACGGTGACCAAGTGCGGTGGTTGCTCTCGGAGGTTCACCGCGGCCATCGCTCGAGCTGGCCGATGGACCTGTTCGCCCGCGCCGGGGACCTGCTGGCCGCCCTGCGACCGATCTGGGTGATGAGTCCGGACGCCGTGGCCCGCAACATGTCCGCCGCCCGGCCCGGGGCCCCGATGGTCGACGTGGTGGCGGTGGACGACGCCGGCCAGGTGGGCATGCCCGAGTGCGCCGCCGCCCTGGCCCGGGCCCAACAGGTGATCGTGGCCGGGGACCGGCGCCGGCTGCCCCGGCCACCGGCGGTCCGTCGGTGATCGAGGCGGTGGCCGTCCTGGCCGGCAGCCACCCGATGCTGTCGATGCACCGGCTCGACCGTGACCACCGGACCCGGGACGGTCGCCTGCTCCTGCCGCTGCGGTCGGCCTACCCCCAGCCGTGGGGGCTCACCGTGGGCGCCGAACAGGCCTCGCCGCTGCGGCTGGAGCACGTCCGGGAGGGCACTGGGGTGCCCGCCCCGGGTGAGGAGGTGGTGGTCAGCGCGGACGCCGAGGTGGCTCGGGTGGTCGACCTGGTCACCGAGCACGCGGTCCGCCGTCCCGGGCAGTCCCTGCTCGTGGTGACCCTGGGGGCGCGGCATGCCGAGCGGATCGAGGAGGCCCTGCGACTCGAGGTCGCCTACCGGCCCGAGCTGGCCCGCTGGCTCGACGTGCACTGGGCAGGCGACATCTCCGAGCCGTTCCTGGTCCGTCCGATCCACCGGATCCCCGGCGTGGAGCGGGACGCAGTGATCGTTTCGGTGGGGCTCGCCCGGACCCCGCACGGCCGGGTGCTGCACCGGTTCGGGGTTCTCGACGGGCGCTTCGGCCCGGCCTGCCTGGCCACGGCGCTCTCCCGGGCTCGGCGCCGGACCACCCTGGTGTGCTGCTTCACCGCCGACGAGCTGGACGGCGAGCGGTTGCGCAGCGACGGGGCGCGGATGCTGCGAGACGTTCTGGCGATGGCCGCCGACCCCCGCCTGCGCGGCGACCACATCGATCTCGCCACGCCGCCCGACGACGGCGACCTCCCTGGAGGCGCGGAAGGGGAACGAGGGCAGGCCGACGCCCTGGTCTGCGACCTCAGGGAACGGCTGGAGGCGGTGGGCCTGCCGGTGGTCGCGGCGCCGTCCGGACCGGACTGGCCAGTGGCGCTGGCCGTCGCCGATCCCGAGTTCCCCGGCCGGCGGCTGCTGGCGGTCGACCTGGACGGTCCCGGCTACGCGAGCTGCCCCAGCGTCGCCACCCGCGACCGGCAGCGCCGCGAGGCGTTCGAGCGGGCCGGGTGGACCTACCTACGGGTGACGTCGATGGACCTGTTCTGCGACCCGGCGGGCGAGGTGGAGCGGATCCGGTCGGTCTGGCGCCACATCGGCGGGGCGACCCCGTCAACGCAGCCGACCCAGATCATCGTCGGCCGGCCCCGGGTCCGCACGAACGACCCGGGCGTGCAGCCGGGCCGTCCGATCACCAGCTACAGCGACACCGAGCTGGAGCGGGTCGCCACCTGGGTGCTTTCCGACGGCGTCGACCGCTCCGCCGAAGAGCTCGCCGCCATGGTGCGCGAGGCCTTGCACCTGCCCCGACGCGGCATGCACGTCGAGGCCGCGGTCGGCGGGGCGGCCCGCCGGGTGCTCGACGGGTGCGGGTGAGCGCCCGATGAGCACCGGACCCGAGGACCCGGTGCTGCCCGAGCAGACCGGCGACGACACCGACTCCGCCGGCGGTGACTGGCGCGAGGACGACCAGGACGGTGACGACTGGCTGGAACGCGAACGGCCGCCTCACTGGGAATGAGACGGCCGCCCGGTGCGAGCTCGGTCAGGCGCGGGTGCGCAGCAGGTCGCGGATCTCGGCGAGCAGGGTCACATCGGCCGGGGTCTCCTCCGCCTCGGCGGGTGCGGCGCGCCTGTCCTGGAGCTTCTTCATCGGGACCACGACGAAGAAGTAGATCGCGAAAGCGATGATCAGGAAGTTGACCAGCGGGGTGAGAAAGACCCCGATCGAGAACTCGGCCTGGTTGATCGTGAAGGTGCCGACGCTGTCGAGGTTCGGCGAGCCGAAGATGGCCGCGATGAGCGGGTTGATCAGACCGTTCAGCAGGCCCTCCACCACCGCGGCGAAGGCGACGCCGAGGACGAAGGCGACCGCGAGGTCGACGACGTTGCCGCGCATGATGAACTCTTTGAAGCCTTTGATCATGGTGGTGCGCCTCCAGTGTGGCTCGCTGTCCCCGAGCGGATGATGATGCCCGCCGTGGGGCACACCCAGACGATAGCGGAGGAGACGATCTTGGTCACGTACCGTGCACAGGCTTGCCGCGGCACGTCATGAGCGGACGACGACGCTCAGGGCCCGAACTCCGCTCACCGCTCGCAGGCGAAGGGCCGTCGTCGTGTCGACGGCGACAACGAGCAGGTCACTGTGCTCGAGGCCATCGCCACCGCCGCCGCCGAGCAGGCTCGGGCCGGGGTCCAGCAGGCCGCCGGCAGGACCCGATGCCGACCCCGCGACCGCCGACCCGCCGGTCGCCAGCACCAGGACCGACTCGGCGACCACGTCGGCGACGTCGGCCACGCTGCCCTCGGTCGCGGTGGCAAGGCCACCGGGCGGCGGCCCCGCGAGCACGTCAACCCGGTCGCCGGCCCGGACCAGGCCCGCCGTCGGCTCGGAGAGCCAGAGGGCCATGGACCCGGTGCCGGGGGCCTGGCCGAGCAGCAAGCCGGCGCCTCGGAGCCGGGCGTCGGTGATCGGCTCGCCACGGCGCACCGGGGCGGCCAGCGTGGACCCGAACGGACGCGCGGCCAGCCCGGACGGCGCCAGATCAGCCGGCCACGGGGCGAGGCGGAGGTCGCCGTCGGTGAGCAGGTGTCCGGCGGCGAGATCGGCCACCGCGACCGGGACGGCGACGGTGTCCGCCGGTTCGGGAGCCAGTACCCGCAGACCGGCGGCGACGGCCGCCGCGGCAAGGGCGGCCGTGACCAGGCGCCGCCGTGCCAGCAGCGCCTGGCGCAGAGACCGCCTGCCTCGCCGGACGAGGGGCCGGGCACGGTCACGGGCGGCGACGGAGGTCTCGCCGAGTCGGGAGTGGCCGCTGCCCGGCGACCGGCGACGCAGCGTGGGCATCGAGCTCACGGCAGCTTGAACGGCAGCGGCAGACCGTCCAGCGCGTGCCGGCAGGTGCAGTCGTCCTCGGGCAGCACGGCGATGATCGCCGAGAGAACGACCTTGAGCCGTTCGATGCTCCGCGCGAAGGCCTCCATCACCTCGGCGTGGGTGACCCCCTCGCCGTGGTCCACCCCGGCGTCGAGGTCGGTGACGATCGCCAGGCACGTGTAGCACATGGCCAGCTCCCGGGCGATCGAGGCCTCGGGCATCCCCGTCATGCCGACCAGGTCGGCTCCCGTCGAGGCGTGCCAGCGCGACTCGGCGCGCGAGGAGAACCGGGGTCCGTTTACCACGACCATCGACCCGCCGTCCTGGGCCGGCCAGCCTTGTCGCGCAGCGGCGTCCACGGCGGCCCGGCGGCCCCGCGCGCAGTAGGGGTCGGCGAACGCGACATGGACGACGTGCCCGTCACCGACGCCCGCCGCGCCGTCGTAGACGGTGTGGTCGCGGCCCCAGGTGCGGTCGATCGTCTGGTCGGGCACGACCAGGGAACCGGGCCCCAGATCGGCGCGCAGCGAGCCGACTGCGCACGGTCCGAGAACCTGGCGCACCCCGAGGCTACGGAGCGCCCACAGGTTGGCCCGGTAGTTCACCCGGTGGGGCGGGAACCGGTGGTCGCGGCCGTGCCGCGGCAGGAAGGCCACCCGGCGCCCGGCTACCCAGCCCACCACTGGTGTCTCGCTGGGTTCGCCGAAGGGCGTGTCCACCTCGACCGGCGTCGCGTCGTCCAGCCAGGAGTAGAAGCCCGAGCCACCGATCACGCCGATCGTCACCGAGTCGAGTACGTCGGGTCTCTCATCGAGTCTGTCGTCCACGGCGGGGACGCTACCCGGGCCGGCGCACCGGCCGCAGTACCTGCGCTGCGGCCTGTGGATAACTCGTGGGGAGCCGTGCCGCCGCCGCGCGTCATGATCGCGGTCAGCGTGTGGAAGTGACCCAGTTGCGCAGTCGCAATCTCACTCGGGCGCCGATCACTGGCGTCAGGCGGCGGAGGTGGCCTTCGACGACGACGAGGATCTCGACTCCTGACCGGACCCGGACCCCGAGCCACCCGACGTCGAGGTGCCGGACGTCGAGGTGCTCGACGACGAGGCGGACTCCTTGGTCGAGGTGCCGGCCGAGCTCGACTCCTTGGTCGACTCCTTGGCCGAGGACCCGTTGTCCGACTCGGAGGACCCCGAAGCGCTCTTGGCGCCGTTCGAGCTGCGCGAGTCGTTGCGGTAGAAGCCCGAGCCCTTGAAGACGATGCCGACGGCGTTGAACAGCTTGCGCAGCCTGCCCTCGCACTCGGGGCACTCGGTCAGCGCGTCGTCGGTGAACGCCTGCTGGGTGTCGAAGCGGTGGTCGCAGGCGGTGCACGCATAGGCGTACGTCGGCACGGGTGGCCTCCTCGCGCTCGGATCGGGCGACGGGGCGGCGACGTATCGCCGTCCTCTAGCACTCTAACGTCTCGAGTGCCAAGTGTATGCCCGCCTTCGGCGCCAGGTGTGCAGGTCAGCGCGGTCCGTTGGTTCGGCTCGCCCGGTCGGAGGGGCCGGCCGCCGACGGAGCCGACCCGCCCGGACGAAGCCAGCCGGCCATCTTGCCTCCCCTGCTCACCTCATCCAGCCGTTTCTCGGCCGCGTCCCGCACCGCGGCGGCACTGACCACGATCAGGTCGTCGCCGTGCCGGAGCATGGTGTTCCCGGTGGGGACGAACGGTTCGCCGTCACGGACGACGAGGGTGATGTTCGCCCGTTGAGGCAGCCGCAGCTCGAAGATCTCCACCCCGTGCAGCCGGGACGTGGGCCCGACCCGGACCTGGATCACGTCGGCATTCAGCGCGCCGAGTGGCTGGCTCTCGAGGTCGAGTTGGGTGGCCGAGACCTCAGAGGAGAGGCCCAGCCGCCGGGCCACCCACGGCAGCGGCGGGCCCTGCACGAGGGTGAACACCACGACCAGCACGAAGACCAGGTCGAACAGTTCGGTGCTGCCCGGCAGACCGCGGCTGAGCGGCACTGTGGCGAGCACGATCGGCACTGCCCCGCGCAGCCCTGCCCAGGACAGGAACGCCTGCTCGCGCAACGGGATCCGGAACCAGCTGACCGTGCTGAGGACCGACAGCGGGCGGGCCAGGAACAGCAGCAGCAAGCCCACCATGACGGCCGGCACGAGCTGGCCCGCCAACCGACCCGGGTGGGCGAGCAGGCCGAGCAGCACGAACAGGCCGATCTGAGCGATCCAGCCCAGTCCCTCGGCGAACCCGCGCACCGCCGCCCCGTGCGGCAGCCGGACGTTGCCGAGCACCAGGGCCGCGAGGTAGACGGCGAGGAAGCCCGACCCGTGCAGGGTCACGGAGGTGCCGTAGGCGAACGCGATCAGTCCCAGGACGGCGATCGGGTACAGACCCGAGGCGGGCAGGGCCACCCGGCGGATCGCCTCCGCGCCGTATCGCCCCACCACGACGCCGACGGCCGCGCCGATCATCAGCTCGGTGACCGCCTCGGCGGCGATCACCCACCAGGAGTGCTCGTTCTCACCAAGCGCCTGCGAGGTCAGGGCGACCACGGCGATCACCACGGGTGCGTCGTTGAACCCGGACTCCGCCTCCAGCATGCCGACCAGGCGGCGCGGCAGCGGCACGGTGCGCAGCACCGAGAACACGGCCGCCGCGTCCGTGGAGGACAGCACCGCGCCGACCAGGAACGCCTGCTGCCACGAAAGGGACAGCACCACGTGCGCCACGACTCCGGTCACTGCGATCGACACCACCGTGCCCACGGTCGAGAGCAGGGCCGTCGGCACCACGGTGGGACGGATCGCCTCCCAGCGGGTGGTCAGCCCGCCCTCGGCCAGGATCGCCACCAGCGCCGCATAGCCCAGCGCGCCGGTCAGCTCGGCGTTCTCGAACGTCGTGTACTCGCCGAGCACCACGCCGAGGGCGAGGTACACCATGAGCGAGGGCAGGCCGAGCCGGACGCTGAGCCGTACGGCCGAGATCGCCACCAGCAGCACTGCGCTGGACAGGAGCAGGACGTCCCCGAGCTGGTCGACCCCCACTCGCGTGTCAGCGCACGCGCAGGCAGCGACGAGGGGTGGCGACGGCGTGCACCGGACGGTCGTGGGGTTCGGTCGGGATCGGCTCCACCGCCGCGTCCAGGACCTCTTCTTCGTGCACGAGGGCGATCACCGGCACCGAAGCGTCGATCAGCGACAGCGCCCGGTCGTAGTAGCCGACGCCCTGCCCCAGCCTCCGGCCCAGAGTGTCGACGGCGAGGGCCGGGATCAGCATCACGTCGGCCTGGCGGACGGCCTCCGGGCCGAGTCGCGGGCCGATCGGCTCGGGACCACCGATCGTCCGCTGGGCCGGGAGCTCGGCCAGCTCGCCGGAGTCCTCGGCCCAGTCGAGCACTCCACCGGGCAGCACGATCGGCAGCAGTACCCGGACGTCGGCCCGGGCCAGCGCCTTACGCAAGGGCTCGGTGCCCACCTCGCCGCCGGCGGAGGCGAACAGGCAGGCACAGCCGGCGCTCTGAACCTCGGCCAGCTCGAGCACGATCTCGGCCAGAGCCTGGGCGTCGGCGACGTCGCTGCTGGTCGGCCGGGAGCGGCGCTCGGCCCGGATCCGGGAGCGCAGAGCGACCTTGGCCTCGTGGAGGCCGGCGACGGCGTTCGTGATGACGACCTCCACCTCGGCCGGGTTGATACGGCCATCTTGCGCCACTCGCGGCGAACCTCGCCAATCGCCCCCTCCGGCGCGGCGCGCCGGGGGCCGGGTTGGGCCGATGCGGTTACATCGTGCCACGATCTGATTACTGTGCCGCACCGGCGCAGCTATCAGGTGGACCTCGCCCGACGTGACCCACACGGTCACCGGATCGTGGGCGACGTCGGATGTGGGGGTGGGGTGACCCTGCGCACGCGTGCCGCGCTGGCACTGGCGGCGGTGATGCTCGGGCCGCTGCTGGCTGCCCTCGTCGTGGTCGCCGTCGTCGTGCGCCGAACACCACCGGCCGCGACGCACGGCGCACCGGGTGGCTGGGTACTGGTGCCGGTCGCGCTGGTGCTGCTCGGCGCGCTGGTGCTGGTCGGCGTCCTCGCCGTCCGGCTGAGCCGTCCGCTGGCCGGCCTGGCCGCCCTGACCGAGACCGCCCACCGGCTCGGTGCCGGCGACCTCGCGGCACGCAGCGGGGTGCGCGGCCAGGACGAGGTCGGTGACCTCGGCACGGCGCTGGACACGATGGCCGACCGGCTCGAGGCAGCGCTGAGAGAGATGGAGCGGCGCGGTGAGGTGCTCACCGAGACCTTCGAGCGATTCGGCGAGGCGCTCGCCCGCACCCACGATCTGGACGCCCTGTTGCATACGGTGGTCGAGGCGGCCCGGCGCGGCGCCGGCGCCGCGGTCGGGACCGTGCTGCTCGGCGACGCCGAGGGCCTCAGCGAGCGGGTCTCTGCGGCTCCGGACGGCGCTCGCGGGCTCTGGGTCGCCGATGTACTGGAGCGGCTGACCAGCCTGTCGGCGCGGGCGGCACGCACCGGACTGCCGTGCTCGGCCGACCTGTCACCGGCCGCCGGCGGAGCGCTCGCCGTCCCGCTGCGGCGCGCCGGGGTGGTGGTGGGCGTGCTGGCCGTGGCTCGCGAGCGGAGCGCGGCACCCGTCGACGGCGCCGCCACCGCCGCCGTCGAGGCGCTGGCAGCACACGCGGGCACCGCGGTGGCCAACGTGCGCGAGCACATCGACACCCAACGCCTGTCGGTCACAGATCCGCTGACCGGGGCCGGCAACGTCCGCCACCTGACCGCGACCTTGAACCGGGAGGTGGAGCGGGCACACCGGTTCGGCCGCACGTTGTCGGTGCTGATGCTCGACCTCGACCACTTCAAGCTGGTCAACGATGCGGGCGGGCACGACTACGGTGACGCGGTGCTGCGGGAGTTCGCCGCCCGGCTGCATGGCTGCGTGCGGGAGGTCGACCTGGTCGCCCGTCGCGGTGGCGAGGAGTTCACGGTCGTGCTGCCGGAGACTCCGGCGGCGGGGGCCCAGGCCGTCGCCCGCCGCATACTCCAGCGGGTGCGCGCGGTGCCGTTCGTGCACGGCGGGGTGAGTCGGACGGTCACCGTGTCCGTCGGAGTGGCCACCTACCCCGAGCACGCCGGTAGTGCGGGCGGGGTGATGCGTGCCGCGGACATCGCCCTCTACCAGGCCAAGCATGAGGGCAGGGACCGGTGGTGCATGGCCGAGCCCCTGCCCGACCCGCCCCCGGGCTCCCCGCCGGCTCCGACGCTGCGGGAGGTCGGGTCGTCCTGGCGGCGCGGCACCCGCCCGAGCTCGGTCCTGCCGAGGTAGCCAGGGGCATGACATCGTGGAGACGGCGGTCTGGTACGACTGGACCGCGCGAAGAGCACATGCGCCACAGACGACCTGGAGCGGGCATGACCGAAGTTCTGCACCACTCGGCACCGGACACCGAAGGGTCCGGCTCGGCGGCCCTCGGCCCGGCCGTGACCAAGGCGGTGATCCCGGTCGCCGGCCTGGGGACCCGGTTCCTGCCGGTCACGAAGGCCACCCCCAAGGAGATGCTCCCGGTGGTGGACAAGCCGGCGATCCAGTACGTCGTCGAGGAGGCCGTCGCGGCCGGCCTGCCCGACGTGCTGATGATCACCGGCCGGAACAAGGCCTCGCTGGAGAACCATTTCGACCGGGCCTTCGAGCTCGAGGACGCGCTGGAGGCCAAGGGCGACGAGGGTCGGCTCGCCAGTGTGCGGGAGTCGAGCCACCTCGCTGACATCCACTACGTGCGCCAGGGTGACCCCCACGGCCTGGGCCACGCCGTCCTGTGCGCCCGCAACCACGTCGGCGACCACCCGTTCGCCGTCCTGCTCGGCGACGACCTGATCGACGCCCGCGATCCGCTGCTGCCCCAGATGATCGAGGTGCAGCGGCAGAACCGGGCCAGCGTGGTCGCCTTGATGGAGGTGCCGCGGGACCAGGTGCACCTGTACGGCTGCGCGGCGGTCGAGCCCACGGACGCCGAGGACGTCGTCCGGATCACCGGCATGGTGGAGAAGCCGGACCCGGCCGAGGCGCCCAGCAACCTGGCGGTGATCGGCCGCTACGTGCTGCACCCACGGGTGTTCGAGGTGCTCGCCACCACGCCGCCGGGTCGGGGCGGGGAGATCCAGCTCACCGATGCCCTGCAGAGGCTGGCGAGCAGCTCGGGCGACGGCTCCGGGGTGTACGGGGTGGTATTCCGCGGCCGGCGCTACGACACCGGCGACCGGCTCGACTACCTCAAGGCCGTCGTCCAGATCGCCTGCGAGAACTCCGATCTCGGCGCGGATCTACGCACCTGGTTGCGGGGGTACGTGGCCGGCTTCGACACGTGATCTCGGTCGAGGAGCACCTCACCCGCTGCCTGGGTGCGGTGGAGTTGCTCGCACCGGTCGAGGTCGCCCTGGTCGATGCCCTGGACTGCCTGCTCGCCGCGGACGTCGTCGCGCCGGCGGCGTTGCCGGCGTTCGCCAACTCCTCGATGGACGGCTACGCGGTGCTGATGCCGGACGTCGCTGCTGCCGCACCGGACCGGCCGGTCGCCCTGCCGGTCGCCGCCGACGTCCCCGCTGGCCCCTCCGAGCCGATGCGGCTGGCCGTCGGGACGGCGGTCCGGGTGATGACCGGTGCCCCGGTGCCGGAAGGGACCGATGCCGTGGTGCCGGTCGAGTGGACCGACGCCGGGACCGAGACCGTGGTGATCCGCCGAGCGCCGCAGGCCGGTCAGTTCGTCCGGGAGCCGGGTGAGGACGTCGCGGCCGGCGAGGTGGTGCTGCACACCGGTACCCGGCTCTCGCCACGGCACATCGGGCTGCTGGCCGCGGTCGGCCGCGCCCGGGTGCCGGTGCATCCGCGCCCGCGCGTGGTGATCGTCTCGACGGGCAGCGAGCTGGTGCCGCCCGGAGGCGACCTCGGCTACGGGCAGATCCACGACTCCAACGGGTACGCCCTGCTCGCGGCCGTGACCGAGCTGGGCGCGCAGGGGCGCTATGCCGGCTTCGTCGGTGACGCCGAGGACGACGTGCGCGCGGCGCTCGAGCAGGCGTGCCCGGACGCCGATCTGGTCATCACCAGCGGTGGCGTGTCCGCGGGGGCCTACGACCCGGTGAAGGCGGTGCTGCTGGACCCGCAGGCCGGCTCGATGTGGTTCGGCAAGGTCGCCATGCAGCCCGGCATGCCGCAGGGGTTCGGCCGGATCGGCGAGAACGCGGTGCCGGTGATCACCCTGCCGGGCAACCCGGTCAGCTCGATGGTCTCCTTCGAGGTCTTCGCGCGTCCCGTACTGCGCAAGATGGCCGGTGAGATCGTGCTGCACCGCCACGCGGTGAGCGCCCATGCCGAGGTCGGCTGGCGTTCCCCGGAACACAAGCGCCAGTTCGTCCGGGCGGTGCTCACGACGACGCTGGACGACGACGGCGTGCCGGTCTCGACGGTGCGTCCGGTGGGGGCACAGGGGTCGCACCTGGTGGCCGACCTCGCCGAGGCCACCTGCCTGGCCGTGGTGCCCGAGGAGGTAACCCAGGTGGAGCCGGGAGACGAGCTGCGCTGCCTGGTGCTGGACCGGGTGCGCCGATGAGTACGGCCGACCCCCCGCCGCCGAGTCTGACCCACGTCGACTCCCGCGGCCAGGCGCGCATGGTCGACGTCTCGGCCAAGCCGGTGACCGCCCGCGAGGCCAGTGCCGCGGGCCGGGTGCTCTGCTCTGCCGAGGTGGTCGCACTGCTGCGCGACCGCGGGGTCCCGAAGGGTGACGCGCTGGCCGTGGCGCGGATCGCCGGGCTGCAGGCGGCCAAGCGCACTCCCGAGTTGGTGCCACTGGCCCACCCGGTGGCCGTGCACGGGGTGCAAATCGAGCTGACCGTCGTGGACGCGGGCGTGGAGATCCGCGCCACGGTGCGCACCGCCGACCGCACCGGGGTGGAGATGGAGGCGCTGACCTGCGTCGCGGTCGCCGCGCTCGCCCTGGTCGACATGGTCAAGGCGGTGGACCGGCAGGCACGGATCACCGATGTCCGGGTGGTCGCCAAGAGCGGTGGGCGGTCCGGGGACTGGCGGTTCGAGTGAACGACGGCTCGGCCCGTGGTGGGCAGCACGGCGAGCCGGACGGCGTCCGCCGGGCACTGGTGGTGACCGCCTCGAACCGGGCCGCGGCCGGTGTGTACACCGATCGCGGTGGGCCGATTCTGGTTGACGGGTTGCGGGAGATGGGGTTTGCCGTCGACGGTCCGCTGGTGGTGCCGGACGGCGGGCCGGTCGAGGCCGCGCTGCGCGAGGCGGTCGACGCCGGCTACGCGGTCGTGCTGACCACCGGCGGAACCGGCCTGTCACCCACCGACCGCACCCCCGAGGCCACCCGCGCGGTGATCGAGCGCGAGGTGCCGGGCATCGCCGAAGCCGTTCGTGCCCAGGGAGTATCGGCAGGTATCGCCACTGCCAGCCTGTCCCGGGGGATCGCCGGCCTGGCGTCGTCCACGCTGATCGTGAACCTGCCCGGTTCGCCAGGCGGCTGCAAGGACGGGATCGCGGCCCTGCGTGCCGTCCTGCCGCACGCGGTGGACCAGATCCACGGCGGCGACCACCCCGTGCAGTGAGCCCGCAACCAGATCCGGCGCGCTCCTGCGGGAGCGCGCCGGGTCCGGGTCATCGCACGACCCCTCTGGTGGACAGTTCCTCGAGGACACGCGGGCGTGTCCTCGAGGAACTGTCCACCCGGTGTGGGGTCAACCGAAGGTCGTCGGTGCGCTGGACGCGGACAGGTTGCCGGTCTTGTCGTAGGCCCGCACCGTGAAGGTCACCGGACCGGTCGTGACCGGCACCGTGGCCTTCCACGAGTAGCCGCTCCACACCACGTGGTCGCCCTTGTAGAGGCGGTAGTAGAGCGCGGTCGAGGCGTTGTCGGTCGAGCCGGTCCAGCGAACGGTCACGGTGCCGTCGCCGTTGTCGACGGTGTTCAGACCGGTCGGCGTGCTCGGTGCGGTGGAGTCGTTGCGGCAGAACCGGGAGAAGCCGCCGGAGCTCTGCCAGCCGCCGGTGCGCGATTTGGTCTGGGTGGTGTCCCCGCCCTCCCACAAGCACTGCCGGCTGTCGACGGCCAGAGCCCACGAACCGCGGACGGCGCGGGTGCGCATCCTCGGCAGAAACTCCTCGACCTGGCGTCCCGTGGCTGCGTCGTAGGCGCCGACGTACCGCACGCTGCTGATGTCCTCGAAGGTGGGCGGCACCGGCCAGCGCCGGCCATCGCCGTAGTTGTTCGACAGGATGCAGTGGCAGGAGCCGTAGACCAGTCCGCCGTCCGCGGTCGCCGCCTGGAAGTCGCCGCCGGCGCCGGTGTCGTTGCGGGTGATGTTGCCGCGCAGGAGGGCGAAGCCGGCCCGGTCGTACACGAAGAACGAGTGCTCCGCTCCACCCAGCCAGAACCTGTCGCCCACCTCTACCCCGGTCTGCTGGTACTGGGGCTTGGTGCTGCTCGCCACCCACGAGGCCAAGCCGGAGACCGGCCGCGCCGGACTGGATGTGGTGACCACCGCGAACCGCAGGGCGGGGTAGGCGCCGTCGTTCATCGTGGCCATGAAGCCGCCGAAGTATACCCGGTCACCGCCGGGTGCGGCCGTGACGAAGATCGGTGTTCCATCGAACGCGGGGTTCCAGGCGTAGTCGGGCCGACCGGTCGTGGCGTCGAGGCGGGCCGCTCGCTTGGCGTAGGCGAAGCCTCCACCGCCACCGGCGACATGGGTGAAGGCGCCGGCCACGTAGAGGGTGGGGCCGTGCACCGCCAGGCCGGTCACCGTGCCGGGCTGGTTGCCGACGCTGCGCCGGTACTCCAGGGTGCTCGTGAAGCCCGGGACGGTCTGCCCGGTGGCCGGGTCGAGCACGACCAGGCCGGCCCGCTGGGTGCCGTTGACGGTCGTGAACTCACCGCCCACGGCCAGTAGGCCATTGGGCAGCGCGACCAGGGCGTTGACCTTGCCGTTCAGCACCGGCCGGACGCTCGGCAGGTACGCGCCGGTGGCCACGTCGAAGGCGGCCAGATAGGGCTGAGCGACGGAGGTGCCCTGGGTATAGAGATCGACACGAGCGAAGTTGCCGCCGACGAACATGGTCGTGCCGACCTGAGCAAAGGCACGCACCTCGGTGTCGCGCTCGGTGCTGAACCCGTTGGCGAGCCCGCTGACCCCCGCCGGCTGCGGCTCGGCCAGGCTGGAGGCCACCGGCCGCACGGTGGTGGCCGGCAGTCCGGCGCCGACCGGCTCGAACGACAGGTCGCTCCAGCGCAGCCTGGGCCGCAGGTACACCTGGGCGAACGGGACGGCGTTGCCGCCGCCCGAGCCCGACCACAGGTAGCTGCTCGCCGACGTCGAGCCCGTCACGGCCGGGCCGTAGGCGAAGCCGGGCAGGTAGCTGTTCGAGGCCAGCTTGAAGGTGTTGAGGTAGCCCAGGGCGGTGTCCACCGCGACCAGCGCGGTGGTGCCGCCGTTGACCCTGGTGGTGTCGAACCGCGCACCGGCCAGCGGGTAGCCGCCGTTGAGGACCCAGCTCCAGGCGCCGAAGCGGTTCGGCGAGAGGCGGACCTCCTGCCACGTCGTCCCGCCGGCGTTCGCCGCGCGACGGACCCGCAGCCCGTCGGCCAGGTCCTGGACGGCCTGCCCACCGAGCAGCCCGTCCACCGTGTCGGCGTCCAGGTGCTTGGGCGCGAACGCTGCGCTGCCGCTGACCGTCGCCGACACCTCGGCGGTGCTGCCCTGGCCCTCATGGAGGAACGCCCAGCCCTCCCGGCCGCGCCCGATCAGAACCCAACCCCCGCCGTCCGTGGTCATGTCGCAGTAGAACTGCTGCGGAACACCGAGGGCAGGGGTGTAGAGCCAGTATCGGCCGTCGGGTGCGGACGGGTCGGTCTGCTTGATGTCCCAGCACGAGGCCAGGGCGCCGTGGGCGCTGCGGCCGTCGCGCACCGCCGGGTCCGCGGGGGCGGCAGGATCAGCCGGGACGGCCGGATCAGCAGGGGGAGCCGCCGGGGGGTTCGCGGGCGCCGCCTCGACGAGCGGGGCCGGGGCGGCCTCGACCTTGGTCACCTGCGCGCCGCCGGCCCCGGGTTCGGCGGCGGCCGGCAGGGCCGGGGCGAGCGCGGCCACGATCACGAGCGACGCCGCGGCAGCGACTCGGGTGAGTGGGGTGCGATGCATGGCCATCCTTGGGGACGCGATCCTCGTCCGGTGTGCGCGGACAGTGACGGGTGCTGGTTCGAGGCTAGGTTTCGGCTACTACCCGTGACGAGAGAGCGGTCAAGAGTTCCCTCGCCCGCGCTAATCCGCCACCCGGTTGGCCGCGACCGGTGGCAGCGCAGCGTGCCCGGACGGCGATGGTCCGGGCGCGACGAAGGGTTGGCTGCGCTGCGTGGCGAACGATTCGGGCACGGGCCGGCGGGGTGTCACACTGCTGGGCGTGAGGTACTCCTGCGGGCAGGCGGGCGGGTGAGGTCCGGCATGGGCGTCCCCACGCGTCTGGCGTGGCCGCTGGAGTTGCGCGAGGGCACGGTGCTGCTACGGCCACTGCGGATGCGCGACTCGAGGCGATGGCGCGCCGTCCGGGCGGCGAACGCGAGTTGGCTGGGCCCGTGGGAGGCAACTCACCCCGACGTGGCGGAGGTGGCGCCGAGCTTCGGTCAGATGGTGCGCGCCTTCCGGCGCGAGGCCCGTTCCGGTCGGATGCTTCCGTTCGCCATCGACCTCGACGGTGATCTGGTCGGTCAGCTGACCGTGGCCGGGATCGGCTGGGGGTCACTGCGCTCGGCACACATCGGGTACTGGGTGGACCGCGCGGTGGCTGGTCGGGGGGTCGCCCCGACCGCAGTGGCGCTGGCGACCGACCACTGCTTCTCCACCCTGCGGCTGCATCGGGTGGAGGTGAACATCCGACCCGAGAACCGGGCCAGCCTGCGGGTGGCGCAGAAGCTGGGGTTCCGTCCTGAGGGGATCCGCAAGCGCTACCTGCACATCGACGGTGCCTGGCGCGACCACGCGACCTTCGCGCTCACCGTCGAGGACGTGCCGATGGGGCTGATGGATCGGTGGCGGGAAATCGCCTCCGATACGGAGAGCATGCAGGTGTTGTCACACCCGTCACAGCAGTTACCGCCTGACTCCGCAGCGACACACCGCTGACGGTACGTGAGGTGGCCCGCCCGGCCGCCTACCGTTCCTAATCGTGCAGCCAAGTTCCCTGGTCTTCGTCGCCATCACCGCGGGCTGGGTTGCCTACCTCCTGCCACGCTGGGTCGCCCACCGCGACGCCCTTGGGCAGGATCGGCGCGAGGATCGTGACTCGGCGCAGCTGCGGGTGCTCTCTCGCCGTGCGGCGCCGGCACCCGGAGTGACGCCTCCCCGGCCGCGGTCATCCGCCCCGTTGCTCGCGTCGTCGTCGCCGGCATCGGGGTCACAGTCCGTGATCACGACGCGGACCGGTCCCGGACTGGTCCGCGACCACATCGACCGGACGGCGCGGCGCCGGGCCGCGGCCCGGCGGGCTCGGGTGCTGCTCAGCCTGGCCGTCGTCGCGATCACCTCATGGGGGATCGTCGCCCTGCCCGGCGTCCCCTTCTGGATGGCGGTGCCCGCCACCACCCTGCTCGTGCTCGACGTCGTGGCGCTCGTGGTCTCGGCTCGACGCCGGACCTCGGCACGGCGTGCGGCGGCCCGCCGGCTGGCGCGGACTGCGGCGCTCGCCCAGGTTCGGTTGGCCGCGCAACGCCGTCCGACCGCGCCGGCCGAGGTGCCGCTGCCGGCACCGCGCAGCGACGCCGTCGCCGAGGCGGCGTCCGGCGCCTCACCGGCCACGCCGGTCGAGCCGGCGGCGTCGACCGGTCCGTCGGCTGGGTCGTCGGCCGGCGCGGACGACGGCACCTGGACCCCGGTGCCCGTTCCCCGGCCCACGTACATGCTCAAGCCGGTGGTGCGCCGTGCCGAACCCGCACCGCTGGAGAGCGACCCCGACGTCCCGCCCGCCGCCACCGCGTCGGTTCCGGAGCGGCCGACGCAGCCGAGGCAGCCGCAGCGTCCGGCACAGCCCGTCACCCCGCCTCGGCCCTGGGAGGTCGAGCACACCTGGGCCGACGACCTCGACCTGTTCCTGGCTCGGCGCCGCGCCGCCAACGGCTGACTCGCCAGGCGGTCCCCGTGGGCCGGCCGGGTGCGGCGCAGTGATTCGAAGCCGGACTGCGCCGGGTGCTAGCCTGACCGGGCCTTGGGGCTGTGGCGCAGTCTGGTAGCGCACCTCGTTCGCATCGAGGGGGTCAGGGGTTCAAATCCCCTCAGCTCCACGCACATCCTCATCGTCGAACCCCGGTCCTCAGGAAGCGGGTCGGGGTTCGCCGCTGAGGCCCTCGGATTCGAGACGCGCAATTCGGCGTTGTGCGTGCGCGATGCGCTCGGGTTGGACCACGTCGAAGGACACGCTGAGTTCTTGACTCGATTGCGCTCGGTCACGAGCGTGCGCGGATGCCCTCCATCGTGTCAAGCCGTTCTCAGTTTCGTCTGGGCTGAGACGTGAGCGCCTCGTATCTCAGCTCGACGAGGCCTCGGTGGACTGCGCATCGTCGACCCCGAGACGGTCGTACAGGGCCTGCATCAGTTGACCGGCGATGATCATTGCCACCACGATCAGGATCACCTCGAGCAGGTGGCCGAGAGAGACGTGGTCGCCGAACACCAAGTCGACGACCTCGAGAATCAAGAACTTGCTGCCGAACAGGATGGCCCAGATGGCCACCACGCCGGCGAACCTCCAGCTGTGCACATCGAAGAAGAAGTGGTGCACTCGATGCTCGACTCTCGCGATGAGGCTCAACATCGCCGTCAGCAGAACTGCGGTGAGCACCGAGATGACGAATGAGTCAATGACGACGTCGTCCACGAACTCGACGACGAGATTGAGGACGACGACGTTGACCAGAACGTTGATGACCACGCCGGAGAACACCTGCTGACGGCGGCTGATCGTCAGCTGATCGGTTCCGCTCAGCGAACCCAGCACTCGTGGCATCTCGACTCCCGTGTAGCCAGTGGTCGAGTCGGCACGGAGCACACCTGACGGCTCGACCACGAACATAGTGGGACGCTCCCGACGGGCGCGGGCACGTAGGAGCCCCCGCCTCTGATCCAGGTCTGACCCGCAACGGTGGCATCGACGAAAGCCGGATCGGACGAGGGCCCGGGTCCGTCACTGCGATCACCCACAGCCGAACCGCCCGGCACCGAACTCGAGAGGTGCGCCCGCGAGCCGGCGGCCGGCGAGCGGCCCTGCTCATCGTCGACTCAGCGGCTCGGCGCGTCGGCCGGCTCTCGCTGCCATGGCCACCGGTTCTCGGTCTCGAGGACCAACGACCAGGACAGGAAGGTGCGAACAACGACCACCAGCCCGAGGACCGAGACGTTCTCGAGCGTCGGCTCGAGGGTGACCGTGCGGATGACGTCGGCGGCGATCAGCAAGTCGAGGCCGACGAGAAGGCCGCGAGCCATCGTTGACCTGAACACGGTGTGGGGACCTTCGCCCGGCCTTCCGAGGCCCGCGCGGACGGCTTCGACCAACGCCACGACAACTGCGAACGCGATGACCGCAATGGCCGCGATCTCTATCCATTCCGAGATGCTCTGGGCGATAGCCCAACCACCGATGTCGAGTACCTTCACGGTTTCCTCCTCGCACCACTGTGGCACGCCGAAGCGGACCCGAGTGGGAGGAGCCGCTCCAGCGCGACCGCCCTTCGACCTGGGTGCGAGCGAGGAGTCGCGTGACATCCTGTCGACTCGGTTGCCCGGAGGGAGATGGCATGGTCGACGACGAGGTTCCGGACCCGGCTGTGGACGAAGGCGACGAGTCGTTCTTCCGCAGGCGGGAGAAGGGGGACGAGCCGCCACCGCGGGCGGTCGAGACCTGGTCCGCGCTGCTGCTCGCGGTGACCGTGGTGCTCACCGCCTGGAGCGCCTTCGAGTCCAGCAAGTGGGGTGGTGAGATGTCGATCGCGTTCAGCCAGGCGTCCTCTGCCCGTATCCAGGCGAACCGGGCGGCCGGGGAGGTGGCGAATGCCCGGCAGGTCGACCTGTCCATCTACAGCCTGTGGTTGCAGACGACGGCCGATCAGAACGAACGGGCCGCGGCCTACGTTGAGGAGCGGTTTACCGATCGCTTTCGCGTCGTCTTCGACGAGTGGGTAGCGCAGGGCGGCATCAGTGACCCTGAGAACGCTCCGCTGTCGCCGTTCGCCCTCCCCTCCTACGTTCCCCCCGGCACCCAGGAACAAACCGACCTGGACGCCCGAGCCGACGCCAAGTTCCAGGAGGCGTTGGACAACAACCAGCAGGGCGACGACTACACGCTTCTCGGCGTGCTCTTCGCCGTGGTGCTCTTCTTCTCGGCCGTTGCCACCCGGTTCGCCAATCGGCGCCTGCAGTACGCGATGCTCGGCTTCGCAACAGTCGCGTTCCTAGCCGGGGTCGCCTTCCTGGCGGCCTTCCCCAAGATCATCTGATGCACCGACCCAGGCGTGAGCCTCGTGGTAGGCCCGCCGGGCGGTCCCTCCCAACCACTCGTCGGACCGGTAGACGTTGTCCTCGCCCACGATCGAGGTGACGCCCGTGGTGGAGAGCTGGCCCAGTACCCGCTCGTTGTCGGAGATGATCACGAGCTTGCTGGCGGCGGCCTGCAAAGCCGACGCGTAGCGGGCCAGGGTCTCGGTGAGCGTCGAGCCGAGGTCGGTCCGGCCCCGGAGCCGGATGATGACCACCGAGTTCCGGGTTGAACCTGTCACCTCGGGCAGCATTCCTTCGAAAGTCGCCGCCGAGGCGAAGAACAGGCTGCCGTACGGCTGGAGCACGATGACGTCGTCCGCCGGGACGTCCTGAGGCGGCTCGACCTCGCGGAAGCGTTCGCCGGCGACGAGGATCTGCTTGATGACCAGATCGTTCGACTGGCGGATGACGAACAGCACCGTGGAGATCCCGACTCCCACCAACACCGCGAACTGGAGCGGGATCAGGATGGTCAGGACCGAGGTGACTCCCAGGGTCACCGCTTGGACTTGACCCGTCTTCCACACCGCGACGAGGTCGCGCGGCGTGACCGTGCGAAAGCCCACCACGATCAGCAGACCGGCCAGGGCGGGCATCGCGATCCTGCCGACGGCCCCGCCGAACAGGATGATGATGACCGCCATCACGGCGCTGGCGATGACCTGCGCCAACCTGCTCCGGGATCCGGCCGTGGTGACGATGGACGTCGCCGACATCGAGCCGCCGACAGGCATCCCCTGGAACGTGCCGGCCACGAGGTTGCCGACGCCCTGGCCGACGAAGTCCCGGGAGGCGTCGGGATAGCGGCCGTCGGGGTTCGGGAAGTTGGCGGTGATACCGGCCCCTTGGACCAGACCGACGAATGCCAGCGAGGCCGCCGGGATGATCAGCGACGGGACGGCGCTGAGCATCGGGAGCATCGGTGCGGGAAGTCCTTTCGGGATGGACACGATGTCGCTCAGCTGAGCGACATCCCCGCCCAGGAGCGGCACCATGGCTGAACCCAGGACCACGGCCACCACGAGGCCGAGGGCTCCGAGCCGGGTCCGCTCCAAGAAGAGGATGAAGGCGATGGTGGAGATCCCGATGATGATCGTCGCCAGGTCGATCTGGAGTGGGTGCAGGATGAGATCCACTGTGCGTGCCAGCCGGTTCGCGCCGTCCGCTTCGTACCCCGTGAAGTCGTCGAGCTGACCCAAGACGATGTTGACGCCGACACCACTGATGAACCCGACCATCACGGCGTTGGAGACGAAGCGAAGGATCGACCCGAGCTTGAAGACCCCGGCAGCGATCATGAGAACACCGGTCATGATGGCGAGCGTGAACAGCGCTCGCTCGGGGTCGCTCCCGCTATGAACCGCCGGGACGTCGGCGATGACGGCGGCCATGGCTCCGGTCGCCTGAACGGTCATGAACGCCGATCCGGTGACGAATGCCGCCCCGAGCATGCCGAACAGGTAGGCGTAGAGGCCATAGACAGGGTTGACGCCGGCGAGCAGGCCGCCAGCCAGCCCATCGGGCACGCTCTGACCGCCCAGCACCACGCCCGCCACCGCGTCCTGCTTGACGGACTCCCGCGGGAACAGGGCCCGGAGCCGACTCAGCATGGTGGGACCGTCGGATGCGGGTGCCGGTTCGTCAGGTGCTCAGGATGCGCTGCTTCTGAGCCGCGAATTCCGCCTCGGTGAGCAGGCCTTGGTCCTTCAGCTCGCCGAGCTGCTTGAGCTGGGCTAGCTGCGCGCTGATGTCGGGGGCCGGCGCCGCCGGTGCTGCCGGTGCCACGGGGGGCGCCGGTGCCGCGGGGGCGGGGCATAGGTCTGCTGTGGCGATGCGGCCGCTTCCTGCGCGGCCCAGCGACCGGCTTGACGATGCGCCACCCGGCCGGACACGGCCGTGGCGGTACCGGCGACGGCCGCGGTTCGAGCGACGGAGCGGATGAGACGTGGCATGGCTGGAGTCCTTCCTTGCGAATGGCAATGACCGCCTCAGGCGGTCTTCTCGGTGCTGTCCAGTGCGTCGATGAGGTCCTGGACGGGAATCCGACCGCTGGCGACGAGTGGCCCGCCGCCCCTGCGGATCGCGGCCGCGAACGGCGCAGCCCAACGGTTCTCGTAGACGAGGATTCCTGCTGAGCAGCCAGGCTGCAGCGCGACGCTTGCCTCATCGATGTCTTCCTGCCCGATCAGCCCGGACGACGCGCCCTCGAAGACTGCGAGGTCCGCCTGACCATCACCATCGAGATCGGTGATAGCCAGGCCTGAGACCGAGCCGTCGAGATCCTTTCTGACGAACACCAGGTCGAGGATCCGGATGATTCCCCGGTCGACCAGGTCGACCAGCAGGGGCAGGTCCTCACCGGTCATCCGGTTGCCCGGAACTCCACCACGATATAGTCAATCGGTCCGATGTCCTCGAACTCGTCTGCCATTGCTGACTCCTGTCCTGGGGGTCGGTTCGTCAGGGTCGACGTCGAGGCGACGCCGGCACGCGGGCGCCCCGGGTACCGATGCTTCGTGTTGATCTCGAGTCCGGTCACGGACTGTTGCCAGGGTAGGGGCCCTCCCGTCGTGCCACCTCACCCTCTTCGGTGGAGACCGCGGGGTTGGGTCTCCTCGCGATGGCCGGCAGATCCCGCCCGAGCAGCGCGTCGCGGTCTTCAACAACCGCCCTGCTCGTGGAGGGATGAGGTCGAGCGACTGAACCGCTTCAGGCGCGAGATCGTGACTGGATCACGTTGCCGACCGCCAGGACGATCACGGCACCGACGATCGAACCGATCAAACCGCTCGGCCGCAAGGCCAGTCCGTCACCGGCCAGCAGACTCGAGAGCAGGCCACCGACGAAAGACCCGACCAGCCCGAGCCCCAGAGTGCGGGACCAGTCGACCGGCCTGCCCCGGTTCACGATCAGCTGCGCCGCCCAGCCGGCGGCGATGCCGAGCACCAAGACTGCCACGATCAACATGGTCGGCTCCTGCCTCGATAACCGGGCTCGGCGCGCCCGCTCTGCACCCCTGAGAGTAGCGCTCGGGATTTCGGTGGTGCTGGCGGGTGCGCCGGGCGCTGCCGGTCCGTCTCGGCGTGACTCACAGTGGGACTCACGCAGGCGCGCCGGGTCGCGGCGGTGGCCCTGGACCCGCTCGGTCGGTCGGCGTGGCTCCGGACTCAGCCGCGGGTTGCGCCAGGAACTCCACGACGAGCAACGCCACCACCATAATGGTGAGAAGCCACAGGGTCCACCCACCGGTGGGGTTCGGTGCGACGGCATACACGAGAACGGCGGCTCCGACGACAACGGCCCGCAGCGGGGGGCGGTAGCGGTAGACGAACGCGCCGACCCGCCCCGTGCTCAGCCCGGTGCCCCCGCGCAGCGCGGCCACGGCGTTCGTCACGCCACGCCGGGTGGCGACTGCTGATGGGGATGGGCCGGCAAACCACGCTCCGACCGCGACGGCGAGCCCCACCACGAGCACGGCGCGCAGGCTGAGGCGCATGAAGCCCACGAAGGCGTCGTAGACGCTCGCGGCCGCCGCCGGTGAAAGCTGGTCAGGCGGGACGGCGTCCAGGTAGACGGCCCGGAAGACGTTCAGGCCGATGCCGAGCAGGAGCATGGACCCGGCGACGGCCAAGCTGCCGGCGATCAGGGCCTGGCGCCGGCGGCGGGCGACGTAGACGGCGCCCGCGAGCGCGAGCAGACCTAGCACTGGCAGCCAGCGGGCAGCCGAGGACAGCGCCCGGAAACCCCGCTGGGCGGTGACGAGGGTGTCGGACTCGACCACCGTGAACTGGGCGTTCACGGTCGGTATCGCCTCGACGAGCGTGAACCCGACCGCGGCGAGCTGCTCCTTGACGATCTCGATGACCGCCCCCAGGTCAATGGAGACGGTGCCGCCCTCCACCGTGAGGGTCTCGGTTCCCTCACCGGTGAGCACGGCGACGACCTGGACGTGACCCTGGCGGTT
Organism: uncultured Actinomycetota bacterium; assembly: GCA_963825645.1. Lineage (GTDB taxonomy): Bacteria > Actinomycetota > Actinomycetes > Actinomycetales > Kineosporiaceae > JADJPO01. The sequence continues at coordinate 22,775 of CAWGTT010000009.1, forward strand.
GGCCTGTACCCACGCGTCGGCGAACTCCGGGGATCTGACGACCTCCTCGACCCGGTCGGTGATGAAGCTGCGGATGCCCTCGGCCAGCGGGACCGTGAGAGCGTTGAGACTGGTCACGGCCGCCGGGGGCAGCCCCTGGTCGGCGAGCGCCGCCACCGCCTCACGGGTGACGGCCTCCACGTCGAGCCGGCTGAAGACCTCGCGGGTGATCCGCTCGACGACGGCATCCTGCACGGCCGGGTCGTCCGCGAGAGGCCCGACCGTCTGCACGTAGCGATCGGTGTTCCCGACGACGTCGTGCGCCCAGGATGCCACGACGGCCGCCGGGGCCAGCAGCGCCGCGACGGCGACCAGCACGGCCGCGACCACAGTGCGCCACCAGCCGCTACGGCGGCGCGGGCCCGGCGCGGCCACCTCGGGAGCCGTCGGCCCTCCGCGGGCCTGCTCCAGCTGCGACTCCAGCTCGGCAGCCCGTGCCCTCAGGGAGGCGAGCTCTCCGGCGTCCGCCTCGGAGCTACCCGTCCCCGCTGGGTTCGCGGACGTCGGCCCCGACCGAGAGTCATCACTCATCAGGCCGCGCCATCTTCATCAACCCCTTGCCCGGCTGTGGTGCGTCAACGGTGGCGCCCAGCGCTTCCACGTACCTCACCCGCCGTGGGGGATTCCCGCCCACGACGTGACCCCGGCCCAGGCCGAACCGCCGTATCACCTCCTAGGGGTGAGGCGGCGCGGGAGCGCAGGCACCACAATCAACGCAGCCTTGAGACCCTCGAACTACCCGATGGAGGACACGTGTGCTGGCGCCGCCCCGAGGGCCCGGGCGGTGTCACCGACCGGATGGACCACCCGGTCGTGCACCTCGGCTTCGAGGACGCCGCCGCATACGAACGCGCCAGGTTCACAGGCTGGGCGCACATCCCTCCCGTCGGCCCCTTCCCGGCTGGGCCAACGCCTGCCGGTCCGCCGCCCGCAGATGATCGACACGTGGATGAGCCCCCTCGGCTTCCGGTGCGTGTGGCCGGACCTCCGGGCTGTAGCCGTACAGTTTCGACGCCCGCCACACCAAACTGACAAGGAGCTATCCCATGCCGCTGTTCGACCTCTTCTGGAGCATGTTGTGGTTCTTCCTGTTCATCGCCTGGATCTGGTTGCTGATCTCGGTCTTCGGCGACATCTTCCGTAGCGACATGTCGGGCGGGGCAAAGGCCGGCTGGGTCGTCTTCGTCGTCATCCTCCCGTGGTTGGGCGTCCTGATCTACCTGATCGCTCACGGCGGCAAGATGAACGAGCGGGCGGCTCGTGAGGTGGCCTCGAGAGTGCAGGCGCAGCAGGACTACATCAGGTCGGTGGCCAGTGGCGGGACATCCTCTGCCGACGAGCTGACCAAGCTGGCTGACCTCAAGAGCCGCGGTGTCATCAGCGACGCGGAGTTCGAGGCGCAGAAGGCCAAGATTCTGTCGTGAGATCCACACAGGAGGCGGCAGCCGCGGGCCGGTCCGTGCGGCGGGAGATCCCACGCTCGAGTCACGGCGAGTGGGCGCCGCCGGCGGACCGCCCTGACCCGGTCAAGATCATCGAGGAGCAGAACGCCGATCGGGTCTCGAGGCTGGTGCCGCTGCGCCGGGGCCGGATGTCAGTCTCCCCGTTCACCTTCTACCGGGGAGGGGCGGCGATCATGACCTCGGACCTGGCCGCAACCCCGACCGCTGGCCAGACCGTGCAGCTGTGTGGCGACGCCCATCTGGCGAACTTCGGCGTGTACGGGTCGCCGGAACGCAACCTCGTGTTCGACCTCAACGACTTCGACGAGACGCTCCCCGGTCCGTTCGAATGGGACGTCTAGCGCCTCGCCGCCAGCTTCACCATCGCCGCGCAGCATCGCGACTTCGACACCGCCTCGCAACGACACCTGGCCGAGTCCGTGACCAGGGCCTACCGGTGTGCCATGCACCACTTCGCCGGCCAGGGATGGCTTGAATCGTGCTACGACCATGTCTCCGAACAGGATCTCGAGGAGTAGGTCACAGCCCAGGGCGGGCCCAAGAGGCAGCTCAAGAGGCTCAAGAAGGCCGCGACAAAGGCGAGGTCGAGGGACAGTCTGCAGGCCGCCGTCAAGCTCCTCGAACCCGCCGGTGGCGGGAAGTACCGGTTCAAGAGCAGCCCGCCCGTCCTCGTCCCGCTCCGAGAGCTGCCCCTGGCACAGGAGGCCGATGACGCCCAGGCTGAGGTCGACCATGTCTTCGATCTCTACCGCGACAGCCTTGACGAGAGCACCCGCCGGCTCGTCGACCACTATCGCCTCGAGGACCTCGCGATGAAGGTGGTGGGCGTGGGCAGCGTCGGAACCCGCTGCTGGGTCGGGCTGTTCCTGGGGCGCCAGCCCAGAGACGTCCTCCTCCTTCAGGTGAAGGAGGCGACCACATCGGTGCTGGAGGGCCACCTGCCCGACAGTCGCTTCCGGCTACACGGCCGACGGGTGGTCGAGGGACAGCGGCTCATGCAGTCTGCCAGCGACATCTTCCTCGGGTGGAGCAAGTCGGTGAGGGGAAAGCACTTCTACGTTCGCCAGCTCAAGGACTGGAAGGGCTCGGTCGACCTCGAGGCTGCTCGCCGTGAGGGGTTCGAGCGCTACGCCGAGGTCTGCGGGTACGCCCTGGCCCGATCGCATGCCGTGAGTGGTGACCCGGCCGCCATAGCCGGTTATCTCGGCAAGGGCACGGTCTTCGACACCGCCATCGGTGAGTTCTCCATGCGCTACGCCGACCGGAACCTGGCCGACTACAAGGCCTTCACCCAGGCCATCGCCGACGGTCTGCCGGTGGAGACCGAGACGTAGGGTTCGAGAAGGCACCTCGCTACCCGGGTGGGCCCGACGGTCCTCCTGGCTCGACGGTCGGGCCGGGTCCGGGGCTCGGGGGCGAGCTCAAGGGGGAGGCTGACCGGGCAGCGGTGACGGCCAGGCCGAGGAAGGCCACGTCCCAGACCATCTGCACGGTGACGACTGCGCGGGCTATCTGGCCCGTCGCGTGGACGTCGCCGAAGCCGACCGTGGTGACCACGGCCATCGACAAGTACAGGGCGTCCACCCGGGTGACCAGGTCGGCGAACTGCGGGCCGCTGCGCGCGATCGCGCTGTAGGCGTATGCGAAGTAGAGCACCGCCGCGAACAGGGACACAGCCAGACCGCGGACACGGGTGGTGCCGGTGGTGGCCCGCCGCCGGTACTCGACCACCCGCCAAATGATCAGAAGGCTGATGGCGAGCAGCCCGAGGGCGAACGCCGTGACGAGGAACGAGGGGCGCAGAGCGCCCTCGGGCGGCAACGGCAGCAGGAAGTACGCCAGGGATATCGCCACCGCAGCCGACATCGCTTCGGCCGCCTTCCGCCAGACCTGCCCGCGCGGCAACCTCGAAGCGGACGACGAGCCCGGTGGAGGGCTGGTCATCGGCTCATCTGTCCGTGCGCAACCCGGTAGTCGTGAACCGGACGGTACCGGTCGTAGAAGGTCACGATCAGGGTCAGCAGCAGTAGGAAGAACAGCGTGTGTCCCGCGTCCAGACGGGTCTCGCCGGGCAGCACCCACCGGACGACGACGACGAACGCGAGGTTGATCGCCGCTCGGGTGACGAACGCCAGAGCGAGGCGTTCGATCCCGCGACCGGTACGAGCGGCGAACTGTCCGACCACGGAGTTGAAGGCGATGAGCACCGCGACACCTACCGCGATCTGGGTCGGCGTGGCCGTCATCCCCGGCAGGATCATCGCGAAGATCACGCAGACCAGGCCCACCAGGACCAACTTCTCACCGAACGCCGCACCGAACACCGACCAGCGCTCGCGCACGAACGCCTCACGTTTCTCTACCGTATCGACCCCCTCAGGGAGCGGTCCGGCCGCGAGAGTGAATGCATGGACCGGGGGTGGGACGCGCGGGCGCAGCACCCGGTAGGCGATGGCCGCGGCGACCAGCGCGACCACCGCCAGCACGGCGGCAATGACCGGGTGGGCTCGGATCTCGTCGGTGGTGTCGAGCTGGGCGATGTGGATCCAGTACTCCTGGGGCAGCTTGATGAAGATCCAGATCGCGGCGATGGTGCCGATCACCCCCCGCCGGGACCATCGCGCCGGATCCCATCGGGTGCGCACGGTTTCGTAGGCGATGAAGAAGTACTCGAAGGCGTTGGTGAACACCAGCAGCAGCCATCGCAGCTGGAGGGCCTCGAACAGGACGACACCGACCAGCCGCCAGTAGTACAGGAACCTGCCGCCGGCGAAACCAGTGGCGTTGGTCCAGTTGCGCATGGTGGCGATCAGAGCAATCGACAGGTAGTACACGTCCAGCGCCTTGTCGTAGCCCTGGTACCAGTCGAGGTTCATGTCGGTGAAGGTCTGGAACACCGTCTGGTCGACCCCGTCGATGACGAGGCAGGTGATGATCGCCGGCAGTGGAAAGCGGGGAATGAGCAGCGGGAACCCCAGTCGTGACACCACGACGAGGGTGAAGACGAGGGCGTTCACGGCGTCCACGGAGTATCGTCCTCCCGGCTCGGATCCGGCGTCCGCATCTGCCCCGTCTAGGCTCCGAACGTCGGCGGCTGTTGCCCGGGTGCCCGCGCGGGCCCGGGTGGCGGCGCTGACCCCGCGGGGGGGTAGCCCGGCTGTTGGGGCGGCGGGTACGCGGCCTGCTCGGAATGCCGGGCCCTTTCGCGGGCCCGTTCCAGGCGCAGCTGGTTGCGGCTGATCCGCTGCTCGATGCCTTCGCGCCGGTACGTCACCCACTCAATGAGCATGTGCACGCCCAGGCCGGCGAGGCCGTAGACGAGCATCGCGAAGAGGATCGAGACGTCCAGCGTCGAGCCGCTCGAGGTCGACACCTCGGGGAAGATGCCGCGGAACGGCTGCATCGCACGGGCCAGCTGCCGGTACACCCACTGGCTGAACTCCGCGTCCGGATTCGCGGCGAACAGCAGGAGGAAGAAGCCGAACGTGAGGATGAGGAGCGACGTGATCACCCAGGCGTAGGCGATGTAGGAGACGATGCGCGCGGCCGTCGCGAAAGCCGATCGTCGGCGTAAGGCGCTCAGTTCTCGTTCGACCTCTGAGGCGGTTTCTCCCGGGCTCATCGGGGTGCTCACGGCTCTCCCATCGTCATCCGGCGTCGGCTTGGAAGATAGCCGGTACCGGCGCGTATCGGCGTCACCCGTCCGGGGTGAGACGCCGGTCACCGGACGATGGTCGAGACTGCCAGTCGTAGATGACCTCAGTCCGCAGGAGAACATCGTGCAGCGAGCGGTTTGTCGGGCTGGCCGCACACCACAGCAGCCCGATCGGGAAGACGGCGCACAACAGGGCGCGGATCAAGGCCCGGGGAGGCCGCAGCCGTCGGCCTTCGTAGTTGACCACACGCAAGGCCATCACCTGGCAGCCATAGGTCCGCCCGCTGATCGACCACGAGGCGGTGAGGTAGACGACGAGCACCACGAATCCCGCGCTCAGGCTCAACCACAGCGAGGTCTCAGGGAACTCGAACGTCCGCGGGTTGATGATGAACACCACGACGGCGAACGTCGCGTACCCGATCACAAGAGTCGCTCCCACGACGACGGCATCGATCACCAACGCGATCAGGCGCGTCACCACGCCGGCACGGCGGCCCTGGTACGGCCGTGCCTCACGCGGGATCGGTGAGACGCCGTCCTGTGTCATGGCTGCTGCGAACTGCGCCGCGGGAGGAGGCGACCCACCACCCGGCTCACCGCCTCGTCGCCCGCGATCCCCTGCATCCGCACGCCCTGCACGGTGTCCGAGGCCATGGACCCGGTCGACTCACGGATGATCTCGGGTAGGTCGATTCCGTTGATGACCTCCTCGGCCAGCCCAACCAGGTCGATCCGGTCGATGATCGCGGACAGGTCGATACGCCGGGCCACGGCGTCGACATCGAGTTGCGCGGCAATGGCGTCGAGGTCCAGTCGCGCGGCGACGGCATTGACGTGGAGTCGCGCGGCAATGGCGTCGAGGTCCAGTCGCGCGGCGACGGCATCGATGTCGAGTCGCGCGGCGACGGCATCGATGTCGAGTCGCGCGGCCGCGGCGTCGAGATCGACGTCCGCAACCAGCGCGTCGAGGTCGACGTACCGTTGCACGGTTCCGGTCAGGTCAACCCGCTGCAGGACCGCGACGAGAACGGTCGGCACCAAAGCGTCCAGGAGTTCGCGGACTGCACGACGGATGGCGCGACGCTCCTCGACGCCGCGCCGCGCTATGCCGTCCAGCCAGGCGCGGGGGGCATGCCCCGGGGAGAGCAGAGGCCTCAGCGCCACCCCCGCCACCGGCGTCAGACCGGCGACGGCGCGCCGCCCCAGGTGAGCCAATCCCGTGACCGCGACAGCGGAGAGACCGACGGCCACGTCGAGCAGAACGACCTCTTCCCTGCCCGATCGGGCCGCGTCCGGCTCGGCCGATGGCCACGTCGACGGGTCCACGTCACCATGGTGCCCGTGCTCTGGCGTCGGCGCCTCACCCTCCGGGTGCGAAGGGACCGGGGGTGTCGACAAGGCCCAGGTCGCGTGCCCGCCTCAGGGCGTCGCCGCGCCGTGACACGCCGAGCTTGTGGTAGAGCGCGGCGAGATGCGTCTTCACCGTGTTCCGGGTCACATACAGCGCCCCGGCGATGTCGGCGTAGGAACCTCCCAACGCCAGCTGGTAGAGGACCTCCTGCTCGCGCTGGGTGATCTCCAGGGGTGACTCGTTCTCGTCCCTCTGGCGGACGGCCCTGACCTGGTTTCTGACGTCGGCCTTGGTGAGCAGCGACGGTCCCGAGGTGATGCTCTCGGTGACGCCGTGGCCCCGGATCAGGTCCGGCGTCGTGCCCGGCGACGGGCACAGGCGGACGGCCGCCAGGGCCGAAGCCGCCAGCGGGTGAGGTGCACCCTGTTGGAGCTCCTGCTGGAGCAGGAGCTCCAGGTGCGGTCCGGGCGGCGCCGTCAGCACCAGCGGCAGCAGGAGCCGTTGCGACATCATTTTCGACAACGCGTTCCGCAGCGCTGAGCCGGCGGACTCCAGATCGCCGCGTCGGGCGTGCCAGTTGGCCTCGCGGAGCCGGGCGGCTGCGGCGATGACGCGGCCCCGCCTGTCGTCCACCGCGGCGGCCACGACGAGGTGCTCAAGCAGGAACTCGCCGTCGTCCTCGAGTTCGGATAGCTCAGCCGCGAAGAGGTGGTCTGATCCAGGCAGCCATCCTGACGTGCGCATGGCGTCTGCCTGCTGCTGGACCTCGCCGATGTCGCCTCCGCGCAGCGCAGCGCAGGCCCTGGCCAATGCCACGCTCCACGCGAGGTACGCGGGCAGCTCGTACGGCGCGGGAAAGGCCGCGGCCAGGGCTCGCCGAGCCTCGACGACGTCCGTCGTGCAGAGGCGGATGGTGCCTTCCACCACTGCCCCGACGACGGAGGTCACCGGGTCCGGTGCATCCGGTAGCAGCGCGTGCGCCGTAGAAGAGGTCTCCTCGGCGAGTGGCAGGTCGAGCTCGTGCAGGGCGGCCCATGCCAGAACCATCTGAGCCCGGGGGAGATGCACGTCCGCGTTCCCTCCGGCCGACCGCGCTGTCGCCAGGCACTCACGAGCGCTCCGCTTACCGTTCTGCACCAGGCCCAGGGCCAGCTCCGCGGTGCCCTGTGTCGCCAGGGCGGCGCCGAGCAGCCGATCCTGGCCGAGAGCTCGGGCCGAGACGGCGACCTCCGCTGCGTGCGGCAAGGAGCGAGCAAGGTCACCGGTCCAGAGCTCGGCCTCGGCCAGCTCCAGCAGAAGCCAGGCATGACGGGCGGGACTCAACGCCTCCCGCGGGCGGTGTGCGACCTTCGGCGACGCGCTGGGGTCGGCCTGCCCTGCCCTGCAGCCCACCAACGCCCGCCCGATCCGGATATCCTCGTCCAGGTCGTGTCCACTCATCCGGCGCTCCCAGAGGTTGAGAAGCGTCAGGTCGGCCGCAAGCGCCAGCTCGGCAGGGTCCGCGGAACGAGGCAGATCGCTGGACCATCGGGTGGGGAGTTGGGCCCGCAGTGTCATCGCCGTGTGCACCGCCGATGCGGTGTCCCCGGCTCGCAGTCGCTCCAGGGCGGTGACCGCCAGGAAAGCCGGATGTCGCAGGCCTCCGACCGCGGACGACCGCCCGTCGACGTCGCGGATCGCCTGGCGCAGGACATCGTCCTGCCCACGGGCAAGGAGCTCCGGACCATGCTCGGCGGCCAGCTCGACCAGCAGGTCCGTGTCGTCGCCGGCCACATGGCGCAGGGCGTCCTCGACTCGGCCGAGCGCCACCAGGGAACGTGCCGCCCGGTGACGCGCCGTGAGAGCGGTATCACGGTCCGGGCCCGGCCGGGCCACCTGCCGTCGAAGCATCTCGCGCAGCAACGGGTGGTATCGCCACCGCCATCCCGATCCCGCCTTTCGCGGCGGGTAGGAGAAGACGAGCAGTCCGTCGCCGGCGAGGGCAACGAGGTGGGAGGGTGCCTGCGGATCCTGCGTCAGCATCCGGACCTGCTCGGCGGTGATCTCCTCCTGGTGGGCCGTGCACAGCAGGGTGTGCCTGACCGGCGCCGGCAGAGTGTCGAACACCTCGCCGAGGAGGTAGTCGAGGACCGGTTGCTCGCTGCTCGCAAGTCGGGAGCGGGCGGTCACCGGATCGCTCGCGCCGGTCAACGCCCGGGCGCCGAGGATGAGGGCCGCCGCCCATCCCCTGGCTCGCTTCTGCAAGGTCCGGACGTCGTCCTCGGTGGTATCTGCGCCGTGCGCCGCGACCAGGGCCGCCGCCTCCGCATCGTCGAATCGCAGGGCGTCGGCCCGGATCACCTCGACGTGGCCGTCGAGCTCGAGGGCGATGGTGGACAGCGGGACGTCCCGACGACCGGCCAGTATCAGGCGAACCCGGTGAGGGGCTCTGGCCAGGGCCAGCTCGAGAACCGACCAGCTGGCCGGCGGCAGCAGGTGAGCGTCGTCCACGACGAGGAGGTCTGGACGGCGCTCGGTCTCCGACAGCGCGCACACGAATGCGTCAGCGCAGGCTTTCCCGGCGGGTAACGACGTTCCGACGTTGGACAGGATGGCGTTCGCCAGGTAGTCGGGGTCCGACAGGCTGGTCGGGTCGAGCCATGTCACGGTATGTCGACTCGTCCCAGCCCATCCGGCGAGAGTCGCAGTCTTCCCGGAACCGGCTGGTGCGACGACGAGCGTGAGCGGCCGGTCGGTCGCCCGGTCGAGTAGGGGTGTCAGTCGCGGGCGTGGGACGTAGCTCCGTGGGAGAGCGGGGAACCCCACGCGGACCCCTCCGCCCATGGGGACCCCACCGCCCACGCGGACCCCCCGCCCACGCGGACCCCTCCGCCCACGCGGACCCCACCGCCGGAAGAAGGATCCTGGATCGCTACGTCGAGTCGGGTGGCCGGAACCAGTCCGGTCATGCCGTCACCTCTCGGTTGAGGAGCGCGTCTCCCTCCGCCCCAGAGAATGCCGTCCCTTGAGGCCATCGGGCACGCAGCATCAGGTCGCCAGCACACGACGATCTTGGACATGCTATGACATTTGCACGTGGCACTTGTGGCACCTTCGACGACGTATCCCATCACGAAGAGGACCATCTCGCCCGTTTGGGGTGACGCGCCGCTGTGGTGGCAGGCCCACAGTGGGGTGGTCGCCGGAGCCGGCCGTGAGGGGTGATGCTCCATGCCGTACTACGTCATCAGGGTCGTCGGCCATCTCTCCGACGGTCTCTTGACGGCGTTCCCGTCCCTTGCGGCCAGCAACCAGCCGGTCCAGACGGTGCTGTACGGGTCCCTGGCGGACCAGGGAGCGCTGACGGGGGTACTGAACCATCTTGACGAGATGGGGGTGGAGATGCTCGAGATCACCCAAGTTCCGGGTGCAGACCCCACCCCGCTTCTCGGTCGTGAGACGCAGTCGCAAGGAGGCTGACATGATCACCAAGCTGGATCACCGTCATCGGGGTCGGTCCCTGTGCTGACGCGTCTGCTGCTGCTCTGGGTGGCCCTGGCGGTGGCCATCGGACTGACCGCATGGATCATGCCCGGGGTGAACGTGACCGGAGGAGTCCTGACCTACCTGTGGGTAGCGGTCGTGTTCGCCGTCGTGAACGTTGTGCTCGGGCCGCTGCTCCACCTGATCTCGCTGCCCCTCACGGTGCTGACCCTGGGCCTGTTCGCCCTGGTCGTCAACGCCGCACTGGTCGGGATCACGGCGGCCATCACCGACAGCTTCCAGGTGGACGGCCTGTGGAGCGCGATCCTCGCCGCGCTCCTGATCTCCATCTTCACCGTAGTCGTCGCCTGGCTGCTACCGGGCCCCGGTGCCGGTCGAATCGCCAGTCGCTAGACCCCAACAGCTCGTGAGCAACAGGAGGAGACCGTGTCGTTCTGGGATGTCGTGTGGTTCATCGTCATCACCTTCGCGTTCATCGCCTATCTGATGGTGATGTTCTCGATCATCACCGACCTGTTCCGTGACCGGGACACGGGCGGGGTGGCCAAGGCGGTGTGGATCGTCTGCCTCATCTTCCTGCCGCTCCTGACGTCCCTGGTCTACTTGATCACGCGGGGAACAGGGATGGCGGAGCGGTCGATGCGTTCCGCGCAGGCCGCACAGGCCATCGCGGAGAGCCGGATCAGGGAGATGGCCGGGACGGCGTCGCCGGCGGACGAGATCGCCAAGGGCAAGGCGCTGCTGGACGCGGGGGTGATCTCGGAGCAGGACTTCGCCGCCATCAAGCGGCGCGCGTTGGCCGGTGACGCGTCGTGAGCCGGTCCGGTCGGCCCCGCTCGACAGCGCATCTCCGAGGATGAGCGACCGTCCCGCTCACGGGTCCGGAGCCGTCTCCCTGGACGGTCGGACCTTCACCGGGCACCTCGGTCTGGACACCCCGATCCTCACCGGCGATCTCGTCCTGGTGCGAACGCCGCAGGTGAGGCTGCTGGGGCAGGTCCTCGACAAGCGAACCGACGGCGGCACCGTCGTTGTCGACGGCGCCCTGCTGTCCGGTGTCAATAACGGGCTCCGGCTCAGCGAGGTCAGTCCGGCACCCTTCTCCGGCGCCGCAGTGGAGGGCGCCGGTATGGAGGTCCTCTCGGCCTACCAGGCATCGGTGCGCGCAGACCTGCCGGTGGCCTCCGTTCGGGTGGGCGGCCAGGAGACTCCAGCCCTGTTGCGTTCGGGCGGGTTCAACCGCCACACGTTCCTGTGCGGGCAGAGCGGCTCGGGCAAGACGTACGCCCTCGGCGTCATCCTCGAACGCCTCCTGCTGGGCACCGGGCTGACCATGATCGTCGTCGACCCCAACGCGGACTACGTGCGCCTCGGCCAGCAGCGCCCCGACCTCGACGAGCGCACCGCCGGGTTGCTTCGCGACATCAGCGTCTCCGTTCTGCGCAGCGCGCCGGTGGGGCGGCCCCCGGTCGCCGAGGATGGGGTGGCGTCCGACCCGCTGTGTGTGGCCTTCCCCGAGCTGGCCCCGGCGGCCATGGCGGCGGTGCTGCGCCTCGACGCCCTGCGCGACCGCGAGGAGTACGGTCTGATGCTCGACTACGCCGACCGGCTCGCTTCGGGCGCGCTGGTCGACCCGACCTTCGACATCGAGGCCAGCACCACCCCGGCCGAGGTCGCCTTCGCGCAGCGGATGCGCAACCTGGGGGTCCTCGACTGGAGCCTGTGGGCACGGGGCCGCACCCCGATGCGCGAGATCCTCGACGCCCGGGCCCGCGCCACGGTGCTGGACCTGTCGGGGTGCGCCTCCGCGGGTGAACGGTCGCTGGCCGCGGTGGCCCTGCTGGACCACCTGTGGGAGCGGCGGGAGGAGCGGCGTCCGACACTGATCGTCATCGACGAGGCCCACAACGTCTGCAGCGCCCACCCCGAGGACGAGACCCAGGCGCTGGCGACACAGCGCCTGGTGCAGATCGCCGGCGAGGGCCGCAAGTACGGGCTGTGGCTGCTCCTCTCCACCCAGCGGCCCTCCAAGATCCATCCCAATGTGCTGTCCCAGTGCGACAACCTGGCCTTGATGAGGATGAACTCGCCTGCGGATCTCGCCGAGCTCGCGACGATCTTCGGCTTCGTCCCCGGCGGTATGTTCGCGACGTCCCCGTTCTTCCGACAGGGGGAGGTGCTCCTGGCCGGTCACTTCTCGCCGGTGCCCACCATCGCCAGGATGAGCCGACGGTTCACCCCCGAGGGCGGTTCGGACGTTCCCTTCCCGATCGAGGCGCACTGAGTCGTCTCTGGGAACCATCGGATCGCTTCGTGGGACCAAGGGCAGTCACGGTGTATCTCGCATGCCATTCCTCGCTCCTTCATCTGTGATGGGGCGTCGCGGCGGCGCCCTGGGCGACCAGGGGAGACGACCATGGGTGGCACGGGCACGGGCACGGCGGACGCGCAGCGACAGCAGTTCTTCGACGAGGCGATGTACGCCGTCGGGGTGCACGGCTGGCCGGCCCACCTGGTACATCCGGCCAATCCGATGAAGGACCGGGTCGAGGGCCCCGACGGTGCGCGGCTTCGCGTGCAGGCGATCCACCCCCACGACCGGCGGCCGGTTCCGTCCGCGGACGGCGCCGCCGTGCTGCTCGACAGCGGACGGTTCAGCCTGGGCAACAGCGGCAACCGCACTCTCGGAGCGCCGAAGCGGTCCTGGAAGGTCGAGCTCGAGGACGACGACGAGACCCTCACCGGGATGTCGTGCGTCAACCTGAAGTCGATGTTCAACGACCCCTCGCAGATGCGCGAGGCGCTGGCCTGGAGGATCTTCCGGCAGGCCGGGGTCGTCGCGCCGCGGCACACCTTCGCCCGGTTCGCGATCAACGGAAGCTATCTGGGTCTGTTCTCCCTGATCGAGCAGGTGGACAAGGCATTCCTGTCCGACCGCTTCGGTAGTCGGCACCGTGGCAATGTCTTCAAGGTGTACTGCGGCGACATCGGCGCGGGCACGCTCGCGCACCGGGTCGGCGCGGACGGCGACGACAGCGGCCGGCAGTACGTCGCCCCGGGCGACGACCCGACGTACCGACTCAAGTCGTACTCGCACGAACCGGACGCCGAGAGCTACGACGACCTGGCCCAGTTCATCCGCACGATCAACGGGGTCGGCCTGGCCGGAGGGGACGAGCGGTTCGAGACGGACGCCTACGCCGCCGCCGTCCGCGAGGTCTTCGACGTCGAGAGCTTCCTGCGCTGGGCGAGCGTCAACGTGCTCGTTGGGGCCTGGGACAACTACTTCGCCACCCCCGCGAACTACTACCTCTACAACGGGGGGCGCGCGGCCGGCTCGCAGAACCTGATCGCACAGCCCTACTTCACCTGGATCCCCTGGGACTACGACAACACCTTCGGGATCGACTACTTCGGCACCGACTGGCAGTACACCGACCTGCTGGACTGGCCGGCGAACACCGAGCGGTACTGGGGCCACCGGCATCGCTCGAACATCCCGCTGGTGCAGAACCTCTTGCGGCACAGACAGTTCCGGCGCTACTACCTGGACGATGTCGAGCACCTGCTGGACACGGTCTTCAACCCCGAGACCATCGACTCGGCGATCGGCCTGGGCGATGACCGGGGCGGCGGCCTGTGGGACCGGGTCGCGACATCGGCGTACCTGGAGTCGGCCACCCCCTACGGCTCCCCCTCCACCGGGCGCCAGTACACCAACGACGAGATCTACCGGGCCGGCTTCGAGCAGTTCGAGCTCAGACACGGTCAGACATTCGTGCTCGGCATTCACCACTATGTCCGGATGCGCTACGACCGAGCCCGTGCCCAGCTCGTCGAGCTGAGGCGCGACGACCCCGCCGGCTCCGGCGGGACCGGCTTCCCGGCGCCGGACCACGCGGGTGGACACGACGAGCTGCGGCGACCGGCATGAGCCGCGCCATGGCTGCTCCGACCACCGGGACCGGCGTGGACGGCGGGTCGTCGATCGGCCGGCACAGCGCACCGTCGCTCCGGCTGCTGCGCGAGGCCAAGATCTCGCAGTTGCTGGGGGACGCAGCCCGGGACCTTCACCGGCTCGAGGCGAGCGGCGTCCTGGTGGAGGACGGGTGCCTCTGGGTGATCTTCGACAACGTGCCGTACGTGGCGCGTCTCGACCCCGAGCTGACCCCGGGCCATCCGGACACTCTGCTGTTGAGGCAGCCGGTGGGTCCGATCGGGTACGAGGACATCGCCCTCGACCGGGTCGACGGGCGGTACTTCCTGCTGATCGAGTCTGCCGAGCGCGCACCCGGACTGCTGATGGCCCAGGTGTGGGAGTTCGACCACCAGTTCCGCAGGGTGGGGTGCGGCTGGCTCGATGTCAGGCTCGAGCGCGCCAACAAGGGCATCGAAGGGCTGACCGTGGTCCGGCGCGACGGGCTGTGCCACCTGCTCGGGCTCTGCGAGGGGAATCTCGGCCGGGGTGGCAAAGCCGGCCGGCGGCCCGGCGGGGGGCGGGTGCACGTCTTCACCCAGCACGCCGGTGGATGGGACCGAGTGGACACCGTGGCGCTGCCGGCAGGCCTGTGGTTCACCGACTACAGCGGGATCAGCGTCTCCGGCGAGCAGATCGCGGTGGTGTCCCAGGAGTCGTCGGCACTGTGGGTGGGCAGGCTGCACCCCGACCGCTGGGAGGTGGTCGACGACGGGACCACGTACATGTTCCCCCGCGATTGTCGCGGTCGGACGCTCTACGGCAACATCGAGGGCGTTTCCTGGCTGTCGGAACGCTCGCTGGTGGTGGTCTCCGACAGGGCCAAGCGCAGCCGCCAACCCACCCGGGTGAGGGCGAAGGACCAGTCCGTGCATGTCTTTGAACTGCCGGCGCCCGTTCTCGCCGGCGCCGGCTAGGCCAGCACGAGGATCGGTTCGACGATGCCCACGGTGCCTGCGAAGTTCTGCAGTCGGGCTATCAGGGTGGCGCTGGCCTGCTCCCCGTTGCCCACCAGCTTCATGCCGGTGACGGTCTGGACGTCCTGGCACAGCACCATCCCCGGTCGAAGCTCGGCGGTGGTCACCTCGCGGGGGTCGCCTGCCCGCGCCAGGGCGTGGGAGGCCTCCAGCACGGCGTCGAGGAGCCGCTGCGGGAATGCGCCGGTCCCGGCCAGCCTGCGAGCCACCGCGCCGGGAGTGATGCCGGTCTCGCATCCGGCGAGGAACGCCGTCACGGCGGTGAAGACGAGCTGCCCGCTGACCGGCCCGTCGCCGAGTGTCTCCTGCGGCACCGGGCCGCCGGGTGGATGGTCATGCGCGTACACACCGTTGCGCGACGGCGCCACGTCGTCGATCTCGAGAGGTTGAGCGCCCACCCATTCGGCCACTCTCTCCAGTCGGGGAATCCTCGTCAGCAGGTCCCGGGCGAGCAGTGGGTGCCCCCGGAACATCTGCGTCTGCTCCTCGGTGAGCTCGCCGTGGGCTTCGCTGCGCCGAAGCACCTCGGTGGGCACGGCGACGCAGCCGATCTGGCCCAGCATCGAGGCGAGCCGCAGCTCCCAGGCGTCGGCGACGGGGATCGACGAAGAGACCCTCTCGACCAGGGCGCGCACCCGCTCGGTGCGCCCGAAGGCCACCGGGCTGGCCAGCCCGAGCAGCTCGGTGAGGACGCTCACCGCGCCGTCCAGGGTGTTCTCGATCAGGTCCCGCTCAGCCAGCACCAGCTGGTGCTGGCGAAGGGCGTCGTCCAGCGCTCTGATCAGGTCGGCGTTCTCGCACGGCTTGGTGAGGAACCGGAACAGACTGCCCTCGTTCACCGCGCTGATGGTGGAGGTCAGGTCGGCCTGACCACTGAGGATCATCTGGACGGCGTCGCCGTTCAGGTGCCGGGCCCGGATCAGGAACTCTGCGCCGGTCATCCCGGGCATCATCATGTCCGACACGACGACGGGGAACGGGTCACCGTCGTCGATCGCCGCAGCGATCAGCGTCAGCCCCTGCGCGCCGGAGGTCGCCGTCACGATCGTGTAGCGCCCGTACAGCGAGCGCCGCATCGCGTCGAGGATGCGGGGCTCGTCGTCCACCATAAGGACACGTTTCGTAGCGCTCACTCCACGGATGGTAGTCAGGTCGCACGCACCACGGCGGACGGGTGACGGACACGCCGTCTCCCGCCATGGCCTCAAGGGATCGTCGTGTCCCGTCGATCTCGGGCAATACCGCGTCAATGCTCGACGAGGCGGTCAGAATGGCGCCCCTGCTCGGTTGATGTGCAAAGGATGAGGCGGACGTGACGAGCAAAGACACCTGCGAGGGGGAGCGGCCGGCGGAGCGGCTGCTGTGCAGCGTCATCGACGCCCTCGAGGGGCACACCTGCATCGTGTCCCGGAGCGGAGTCATCCTGGGAGTCAACCGGCGCTGGACGGAGGCGGTGGCCTCGGCGCTGCCCGGTAGCGCCGGAGCAGGGGCTGACTTCTTCGCCTACTGCGTACCGGGTGCGCCGTTGCTGGGTCCGATGGCGACCGAGGTCGCCTCGCGGATGCGTCAGGTGATCTCCGGCGAATCGGGCGATCAGGCGATCAAGCACATGATGGAGCGGGACGGCCAGGTGCGGTGGCTCGTCGTGCGGATGCATCGAGTGCACCACAGCGACGCCGCAGCGGTGCTCAGCGCGGTGGACATCACCGAGGGCATGCGCACCCAGGAGGAGCTACGCCGGGTCACCGAGGAGGCGACGCGGCTGGCACTGGTGGCGCGCCACACCGACAACGCCGTCCTGATCACCGACGCCCAGGGCGTCATCGAGTGGGCCAACGACGCCTTCACCCGCACCACAGGCTTCACGACCGAGGAGATCGTGGGCACCCGCCGGCGGGACCTGGTGCGCGGGCCGTTCACTCGCACGCGCGAGTTCGACGAGCTCTTCGCCAGGGTCGAAGCGGGGCGGTCCGTCGACAGCGAGTTCGCCTCGCAGACCAAGCAGGGGCGACCGTACTGGGTGAACCTGGAGGTGCGGCCCACGGCGGAGCAGGGCCGCGTCGCCCGGATGGTCTGGGTCGAGCGCGACGTCACCGACCGGCGTGCCACGGAGGAACAGATCCGGCAGTCGGTCGGTACGGCGCAGTCACTGGCCGAGGCGCTCGCCCACGAGAAGGTGCTGCTGGCCAACGTGATGTCGACGATCCCGCACCTGGTCTACTGGAAGGACCGGGATCTGCGCTACGTGGGCTGCAACCAGGCCTTTCTCTCGGCCCGCGGGCTCGCCGGCGAGACCGAGGTGGTCGGGCGGGTCGAGGGACAGATGGACGTCGGCGACTCGCTGTCGAGTGTGCTGCCGGACCTGGAGCAGCGGGTGCTGGCCACCGGAGCGCCCGTGCTCGACACCACGGTGCGCATGTCCGACCCGACCGGCGCGCCGTGCGTGCTGATGATCAGCGTCCTGCCGCAGCGCCGCGCCGGCGGGCATCCGGACGGGACCGACAGCCACATCGAGGGCGTGATCGGTGTCGCCTCCGACATCACCCACATCAGTGAGCTGGAGCGCCAGCTCGCCCAGGCTGCCCGCTTGGAGTCGATCGGACAGCTCGCTGCCGGCATCGCCCATGAGATCAACACCCCGTTGCAGTACGTCTGCGACAACACCCGTTTCGTCTCGGACATGTTCGCCGACATCCTCGCCGCCCTGCGCAACGACGCGACCGGTGGACCGCCGCTCGATCTCGACTTCGTCAGTGCGGAGATCCCCGGCGCGCTGACCCAGTCGCTGGAGGGTCTGGACCGGGTCAGGAACATCGTGCGCGCCATGAAGGACTTCTCCTATCCGGGCACCGGGCTCGGCGAGGCGAACCTGAACCGGGTGATCGAGAGCACGGTCCAGGTCTCGCGCAGCGAGTGGAAGTACGTCGCCGAGCTCGCCCTCGCCCTCGACCCCGACCTGGGGATGGTCTCCTGCTACGAGGGCGAGCTGAAGCAGGCGCTGCTGAACATCGTCGTCAACGCGGCGCAGGCGATCGGCGAGCACCGTGAGCGCAACGGCATCGTCGAGCTGGGGCACATCACCGTCTCGACCGCTCGGGACGGCGACTGCGTGCGCGTCGTCATCGCCGACGACGGGCCCGGAATGGCCGAAGACGTACGCGCTCGGATCTTCGACCACTTCTTCACCACCAAGGAGGTGGGCAAGGGCACCGGCCAGGGTCTGAGCATGGCTCACTCGGTCGTCGTGACCAAACACGGCGGGACGCTCGAGGTGGACTCCGCGCCCGGACGGGGTGCGATGTTCACGATCACCTTGCCCGTGAAGGTCGCAGCGCCCGTGGAGGTCTCGGCATGAGCGAGGCCAGAGTGCTGTTCGTGGACGACGAGCCGAACGTGCTGGCCGGCCTGCGCCGCATGTTGTACCCGCAGGCCCAACAGGGCTGGACGATGCACTTCGCCGACAGCGGCGAGGAGGCCCTCGCGCTGATGGCGGCCGAGCCGATCGACGTCATCGTCTCCGATATGCGGATGCCCGGAATGGACGGCGCGGCGCTGCTGGCCGCCGTCCGCGAGCACTACCCGGCGACCGCGCGGCTGGTGCTGTCGGGCCACGCCGACCTCGGCGCCATCATCGCCGGGATCGGTCCGGCACAACAGTTCCTGGCCAAGCCGTGCGAGGCGGACAGGCTGATCAACGCGGTGACCCGAATGCTCGGGGCGCAAGCCCTGATCACCGATGATCGGCTGCGACGCGTCGTCGGCGAGATCGAGTCCCTGCCGAAACCGCCGGCGCTCTACCAGGACATGTGCGCGCTGGTCGCCGACCCCGACATCGGCCTAGCCGAGGTGGCGGAGCTGGTTCAGAGCGACCTCGCCACCACGACCGAGGTGCTGAAGCTCGTCAATTCGGCGTTCTTCGGCCTGCCGCGCGAGGTGGACTCGGTGACCCGGGCGGTGAGCCTGCTGGGGATGAGCACCATCCAGGCACTGACCCTTGCCGGGGCGGTGTTTCAGTCGGGGTCGCGCCTACCGGCCGGGCTCGACGTCGCCGCGTTGCGCGACCAGGGGCTGCGCGTGGCCACCCTTGCCCAGGGCCTGGCCGTCGCCGAGGGGTGGCCGAAGGACGCGCAGAACCACACCTTTCTCGCGGGACTGCTGCACGACGTCGGCGTGCTGGTCCTGGCGGCCAACAACCATGCGGGGTACCAGGCGCTGGTAAGTTCTCCCGCCGAGGCCGAGCCCCTCAACCACGGCGGGCTGTTCGGGGGCAGGCGCGAGGCCGAGCTCGCCGCGTTCGGCTGCACCGTGGCCGAGGCCGGGGCCTACCTGCTCGGACTATGGGGGTTCGCCGAGCCGGTGGTGCAGGCGGTGGCCGCGCAACCGTGCCACGAGGACGCGGATGCGGCGGGCATCTCGCAGGCGATCTGGTTCGCCGCCTGCCGGGCGGAGCGCCCGACCGAACCGATGCCCGAGTCCCAGGGCAGCTACCTGGACGGCGACCGGACGGCGCGCTGGAACCAGGAGTGCGACGAGAGGCTGGCCAGATGGGGCTCGGGTCACAGCGCGCGGTAGCCCTGTGAGACAGCGACCGTTCCTTGGCCCGGTCGTTGTGGCCCTAGGGTGCTGGCGGTGGCACGCCGTGTCACGCGCAGCTCCGCCTGACGGGCGAGTCGGGCGCAGGAGGCCCAGTGAGCACTGTCCTGGTGATCAACACGGGCTCGTCGACGATCAAGTACCAGATGCTCGACGTGGCCGACGAGGACGGCGCCGCCGGGCAGGTGCACGCTGCCGGGCTGGTCGAGCGGATCGGGGCCGCCGGAGCCCGGATGGTGCATCGGGCCGCGGGCCGGCCGGACCTGGTGGTCGAGGACTCGATCGCCGACCACGAGGGCGGGTTGCGTCGTGTACTGGACGCGTTCGAGGAGACCGGGGTCCCGGCGGACCTTGCCGCCGTCGGGCATCGCGTGGTTCACGGAGGCGAGCGGTTCGACGGGCCGGTACTGGTCGACGACGGTGTGCTGGCCACGATCCGTGAGCTCACCCCGCTCGCGCCGCTGCACAACCCGGCCAATGCGCTCGGTATCGAGGTCGCCCGGCGGCTCTTTCCCGCACTGCCGCACGTAGCGGTGTTCGACACCGCGTTCCACCGGACGATGCCGCCGCGGGCCTACCGATACGCGCTGCCGCGCGAGCTGGCCGATCACTACGGGATCCGCCGCTTCGGCTTCCACGGCACCTCCCACCAGTACGTGTCGCGACAGGCTGCCGAGTATCTGGGCCACCCGATCGACGAGCTCGACATGGTCACGCTGCACCTCGGCAACGGAGCCAGCGCGGCCGCGGTCGCCGGCGGCCGGTCCATCGACACCTCGATGGGGCTGACTCCGCTGCCGGGGCTGGTCATGGGCACCCGCTGCGGCGACCTGGACCCGGGGGCGGTGTTCCACCTGCATCGCGAGGCCGGCATGACCCTCGACGAGATCGAGACGATGCTGACCCGGGCCAGCGGGCTGACCGGGCTGGCCGGGGTCGGTGACGTGCGGGAGATCCAGACCAGGATTGCCGCGGGCGACACCGACGCGGCCGAGGCGCTGGACATCTTCTGCTACCGCGTCCGCAGCTACGTCGGCGCCTACGCCGCCGCTCTCGGCCGCCTCGACGCGATCGTGTTCACCGCCGGGATCGGGGAGAACTCCCCGGACGTCCGCGCTCAGGTGTGTTCCGGACTGGAAGGGTACGGGGTCCTGCTCGACGCCGGTCGCAATGCCGCTGCCGGCCGTGGGGCACGCACGGTGTCGGCTGCCGACAGCAGGGTGCCGGTGCTGGTGGTACCCACGAACGAGGAGCTCGAGATCGCCCGGCAGACCCTGGCCGTGGCGAGGCGGTGACCGAGCTCAGGCCTCGAGATGCCGGAACCGTCCGCTGATCAGACCCGGCTGAGCAGCCGGCGCAGCGTCGTCCCGGTGAGCAGGCCCACGGTCGCACCCATCGCCACTGCTGCCAGCACCCCGACGGTGACGTGCACCGCCGGCGGCCAGCCGTTCGGCACCGCGGAGAGCGCGGCGACCGGGATCAACACCCCGACCAGCCAGGCCGCTGAGGTGACCGGGACCCACCGTCCGCTGCCGGGTACGTGCCGGCGCAGCACCAGCCACTGCAACCCGCCCATCGCGAGCAGCCCGGCCACCATCGCCGGCCCGACCGCCACCAGAGCGACCGGCCCCCAGGCCTGCACGGCGGCCGACCCGCCCATACCGGCCAGCCAGGCCAGCGCCGCAGCCACCGCGGTGGCCAGCGTCCAGTCCCTACGGGACAGCGCCGGTACCCGGCGTCCGAGCACCACAGCCTGGGCGTACCCGAGCGCGGCACCTTCCAGCGACCCGGCGGCCGCCAAGCCGGCCGTCAGCACCACGTCGCCCACCCCGACGCCGGCCAACACGGCCCCGGTGACCGCGGGCGGGACGAAGCCGACCAGCTCACCAAGGAGGAACGCCGTGACCCAGTCGCGGCGCAGATGCCGCAGCTCGGGCCGTGGGCTGCTCGGCCCGACGGGTGCCATGACCGCATTGATCTTGGTGTTCTCGGACGACATGGCAGATGCCTCTCACCGGTGACCGGTCGCTGCGTCGATCTTTACCGCGGTGGCGCCGGGTTTGCGCCGGGACCTAGGCCCGGTGCCGTCGCGCCATCTGCCCCATGCGACGCCACGTGAGTGGATCCGGTCATGACGTGAACATCGTCAATGGTCGGCGAACACCGCGGGCACGCCACCGGTATGCCAGAACACCACCGGACCTGCACCGTGCGTCTCGCACACCGCGTGCAGCGCCTTCGCGCTGTAGACCGGGTCGACGATCACGCCTTCGGTGCGGGCGATCAGGTGCAGCGCGGCCGTCGAGCCGGCCGACGGCTGGGCGTACCCGGGCCCGACGTACCCGTCCAGCACCCGGGGTCGGGCGCCGTTCGGGCCGTCGGCCTCCGTCGCCTCCTTCCAGATCTCGCTGACCCCGAGCAGGCCGGCCGTGGCGCCGACCAGCCGCTCCACCTCGTCGGCGAGCGGGTCGGTGATCCGCGCGACGTCCACACCGATCACGGGCGGCGCCGATCCGGCCGGCAGCTCGTCGGCCAGAACCCGGGAGGCCAGCACCCACCCCAGGTGCAGGCCCGCCTGGGTTCCCCCGGACGACGAGGCGCAGTACACCGCTGTCGCCGCCAGCCCGACCCTGGCCAGCTGAGCCACGAGCTCGAGATAGGCGGCCACGAAGGCCGCGCACCCGTGCGGCACGCTGCCTCCGACCGGGATGGCGAACACGTGACGGCCCTGCCGCTCCAGGTCGGCGACCACCTGTTCGGCGGCTCGGGCCATGCCCTGCCAGTCGGTGGTACCGGCCCAGTGCAGCCGGGCCCCGACCAGCGCGCTCAGCAGCAGGTTGCCGCTCGGGGTGGCCGGCGCGTTCCCACCCAGAACCAAGGCGCAGTCCATGCCGAGCATCGCGGCCACCGTGGCCACGGTCCGGGCATGGTTCGACTGCGACGCCCCGACGGTGACCAGGGTGTCGGCCCCTTCTGCGCGGGCCTGCGCGGCGAGCAGCTCCATCTTGCGGATCTTGTTGCCCCCCAGCCCGGTACCGGTCAGGTCGTCCCGCTTGAGCCAGACCTCGCGATCCAGCGCCGCGGACAGCCGGGGGGCGTGGTGCAGGGCGGTCGGCAGCACTGCGAGGTGCTCGCGGGCGTCCATCAGCTCGGCGAGCCGCACCAGCGGCGGGTGCGCGGTGGCCAGGTCGGCGGCGATCCAGGTGCTCGACGATCGGGTCACAGGGGTCTCCTCGCTCGGGCGGGCGGGCTCCAAGCCTGACAGCGCGGCGGGGGCGCGACCAGACCTGTGACCTGCCCGCAGATCCTGAAACAGTGCTCCGATGAGGTTCTCCATCTGGCCGGCCGCGGCCCAGCCCTTCGACGTCGTCCAGCAGATCGCCCGGCACGCCGCCGACACCGGCTGGGACGGCGTCTGGTTCGCCGACCACTTCATGCCGAACGAGCCGGGGTCGCTGCCGGTGACCACGCCGGTGCTGGAGGCGGGGTCGGTCATGGCCGCGCTCGCCGCGACCGTTCCCCGGGTGCGGATCGGAACCCTGGTCTACGGCAACACCTACCGGCACCCCGCCGTCCTCGCCAACATGGCCGCCACCGTCGACGAGATCTGCGGCGGCCGCTTCGTGCTCGGCCTCGGCGCCGGCTGGCAGGAGAACGAGCACCGCCAGTACGGGATCGAGCTGCCGCCGGTGCCGGAGCGGATCGAGCGCCTCGACGAGGCGGCGCAGGTGCTGCGCAGCCTGCTCACCACGCCACGGACCACCTTCCACGGCACCCACTACCGGCTGGAGGACGCACTGTGCGAACCCAAGGGAGCGCGCCGGCCCGTCCCGCTGCTGATCGGCGCGAGCGGTGAGCAGCGGATGCTGCCCCTTGTGGCCCGCCGCGCCGACGAGTGGAACTGCTGGGGGCTGCCCGAGACCATCGCGCACAAGAGCGCCGTCCTCGAGCGCAGCTGCGAGGCGATCGGTCGCGACCCAGCCGAGATCGTGCGCAGCGCTCAGGCGCTGATCGTCCTCGAGAACGACCCTTCTGTCGCCGCGCACCGGTTGGCGACCAGCCGGATGCCCGCCTTCGGCGGGACGCTCACCCAGGTCGCCGACACGGTCGAGGAGTACGCGCGGATCGGGCTCGACGAGCTGGTGGTCCAGACCTCGTCGCTGGGCACGGGGGCGCGGCTGCTGGACGTCATGGACCGGTTGATGGGCGAGGTGTTCCGGCGCTGAACCGAGCCTGCGCCGCGATGGGGGGCGGTCAGCTCTCGAGCAACGCCTTGAGCGCGGCGAGATCCTGGGTGTTCGCCCGCCGCATCGTCGCCACCATCACCGGTCGGCCGACCCGGGCGAACCCACTCGGCCGGCCCTGGTTGCGCAGGGTCATCCTGGTTGTCGCCGACCCGTCGGCGTCGGGCTCGGCGTCGGACCATGTGTAGGTGGTCCGCATCGGGAACGGGCCGTCCGCCGTCCGCATCACCAGCCGCTCACCGGGGACGAGCTCGGTCACCCCGTAGGTGTAGCGCAGCGTCCGACCCAGGAACGCGGCGACGAAGTCCAGCTGCGAGCCCACTCGCAGCGGCGGCTCGGTCCGCCAGGCCACCGAGGAGATGTTGCGGTACCAGCGCGGGGCGTTGCCGGGATCGCCGGCGAACGCGGCCACGACCTCCCGGGGCCGGCGAATCACCGTCTCGGTCAGGACGTCGACATCCATCGCGCCTCCTGCGCTCGCGCCGCACCGTGGGCGGGTCCGACCGCGACGAGCCTAGATCCAGCTGGGTAACCACATCCGGTCCACCCAGCTCGCGTGCGGGATCAGGGCGTCGGAGAGCACCGGGTAGAAGAAGGCGAAGGTGATCACCGCCAGCAGCACCACCCCACCGGCGAAGGCCGCGCCGGCCAGCCGGCGCTCGGGCGAGGCGTCCTGGCGGCCGAGCACCAGGGCGAGGACGAAGGTCAGGGCCAGCACCACGTACGGCACGAACGCCACCGCGTAGAAGGTGTAGATGGTGCGCTCGGCGAAGAGGAACCACGGCAGGTAGCCCCCGGCCAGGCCGGCCAGGATCGCCCCGGCCCGCCAGTCCCGGCCGAGCAGCCACACCACCACGAGGACGGCGATCGCGATCGTGCCGCCCCACCAGATGACCGGGTTGCCGAGGTCGATGACCGCGGCCGAGCACTCCGTGACGGTGCAGCCGTTCTCGCCCTGCGGGTAGGACTTGTAGTCGAAGGCGGTCGGCCGGCCGAGCACCAGCCATGACCATGGGTTGGACTGGTAGTCGTGCGGTGTGCGCAAGGTCGTGTTGAAGCCCCACATCTGGCGGTGGTAGTCCCACAACGACCGGACGGCGTCTGGCACCAGCCGGGACAGCCCGTTCGCCGGGTGGTCGACCGCCCAGGTGCGGTTGTAGGCGTCGGAGGAGAGGAACCAGCCCGCCCACGAGCCCAGGTAGACGGCGAACGCCACCGGCAGCATCTGCAGCACTCCGCCGGCGCCGTCCCGGACGAGTCCGGTGACCAGCCAGTGGCGTGACCCGCTGGCCCGACGTGCCGCGACGTCCCACAGCACGCTCGCCGTTCCGAACGCGGCAGCGAAGAACAGGCCGGACCACTTCGTACCCGAGCACAGCCCGAGGCACACCCCGGCGGCGATCCGCCACCAACGGATCCCCAGACCCGGCCCATAGCGGAACCACAGGCTCGGTTGGGTATCGGCCGCGGGATCGGCTCCCCGCGCGGCCAGCCGCTCGGCGAGCCTGGCCCGCGCCTGGTCACGGTCGATGAGCAGGCAGCCGAACGCGGCCAGCGCCCAGAACATGACGAACACGTCGAGCAGCCCGGTGCGGCTGTGCACGAAGTGCTGGCCGTCGACCGCGAGCAGCACAGCGGCGGTGGTGCCGAGCAGGGTGGAGCGGAACAGGCGCCGGGCGATCCGGCCGATCATCAGGATCGACAACGTGCCGACGACGGCCGAGGCGAACCGCCAGCCGAACGGGTTGGTGGGGTCGAACAGCCACTCGCCGGCGGCGATCATCCACTTGCCGACCGGCGGGTGGACGACGAAGTCGGGCCGGTCGCCCCAGACGGCTGTGTTACCCGCGTTCCACAGGTCGTCCGGCTTCTCCAGGCCCTCCTTGTAGGCCCGCTCGTAGCCGTAGGTCAGCAATGAGGCACCCTGCTTGACGTAGTAGGTCTCGTCGAAGACGAGCCAGGGCGGGCGTCCGAGCTGCCAGAACCTGATGAAGCCGCCGATCACGGCGACGAACAGCGGGGCCAGCCAGCCCCAGAGCCGGTCACTGTCCCAACGGGTCCCCTCGGGGCCCAGCAGGCGCCGGATCAGTGCATCGCGGGACTGGACCACCCCTGCTCCCGCGGCGGGCGCGCGGTGGACGGGCGCGACGGTCACCGGGTCATCGTGCCACGGCCTCGGTGCCGGGCCGCTGACCCGGTCCACGACGCATGACGTGACCCTTGGGGAGCAGGTTCACCGGGCCGTGCCGGACGGCGGCGGAGGTGCGACGAGAACCACCGGGTCACGGCGGCACGACAGTTGTCATCGGCGTATGGCGTCAAGATAGGCGAAGACCGACACATCGGGCGTGGTGGATGGGGCGACGGCGGACGCGCTGGCATGGGCAAGTGGCCGCGGTGACGAGCGCTGGGTCGGGCATAGGCCGTGCGCTCGCCTACGGGGCCCAAAACGCGGTGCGGGCGGAGCCCCGCATCACGCGAGCGACACAGGCCGACGTGACAGGGGCTGCTCGTGCGGACGTTCGGTCCCACGGGGACCCAGCCCACCGTGCTCGGGCTGGGCAGCGCCGCCAAGGGCATGGTCCGCTGCGGTCGGTCCTGCGCAGCGGACCGTCCTTGCGCCTGGTCATGGAGGCCACCGCCACGCCGTGACCTGTCAGGCTGAGGCCGTGCGCACCGGGGAAGAGACGAAAGGCCGGGTCGTGCTGGCGGCGACGCCGATCGGCGACCCTGGCGACGCACCGCCTCGGTTGCGCGATCTGCTGGCCGGTGCCGATCTGGTGGCTGCCGAGGACACCAGGCGGCTACGCCGGCTGTGCGCTGCCCTGGGCATCGCGCCGGCCGGGCGGGTGGTCAGCTACCACGAGCACAACGAGGCGGCCCGAACGGGCGAGCTCGTCGAGTCCGCGCGCGGCGGGGCGACGGTCCTGGTGGTCAGCGATGCGGGCATGCCGAGCGTGTCGGATCCGGGCCTGAGGGTGGTGCGGGCGGCGGCCGAGGCCGGGGTGCCGGTCACCGTGATCCCCGGGCCGTCAGCCGTGCTCACCGCTTTGGCGCTGTCGGGGCTGGCCACCGATCGGTTCTGCTTCGAGGGGTTCCTTTCCCGCAAGCCGGGGGAGCGGGCCAGGGCCCTGGCCGAGCTGGCCGGCGAGCCCCGGACCATGGTCTTCTTCGAGGCTCCGCACCGGGCCGCGGCCACGCTGGCCGCCATGGTCGAGGCGTTCGGCGCGAGCCGGCCGGCGGCGGCCTGCCGGGAGCTCACCAAGACCTTCGAGGAAGTGCGGCGCGCTTCGCTGGGGGAGCTCGCCGCCTGGGCCGCCGTCGGCCCGGTGCTGGGCGAGCTGACCCTGGTCGTCGCCGGCCGTCCGGCCGGCGACGAGGCGCCGCCCTCGGCCGCGGACCTTCTCGAGCGGGTCCGGGCGCTGACCGGCGGGGGCGAGCGGCTCAAGGACGCGGTGGCGGCGGTGGCCACCGCGGCCGGCGTGCCCAAGCGGCAGCTCTACGACGCGGTTGTGCGGCAGGCGGCGAGCCCGGGTCCGGGCGGCCGGGACGACGCGGGCGACTGACCGGTTCGGAGCAGGGGTACGACCTGCCTAGGATCGGGCGCATGACCCACGTCCTGTCCGCAGTGGCCTGGCCCTACGCCAACGGCCCCCGCCACATCGGCCACGTCGCCGGCTTCGGCGTTCCCTCCGACGTGTTCAGCCGGTATATGCGGATGGCGGGTCACGACGTCCTGATGGTCTCGGGCACCGACGAGCACGGCACGCCGATCCTGGTGCAGGCCGAGGCCGAGGGGGTCTCCCCCCGCGCGCTGGCCGACCGATACAACCGCGTGATCGTCGAGGACCTCGCCGGTCTGGGACTGGCCTACGACCTGTTCACGCGGACCACGACCCGCAACCACTACGCCGTCGCCCAGGAGCTGTTCCGGGTCTGCCACCGCAACGGGTACATGATCGAGAAGACCACGACCGGGGCGATCTCGCCGTCCACGGGGCGCACCCTGCCGGACCGCTACATCGAGGGCACCTGCCCGATCTGCGGCTACGACGGTGCGCGCGGCGACCAGTGCGACAACTGCGGCAACCAGCTGGACGCCGCCGAGCTGGGCAATCCGCGCAGCCGGATCAACGGCGAGATCCCACAGTTCGTCGAGACCGAGCACTTCTTCCTCGACCTGCCGGCGCTGGCGGAGACTTTGGGTGCCTGGCTGGCAACGAGGACCGACTGGCGGCCCAACGTCCTGAAGTTCTCGCTCAACCTGCTGGACGACGTCCGCCCGCGGGCGATGACCCGGGACATCGACTGGGGCATACCGGTGCCGCTGCCCGGCTGGCAGGACAACCCGAACAAGCGGCTGTACGTCTGGTTCGACGCGGTGATCGGCTACCTGTCGGCCTCTGTCGAGTGGGCGCGCCGCAGCGGGGACGACGACGCCTGGAGGGCGTGGTGGAACGACCCCGAGGCGATCAGCTACTACTTCATGGGCAAGGACAACATCACCTTTCACTCCCAGATCTGGCCCGCCGAGCTGCTTGCCTACGCCGGCAAGGGATCCCGCGGTGGTGAGCCGGGAGTGTTCGGCGAGCTGAACCTGCCCACCGAGGTGGTCAGCAGCGAGTTCCTGACCATGGAGGGCAAGCAGTTCTCCTCCTCGCGCGGCGTCGTGATCTACGTGCGGGACATGCTGGCCCGCTACCAGCCCGACGCCCTGCGCTACTTCATCGCGGTGGCCGGTCCGGAGAACCAGGACACGGATTTCACCTGGGCCGAGTTCGTCCGGCGCACCAACGACGAGCTGGTCGCCGGCTGGGGCAACCTGGTCAACCGGACAGCCTCCATGATCCACAAGAACCTGGGTGCGATCCCGGCGGCCGGCCGGCAGACGGACGCCGACCGGGCCCTGCTCGCCACCACTGCGGCGGGCTTCGGCTCGGTCGGGGCACTGCTCGGCGAGAACCGGCAGAAGGCGGCGATCAGCGAGGCGATGCGGATCGTCGGCGAGGCGAACAAGTACCTCTCCGACCAGGCGCCGTGGAAGCTGAAGAACGCCGACCCCAACCGGATGGGGACGGTGCTGCACGTTGCGGCACAGGCGATCTCGGACTGCCGGACCCAGCTGTCACCGTTCTTGCCGTTCAGTGCCCAGGTGGTGCACGAGATCTTCGGGGGCACCGGCACCGTCTCGCCGATGCCGCAGATCCGCGAGGTCGACGACCTGGACGGCGGACCGGGATACCCGGTGCTGATGGGCGACTACCGGCGCGACGAGACGGTCGCCGGCTGGCAGTCCTCGCCCATCGTCCCGGGCACGCCGATCGCGGCACCCACGCCGGTCTTCCGCAAGCTCGACGACTCGGTCGTGGCCGAGGAGCTGGCCCGGCTCACCGGGGACGCGCCGGGCTGACCCGCCGCGTGCCGTCGCGCGGGGGACTACCCGCGCAGCGCCTGGGCGATGTCGTCCATCAGGTCGGCGACGTCCTCCAGCCCCACCGACAGCCGCAGCACGGACTCGCTCGGTCGGGCCGACGCCGCCACCGGGCGATGGGTCAGCCCGGCCGGATGCTGGACGAGGGTGTCCACCCCGCCGAGCGAGACGGCGTGGGTCACCAGCCGCACCCGCTGCACCGTTGCCTCGGCCGCGGCGAAGCCGCCCCGCAGCTCGACGGCGAGCATCGAGCCGGGACCGCTCATCTGAGTGCCGACGAGGCCGAGCGGGTCGCACTCCTTCAGCCCCGGGTACATCACCCGGGCCACTGCAGGGTGTTCGCGCAGCCACTCCGCGAGGCAGGCCGCGGACTCCTGCTGGGCACGCACCCGGACCGGCAGGGTCTGCAGCCCGCGGTGCAGCTGGTAGGCCGCCAGCGGATGCAGCAGCCCTCCGGTCAGCGCGCGCACCTGGCGCAGCTGGGCCGCCCACTGCCCGGTGGTGGCCACGACGCCGCCCATCGCGTCGCCGTGCCCGCCGAGGAACTTCGTCGCCGAGTGCAGCACCAGGCTCACGCCGTGGCGCTGCGGTCGCTGCAGGACAGGGGTGGCGAAGGTGTTGTCGACCAGGACCGGGACGTCCCCGGCGGCCTCGACGGCGGCGGTCAGGTCCACCAGGTCGAGGGTCGGGTTGGCCGGTGTCTCCACCACGACCAGGCCGGTGTCCGGGCGGATCGCCGAGGCGATGTCGGCGGCCGGCGTCCAGGTCACCTGGGTGCCGAGCAGCCCGGTGGCCAGAACATGGTCGGTGCCGCCGTAGAGCGGGCGGACGGCGACCACGTGCGAGCGTCCGGACCGGACGCAGGCGAGCAGGACGGCGCTCAGCGCCGCCATCCCGCTGGCGAAGGCGACCGCTTCCTCGTGACCCTCGAGCTGGGCCACGGCGTGCTCGAAGCGGGCCACGGTGGGGTTCCACAACCGTTGGTAGACCAGCGAGTCGTCCGGTCGCGGGGTCAGGCCTGCGGCCAGCTGGTCGTAGGCGTCCCCGCCGGCGGCGACGGAGGTCAGCGGGTAGGTGGTGGACAGGTCGATCGGAGGGACGTGAACGCCCAGCGCGGTGAGGTCCTCCCGGCCGCCGTGCACGGCCGCTGTGTCCGGCCGCGCCGGGGAGAACACCCTCGGCGTCGATGCAGAGAGCGTAGTGTTCATGTCATCATCCTGAGTAACACAGCGTCGAAGAGCAAGAGTTCCGCATAACCTGCGGTGATCATGGTAGTTCCTCGAGGAAGATGATCGTCGAGTACAGTGAGGATCGGGGCATGCCGAACACGGTGCAGCGGCACCTCACGCCGGGTCCGCCGCCGCGTCCGCGGCCGGCGCTCGACCCGATCGACACGGCGATCGTGGCGGCGCTGGTCGAGGACGGACGGCTGTCCAATGTGGCCCTGGCCCGGCGGGTGGGCATCGCCGAGTCGACGTGCATCGGTCGAGTGCGGTCCCTGCGGGAACGGGGAGCCATCCGCAGGTTCACCGCCGAGATCGATCTGGCCGGGCTCGGCCTGGGGGTGCAGGCGATGGTGGCCGTCCGCTTCTCCGGCCACCTGCGCCAGGACGTCGAGGCGTTCGCGGCCGAAGTCTCCCGCCTGCCAGGGGTGGTCGCCGTGCACAACGTCAGCGGCGCGAACGACTACCTGGTGCACGTGGCCGCGGCGTCGTCGGCGGCCCTGCGGGACTTCGTGCTGGACAACCTCACCGGGCGGTCCGGAGTCGTCCACGCCGAGACCAGCCTGATCTTCCAGACCACACCGGGCAGCAACCTGGTTCCCGGGCGAGCGGAGGGCGACGACGTGTCGAGGTCGGCCCGATGACGGCGCGAGGACAACTGGAACCCCCTGCGCCGCAACCGTTGCCCCGCGCCGTGGTGGACAACCACACCCACCTCGACCACGTTCGGCGGGGCGACGTGGCACTCGATGTCGAGGAGGCGATCGCCGCCGCGGTCGCGGTCAACGTGACCCGACTGGTCCAGATCGGTTGTGACCTGGACTCGGCGCGCTGGACCACGCAGGTGGCGGCACGCTATCGACACGTGGTCGGCGGTGTCTCGCTGCATCCGACGCAGGCAACGAGAATCTTTGCTGCACAGGGGGAGTCAGGCCTCGCCGGGGCCCTGGCGGAGATTGAGGCGTTGGTCGCCCACCCGCGGGTGCGAGTGGTCGGCGAGACCGGCCTGGACCACTACTGGGTGCCCGCGGACGACGAGCGCGGCCGTGCTGCGCAGGAGGTCTCGTTCCGGGCGCACATCGACCTGGCCAAACGCACCGGCAAGGTGCTGCAGATCCACGACCGGGACGCCCACCCCGACGTACTGCGGATCCTGGCCGAGGAGGGCGCCCCGCAGCGCACGGTCTTCCACTGTTTCTCCGGTGGGGAGCGGATGGCCCGGTTCTGTGCCGACCAGGGCTGGTACCTGTCCTTCGCCGGAACCATCACCTTCGCCAACGCCGGTGAGCTGCGGGCGGCGCTGCGCGCCGTCCCGGTCGAGCAGGTTCTGGTCGAGACCGACGCGCCCTACCTCACCCCGCACCCGTTTCGGGGACGGCGCAACGCCTCCTACCTGATGCCGCTCACCGTGCGCCGGATGGCGGCCGAACTGGGCCAGGACGAGGCGGTGCTCTGCACGAGGCTCGAGGCGACGTCCGAGGCGCTGTACGGCCCCTGGTGAGCTGCCGCTGATAAGAGAACCGCAAGCCGAACTCAAGTGTTGGTTCCCCGTGGCCGAACCGTTACCTTGTTCAACGGACAGCCGGGGTCGGCCGATCCCGGGACAGCGCAGCCGGCGCCCCGAGCACCGTGTGGGGCTCCGCCGCAGGCCGTGGGGCACGGATGTCCCTCTGGGTCGCCCGCTGTCCCGTGACGCCGTGCCCGGACCCGACGAGGTCTGGAGCCTCATGGGCAGCGTTCACCGCATGAGCACCTCCGCTGCGGGCCGTTTCGGGCGCTTTCTGGCCCAGGGGGCCGTGCTGTCAGCGCTGGTGGTCGGCACGATCGCCTACGCCGAGTCCGGCATCACCGTGACCCTGTCTATCGACGGCGAGACCCGTGAGATCCAGGCGGGATCCGCGACGGTCGGCGAGCTGCTGGAGTCCGAGGCGATCGCACTGTCGGCGCACGACCTCGTCGCCCCGCAGCCGGACACCGAGCTGGAGGAGGGCCAGGACGTCATCGTCCGGCACGCCCGGCCGCTCACCGTCATCATCGACGGCGAGGAGACGACCTACACCACCACCGATCTGACCCTCGACGCCGCGTTGGCCAGCTTCGACATCCCGATCGACGACGCCCGGCTCTCCGCTCCCCTCACCCAGGCTCTGCCGCGTGCCGGCGCGTCGGTCACCGTCACCACACCGAAGTCGGTGACCCTGAGCGTCGGTGGCACGCAGCGCACGGTAAGCAGCACCGCTGCCACGGTCGGCGAGCTGCTCCGCGAGCGTGCGATCGACCTCGGCGCCGCAGACCGGCTCAGTGTCGACGCGGCCGACGTCGTGGCGCAGGGCATGACGGTCACGGTGACCCGAGTCCGCACCGAGACGGTGACCCGTACCGAGCCGGTGGCCTTCTCGACCACCGAGAAGAAGAACCCCGACCTGGCGGTCGGCACCCGCAAGAAGGTCACCGCCGGGGTCGTCGGTGAGCGCTCCGCGACCTATCGCGTCACCTACGTCAACGGCAAGACCACGGCGAAGAAGCTGGTGTCGGCGACGGTGACCAGGAAGCCGGTCGCCGCTGTGGTCACCGTCGGCACCAAGCCCGCTCCGGCCAGTCAGACGACCGGGGATCTCCCGCCGAGCTCCGCGGACGGTCTGAACTGGGCGGCGCTGGCTCAGTGCGAGTCCAGCGGCAACCCCCGCGCGGTGAACCCGGCCGGGTACTACGGGCTCTACCAGTTCAGCCTGTCCACCTGGCGCTCGGTCGGCGGCACCGGCAACCCGATCGACGCCTCGCCCGCCGAGCAGCTCAAGCGGGCCAAGATCCTCTACAACAAGGCCGGGGCCGGCCAGTGGGGGTGCGGACAGCACCTGTTCGACTGACGGCCGCGTGAGAGTCCGTGGCGGTCCGGTGTCCGCGGGAGCGGGCACCTGCTCCGCGACTGCTTCACCGGACGTCGCTTCCGCAGGAGTCCGCCCCAGCTGCGGCCTCACCTCAGCCGCTGGGCTGAGCGTCGCTTCCGCATGGCTCGCCTCTCCCTCGCACGTCACTTCCGGTCGCCAGGGGCCGCCCGGTGAGAGGCTGAGGCGTGAGTTCCGGGGCGACACACCCTCTGCCGCTGCTGGGGGCGGGTGACGTCCGGCGGCTCGCGGCCGACCTCGGGGTGCGGCCGACCAAGCACCTCGGGCAGAACTTCGTGGTCGACGCGAACACCGTGCGCCGGATCGTGCGGCTCGCCGAGGTGAGGCCGGACGACGTCGTCCTCGAAGTCGGTCCCGGGCTCGGATCGCTGACGCTGGCGCTGCTCGACGCGGCGGCGAGCGTCGTCGCGGTGGAGATCGATCCCGTTCTGGCCGGCGCACTGGCGCACACCGTCGAAGGGTGGCGGCCGGACGGCGCCGGGCGGCTGCACGTCGTCCGGGCCGACGCCGTCCGCCTTGCGGTCGACGACCTGCCGGGCGAGGGCGGCCGGCCGACCGCGCTGGTGGCGAACCTGCCCTACAACGTCGCCGTGCCGGTACTGCTGGTCGCCCTGGAACGGCTGCCCAGCCTGCGCCATGGGTTGGTGATGGTGCAGGCCGAGGTCGCCGAGCGGCTCGCCGCCCGGGCCGGCCAGTCCGCGTACGGAGTGCCGTCGGTCAAGACCGCCTGGTACGCCGAGGTGCGGCGGGCCGGCTCCGTGCCGCGCAGTGTGTTCTGGCCGGTGCCCAACGTCGACTCCGCCCTGGTCTCCTTCACCCGACGCGACCCGCCCGCCGCGGGTCGCGCGGAGGTGTTCGCCTGCGTCGACGCGGCGTTCGCCCAGCGCCGCAAGACGTTGCGCTCGGCGCTGGCCGGCTGGGCCGGGTCGGCCCAGCGGGCCGAAGCGGTGCTGAGAGCGGCGGGGATCGACCCCCGCACCCGCGGTGAGCAGCTTGGTCTGGCCGAGTACGTGGCGCTGGCCGAGGCCGGGCGGCGCCCGGGACGCGACGGCGCGGGCGCAGCAGAGGTCATCTAGGGTCCTGTCATGAGCATGCCCGGCTCGGTGACCGTGCGCGCCCCGGCGAAGGTCAACCTTGAGCTGCGGGTCGGCGCTCCCCGCGCGGACGGCTACCACGAGCTGGCCACCGTGTTCCAGGCGGTCTCCCTGTTCGACGACGTCACCGTGGCCCACTGGCCGCAGGCGGACCCGCACACCGTGGAGGTCTCGGTGGAGGGCATGCACGTAGACCGGGTACCGGTCGACGAGTCGAACCTGGCGGTCCGGGCCGTGCGGCTGATGCAGGCACGGCTCGGTGTGGACGACGCGGTGCGGGTGCACGTGCGCAAGCAGATCCCGGTGGCGGGCGGCATGGCCGGCGGTTCGGCGGACGGCGCGGCGGCTTTGCTGGCCTGTGATGCGTTGTGGCAGAGCGGGTTGGGTCGAGACGGCCTTCTCGATCTGGCTGGCGAGCTCGGTTCGGATGTGCCGTTCTCGCTACTCGGTGGGACGGCGATCGGCACCGGCCGTGGCGAGCAGCTGACCCCCGCTCTGGTGCGCGGTGAGTACACCTGGGTCGTGGCGGTTAACGGGCACGGCCTGTCGACCCCTGTGGTCTTCGCCGAGGTGGACCGGTTGCGCTCGGACCGGGTGCTGCCGGTACCGCGGGTGAGCGACGGGCTGATGCAGGCGCTGCGGGCCGGCAACTCCGCAGCCCTTGGGACCCACCTGGTCAATGATCTTCAGCCGGCGGCGTGCTCTCTGCTGCCGGACCTGATGCGGGTGCTCGAGGTGGGGGACTCCTGCGAGGCGCTCGGCTCGTTGGTCTCCGGGAGCGGGCCGAGCGTGGTGTTCCTGGCCCGGGACCACGAGCACGCCCTGGGCCTGGCCGCCGCGCTGGAGGGTGTCGAGGGCGTCGAGGAGGTCCGCCGCGTGACCGGTCCGGCCCATGGGGCACGGGTGGTCGAGACCCGGACCGAGGCCTGACCGTACGGTCGTCGTCGACAGGGAGCCGCCGCCGGTCCCGTGCCGGAACAAGGCGGTGGATGAACGAGGCCGGGAAACGCCCCTTGATCAACTTCCGGATTCTGCAGAAGTGCCCACAGCAGGCCTCCAACCGCCCGGATCCCGGGGTTGTGCAGAACTGGGGAGGCTACGACGGAGCAGGACTCCGTGTCCGGAGCCCCAGATCAGCACGTGGAACGGGGTTGTGGTGAGCTTCCGGCTTTGGCGCTCGGCTCGGGCCTGCAGGACACTGGCCGGCGATGGCCCATTTGCTGAACGCCGAGTCGGTGAGCGTCGCCCACGCCACCCGCACCGTGCTCGATGCGGTCTCCCTCGGGCTGGACGACGGCATGCGGATCGGCGTGGTCGGCCGCAACGGGGACGGCAAGTCGACCCTGCTGCGGGTGCTGGCCCGGGTGCAGGAACCCGACTCCGGCCGGGTCACCCATACCCGCGGCATCTCCATCGGCCTGCTCGCCCAGAGCGACGAGACGTCCGGCGGACGGATCCGGGACCTCGTGCTCGGCGAGCAGGCCGACGACCGCACCTGGGCCGCAGACTCCCTCGCCCGTGACGTGGTGACCGGCCTGCTCGGTGCCGAGGGCGCCGACGTGGGCGGGCTGGACGCACCGGTAACCACACTGTCCGGCGGCCAGCGTCGGCGGGCGGCGCTGGCCGCGCTGCTGGCCCGGCGCCGCGACGTGCTGCTGCTCGACGAGCCCACCAACCACCTCGACGTCGAGGGCGTTGCCTGGCTCGCCGACCATCTGCGCTCACGCTGGCCCGCCGGGCGTGGCGCGCTGGCCGTGGTCACCCACGACCGCTGGTTCCTCGATGCCGTCTGCGAGCGCACCTGGGAGGTGCACGACGGGGTCGTCGACGCCTTCGACGGGGGGTATGCCGCGTACGTGCTCACCCGAGCCGAGCGGGCCCGGGTCGCCGCGACCACCCAGGAGCGGCGGGCCAACCTGCTCCGCAAGGAACTGGCCTGGCTGCGCCGTGGTGCCCCGGCGCGGACCAGCAAGCCGCGGTTCCGCCTCGACGCCGCGGCCGCGCTGATCGCCGGCGAGCCCCCGCCGAGGGACTCCCTCGAGCTCACCCGGACCGCCACGGCCCGCCTCGGCAAGGACGTCATCGACGTCGAGGACGTACGGGTGGCGTTCGGAACCGGCCCGGACCGGCGGGTGCTCCTGGACGGGGTCACCTGGCGCCTGGCCCCCGGCGAGCGGGTCGGGCTCGTCGGGGTGAACGGTTCCGGGAAGACCACTCTGCTACGGCTGCTGCTGGGCGAGGTGCTCCCGGACGCCGGCCGGGTCCGGCAGGGCAAGACGGTGGTGGCGGCCATGCTCTCCCAGGACGTGCGTGAGCTGGACGACGTGGCACACCTGCGCGTGGGCGAGGCTGTGGAGCAGGTGCGCGGCACGGTGAGCGTCGGCGGTCGCGAGCTGACCGCCGGTCAGCTGCTGGAGCGGCTGGGCTTCGCCCGGGAGCGGGTCTGGACCCCTGTGACCGAGCTGTCCGGCGGGGAGCGGCGCCGGCTGCAGCTGCTGCGGCTGCTGGTCGGCGAACCGAACGTGCTGCTGCTGGACGAGCCGACCAACGACCTGGACACCGACACCCTGGCCGCCATCGAAGACACCCTCGACGGCTGGCCCGGCACCCTCGTCGTCGTCTCGCACGACCGGTACCTGCTCGAGCGGGTGACCGACCACCAGGTGGCCCTGCTCGGGGACGGGGGCCTGCGTGACCTGCCCGGCGGCGTCGAGGAGTACCTGGCTCTGCGCAGGGCCGACCGGGTCGGACGCGTCGAGACGTCCGCGCGGACCGGGCAGAGCGACCGGCCGGCCGGCGAGCGGTCCTCGGTGACGACGGTGAGCGCTGCGGAACAACGCACCGCCCGCAAGGAGATGGCCCGGATCGAGCGGCGGCTGAACAGGCTCACCGCGCAGGAGGGCACGCTGCACGCCCAGATGGCCGACCAGTCCCTCGACCACGAGCTGCTGCTCCGCCTCGACGCCGACCTGCGGGCACTGCACGCCGAGCGGGAGATCCTCGAGACGGACTGGCTGAGCGCCGCGGAGACGACGGGGTGATCCTGAGCAGGGCTTCAGGGGGCGTGGGACGACGCGAGCCGGAGTGCGGGGTCCAGAGTGGTTCAGGGGTCCAGGGTCAGGGCCAGACGGCGCAGGAGTGCAGCGAGCCGGCGCCGGGACATTGCGTCCAGTTCGGCGAGCAGGTCCCGTTCGCGATCAAGCAGGGTGACCATCGTCGCATCGACGGTCGTGCGGCCGGCATCGGTGAGTCCGACCAGCACCCCGCGACCGTCGTCCGGGTCGGGTTCACGGACCACCAGGCGGCGGGCCTGGAGCCGGTCGATGCGGTTGGTCATCGTGCCGCTAGCGACCAGCGTCTCGGCGGCCAGCTGACCGGGAGAGAGCTGGTAGGGGGAGCCGGACCGGCGCAGCGCGGCCAGGACGTCGAACTCCCACGTCTCCAGACCGTGCTCGGCGAAGGCCGCGCCGCGGTAGCGGTCCAGGTGCCGGGCGATCCGGGCCAGCCGGGAGAGCACTTCGAGCGGGGCCAGATCGAGGTCGGGGCGTTCTCGCCGCCACGCGCGGACGATCCGGTCGACCTCGTCGCTGGCCGGTGCCGACCCGGTGGTGGCGGCGCCGTCCGCAGGAGTCCCGGTCAGACTCACCGTTGGGTCCCGGAGTCCGGCTGGCGCTCGTGGCCGTCCGCCACGTGTCCCAAGGTCGGCTTGCGCTCCAATCCGGACAGCCCGTTCCAGGCCAGGTTGACCAGGTGCGCCGCGACGTCCGCCTTCTTCTGCTTGCGGTGGTCCAGCCAGTACTGCCCGGTGAGTGCCACCATGCCGACCAGCATCTGGGCGTACAGGGGGGCGGCTTTGGCGTCCAGGCCGCGTCGGGAGAACTCGTCGGCGAGCAGGTACTCCACCTGCCCGGCGACGTCGCTGATCAGGCTGGCGAAGGTGCCGGTGGACTGGGTGACCGGGGAGTCGCGGACCAGGATCCGGAACCCGTCGCTGGAGGTCTCGATGTAGCCGAGCAGAGCAAGGGCGGCGTTCTCCAGCAGCTCACGGGGGTGTGCGTCGGAGGACAGCGACGCGGTGATGGCGGTGAGCAGCGCCTGGATCTCGCGGTCGACGACCACGGCGTACAGGCCTTCCTTGCCGCCGAAGTGCTCGTAGACGACGGGTTTGGACACCTGCGCGGTCGCGGCGATCTCCTCGACACTGGTGCCCTCGAAGCCCTTCTTGGCGAACAGCTTGCGTCCGACGTCCAGGAGCTGCTCGCGGCGCTCCTTGCCCGTCATGCGGGCCCGGCCCGAGTAGCCGCGGTCCGGCCGGGCCCCACTATTTCGTGCGGGGGACGTCACTGCACCATCATGCCTGCTCACCCGGCTCGGCGCGCTCGTCGTTGCCGCCGACCATCCCACATGGGCACGGCGTGACGTTGTGCCCGTCTATCGGGCACGGCGTGACGTTGTGCCCGTCCAGGGGGCACGGCGTGACGCTGTGCCCATCGATGGGGGATGGTGCCGCCGCACCGTCCCAGACGGCACACTGGTGCGGCGCCGGTCTACGGGCCGGCGCGGTCCGCCCTGGTGTAACGGCAGCACACAGGCCTTTGGAGCCTTGAGGTCCCTGTTCGAATCAGGGGGGCGGAGCGGGCCGGGCCGGTGAGCGGGCGATGGTGGACTGCAGCCGACGGGACAACGCGGCTGCTCCGGAAGGTTACGATCGGCTCGCCGACACTGATCCCGGTTGCCGAGGAGGCAGTCCGCGTGAGCCAGCATCGCCCGTCCGCCGTCGTCGTTCTCGCAGCGGGCGAGGGCACCCGCATGAAATCGGCCGTCCCCAAGGTGCTGCACCGGATCGGGGGGGCCTCGCTGCTGGGCCACGCCATGGCGGCGGCGGCGGACCTGGCCCCCGAGCACCTCGTCGTCGTGGTCCGGCACGAGCGCGACCAGGTGGCCGCGCATGTCGCCGTGGTCGACCCAGATGCTGTGATCGCCGACCAGGACGAGGTCAAGGGCACCGGCCGCGCCGTCCAGTGCGGGCTTGACGCCCTGACCCCGGCACTGACCGGGCCGCTCACCGGAACCGTGGTCGTCACCTACGGTGATGTGCCGCTGCTCACCGGGCAGACGCTGCACGATCTGGTCGAGGGGCACCACGCGGCGCGGAACGTGGTCACCGTGCTCACCGCCGAGGTCGCCGACCCGACCGGCTACGGGCGGGTTCTGCGTGACGGCGCCGGTGCGGTGGTCGGCATCGTCGAACACAAGGACGCCGACGGGTCCCAGCGCTCCGTCCGGGAGATCAACTCGGGCATCTACGCCTTCGACGCGGCCGTCCTGGTCTCCGCACTGAAGCGCCTCACCGCCGACAACGCCCAGGGTGAGATGTACCTCACGGACGTGCTCGGCATCGCCCGCGCCGACGGCGGGAGGATCGGGGCGATGAGCACGGACGACGTGTGGCAGGTCGAGGGCGTCAACGACCGGGTGCAGCTGGCGGCCATGGGCCGGGAGCTGAACTCCCGGGTGCTCGAGGGCTGGATGCGCGAGGGCGTGACCGTGGTCGACCCGGCCACCACCTGGGTCGACGTGTCGGTCACCCTGGCCCGCGACGTGACCCTGCTGCCCGGCGCCCAGCTGCACGGCTCGACCGAGATCGGTCCTGGCGCCAGCATCGGCCCGGACACCACCTTGATCGACTGCACCGTCGAGGACGGCGCCAGCGTGGTGCGCAGCCACGGCACCGGGGCGCTGATCGGTCCGGGTGCCGCCGTCGGCCCGTTCAGCTACCTGCGACCGGGAACACGGCTCGGCAGCGCCGCCAAGGTCGGTGCCTTCGTCGAGACCAAGAACAGCCAGGTCGGCGCCGGGTCGAAGGTGCCGCACCTGTCCTACGTCGGCGACGCGACGATCGGCGAGGGCTCCAATATCGGAGCGGCCACCGTCTTCGTGAACTACGACGGGGTGGCCAAGCACCGCACCACGATCGGTGACCATGTGCGGGTGGGCAGCGACACCATGCTCATCGCCCCCGTGACGGTGGGCGACGGGGCCTACACGGGGGCCGGCTCGGTGATCACCGAGGACGTTCCCCCCGGGGCGATGGGCGTGGCCCGGGCCCGGCAGCGCAACGTCGAGGGATGGGTGGCCCGGCGTCGTCCCGGAACCGCCGCCGCCAGGGCGGCCGAGGCGGCCCTGGCCTCCACGGGGCGGCCCGCTGGGCCGGTCAGCCACACCCAGGCGGCCCACGCAGCACAGGCAGCACCCGCCGAAGGGGAGTAGCGACCATGACCGCCCAGCTCACCTCACAGAACGAGAAACGACTGGTCATCGCGAGCGGGCGGGCCTTCCCCGGCCTCGCCGAGGAGATCGCCGCGGAGCTGGGCGTCTCGCTGCTGCCCACCACCGCGTACGACTTCGCCAGCGGCGAGATCTACGTCCGGTTCGGCGAGAGCGTGCGGGGGAGCGACGCCTTCGTGGTGCAGAGCCACTGTGCTCCGATCAACCAGTGGGTGATGGAACAGCTGATCATGGTCGACGCGCTGAAGCGGGCCTCGGCCAAGCGAATCACCGTGATCGCTCCGTTCTTCCCCTACGCCCGCCAGGACAAGAAGCACCGGGGCCGCGAGCCGATCTCCGCGCGCCTGATCGCCGATCTGTTCAAGACGGCGGGCGCCAGCCGGATCATCTCGGTCGACCTGCACACGGCGCAGATCCAGGGCTTCTTCGACGGCCCGGTCGACCACTTGTGGGCGTTGCCGCTGCTGGCCGACTACGTGCGCGGTCGGGTGGACCGCTCCAAGCTGACCATCGTCAGCCCGGACGCCGGGCGGGTGCGGGTGGCCGACGTCTGGTCAGACCGCCTGGCCGCACCGCTGGCGATCATCCACAAGCGGCGCGACCCCAGCGTGCCCAACACCTCGAAGGTGCACGAGGTGGTCGGCCAGGTCGAGGGCCGCACCTGCCTGCTGGTCGACGACATGATCGACACGGCCGGCACCATCGTCCAGGCGGCCGAGGCGCTGAGGGAGAACGGCGCCGCGCAGGTGATCGTGGCGGCTACGCACCCGATCCTGTCCGGCCCGGCGGTGGACCGGCTCAAGAACAGCTTCATCAGCGAGGTGATCGTGACCAACACGATGCCGATCGCCGCGGACCGGATGTTTCCGAAGCTGACCGTGCTGTCCATCGCCCCGATGCTCGCCCGCGCGGTCCGTGAGGTCTTCGACGACGGCTCGGTGACCTCGCTCTTCGAGGGCAACGTCTGAGGAGCCCTGCTCGGGCGTCGATGTGTTCGGGCAGACCCGATTTCAGATGCGGCCGTTCGCGCGGCTACCATGTGCCGGTTGCCTCGGCGAGGGATTCCGTTCGACGGAACCGTGATCGACGCGGTGCGTTCTGCACACGGCGTCACCGCGGAACCGTCCCGGCCCCGCCCGTGGCACGACTGGCAGCGCACCGCACACCCGGCACACCGGGACGACGAACGAGACGCCGAGGCCCAGCGCCTCAGGACGAGGAGAGAACGTGTCCGAGGTCAAGCTCACGGCCGAGAAGCGCACCGAGTTCGGCAAGGGAGCCGCTCGCCGTCTGCGTCGAGACCACAAGGTTCCCGCCGTCCTGTACGGACACGGTGCCGACCCGGTGCACCTGGCGCTACCCGGGCACGCCACGATGATGGCGCTGAAGCAGTCCAACGCCCTGCTCGCCATCGACCTGGATGGCTCCACCAAGCTCGCCCTGCCCAAGGACGTGCAGCGGCACGCGATCAAGGGCGTGATCGAGCACGTCGACCTGATTCTCGTGCGGCGCGGCGAGAAGGTCACCGTCGACGTCCCGCTGTACGTGGTGGGGGAGCCCGCTCCCGGCACCCTGGTCGCCATCGAGCTGAACGCGCTGTCGGTGATGGTCGAGGCCACCAGCATTCCCTCCTCCATCGAGGTCGATGTCGAGGGCCTCGAGGCCGGCTCGCAGATCACCACCGGACAGATCGCCCTCCCGGACGGCACCGAGCTGGCCATCGAGCCCGATCTGCTCGCCGTACGCGTCAGCCTCCCGGCGGCGGAGGCCGCCGAGGAGGGCGCCGCCGCCGAGGTCACCGAGGACCTCGCTGCGGCCGAGGCGAGCGCGGACGCCGGCGGCGAAGACTGACCGAGCGGCCCGCACCCGTCGGTGACGGGCGGCCGGAGAGGCCGCAGGAGCCGTCGCAGGGCCACCCCTGGCTCGTCGTCGGTCTGGGCAACCCCGGGGACCGGTACGCCCGCAACCGGCACAACGCCGGCGCGATGGCGCTGGACGCGGCATGCGCCGAGTTCGGCGCCCGGTTCTCCGCGCACCGGACCCGGGCCCAGGTCGCCCAGCTGCGCCTGCCGCCGATGGGCACCGTGCCCGGACCGGGGATCGTGCTGGCCAAACCGTCCTGCTACGTGAACGAGTCCGGCGGGCCGGTGAGCGCGCTGGTGCGGTTCTACAAGGTGCCGGTGGCCCGTCTGCTCGTCGTCCACGATGAGCTGGACCTGCCGTTCGGCCAGCTTCGGCTCAAGGTGTCCGGGGGCGAGGGCGGTCACAACGGGCTGCGTTCGATCTCGGCAGCATTGGGCACCCGGGACTACTGTCGGCTGCGCCTGGGCATCGGACGACCCCCGGGACGCATGGACGCCGCCGACTTCGTACTGCGCGACTTCGCGGCGGGGGAGCGGGCCGAGGCCGACGTGATGGTGGCCCAGGCCGCCGACGTGATCGCCGATGTCGCCCGGCTCGGCTGGGAGCGGGCGCAGGCCGAGGTCAACACCCGGGCCGGGGCCTGAGCCCCTCGGTCATCGGTGCCGGTCAGGGCTGGTATCGCCCGTTCGCGGAGCCGTCGTCCACTGTTCGGAGGGTTTCGGGCGTCAGGTTGTGCAGCACGCGGGCACACACGGGCAAAGCGGGACCCGCGATGCCTATAGTCCAGGACAGTCGAGACCTGGAGGCGACCATGGCCGTCGCGACGTCGCTGGCTGCGACGGCGCCGT
The DNA here is from genome assembly GCA_963825645.1 of uncultured Actinomycetota bacterium. Taxonomy (GTDB): domain Bacteria; phylum Actinomycetota; class Actinomycetes; order Actinomycetales; family Kineosporiaceae; genus JADJPO01. Next base: position 66,212 of record CAWGTT010000009.1, read on the forward strand.
CGACGCACCGGTCCGGCTACCGGCTGACCCTGCTGCCCCGCCCTGATCTGGTCGGCCCGACGGACGCGGCGGCCGTGCTGGAACGGCACCGGCGACTGGCGCTGTGCGCCGACGCGGGCGTTGCGCTGACGGTGAGCCTTCCGCTCGCCTCGTTCTCGCCCTGGTCGGGTGCCGGACTTGTGCACTGGGTGGCTGCCATGCTGCTCCCCGCGCTGTGGATCGCCGTCCTGGCCGTGCGTGGGTGCTACGGGACGAAGCTGCTGACCGACGGGACCGCTCAGTGCCTGCGGTCGATGGCCGGCGCCGTGTTCTTGATCGGTGCGGCTCTGCTCGCGGTGCCGGCCCACCTGCACGAGCGGCCGCCGCTCGCCGTGCCGGTGGCCGCGCTGACCCTCGGGGTGGGCTCGGGTCTGACCCGACGGCTGGTCCGTCGCTCGATCGCTCGTCAGCAGCGTCGCGGTCGCGGCGTGCACCGGACCCTCGTGGTCGGGCATCCGGAACCGGTCGCCCGGTTGATCACCGATCTCGAGGGCCCATCGGGACGAGGCCTGGTGGCGGTCGGGGCGTTCCTGCAGGTCGTGGATGGTTCGGTGGGCGTCGCGCTGCCGGTCGACGAGGTTCTCCAGACGGTCGACGACCTCGCAGTGGGCGTCGTGGTCCTGGCCCAGGGGGAGAGCGGTGGCGGTGAGCCGCAGGGCGGGCCGGCCGAGGAGCTGGCGTCGGGACTGGCGGCGCGTGGGGTCGAGCTCCTGGACCGCAGCGGCCGGCGGCGTCCGCGGTGGCCGCCCGGCGTCGTGGCCTGCGGTACGGTCAAGGGGGCGCTGGCATCGGCGCAATCGTCCCGGTTCGCCTGGCGCCGTCCGCGGTGATCCGGCGCGCGCCGGCCGGCCCCTCGTCGACGCCTTGGCGTTCTGACCGACCTGCTTCGACCGGAGGCTACCTGGTGACCCGAGACAGCGGCGTACTGCCCGACCACGCCCTGACCGTCCTGACGGACGACGCGCTGGCCCGCGCGCTCGCCGTCCGGGCCGGGCAGGTACTGGTGCGCATCCGGGTCGAAGGCCTCACCGGGGCCGAGCTGCGCTCGGCCGGGGACGCGGGCTCGCAGGCCGAGCTCGCCCGGCTCATCGCGACCGCCCGCCCGGGCGACGCGGTCCTGTCCGAGGAGGCCGCGGACGACGCGGCGCGGCTGTCGGCCGGCCGAGTCTGGATCATCGACCCGTTGGACGGGACTCGCGAGTTCTCCGAGCCCGGCCGCCTCGACTGGGCCGTGCACGTGGCTCTGTGGTCCGACGACGACCTCGTCGCCGGGGCGGTGGCGATGCCCGCGGACGGCGTCTGCTACGCCACCGACGACCCGCCATCACTGCCGGCCCGACCCGAGGGGCCGCTGCGCCTGGCGGTCAGCCGGACCCGACCGCCCGCGTTCGTCGCCGAGCTCGCCGACACGCTCGGCGCGGAGCTGGTGCCGATGGGCTCGGCCGGCGTCAAGTGCGCCTCCGTCTGGCGCGGCGAGGCCGACGCCTACGTGCACGCCGGCGGCCAGTTCGAATGGGACTCCGCGGCTCCCGTGGCGGTGGCACGCGCGGTCGGGCTGCACACCAGCCGGGTGGACGGCTCGGTCCTGGTGTACAACCGGTCCGATCCCCGCCTGCCCGATCTGGTGGTCTGCCGGCCAGAGGTGGCCGGGGACGTCGTCCGGGCCACTTCTGCCCTGGCTGCGGCCCAGCCCGCCTGACGTGCGAGAGATTGACCACATGAGCGATTCCGTCGCAACGACCTACGAGTACCGGCTTACCGAGCTCGCGACCTTGGAGTCGGAGTCGATCCACGTCTTCCGGGAGGTGGCTGCGGAGCTGGAGCGCCCGGTCCTGCTGTTCTCCGGCGGCAAGGACTCGATCGTCATGCTCCGCCTGGCGGAGAAGGCGTTCTGGCCGGCGCGGATCCCGTTCCCCGTGCTGCATGTCGACACCGGCCACAACTTCGGTGAGGTGATCGAGTTCCGTGACGCCCGGGTGGCCGAGCTGGGCGTCCAGCTGATCGTGGCCAGCGTGCCCGACGCGATCGCCTCGGGGCTGGTGCACGAGCCGCCCGACGGAACCCGCAACCGGATCCAGACCCCGGTGCTGCTGGAGGCATTGGAGAAGCACGGGTTCACCGCGGCCTTCGGCGGTGCCCGGCGCGACGAGGACAAGGCCCGGGCCAAGGAGCGGGTGTTCTCCTTCCGCGACGAGTTCGGCCAGTGGGACCCGAAGAACCAGCGCCCCGAGCTGTGGTCGATCTACAACGGCCGGATCCATATCGGGGAGTCGATCCGGGTTTTCCCGCTGTCCAACTGGACCGAGCTCGACATCTGGCAGTACGTCCAGCGGGAGCGGATCGAGCTGCCGAGCATCTACTTCGCCCACGAGCGCGAGGTGTTCGACCGCGGCGGGATGCTGTACGCCAGCAACGAGTTCTGCCGGCCGAAGGCGGGCGAGACCACCTTCGTCGAGCGGGTGCGCTACCGCACCGTGGGCGACGCCAGCCTGACCGCGGCGGTCCGCAGCGATGCGGACACCCTCGAGAAGATCATCGAGGAGGTCGCCTCCACCCGGATCACGGAGCGGGGCGCCACCCGTGGGGACGACAAGTTCAGCGAGGCCGCGATGGAGGACCGCAAACGGGAGGGGTACTTCTGAGCATGGGCGGGGTTATGAGTAACGACATGCTGCGCTTCGCCACCGCCGGCTCGGTCGACGACGGCAAGAGCACCCTGATCGGCCGGTTGCTCTACGACTCGAAGTCGATCTTCGTCGACCAGCTCGACGCGGTCGAGCAGGCCAGCGCCCGGATGGGCGACGACTACGTGAACCTGGCCCTGCTGACCGACGGCCTGCGGGCCGAGCGGGAGCAGGGGATCACCATCGACGTGGCGTACCGCTACTTCGCCACGCCGCGCAGGAAGTTCATCATCGCCGACACCCCCGGGCACATCCAGTACACCCGGAACATGGTCACGGGGGCCTCCACCGCGGACCTGGCGATCATCCTGGTCGACGCCCGCAAGGGTCTGGTCGAGCAGAGCCGGCGGCACGCCTTCATCGCCACCCTGCTGCGGGTGCCGCACCTGGTACTCGCGGTCAACAAGATGGACCTGGTCGACTACTCCCAGGACGTCTTCGAGTCGATCAGCAACGAGTTCACCCGGTTCGCGACCAAGCTGGACGTGCCGGACCTGACGGTGATCCCGATCTCGGCGCTGAACGGCGACAACATCGTGACCCGGTCGGCGGTGACGTCCTGGTACCAGGGCCCGTCGCTGCTGCACCACCTCGAGCACGTGCACGTCTCCAGCGACCGCAACCTGGTCGACGCGCGCTTCCCGGTGCAGTATGTGATCCGCCCCCAGTCGGCGCAGCACCGGGACTACCGCGGCTACGCCGGCACCATCGCCAGCGGCGTGTTCAAGCCCGGTGACGAGATCGTCGTCCTGCCCTCGGGGTTCTCCAGCCGGATCGCCTCGATCGAGACGATCGACGGCGACGTGGCCGAGGCCTTCCCGCCGATGGCGGTGACGATCCGGCTCACCGACGAGATCGACGTCAGCCGCGGGGACATGATCTGTCGACCGCACAACGCGCCGATGGTCACCCAGGACGTCGAGGCGATGATCTGCTGGATGAGCGACCGTCCGCTGCGCCAGGGCGCCAAGCTCGCCCTCAAGCACACCACCAAGTCGGTGCGCACGATGGTCAAGGACCTGCGCTACACCCTGGACATCAATACCCTGCACCGCCATGAGGGCACCGCCGAGCTCGCTCTGAACGAGATCGGCCGGGTGCTGCTGCGCACCACCGGCCCGCTGTTCGCCGATCCCTACCGCCGCAACCGGCAGACCGGCTCCTTCGTGCTCATCGACGAGGCGACCAACGTCACCGCCGGTGCCGGCATGATCCTCGAGGGCTGAGCCGGGCGGCATGCCACGACCTGGTCCGGACCGGACTAAGGATCTCGCGACGTCCGGCCGATGACTGGTGCAACCGCCGCTGCTGCTGCGGTCGTTGCTCTGTCGTGGAGGATTCGTGGCCGTATCCGAGACGCCCGACGCGGGCGCTGTGTCGGCGTCCTCGGGGAATGGCCCGCTGGACGTCCTGATGGTCTCCTCCAGCGGAGGACACCTCGCCCAGCTGACCGCGCTGGCGCCGTGGAGCAGGAACCATCACCGGCGCTGGGTGTGCTTCGACACCCCGGACGCGGTGAGCATCCTGAGCGGGGAGGACGTCGTGTGGGCGCACCATCCGACCACCCGCAGCCTGGCCAACCTGGTGCGCAACACCCGGCTGGCCTGGCGTGAGCTGCGCCGGCGCCGTCCGGACGTCGTGATCTCCACCGGGGCCGGGGTGGCCGTCCCCTTCTTCCTGCTGGCCAAGCTGTTCCGGGTGCCCACCGTGTACCTGGAGGTGTATGACCGGCTCGACAGCGCCACCGTCACCGGGCGGCTGTGCCGACCGTTCGCGGACGCGATGCTCGTGCAGTGGGAGGAGCAGCGCTCGCTGTACCGGGGCGCCGACGTGGTGGGGTGCGTGCTGTGATCCGGCGGATGCTCGTGATAGTCGGTACCGACCACCATCCCTTCGACCGGCTGATCGGGTGGGCCGAGCGCTGGGCGGACCGCGGCGCGGAGTGGGAGGTGCAGGTGCAGCATGGTCGATCCCGGGCACCCCGCGCCGGTGTCGGGTTCGCCTTCTGTGAGCACGATCGGCTCCAGCAGATGCTCGAGAGCGCCGACGTCGTGGTCAGTCACGCCGGTCCGGCGTCGATCACCGAGGCGCGCCGGTTCGGTCACCGGCCGATCGTGGTGGCCCGTGACCCCGCCCGTGGGGAGCATGTGGACGACCACCAGCAGCTCTTCGCCGGGCGGCTCGCCGCCGCCGACCTGGTGCAGCGGGTGGATACCGAGGACGACTTCCTGGCCGCCGTGGTGGCCACGTCCTACCTGCCCCGGCAGCGACCGGTCCAGGACGACGTGCCGCCGGGTGTCTTCCGGGTGGGCGGCGTCGTCGAGCGTCTGGCCGGCCGCCGTCCACGGTGACTTCTATCTGTGGTCGTTCAGAAGCAGAAAGTGATGGAACTGATACCCTGCGTGGGTGCGGCGAACCACTCCACGGCCAGGGGAGCGTTTCCCGCACGCCCCGGATACCGACCCCATCGACCTGCGTGACCTCGGGCGTTCGCTGCCGCCCCGGCCGGCGGAGGTGAACCAGCCCTTCGCCGGCGGACGCCGTCCGGACTTGCCGGCCGCCACGGTGGCGATGACCGTGATCGGGGCACCGATCCCCACCGAGGATGCCGACGAGGCGCGCAGCGGGTGGAGGGCCGGGTCCGGCCGGTCGTGGCGCGAGTGGTGGGCACGTATCACCCCTCGCCACCGGCGCCGGTTCGTGGCGGGCGCTTGGGTGGCAGGCGCTCTGCTTGCGGCGGTGCTGGTGGTCAGCGCGGCGCTGAGCGCCCTGCGCGCCGGCGTCCCTTCGTGAGGACCGGCGTCCCTCGTGAGAACCGGCGTCCCTTCGTGAGAACCGGCGTCCCTTCGTGAGAAGAGGTGGCGAGAGCGTGGGTGAACGAGGCGTGGCCCCCGGCACCCCGCGAGGTCAGGAAGACGTCGGAACGATCCCGTACTCGTGGATCTTCCGGTAGATGGTGGCCCGGGACATGCCCAATGCTTCGGCGGCGCGCAGTTTGTTCCCGCCGCAGTCCTGAAGACTCTGGACGATGGCGTCGCGCTCCATGGACTGCAGCGGCGTGAGTAGCCGCCGGCTGACCGTCCGGCACTCCGGCGGCAGGTCGCTGGGCAGGATGGCCCCGGTACGGCGGTGCTGGACCACGCGCTTGAGCACCTGCCAGAGCTGCTCGGTGTTGCCCGGCCACGTCGACCGCATCAACAGGTGCATGGTCTCGCCGGGACAGACGACGCGTCCGTGTTGGCCCAGCCTGGCCAGGAAGAACGGCACCAGGTCCTGCAGGTCCTCGATGTGGTGACGCAGCGGCGGCAGCTCCACCGTCCTGGGGAAGGCCCGCAGCAGTGGCTCGAGATCCCGGTGGGCGCGGTGGCCGTCGCCGTCCACCGTCACGGCCACCCACAGCACTGCCGACCGGCCCGCCTCCCGCGCCTCGCGCAAAGCGCTGGCCAGAGCGTGGACCTGCTGGGGACTCAGCCGGTCCGCGTGCCGGATCGCCAGGGCGCCGGTGCTGTCGAGCAGCTCGAGCCGGGTCTTGGCCATCCACTCCGGGTCCCCGGCCTCGGCGGCGTCCAGGGTCCGGAACCGGCTCGCCGGTTGGTGGCGCTGGTGCACCGCCCACAGCACGGCGAGCTTGCCGACTCCCGGCTCTCCCTCAACGGCCAGCCACTCCCCGGACTCGTACGCCTGCTCGACCAGGCGGCACCCGCGCAGCCACAACGGTGCGGACCCGAACAGCCCCGGCAGCACCATGGCCGGCCGGGCAGCTGTGTCGACGGCCGCCGAACTCGGCGCCTCCACGAGCTTGACGTGGACCACCCCGCCGCTGCCGCTCTCCGCGCCGGGGATCGGACGTCCGAATATCCTCGCCTGCAGCCCGCTGGGCAGCTGCACCGTGACCGCGCCGGTCCGTCGTCCGGCCAGCACATCGGCGGCGTGGTTCAGGATGACGGCCTGGTCGGAGGTGTCCAGCAGGCGCCGGGCGGCGTCGTTCAGCATGACGACGTCATGGCTCAAGGCCAGCACGATGCCACTGGTGTGGCGGCAGGCTCGCCGGTACTCCTGGAGCAGCTCGAACTCACGCTCGCTGCCGTCCGCGAGGAGAGCTTGCGTGATCTGGTCGGCGGTGGTCCGGGCCAGGGCCACGAGCAGCCGGTCGGCGTCCTCGCGCCAGCACGTCAGGTCGACGGCGCCGAGCGTCTTGCCGGAGATGGGGTCGTTGATCGGGACGCCGGCGCACGCCAGGTCCTCGAGGTTCTCCGCGAAGTGCTCGTGCCCGAACACGTGCGCCGACTGGCCTCCTTCCAGCGCGGTCCCGATCCCGTTGGTCCCCACTCTCTGCTCGGAGTAGCTGAAACCGGGGGCCAGCTGGACTCTGTCCAGGTGACGTTCGAGGTCGGTGTCGGCGGTCATCCGGGTGAGCACGACGCCGGCCGCGTCCGTGAGGATGAGGCTGATCGGCTGTCGGTCCAGGTGGTTGCGCAGGGTGCGCAGGACCGGGACGGCGCTGCGCGTCAGTGGAGTGTCGAGATCGGGGTCGCGCACGTAGTCGAGCTCAACGCTGTCGGCCGCCACCCCCCATTCGCGGGACCTCCACCACGATGCCAGTATCGCCTCGCGGACGTGCCGTGGCGTGACCGGCTCGGCCGCCAGGAAGCGCTCGCGGGCATGCGCGACACCCACGCCGTCCGTGCGCGCATCGATCGGAGCGGGGTGCATCGCGCCTCCGTTCTGCCCTGATCGCACCAGCGTCGACCTCGGCACGCGCTTCCCGTCGGGTGTGATGCACACCACGATAAACGGGCCCTTGGGGACGGTCGTCTCAGATTGAGACCGGAGCGACCGCCGGGCCGTCCTTGGATACCGCAATGGCGTCCGCCACGGCGTTGCGGCGCCCCTTCCCGGAGGTGGCCAATGGACGATTCCCCGGTCGAGAGCGAGACGTTCAACCCCTGGAGCATTGTCCACCTCGTGTTCGAGCACCTTGCCCGAGAGGGCCTGCACCCTGTGCTGGGAGACGCCGGAGACCCGGGTGCCCCGGCCGCGGAACTCCTGCGTACTTTGGGTATCGAGCCTGCTGCCGAGGGTAATCGGCAGGTCTCACTGAGGGCCAAGGAGCAGCTCTCCGAGATTCGCGCCGCCGTCTTCGGCCCCGAGTGAGTCCGCCCCGCCGACTAGGTCACTCGGGTTACGGCCGGTCACTCGGCGCTCCGGCGAGGCGCCTGGCGCTCGGCGCGGCGGCCATAGCTCACGGCGATGTCTCATGTTGAGAGCTCAACAGTCGCCGATGCGCGGTGTGATGCTGCACACAGCGAGTTCCGGCCGGCCGGCGCTCGTCGTCCACCCGTCAGGTGCGGCGCCGGGGCGATGTCGGCATCAGGGCTGACGGAGCGCCGTCTCAGCCGGCCAGAGGAAGGGGTGACCATGAGTCGCCAAAGTGTGGCCAAGGCCCACCAGAAGATCCAGGAGCTTTCCTGGGAGCCGGCGTATCACGAGCCGGTCGCCCAGTACGGAACGGACTACACGTTCCACAAGGCACAGAAGAAGGACCCGCTCAAGCAGGTCCTGCGGTCCTACTTCCCCATGCAGGAGGAGAAGGACCACCGGGTGTACGGCGCCCAGGACGGCGCCATCCGCGGCAACATGTTCCGCCAGGTCCAGGAACGGTGGCTGGAGTGGCAGAAGCTGTTCCTGTCGATCATCCCGCTCCCCGAGATCTCGGCGGCCCGGGCGATGCCGCTGCTGTTCCGCAACGTTCCCAACCCTGAGCTGCACAATGGCCAGGCGATCCAGATGATCGACGAGGTTCGGCACTCGACGATCCAGCAGAACCTCAAGCGCCTGTACATGAACAACTACATCGACCCGGCGGGCTTCAACAGCAGCCTGCGCAACTTCCAGAACGACTACTGCGGGACCATCGGCCGGCAGTTCGCCGAGGGCTTCATCACCGGCGACGCCATCACGGCCGCGAGCATCTACCTCACGATCGTCGCCGAGACCGCCTTCACCAACACGCTCTTCGTCGCGATGCCCGCCGAGGCCGCCGCGAACGGCGACTACCTGCTCCCGACCGTCTTCCACTCGGTGCAGTCCGACGAGTCCCGGCACATCAGCAACGGCTACGCCACCCTGCTGATGGCGCTGGCCGACGAGGGAAACCACCAGCTGCTCGAGCGCGACCTGCGTTACGCATGGTGGAACAACCACCGAGTGGTCGACGCCGCGATCGGCACGTTCATCGAGTACGGCACCAAGGACCGTCGCAAGGATCGCGAGTCGTACGCCGAGATGTGGCGTCGGTGGATCTACGACGACTACTACCGCAGCTACCTGGTTCCCCTGGAGAAGTACGGGCTGGTCATCCCTCACGACCTCATCGAGGAAGCCTGGAACCAGATCTGGAACAAGGGCTACGTGCATGAGGTGGCCCAGTTCTTCGCCACCGGGTGGCTCGCCAACTACTGGCGGATCGACCCGATGACGGACAAGGACTTCGAGTGGTTCGAGTACAAGTACCCAGGCTGGTACGACCGGTACGGCAAGTGGTGGGAGAACTACAACCGCCTCTCCCGGCCGAACGGCCATCACCCGATCGTGGCCGAGGACGTCGACTATCAGTACCCGCACCGGTGCTGGACGTGCATGGTCCCCTGCCTCGTCCGCGAGGACATGGTGATGGACGAGGTCGACGGCCAGGTCCGCACCTACTGCCACGAGGCGTGCCGGTGGACCGACGTCGAGGCCTTCCGGCCGACCTATCAGGGCCGCTCGACCCCGAACATGGGTCAGCTCATCGGCAAGCGTGAGTGGGAGACCCTGTACCACGGGTGGAACTGGGCCGATGTGGTGTCGGACATGGGCTTCGTCCGGGACGACGGCAAGACCATGGTGGCCCAGCCGCACCTGGACCTCGACCCGAAGAAGATGTGGACCCTGGACCACCTGCGCCGGATGCCTCATCTGCAGAGCCCCAATGTGCTGCTCAACGAGATGACCGCGCAGGAGCGCGAAGCGTTCCACGCGAACTACATCCGTGGCGGCCCGGCGGGTCGTCCCGCACCGACCGAGGGCTAGGGGCCTCCTCCCCAGCGGGCCCGGAGGAGGGCAGCGCGACCTGCCCTCCTCCGGCCCGTTCCGTCAGCGCAGATCCCCGGGGCGCGCCCTGGGGTCGCGGACGCCGTCCACACTCGTGAGGGTCGTATGGCCGACAGGCACGTGGTGCGATTCGAGCCGGTAGGCATCGAGATCGAGGTCGCGGAGGAGCAGAACATCCTGCGCGCCGCTGCCGAGCAGGGCGTGATGCTCATGCACGGCTGCAAAGAGGGCCAGTGTGCCGCGTGCAAGTCGTTCGTGCTCGACGGCGACGACATCGAGCACGACCGGTACTCGACCTTCGCCCTGCCCGACTACGAGCGCGACGAGGGCTACACCCTGTTGTGTCGGGCGCACGCGTACGAGGACCTCACCATCGAGCTGCTCAACTACGACGAGGAGATGATCCGTTCCGGCCTTCCGATCCAGGACGCCGTCGCGGAAGTGATGTCCAAGGACGCCATCACGCACGACCTGCGTCACCTGGTGCTGCGGCTGGTCGAGCCCAAGGAGATCCGCTTCTTCCCGGGCCAATACATCGACATCACGGTCCCGGACACGACAGAGACCCGCTCGTTCTCGATGGCGAACACCACCACCCGCGACGGCGGGCTGCTGGAGTTCGTGATCAAGGTTTACCCGGACGGGCTCTTCTCGCACTTCCTCGACACCGAGCTCGCGGTCGGAGACCGCCTCCAGGTGACGGGACCGTTCGGCGTCTTCACCCTCAGGGAGGGGGACGCCCCGCTGGTCTTCGTCGGCGGAGGGGCGGGGATGGCCCCGATCCTCTGCCTGCTGCGCTCGATGGCCGAGCGCAAGATCGAGCGCAAGGCGGTCTTCTACTACGGCGCTCGCGGGGCACGCGACCTGTGCTTCGAGGACGAGCTCCGCAGGCTCGAGCAGACGCTGCCCTCCTTCCGCTACGTGCCGGCGCTGTCCGAGCCGGCGGAGGGCGAAGGGTGGGCGGGGGAAACGGGCCTGATCACCGACGTCCTCAAGCGGGACGCCGGTGACCTGTCAGGGTCACACGCGTACGTCTGCGGACCACCGCCCATGGTGGAGGCGGCCCTGCCGGCGTTGGCCGCGCTGGGGGTGACGGAGAAACGAACCTACTACGACAAGTTCACCACCACCGGTGAGCCCGGGCAATGAGGAACATCGGCGCTCCACGGGCCCACCCGGCCCGGGACCACACCTGTCAGCGACATCAGCTGGAGGAAAGAGGACGATCCTGATGACAACCACGACCCCCCAGGGACGCGACTTGCCGAGGCCGGTATTCACCGATGCCGAGGCGGGGGCCAAGGAGTTCCCCGACTCCAACAGCCGTAGTTTCAACTACTACCACCCAGCCAAGCGCAAGCAGTCCCACTACGAGGACGTGACGGTAGAGGTCCAGCCGGACCCGCGCCACTACCTCGCTCAGGGATGGCTCTACGGCTTCTCCGACGGCCGGGGCGGGTATCCGCTCGACTGGACGAGACTGAAGGCCTGGGGGCAGGACCGGCCCGAACCCGAGCGCTACCCCGGCTCCGGCGGGAAGGGCTACGACTGGCCGGCTCACGGCTGGCACGAGTTCCGCGACCCGAACGAGGAGTGGGAGCTCACCCTCTACCGGTACAACTCCAACGTCGTGCGACAGGTGACCCAGAACGTCGAGGCGGCCAAGCAGAGCAAGGCGTTCGAGCAGTGGAACCGCAACTGGGTGCGCTTCGTGGAGCGCAACGTCGGAGCCTGGATGCACGTCGACCACGGTCTGGGGTTGTACCTGTTCGCCAACGCCAACCGCAGGGCACCCACGAACATGCACAACAACGCGATCTCGGTGAACAGCATGCACCGGATCAGGGCCGCGCAGGACCTCGCGCTGTACAACCTCACGCTCACCGAGGAGGTCCCCGGGTTCGACGGCACCGCCCATATGGAGACGTGGAACAGCGACCCGGCCTGGCAAGGGGTTCGTGAGGTGGCCGAGGGGCTGACCGCCATCGACGACTGGTGCGAGGCGATCTTCGCCGCGAACGTGGTGTTCGAGCCGCTGGTGGGCGAGCTCTTCCGCAGCCATCTGGTCCAGCACGCGGCTCCGCGAAACGGGGACTTCGTCACCCCGACCATCGTGGGCGCCGAGGAGTACGACTACGCCGAGCGGGACCTGCGGTACACGCGGGCGATGTTCGAGCTGCTGACCGCCGACCGCGAGTTCGCCGACCACAACAAGGCGATCATGAACGAGTGGATGGCCGCCTGGCTGCCGCGTTGCCTGCTGGCCGCCCGCACGCTGCAGCCGCTGTGGTCGCAGCCCGACGCCAAGCCCCCCCGCTTCGAGGACGGCTTGGACGCCGCCAAACACCGGTTCGCCGGCATCCTCACCGAGCTGAGCCTGGACGCCCCGAAGGAGTTGGCGCTGTGAGCATCTACAAGACGACCGAGAGCCCGTTCAAGTCCGACCACACCGCGTCGAACAAGTGCGGGTTCACCCTGATGAACAACCAGGTCGGGGCGGTGGTGGCCCAGGTCCTGGCCACGAAGCCGAACGTCGAGGTGACACCGCTGCCCTCGATGATCCGGGTCGACGCCGTCGGCCGGATGGACGTGGACTACGACGAGATCTCCGAGGCCCTCGGCGAGGAGCCCGGGTTCTTCGACGCCGCGGAGTTCGAGGAGAACATGTCCACCCACTACGGGCGGATGGTTCACCTGGACGACCGTACGATCATGTTCGCCAACCCCGAGGATGCTGCGGAGTACATCGGGTTCGACCTGCAGCCTTCGAGCTAGCCGCCATCAGGCAGTGGAGCACTCGATCCCGCCCATGAGGAGGAACGGTGTACGAGAAGAACGGTGAGAAGTACTTCGTCGTGGATTCGCACATGCATTACTGGAACGCCGCTCCGGACAACTGGGTGCCCGGTGCGGAGCAGTACGCCAAGGGCTGGATCGAGTGTTTCCACGCCTACATGGGTCTGGCCCCGCCGGAGACCCACTGGCCGATCGAGAAGTTCATGAAGTACTCCGAGGACGACCTGATGAAGGACGTCTTCGAGGACGGTCACGTCGACGTCGCCATATTCCAGCCCACCTACCTGACCGAGTGGTATAAGGAGGGCTTCAACACCACCGAGCAGAACGCCACGATGGGCCGGCGGCACCCGGGCAAGTTCATCTACAACACCCGATGGGATCCCCGCGAGGGCGACGAGGGCCTCAAGCAGCTGCGGCACAACGTCGAGACGTACGGGTCCAAGGGTGTCAAGCTCTACACGGCCGAGTGGCGTCAGGGCTCGCGTGGCTGGAAGCTGTCCGACCCGGAGGCCTACCGGTACCTGGAGGCCTGCCAGGAGCTGGGCGTCGTCAACATCCACGTGCACAAGGGCCCGACGATCTGGCCGCTGGACAAGGACGCCTTCGACCATGCGGACGTCGACCACGCGGCCACGGACTTCCCGGAGCTCAACTTCATCGTCGAGCACGCCGGGATCCCGCGGATCGATGACTTCTGCTACATGGCGACCCAGGAGCCGAACGTCTATGCCGGCCTGTCCGTCGTCATCGGCGCGTTGATGCACGCGCGGCCGAACTTCTTCGCCAAGGTGATGGGCGAGCTGGCGTTCTGGGTCGGCGAGGACAAGATGACCTTCGGCAGCGACTACGGGATCTGGGAACCCAAGTGGCAGATCGAGGGGTTCGTCGACTGGGACTACCCCGACACCGAGGCCTACGCCGACTACCCGCGGATCACCACGGCCTCGAAGAAGAAGATGCTCGGGCTGAACGCGGCCAAGCTGTACGGCATCGAGGTGCCGGCGGAGTGTCGTCTTCCGGAGGAGCAGGGCACACCGGGGGCCCGCGACGACGCCCAGCTGGTCTCGGGGGCATGACCCCGGCATCCGCGCAGGTCCGCGTCCTCGCCGCGCTCGAGGCGGTGCGCGACCCCGAGCTGGACGAGCCGATCACCCGGCTCGGGTTCGTGTCGTCGTGCACCGTCTCGGCGGACGGGGACGTGCAGGTGCGGCTGCGGCTGCCCACCTACTTCTGCGCGCCCAACTTCGCCTTCCTGATGGTGGCGGACGCCCACGACGCGGTGTCGGGTCTGGACGGTGTGCGCTCGGCGGAGATCGTGCTCGAGGAGCACTTCGCCTCCGACGCGATCAATGCCGGGGTTGCGAGCCGGACCGGGTTCGTCCGGTCCTTCCCGGGCGAGGCGCAGGCCGAGCTGCACCAGCTGCGCGCGGACTTCGTACGTAAGGCCGTCCTGGCCGGAACGGACGTGGTCTGTCGGGGGCTGCTGGCCACCGGCACCGACCCCGCCACCCTCGCGGGGATGACGCTGGCCGATGCGCCCCCCACGGCGGATCGGGAGCGGCTGCGCGGGCGGAGGGCGGAGCTGGGGCTACCGGCCGACGATGCCTCCCCGCTGGTGGTGGACCCCGTCACCGGCGACGCCGTCGGGGTCGCGGACCTGCCGCTGCACCTGCGTCGCGCCCAGATGACCAGGGTCGGCGTGGAGGCCAACACAGGGATCTGCCGTGGCATGCTGCGGCATCGCTATGAGTCCGCTGGACTCGGCGAACATGAGTCCGCTGGACTCGGCGAAGATGAGTCCGCTGGACTCGGTGAGGAGGACCGATGAAGGCCGTGCGGGTCCACGAGTACCACCGCGACCCCGTGATCGACGACATCGCCGAGCCCAAGCTCGGCGGCCCCCTGGACGTGATCATCAAGGTCGGGGGAGCCGGCGTGTGCCGGACTGACCTGCACATCCTGGAAGGTCAGTGGGCCGAGGCGATGGCCCCGGAGCTGCCCTACGTCATCGGCCACGAGAACGCCGGATGGGTCCACGAGGTCGGTGAGGGCGTCACGAACGTGGCGCCCGGTGACACGGTGATCCTGCACCCGCAACCGAGCTGCGGCCTGTGCCGGGCCTGCCGGGCCGGCAAGGACATGCAGTGCTCCGGGGCGATCTTCCCCGGGCTGTCGAACAACGACGGGGGCATGGCCGAGTACCTGCGCACCACGGCCCGTGCCTGCGTCAAGCTCGCCCCAGACACCCGGCCCGCCGACGTGGCGGCCCTGGCCGACGCCGGGATCACCGCCTATCACGCCGTCCGCAAGGCGACCCCGCTGCTGTTCCCAGGCACGACGGCCGTCGTGCAGGGCGCCGGCGGGCTCGGGCACATCGGCATCCAGTGCCTGGCCGCCTTGACCGCCACCCGGATCATCGTGGTCGACCGCAACGCCGACGCCCTGGCTCTAGCCAGGGACCTGGGCGCGGACGAGACCGTCATGGCCGACGGCGGCCACGTCGCTGCGGTCCAGGACCTCACCGACGGCGCGGGCGCGAATGTCGTCTTCGACTTCGTCGCCGAACAGGGCGCCGAGTCGGACGGGTGGAATATGACCGCGCCGGACGGCTCGTACTACGTGATCGGGTACGGCGGTGAGCTGCGCATCCCGACGCTGGACATCATCTCCACCGAGCGCAACATCATCGGCAACATCGTGGGCACCTACAACGACCTGGCCGAGCTCATGGTGCTGGCCCAGGCTGGCAAGGTCACGCTGCACACCCAGCAGTACCCGCTCGAGGCGGCGGTGGACGCCCTGCACGATCTGGATGCCGGCATGGTCCGCGGCCGGGCGATCCTCGTCCCCTGACCGGGCCACCACCTGCGCCGCACCCGCCCCGCCCCGCCTGAACCCTGACTGAGGAGGACCTATGGCCAAGGAACTGCGCTTCGGTGAGGAGGCTCGAAGCCTCCTGCTCGCGGGTGTCGACCAGCTCGCCGACGCCGTGAAGTCGACGCTCGGACCCAAGGGCCGCAACGTGATCCTGGAGAAGATCACTGGGTCGCCCGTGGTCACGAACGACGGGGTGACCATCGCTCGCGAGATCCACCTGAAGGACCAGTTCGAGAACATGGGGGCCCAGCTGGTCAAGGAAGCGGCGATCAAGACCAACGACATCGTCGGCGACGGGACAACCACCGCCACGGTGATCGCCCAGGCCATCATCCGCGAGGGGATGAAGGCCATCGCGGGAGGCGCCAACCCCGTCCTGGTCAAGCGGGGCATCGACCTGGCGGTGGGTCAGCTGGTCAACCATCTGCAGGCGGTCGCGCACCCGGTGGCCAGCGAGCAGGACTACGCCAGGGTGGCCGCGATCTCCGCCAACGACGACTACGCCGTGGGTGACGTGCTCGCCAAGGCCCTGCACACGGTGGGGGACCGCGGCATCGTGACCGTCGAGGAGTCCGCGACGCCGGGGATGAGCGTCGATTTCGTGGAGGGCTTCGAGTTCGACAACGGGTACCTGTCCCCGTACATGGTGACGAACCCCGCCAGCCTGGAGGCGATCGTCGACGACCCGTACCTGTTGATGTGCACCGAGAAGATCACGAAGGTGCAGCAGCTCATGCCGCTGCTCGAGACGGTGATGCGGGCCCCGCGCCCCCTGGTCATCATCGCCGAGTCCGTGGAAGGGCCGGCGCTGAGCATGCTCGTGCACAACCATGTCAACGGGATCTTCCAGTGCGTCGCCATCCGCGCCCCCGGGTTCGGTGACCGCCGGCTGCACAAGCTGGAGGACCTCGCCGCCATCACCGGCGGGGCCGTCTACAGCAAGCACTCCGGGTTCGCCATGGAGCGGATGACGCTGGAGCAGCTCGGCCGCGCCTCCCAGGTACGGGTCACCGCGGACCGCACGGCGATCGTCGGGGGCTACGGCTCCCCGGAGGCCGTGGAGTTCCGGATCGCCCAGCTCCGGGCCGAGCTGGACCGGGCCACGTTCGGCGTCGACGAAGAGGTGCTCACCGAGCGGATCGGCGCGCTCTCCGGCAAGGTCGCCGTGGTGCGGGTGGGCGCCCCGACTAACGCCGAGCTCAAGGAGCTGCAGCACCGCGTCGAGGACGCGCTGTCGGCGACCAGAGCCGCGATGGCCGAGGGCATCGTCGCCGGCGGCGGTGCCGCATTCCTGCACGCCGAGTCGGTCCTGGATGACCTGGAGGTCAAGGACGACTACGCCACCGGCGTCGACATCGTTCGGAGCGTGCTGACCGAGCCGGCCTTCCTGATCGCGTCCAATGCGGGCTACTCCGGACACGAGGTCGTGACGCGGCTGAGGCAGATGGACGTCGACGACGGGTTCGACGCGCTGCAGGGCCGGTACGGGGACATGATCGAGATGGGGATCATCGACCCGTTGCGGGTCGCCCGGTCCGCGCTGCAGAACGGTGCCTCGGTGGCGGGGCTGCTGCTCACCACGAACACCTTGGTGGCCGAGGAGCAGACACCGTGGGGCGGCAGCCGCGCGCTGATGACCGAGTTCGGTCCCCTCGACGAGGGGCTGAACCAGCCGTCGCCCGACGCCAGCACTCCGCAGTCGCTAGGGCTGGGGCCGTCAGTGGGCTGACGCCTGGTCGCTGGTGACGTCGTGCACCGGAAGGTTGCTCCCCCCGCGCCGGTGCCGGCGACGAGTAGTCTTCGGCTGCTGCGGTCCCGTGGCCGGGTGCGGGGGACGGTCGCGCTCCTCGGGCCGGCCTTCGTGGCCGCCGTCGCGTACGTCGACCCGGGCAACGTGGCGACGAACGTGGTCGCCGGCGCGCAGACCGGCTACGCCCTGGCCTGGGTGGTGGTCGCGGCCAACCTGATGGCCATCCTGGTCCAGTACCTGTCGGCCAAGGTGGGCATCGCCACCGGTCGTGACCTGCCGGAGCTGTGCCGGCGCCACTTCCCTCGCCCGGTCACGCGGGGTCTGTGGGTCCAGGCCGAGCTGATCGCGATGGCCACCGACCTCGCGGAGTTCGTGGGGGCGGCCGTGGGGCTCAACCTTCTCTTCGGTGTCCCCCTGCCAGTGGCCGGGCTGCTGACCGCCGTCGTCTCCTTCGTGGTCCTGGCTCTCGACCAACGGGGCTACCGGCGCTTCGAGCTCGCCATCGTCGCCCTGCTGGGGTTGGTGCTCTTCGGTTTCGCCTACGACCTGCTGGCCGTCGGCGTGGCGCCGGCCGCGGCCGTGGCCGGGCTGGTGCCCACGCCGTTCGCCTCCAGCAGCCTGTTGCTGGTCGCCGGGATCGTCGGTGCCACCGTGATGCCGCACGTGGTCTACCTGCACTCCGCGCTCACCAAGTCCAGGGTCCCTTGCTCGGACGCCGCCGAGCGCCGCGAGCTCCTCCGGTTCCAGCGGCTCGACGTGTTCGTGGCGCTGGGTACGGCCGGCTTGATCAACCTCTCGATGCTGTTCATCGGGGCGGCTCTGTTCGGCCCCCTGGGCGGCGTCGTGTCCGGCGACCCGATCGAGGCCGCCCACGCCGAGCTCGCCCGGCTGGTGGGGGGCGGCGCCGCCCTGGCGTTCGCCGTCGCCCTGCTGGCCTCCGGGATCTCGTCGTCCAGCGTGGGGACCTACTCGGGGCAGGTCGTGATGCAGGGGTTCATCGGCATCCGCATCCCGCTGTTCCTGCGCCGCGCCGTGACAATGGCACCGGCTCTGGTCGTGCTCGGCCTGGGGCTGCCCGCCACGACCAGCCTCGTCGTCTCACAGGTGGTGCTGTCCTTCGGCATCCCCTTCGCGCTCGTCCCGCTGGTCCTGCTCACCCGCCGACCCGACGTCATGGGGCCGCTGGTCAACCGGCGGATCACCAGCGCCGTCGCAGGGCTGATCGCCCTGGCGATCAGCGCAGTGAACGTCTGCCTGCTCGCGATCACCTTCTTCGGCTGACACTGCGCTGACTACTGCGCTGACTACTGCTCGGAGTCCGTTCTCCGTTGCGGCACAGGGTCTCAGACTGAGCGCCAGGGCAGATCGCGACCCAGCAGCTCGGCGAGCTCGGCGTTGTGCGGGGCGTAGAACTCGCGCAGCTCGTCCTCGACGTCAGCGGCCATGGGTTCGGCCGGACGGTAGTTGAACCGGGTCGTGTCCGGGATCGGGGCCGGGGCGATGCCGAGGAAGGCGGCCATGTCACTCATCGCCGCCTGCTCGTCGCGGTACATGTCCTCGCTCACGATGACCAGCACCCGGTCGCGACCGACCGCGTCGAACCAGCGGCGCAGCTGGCGGGCGTACAGGCCACGCTCCCGGTAGGCGTACCAGTCGTGGGGACGGGAGTAGTAGAACGGGTCGGCGGCCATCCTTTCCGGCTCGCCAGCCACCCGCTGCCCCTCGGCGGCCAGCGCCTGCGCGAAAGGCAGCGGCTCGACGCCGTTGTCGACCCGCTCCCAGTAATGAGAGTAGGCCCGTTTCACCGGATCCCGAAGTAGCACGATGAGCCGAGCGTTCGGCAGGTCGGCGGCCACCCGGGCGGGCACCCTCGGGTCGAACATGTAGTACGGGCTGGACTCACCGGTGACCACCCGCCGGCCGAGCCGGCGCTCGGCGGCCGCCCGGGCGGCCGCGCTGGCAAAGTGGCCGCGATACCACTGCTCGCCCTTGTCGTAGTGCCAGTAGAAGTAGTGCGGGCTCTTCAGGTTCTCCCACCGGGTCACCATCGGCAGCACCTGCGGGTGCTGGATCAGGTAGCGCCAGGCCGAGGTCGACCCGCCGCGCTTGGTGCCGAGCACGAGAAAGTCGGGCAGCGGACGCCAGGCCGCCGTCATCTCGCCGTAGCGGCGGATGACGTCCTTGGCCCCCTGCTTCGCCTGGACGGGGATCAGCGACTTCAGGGTCTTCTCGACCGTGGTCATGGCGTTCCTCCAGGAGGGCTGCGGTGCGGCGGCGGACGGCGGCGCAGGGCGGTGGCGACCTCGCCGAGGGCCAGCGGTCGGCGGCGGGTGTACAGCGCCAGGGCGTACACGACGGCGCAGACCGCCGTCCCGCCGACCAGCATGAGCAGCGGCGGCCACGCCGGGGTCAGGCGGGCGGTGAGCACCCGCAGCGCCGCGGCGGGCAGGGCGAACGCCACCAGGACGATGAGTGCGGCGTCGACGACGGAACGGTCCAGCGAACGCAGCCCGAGCCCGCTGCGTACCTCGCTCATGCTCAGCCCGGCGTCGGTGAGCATCGCGGCGGACCACCCGAGCGCGGCTCCGAGGATGCCGATCCGGGGGACCAGCACCAGGTCGAGGGTGAGCATGACAGCGGTGGCGGCGCCGGTGTTGGCGGCCGCCCAGTGGCTGCGGTGGGCCATGTTCAGCACGGTGTTCGCGTTTCCGGTGGCGACCACGGCGAGCATGGTCAGGCAGAGCACGGTGAGCGCCGGAGCAGCCTCGGTGTACCCGGGCCCGAGCAGGGCGAGCACGCCGGGGGCGAACGCAGCCATCGCCAGGTAGACGGGCCAGGTCGACAAGATCGCCCAGCGCATGCTCAGCCGATGCACCTGCGCGGCCTGCTCGACGTCGCCGCGGGCGAAGGCACCGGCCAGCAGCGGCCCCACCGAGAGCCGCACCGCCTGTAAAGCGAAGCTGCCGCTGGTCACGAAACGGCTTGCGGCGGCGTAGATCCCGCCATGCACCGGACCGATCAGCGCGGTCACCACGACCACGTCGGCCCAGACGATGAGCACCTCGAAGGTGGCCGCGACCGCCCGCGGCGCAGTGGCGCGCCAGAACCGTCCGCGCAGCTCCGTCAGGTTCGCGCCGGCCGCCGGGCCCGCGCCGGGCGACAACCGCGGTAACCGCCGATGCACCTCGCGAGCGGCGACGGTCAGCGCCACCAGCAGCGGGGCGGCCCAGGCGAGCAGAGCCGGCTGCGCGGTCCGGGCGGGAGCACCCCAGACGGCCACCGCAGCGAGCACCGCTGCGGCCACGAGCAGCGGTCGGATGCCCGGCAGGAAGACCTGCTGGACGGCCGTGAAGGTTCGCAGCGAGCCGAGCCCGCGGCTGGCACCGTTCAGCAGCACCGTCGAGAGCGTCGCCATCACCAGGAACGGGGCCAGAAGGCGCAGTGCCGATGCCATCGCCGCCTGAGACGGCCCGGCGAACACCGCCGCGCTCAGCGGGTCGGCGAAGACCGCGCAGCACCCGGCCACCGCCACGGACGCCGCGCCGACCGGACCGAGTGCCACCCGCAGGTACGGGCGCAGCAGCTCCGGCGTTCCCGCCGCCCGGGCGCCGGCCAGGGCCCGGACCAGACCGGTGTCGGTGCCCAGGACGAGCACGGTGGCGGTGATGGTGAACGCCGCCACCGCAGTGAAGTAGATCCCCGCCTCGGCGGCGGGCAGTAGCCGGCTGACGATGACCGTCAGGGCCATGCCACCGGCTCCGGCCAGGATCGCCCCGGCCAGGCCGAGCGCGCCCTGCCGCGCGGCGGTCGTGACCACGTCCGACCGGGTGGGAGGCGCCGCCGGGCCCGCGCTCACAGCCCGCGACCGCGGGCGTGCAGGTAGCTCTGTACCCGGTCCACGCTGACGACGCCGCTGGCGATCACCGCGGCCACGTAGGCCCGGGGCTCGCGGTGGTCCAGCCGCGCCGTGCCCACGGCGGCCCGCAGCCCCTCCCGGCGCCGGCCCATCGCCGCCAGGGCGATCGCCTGCTGGCCCCGGATCCGTGCCGCTCCTCGGGGCGCCACGGCGAACTGCGGGTGCTTGGCCAGCAGCGCCTCCAGGGCGTCGTGGATCATCTGCCACTTGCTGAAGTAGTAGGACGAGCCGTGCCAGTGCACCCGGACCAGCGGCCGCGGCACCGACAGCACTGGGCCCACTGCGGCGGCTCGCAACAGCAGGTCGTAGTCCTCGCCGTACCCGCCGGGCAGCTCCTCGTCCAGGAGCCCGATCGGTCCGAGCAGGTCGGCCCGGCGCAGCAGGAAGCTGGACGGGTGCAGCTCCATGATCCGGCTGTTCAGCAGGTCCTCGAGGCTGATCGGACGCAGCGGGCCGATCCTGGCCGAGGTCTGCTGGCCGCCGGTTCGGTGGGTCACCACCCTCACCCCGGTGGCCGCCATCGAGGCGCCCGGCGCGCGCAGCAGCACCGGCACCTGGGCGGCGAGCTTGCCCTGCTCCCATTCGTCGTCGTCGTCGCAGAAGGCGACCAGATCGCCCCGCGCGGCCAGGATTCCGCTGTTCCGGGCGCCCGGCAGGCCCTTCGTCCGGGTGTTCGGCACGCCGCGCACGCCGACGCGTCCGTCACAGCGCCCGATCTCGGCGGCGACGATGCGTTCCAGCTCCGCCTGGTTCTCCTCGGGCGCGGGACCGCCGTCCCGTACCACGATGATCTCGAGCCGGCCCGGGTAGTCCTGAGCGATCACCGACCGGACGGCGCGCAGCAGCAGCGGCTCACGGTCCACCGTCGCGATCACGATGCTGACCGAGGCAGACGTCGGGTCGGCCGTCATGATCTGGGGATCGACACCGGCGGTGGGGCGCTTGACCCGACGGACGCCTCGGCCGGCCGGTACGGCAGCAGAGCCCAGGTCAGCTGGGGCGGATCCGGGCGGCTGAGCACCATCGCGCAGCTCATCGCGATCACCAGGTGCACCCCGTCCACGCCGTAGACCAGCAGCATCACCGCCAGGACGACGACCACCGAGTGCACCAGCAGCGACTCCAGGTCGCTCACCCGGCGGGTGATCAACGCCGTCCCCCAGACGGCGCCGAGGAACAGGACGAGACCGACGAAACCGTGCGAGAACATCAGGTACCAGAAGTGCCCCTGGGTGCCGACCGAGACCTGCCGGGTCAGCGACGGCCGCGGGGCGCCCCAGCCGACCAGCGGCGAGTCCAGGGTGCGGTCGAAGGCCTCCTTGTACAGGATCGCCCGGTCTGCCGTCGAGGAGCTGGTCGAGGTCCGCTCGCCGACCCGCTCCAGCGCACCGCTGACCGCCACCACAACGGTGGCCGCCGCAGCCAGGCCCAGGGCTGCGAGAACCCCCGGCAGTGTCGCCCGCCGGGCCCGGCGGGCCGCCAGGTAGGCGACGACCACCGCGACGCCGACGAAGATCCCGCGGTTCAGCGTGGCCAGGGCCGGCGGCAGAGCCAGGGCGACCACGGCGGCGAGCAGCCAGCGGGTGCGCCGCGAGGCGTGGACGGCGAGCGCGGCGACCACGGGGAGCAGCAGGACGAAGGCGTGTCCCCAGGCGTTGGTGTACGGGAACGGCGCCGAGGGCCGCACGAACGCCTCGCTGGCGCCCCACGGGTCCTGCACCTCGGCGAAGCGCGGGTTGAGCAGCTCGCGGGCATAGGAGTTGGCGGCCAGGGACGGCGGCAGCAGCATCGACGCGGGGGTGGTGATCCGGGCCCAGGGGAAGGCCATGCCGAGGTAACCGCCCAGCGTCATCCAGCCGAGGAACACGCTGAGAGTCGCGAGCACCCTGCGCCGGGGCAGCGCCAGCGGGGCGTTGTAGACGTAGAGGACGAGAGCGGTGGCGCCGACCAGGCTCATCCAGCGCTGGGTGAAGCCGACCAACCGCCCGGTGGAGTCGATCATCGTGGCCGACGCGAACCCCCACAGGCCGAACGCGAACCACCACCACCACAACCGGGGGAGCAGGATCCGGCCCCGGAAGATCATCAGGGTCAGCGCGCACGCCCCGAAGCCGAACACCGCCACCGGCCCGACACCGAGCAACCACCACAGCGGGTAGCCGAGGAACAGTGCCCGGAACGGCCAGGCGGGCAGTGTCGCCGGGCTGCCGGACGCCGCGCCCGCCGGCGGAACCGCCACCCTCAGGCCACCTCGACCACGCGCAGCGCCTGCATCACGTCCAACACATCCGGGTCCAGCCCGGCGGGCAGCCCCCGCCCCGTGGCGAGCAGCCCGAGGGCCGTGGCCATCGTCTCCACCACGTGCAGGCGCACCAGGGCCGGCGTCGCGGCGGCCTCGATCCCGAGCCGGGCGAGCAGCCGGGGCGCGGCCTGCGTCATGGCGGCGACCGCGGCCGAGAAGGACGCCCCGTTCAGGACGTGGTGCACCTGGAACACCCAGCGCAGCGCGTCCAGCCCCACCGGACCGCAGCGGCTGCCGTACTCCAGGTCCCAGACCCACAGCGTTCCGCCGGCCCAGCCCATGTTCCAGGGCACCCAGTCACCGTGGTAGGCGCCGGCCGGCATCAGGGTGCCGCCGTCCACCCCCCGCAGCGTCGCCACCAGCTGGTTCAGCGCGATCACCAGGTCCGGGCGCTGCGACCTCGCCGGCTGCGCGGCCTCGACCCGGTCCATCACCTCGCGCCACAGGCTGGTCGAGGACAGCGGTGCCTGTCCCGCGGTGCCCAGCGCACCGGCGTAGCAGGCGAGGGCGCGCAGCACCCGGTGCTGGTCGGAGGGGACCGCCCGGCGGACCCGGGCCGGCAGTGGCTGGACCACGGAGTAGGTGAACGGTCCGCACCGGCCGTGGTCGAGCAGCCGGGGCAGGCGCACCGGCGAGTCCGGCCGGTCCAGCAGCGGACCGAGCTCGGCCAGCAGCCGGGCCTCGGACATGACCCGCTCTCCGGTGGCCGCCTCGGAGGCCACCTTGGCGAACGCGACTACGGTGCCGGTGCGATCGAGCAGCTGGACGGTGGGTTTTGCCCGCGGGTGGAAGTCACGCAGGCTCACCATCGTGTCCACCGCGGCCGGCACCCGGCGGCGCAGGTGCCGGGTGATCACCGCCTTGTCGACGGCGTCGTCCGTGACGTCCTGCGGCGCCGACAGCCGCAGGATGCCGCGCGATCCCTGGGCGATGGCCAGCGGCGCCATGCCGGCCGCGGCGATCAGCCGGGTCGCAGCGACCCTCGGGCGTCGCAGCCGGTTGTGCGCGAGCACGCAGGCCCGGGCGGACGCCGTCCGCACCGGCATCAGGGCTCGGGGTGCCGACCGGTCCGGGATCACCCGCCAGGCCTCGACCGTGCGGAAGCCGGCCGGCGGCGGACCGTATCCCAGGTGCAGCGGGAACGGAGCGGCCGGGAAGAGGTGCTCCAGCTGCGCGCGGACGGCAGCCATCCGGGGCGATGGCTGCCGGGCGGACTCGCCCAGGGCGAACTGGACGCCGGCGGTGCCACCGTCGCTCACGCTCACGAGTTCTCCGCAGGTCGGGACGCCGCCGGCTCGCCCGGCCGGTCCCAGAGGACATCGGCCCGCGGGCGGCGGATCCGTACCCCCGGTGGAGGCATTCAGCGAGGAGGCTTCAGGGGCGCGGTGGAGGGTGTCGACACAGCCCCCATGCAACGACCAGGCCCGACTGTTCCGGCGAGCCCGGCGCCGGGACCCTCCGGTGGTCCCGCTGCCACGCCGTCCGGCCGCCCCCCTCGGGACCGCGTCGCGCCGGCGCCCGCAGCGGGTGCCGTCCCCGGGTTCGCAGCGCTCCCGCCGGGGTACATGCTCGCCGCGATGCCGCTGCCCTCCGTGGCCGGCACGGGAGGCGGCCGGGCCGGCACATCGCCGCCGTTGAGCGTGGTCGACGTGGCGCAGCGGGTGCGCCGGCGGTCGTCACTGGTGCTGGTGAGCCTGTTCGTCGCCGTGGTGGCCGGCGGGGTGCTGAGCTACCTCACCGAGCCGGTGTACACGGCGCGGGCGTCGGTGCTGGTGCAACCGGTGATCGCCGAGCAGTTCGGCAACGTGAACATCGGCAACGTGCTGAACATGGCGACCGAGGCACAGGTGGCCCAGTCGCTGGGCGTCGCCACAGCCGCCGGTGAACAGCTCGGCGTGGCACCGAACCAGGTGCGCGACGCGCTCAGCGTGGACACCGCGCAGGACACCGAGGTGCTGAACATCACCTACCGCGCGGGGACTGCGCAGGCGGCCGCTCGCGGCGCCCAGACCGTCGCCACCAGCTACCTGAGCTACCGCGAGTCCATCGCCGCGGCGGACGCCGACCGCCGCCTGGTCTCGATCGCCGACCAGATCTCCTCGATCACCCGCCGGATCGCCGCCGGCGGCCAGGTCTCCGGCTACCAGGACACGTTGCGCGAGCTGCTGGCCGATCAGCGCGAGCTGACCTCGATCAAGGCGACCTCGGGTGGTCGGGTGATCACCGAGGCGGTGCCGCCGACCAGCCGGACGGCGCCCAAGCCCGTGGTCAACCTCGCCGCCGGGGGGATCGGGGGGGTGCTGGTCGGTCTGGCCCTGGCCGTCTTCTGGCCGCGCCGCCGCGAAGAGCTGTCCCTCGCCGACCTGCCCAGATCTCGCGCCCGGGCGTCGTCCGGCGCCTCAGGGCGTCCGGCGCCGAGCCCGCCGCCCGGTGTCGGCCCGCCGTCGCCTGCCAGCGTGCTGCCGCGCCCCAGCGGGCCACGGGAGGCTCGCCGTCGCCATGCCGGCCCGCCCGCCGACTCGATGGCGCCGCAGGACGCCGACGGCCGCTGGTGGAGAAGGCGCTCCTAGCCGCTGCGGCGTCAGAATCGCTTCGCCGTCCCGCGAGTTCGCCCCGGACCACCGCGGCGGGTTAGAACTGGGACATGAGTCTGACCGGGGTGCTGGACGCCCTGCGTGACGAGACCGGGCTGATCCAGCTGACCGACGCCGCCCGGTCCGGGGGGGTGGGCCTGCTCGACGTGGTCGCTCCGGTCGGGATCCGCCCTGCCGCGCTGGCGGCACTCGCCGCCGATGAACCGCGTGGAGCCGGCCGGCCCCTGCTCGTGGTCACCGCCACCGGACGGGAGAGCGAGGACGTCGCCGCCGCCCTGCGCTGCTACCTGCCGGGCGACTCCGTCGCCGAGCTGCCGGCCTGGGAGACCCTGCCGCACGAGCGGCTCAGCCCGCGCGCGGACACCGTGGGTCGTCGGCTCGCGGTGTTCCGTCGTCTGGCTCACCCCGACCCGCACGACGCCGCCACCGGCGAGATCCGGGTTCTGGTGGCCCCGGTCCGGGCGGTGCTGCAGCCGGTCGTCGCGGGGCTGGGCGACCTCGAGCCGGTCTCGCTGCGCGCCGGCCAGAGCGCCGACCTGGACGACGTGGCGCAGGCCCTGGTCGAGGCCGCCTACACCCGCACCGACATGGTGGAGCGACGCGGCGAGTTCGCCGTCCGGGGCGGGATCCTCGACGTCTTCCCGCCCACCCAGGACCACCCGCTGCGCCTGGAGTTCTGGGGTGACGAGGTGGAGGAGGTGCGCTGGTTCTCGGTGGCCGACCAGCGCTCCCTGGAGATCGCTGCGGCCGGGCTGTGGGCACCGCCCTGCCGGGAAGTCCTGCTCACCGACGCCGTCCGCGCCCGCGCCGCCGCGCTGGTCGGGGACATGCCCGGGGTGAGCGACATGCTCGCCAAGATCGCCGAGGGGATCGCGGCCGAGGGCATGGAGTCCCTGGCTCCGGTGCTCGTCGAGGGGATGCAGCCGCTGCTCGACCTGCTGCTCCCGGACACTCACCTGGTGCTGCTCGACCCGGAGAAGGTGCGCCGCCGGGCCCACGACCTGGTGGCGACCAGTGCCGAGTTCCTGGCCGCGTCCTGGGCCAACGCGGCAGCCGGCAACGAGCTGCCGGTCGATCTCGGCGCCGGCAGCTACGTCCCCCTGGCCGACGTCCGAGCGGGGGCGATCGCGGCCGGCATCCCGTGGTGGTCGATGACACAGCTGACCCAGGACGCCGAGCTGGACACCTCCTCGCCCGGTGAGGTGATCACCCTCGACGCTCGTGAGGTGACCGGCTACCGCGGCGAGGTGGAGCGTGCGCTGGCCGACCTGCGGGCCATGGCCTCCGGCGGCTGGGCGGTGGTCGCGACCACCGAGGGCGCCGGGTCGGCCAAGCGGTTGGTCGAGGTGCTCGCCGACGCCGACGTCCCGGCCCGCCTGGTGGCCTCGCTCGACGCGGCGCCGCAGCCGGCCCTGGTGCACGTGACCACCGCGCCGATCGAGCACGGCTTCGTGGCGCCCTCGGTCCGGACCGCGGTGGTCACGGAGGCGGACATCGCCGGAAGTCGTTCTGCAACAAGAGATATGCGGCGGATGCCGAGCCGGCGCCGGGGGGTCGTCGACCCATTGCAGCTGCGGCCGGGCGACTTCGTCGTGCATGAGCAGCACGGGGTCGGCCGGTACCTGGAGATGATCCGGCGCACCGTCGCCGGGGCCGACCGTGAGTACCTGGTGATCGAGTACGCGCCCTCGAAGCGTGGCCAGCCCGGCGACCGGCTGTTCGTGCCCAGCGACTCCCTGGACCAGGTGACCCGGTACGTCGGCGGCGAGGCTCCGCAGCTGAACAAGATGGGTGGCGGGGACTGGGCCAAGACCAAGGGCCGGGCCCGCAAGGCGGTCCGACAGATCGCCGGTGAGCTGATCCAGCTGTACTCGGCCCGGATGGCCTCGAGCGGCCACGCGTTCGCACCGGACTCCCCGTGGCAGCGTGAGCTCGAGGACGCCTTCGTCTACGTCGAGACCCCCGACCAGCTGGCCTGCATCGACGAGGTCAAGGCCGACATGGAGAAGCCGATCCCGATGGACCGGCTGATCTGCGGCGACGTCGGCTACGGCAAGACCGAGATCGCCGTCCGGGCCGCGTTCAAGGCGGTGCAGGACGGTAAGCAGGTCGCCGTCCTGGTGCCGACGACACTGCTCGTGCAGCAGCACTACGAGACCTTCACCGAGCGGTACGCGAACTTCCCGGTGACGGTGCGGTCGTTGTCGCGGTTCCAGTCCGACCGGGAGGCCGAGGCGACCCTGGCCGGCCTCGCCGAGGGGTCGGTGGACGTGGTGATCGGCACGCACCGGCTGCTCTCGACCGGCGTGCGGTTCCATAACCTCGGCCTGGTGATCGTCGATGAGGAGCAGCGGTTCGGCGTCGAGCACAAGGAGAAGCTCAAGCAGCTGCGCACCAACGTCGACGTGCTGGCGATGTCGGCCACTCCGATCCCGCGGACCTTGGAGATGGCGGTCACCGGGATCCGTGAGATGTCCACGCTGGCAACACCTCCCGAGGAGCGTCATCCGGTGCTGACGTTCGTCGGCGGATACGAGGAGAGGCAGATCGCTGCGGCGGTGCGGCGCGAGCTGCTCCGTGAGGGTCAGGTGTTCTACGTGCACAACCACGTCTCCTCGATCGAACGCGCGGCTGCCCGGCTCCGCGAGCTGGTGCCCGAGGCCAGGATCGCCACGGCGCACGGCAAGATGGGTGAGAACTCGCTGGAGCAGGTGATCGTCGACTTCTGGGAGAAGCGGTTCGACGTACTGGTCTGCACCACGATCGTGGAGACCGGGCTGGACATCTCCAACGCCAACACCCTGGTCCTGGAGCGGGCCGACCTGCTGGGGCTCAGCCAGCTGCACCAGCTTCGCGGGCGGGTCGGCCGGGGCCGGGAACGGGCCTACGCCTACTTCCTCTACCCGCCGGAGCGTCCGCTCACCGAGACCGCGCACGACCGGCTGACCACGATCGCCCAGCACACCGACCTCGGCGCCGGGATGCAGGTGGCGATGAAGGACCTGGAGATCCGGGGCGCGGGAAACCTGCTGGGCGGTGAGCAGTCCGGCCACATCGCCGGGGTCGGCTTCGACCTGTACGTGCGGATGGTCGGCGAGGCGGTGGCCGAGTTCCGCGGTGAGCAGACAGAGACGGCACACGTCGAGATGAAGGTCGAGCTGCCGGTCGACGCCCACCTGCCGCACGACTACATCCCCGGCGAGCGCCTTCGCCTGGAGGCCTACCGCAAGATCGCCGAGGCGGGCACCGCCGAGACGGTCGCCGCCGTCCGCGAAGAGCTCCTGGACCGCTACGGTCCGCTCCCCGAACCGGCCGAGCGGCTGCTGGCCGTTGCGCGGTTCCGGTTGCTGGCCCGCCGGGGAGGGCTGAGCGAGGTGGCCGCCCAGGGCAACCACGTGCGCTTCGCCCCGGTCGATCTGCCCGAGTCGGCCCAGCTGCGGCTCAAGCGGCTCTACCCCGGCTCGTTGGTCAAGCCGGCGACCCGGCAGATCCTCGTCCCCCGCCCGATGACCGCTCGGGTCGGCGGACGACCGCTGCGGGACGAGGCGGTGCTGCGCTGGGCCGGTGAGGTCATCCAGGCGGTGCTGCTGGACTCGGTGGCGGTGGCGGCCACCGTGGCCACGGCCGGCCGCGCGTAGGACGGCGTGGCCGGCATGGACGGCGTGGACGGTCGGCGGCGGCTGCGCGATCTGGGCATCACTCTGGGGGCCCTGCCCACCGGACCGCTCAACGCCATCACCGATGTGTCCGGGGTTGCGGTGGGCCACGCCGGCGTGATCGCCGACGAGCCGTCCGTGATCCGCACCGGGGTGAGCGTGATCTTGCCCCGCCCGATGGCCCAGCTCGACGACCTCGCCTACGGAGGACTGTTCTCCTTCAACGGCAACGGCGAGCTCACCGGGTCGCACTGGCTGGCCGAGAGCGGGCTGGTCGCCGGACCGATCGCGATCACCAACACCGACCAGGTCGGGCTGGTGCGCGACGAGCTGGTGGCGTTCGAGGCCGCCCGCACTCCCCAGCCGGACTGGAGCCTCCCGCTCGTGGGGGAGACCTGGGACGGCGTCCTCAGCGACATCCGTGCCCGGGGGCTGACGGCCGCGCACGTCCGGGCCGCCCTGGACGCCGCAACGAGCGAGGCCGGGCGCGGACCGGTGGCTGAGGGCAACGTGGGTGGCGGCACCGGCATGATCTGCCACGGCTTCAAGGGCGGCGTCGGGACGTCGTCCCGCCGGGTCGCCACGGCCGGCGAGCAGTACACCGTCGGCGTCCTGGTGCAGGCCAACTACGGCGACCGTGGGCTGCTGCGCCTGGGCGGGCGGCCGGTGGGGGCCGTGATCGACGCCTCCGTGGTGCCGCTGCCCCCGCGGCAGGCCCCGGTCGACACCGGCTCGATCATCGTCGTGGTGGCCACCGACGCCCCGCTGCTCGCCGACCAGTGCACCCGGCTCGCCCGGCGCGCCACCGTCGGGCTGTCCCGGGTGGGCGGGCTGGGAGCCGACTCGAGCGGCGACATCTTCCTGGCCTTCGCCACCGGCAACCGGGTCCCCGCCTCGGCCGTCGGACCCTTGAGGGTGCGCACCCTGCCGCACCAGGAGATGACCGCGCTGTTCCAGGGTGTGGCCGAGGCCACCGAGGAGGCGATCTGGAACGCGCTGTGCATGGCTGAGACCATGACCGGCCACCGCGGAGCCACGGTGCACGCCGTTCCCCTGGACCGGATCGCCGCGATGCGCTGACCAGGCGCGGGCTTCACGCGACACCCCGACGGCAAACTCTGCCCCTGACCGGTGTTCAGGCCGTCCGCGGTCGTCTTTGCCGTCGCCGTGTCGTCTCTGTCCGTCGCTGGACCTCGCGGACAGTCCGAGCGACGAGCTCGGGGTGGAACATGACGTCCTCCCAGCTGAATCTCAGTACGGTCCACCCCGCCCGGACCAGCTCGTTGTAACGGCGGCAGTCGTCGGCGAAGTCGGCTCGGCTTGCGCCGTGGTGGGCGTAGGAGTCGGCTTCCGCCACGATCTGGCGGGAGGTGTCGGCGAGGTCGACCCGGGCCGTGAGCAGCGGCGTCCGGATCGTCATCTGGGTGGCGAAGCCGCTGATCCCGGCGGTGAGCAGCGCGGCGCGCAACGCCGACTCGAACGGGTTCGCCGCGCCCGGGTCGGCGGCGGCGACCACCGCTCGGGCCGTGGCGACTCCGTGCATCCGCGATCCGACCAGGGCCTCCTGGAGCCGGCCTCGGCTGACCCGGCCACAGCGCAGCGCCGAGTCGGCTAGCGCCAGCCCCTCAGCGAAGGGAAGGCTCGCGGCGCAGTCGAGTACGGTCCGGACCAGTGAGGTCCTCACGCCGTCGACCTCCTCGGGGGCCAGGTCGCGCCAGTGGTAGGAAACCCGGGGCAGTTCCCTGACCTTGGCCCCGTGGGGAACGGTCAGGTGCAGCCGGTCCGGCGGCAGAAGCGTCGCCAGGCCGAGCAGCTCGGCCGCGGTGCAGTGGGACAGGACGCCGCGGACTCGGGTCGCCAACCGTTCGGCCGCAGGCAGCTCGGGCAGCATGTAGCGGCCGCGACCGGCCCGCACAACGCTGCCATCGCGGACTGCAGCGCGGATACGGTGCCAGGGCGCGTGCCGGCGCAGCTCCTCAGTCGTGGCACGTCCGCCGAGTCGTCGCAGGATGCCGGCGACGTCGTTCTGGGATGGGCCCATTCGGGGAGGATGGCGCATCGGGCGCTGCGGCTGCCCGGTTGTCCACAGGCGCGGCGACACCCGGACGGCAAAGACCGGCACGGCACCGCCGACCGGCCGGCATCGGCTGCGTTTGCCGTCGGTGTGTCACCGGCCGGTGGCGCTAGCATCGGGGGCGGCCTGTCCCGGCCGGGGCCGCCGTCGAGAAGGGGAGCGTCGTGACCCGCACGCGCACGAACAAGATGTCGCGCCGCCCGGGATCCCGGGTGCCGCGGTGGGCCGCCGTCACAGGCATTGCTCTCGTCGTCGCGGTGAGCCAGAGCGGGTGCGCCGCCAGCGAGGCAGGGGCCGCGGCGGTGGTCGACGGGCGCCGGATCAGCGTTCAGGACGTACAGCAGGCTGCCGCGGACTTCGAGGCGTTCACCGGCCAGCCGATCCCGCAGCAGCAGGTGCTCTACTTCCTCGTCATCGGTCCCTACGTCGTCGACGCGGCCGCGCAGGCCGGGGTCGGCGTCAGCCCGGACGACGCCAGGGTGCAGCTCACTCAGCGCATCGACAACCCGAGCGGGTCGGGGGTCTCCGCCCTGCAGGCGGCCGAGTCGGTCTCGCGCCTCACGCAGCTGAGCGAGGACCGCGCGAAGCCGATCCTCGACCGGGTGGTGAGCACGCTCCGTTCGGTCGACATCGAGCTCAGCCCGCGCTACGGCCAGTTCGACACCGAACAGATCACGATCACGCCGCCCGTGGAGAACTGGATCGAGGCGCCGGCCGCCTCCACGCCCTGAGCGCCGGGCATCCTGGCGTGCGCGGACGCATCGTCCTGGTGGTGACCAGCCCCCGGTGCGCGCCGGGTCTGCTCAGCTGGCCGGCCTGGCAGGCGCTGCACGCGGCCGACGCTGTGCTCGCCGACGGACTCGACGAGGCTTGGCGGGCCGCCTTCGACGAGGCGGGGATCGCCCCAATCGACCTCCGCGACGCCGGGGGACCCGACGCCGTCCACGCCGTGGGCGCCGCCGAGCGTGCCGGTCGCCTGCTCGAGGCCACGGACGGCGGGCGCACCGTCGCCTGGTTCGGTTCCCCGGACGGCGACCCCGGCCTGACCGACGCCCTCGCCGAGCATCTGGCGCGGCGCGCGGTCGCCGGTGAGCCCCCCGAGGTGGAGCTGCTGCCCGGCTCCTACGACCTGCCCGGCGCGCGGCTGCTCGACCTGGTCGCCGTGATGGACCGGCTTCGCTCACCGGGGGGCTGCCCCTGGGACGCCGAGCAGACCCACCACAGCCTGCTGCCGTTCCTGCTCGAGGAGACCCACGAGGTGATCGAGGCGGTCGAGTCCGCGAACGGGACGGGCGAGCCCGGCGACATCGACACCGCGCATCTGGCCGAGGAGCTCGGCGACCTGCTGCTCCAGGTCGCCTTCCACGCCAGGATCGCCCAGGAGCACCCCGAGACGCCGTTCGGCATCGACGACGTCGCCGCCGGGATCGTGGCCAAGCTGGTCCGCCGGCACCCCCACGTGTTCGCCGACGTGAGTGTGGAGGACGCCGAGGAGGTGGCGCGGAACTGGGAGGAGATCAAGGCCGAGGAGAAGCGACGCGAGGGCCTCTTCGACGGGATCCCGGCCAGCCTGCCCGCACTCGCCCGGGCGCAGAAGATGATTGAACGGCTGGGCGGCTCGCAGCCCGAGATCGCCGACCCGGTGGCCCGCGCCCTGCTGGACGCCGTCCAGGTGGCTCGACGAGCGGGCGTCGACGCAGAGGGGACCTTACGGACTGCCCTGTCGCGGTTCCCACGTGGATAGGGTTCTGCCAGAAGCACCAGCCGCCCAGCGACAACAGGAGACGCACGTGGCAACAATCGAAGCCGTAGGCGCCCGCGAGATCCTCGACTCCCGCGGCAACCCCACCGTCGAGGTCGAAGTAGCCCTGGACGACGCCACCATCGCCCGCGCCGCCGTCCCCTCGGGGGCGTCCACCGGCGCCTTCGAGGCCGTCGAACGCCGTGACGGCGACAGCGGCCGCTACGGCGGCAAGGGCGTGGAGCAGGCGGTCGCCGCCGTCATGGATCAGATCGGCCCGGAGCTGCTGGGCTTCGACGCCTCGGACCAGCGCATGATCGACCAGGCGATGATCGACCTGGATGGCACCGACAACAAGGGGTCGCTCGGTGCCAACGCCATCCTCGGGGTCTCGCTGGCGGTGGCCAAGGCGGCTGCCGAGTCGGCGGGGCTGCCGCTGTTCCGGTACGTGGGTGGGCCGAACGCCCACGTGCTGCCGGTGCCGATGATGAACATCCTCAACGGTGGCGCGCACGCCGACGGCGGGGTCGACATCCAGGAGTTCATGGTCGCCCCGATCGGTGCCGCGTCCTTCCGGGAGTCGGTGCGCTGGGGCGCGGAGGTCTACCACGCGCTGAAGTCGGTGCTGAAGAGCAAGGGATACGCGACCGGGCTGGGCGACGAGGGCGGCTTCGCGCCGTCCCTGCCGACCAACCGGGAGGCGCTCGAGGTGATCGCCGTCGCCGTCGACAAGGCCGGGTTCTCCCTCGGCAGCGACATCGCCCTCGCCCTCGACGTCGCCGCGACGGAGTTCTTCTCCGACGGCGGCTACTCCTTCGAGGGGACCACGAAGTCGGCGCAGGAGATGGCGGACTACTACGCCTCGCTGGTCGACGACTTCCCGCTCGTCTCGATCGAGGACCCGCTGGACGAGGACGACTGGGAGGGCTGGACGACGATCACCACCGCGCTCGGCTCACGCGTGCAGCTGGTCGGCGACGACCTGTTCGTCACCAACCCGGTGCGCCTGCGCAAGGGCATCGAGATGGGCGCCGCCAACGCCCTGCTGGTCAAGGTGAACCAGATCGGCTCGCTCACCGAGACCCTGGACGCCGTCGCGATGGCCCACCGCAGCGGATACCGCTGCATGATGAGCCACCGCAGCGGCGAGACCGAGGACACCACGATCGCCGACCTGGCCGTCGCCACGGACTGCGGCCAGATCAAGACCGGTGCCCCGGCCCGCAGCGAGCGGGTGGCCAAGTACAACCAGCTGATGCGGATCGAGGAGGAGCTGGACGACGCCGCGGTCTTCGCTGGCGCCTCGGCCTTCCCGCGGTTCGCCGCGAAGTAAGTCCCCTTCGTCACACCAGTACCACAAACCCCACGCGACACGTCGGGCGCCGGGGACCGGATGACCACGGTCCTCGGCGCCCGACGTGCGATCGTCTGTGATGCATCTGTGAACCGTGAGCACTCATGGTGCCAACGGTGCTCATGTGACGGCACGGGCGTGGACGGGAGGTGGGCTGGTGACGGCTCGTCGTCCGACCGCTCCCCGTCCTCGTCCGTCTTCTGCCCAGCGCGCGACGTCTGCCCAGCGCGCGACGTCTGCCCCGCGCGCGACGGCTGCCCCGCGCGCGACGGCGCCACCCACACCGCGTGCCACACCGCGCGGCGCACCCGCCGCTCCGGCTCGCCGCGCCCCATCGCCCCGGGCCGCCGCCGGGCCGGGGCGCGCAGCGCGCACCACCGCCAGGACACCACGCTCGCGGCCACCGGTGATCCGTCCGGCGACGGCGGTGGCCGGCCTGTTCGTCGTGCTCGCCCTGCTGATCGCCCCCTACGTGCGGCCGTGGGTGAGCCAGCGCTCGCAGATCGCCGCCGCGCAGGACGAGGTGATCCGGCTCAAGGGCGAGGTGGCCCACCTGACCGCCGAGCGCCGCCGGTGGGACGACCCCGCCTACGTGTCCGCGCAGGCGCGGCAGCGGCTGAAGTACGTCAAACCGGGCGAGATCGGCTACGTGCTGCTCGACGACGTGGCGCCCCCGGTCTCGGCGGACCCGCGCGAGGCGGCTGTCGCGATCCCCGAACAGGACCTCTCCCGGCCCTGGTACGGCACGTTGTGGCGCTCGATCGAGACGGCTGGCGACCCCACCACCCGACAGGACGCCGTGTCCAGCGTCGGGGACTAGGACCGGCCAGATGGCGGGCGTCACCGGCGACCTGGACGGCGAGGAGGTCGGCGCGCGGTTCGCGTTGGGGCGGGTGCTGGAACCGGCTCGGGCCGCGGACCGCGGCCAGCAAGGCGTGGTCTGGCGGCTGGTCACCTCCCGCGGTGCGTTCGCGGTCAAGGAGCTCGACGTGGCGGTGACCGAGGACGACGCGCGCCTCAGCGCCGACTTCGCGGAGAGGATGCGGGCCAGGGGGGTTCACGCTCCGGTGGCGATGCGCACCCCACAGGGGGCCGTGCTCGCCCGGTGTGGTCCACGCCTGGTCCGGGTCGAGACCTGGGTGGAGCTGGCACCGCCGACGGCAGGTCTCGATCCGCAGGCCGTGGGACTGCTGCTGGCCACTCTGCACCGTGACCCGCTGCCGGCCGTCGGTCCGGTAGACCCCTGGTACACCGAACCGGTGGCCCCGACGCGGTGGGACGACCTCGCCGATCGGCTGGATCGGGCTGGTGCTCCCTTCGCGGCCGCGCTGCGCGAGCAGGCGCAGGCTTTCCTCGCCCAGGCCGAGCTGTTCCTCGCGCCGTCTCGGGTGCAGCTGTGCCATCGCGACCTGTGGGAGGACAACGTGCGCCCCGCCGCAGGCGGTCTGTGCGTGATCGACTGGGACAACTGCGGTCCGGCCGACGCCGTCCAGGAGGTCGGTGTGGCACTGGCCGGGTACGCCGGGGGCGACCCCCACCGGGCCCGGCGGCTGGCCGTCGCCTACCGCGCCCACGGCGGCGGGTCCCTGCCGAGCGAGCCGGGTCACTTCACCATGGCGATGGCCCAGTTCGCGCACTTCGCCGAGACGGCGGCCGCCCGGTGGCTGAACGCCGTCGACGAGCCCGCCCGCGCACGGGCCGAGGCCTGGTTCCGAGAGGGGTACGACGAGCCGTTCGAGCTCGAGCAGATCGAGCGGGTCATCGACGCCGTCACTGGGCTGTAGGACACACTGGGGCGGGTGTTCGCCGATGACCTCGCCGTGGTCGCCGAGCAGCTGGGGCGCCGCCCGCGCAGCGTCGTCGACGTGGCCCACCGCTGCCGGTGCGGCCTGCCCGACGTGGTGCGGACGGCCCCGCGCCTGGACGACGGCACCCCCTTTCCCACCTCCTACTACCTGACCTGCCCGCGGGCCGCGTCGGCGATCGGCACCCTGGAGGCCAGCGGGCTGATGACCCAGATGACCGCCCGCCTCACCGAGGACGCCGACCTGGCGGCCCGGTACCTGGCCGCGCACGAGGACTACCTGCGACGGCGCGCGGAGCTCGGCGAGGTGCCCGAGATCGAAGGCGTCTCGGCCGGAGGCATGCCGGACCGGGTCAA
Source organism: uncultured Actinomycetota bacterium (assembly GCA_963825645.1). GTDB lineage: Bacteria > Actinomycetota > Actinomycetes > Actinomycetales > Kineosporiaceae > JADJPO01. The sequence continues at coordinate 103,251 of CAWGTT010000009.1, forward strand.
GTGCCTGCACGTGCTCGTCGCCCACTCCCTGGCTGCCGGGCCCGGGGTGAACCCGCTGGGGGATGAGGCCCTGGCCCTGCTCGGGGACTGGGGTGCCGGCGGCCCCTGCCTCGCGCCGTCCGAGCGGCTCGACGCCGCCCCGCCCGGTTCGAGGGGGAGCCGGTGAGGACACGGGTCGCCGCGATCGACTGCGGCACCAACTCGATCAGGCTGCTCATCGCCGACGTCGATGCCGAGTCCGCCACTCTGGCTGACGTCGACCGGAGGATGGAGGTCGTCCGGCTCGGCGAGGGTGTCGACCGCACCGGCCGGTTCGACCCGGTGGCCCTGCGGCGCACGCTGGCCGTCACCGCCGACTACGTCGCGCAATGCCGCAAGGCCGGGGTGCGCCGGATCCGGTTCGTGGCCACCTCGGCCACCCGCGATGCCGCCAACCGCGCGGAGTTCGTTGCCGGCGTGCTGGAGCTGGCCGGGGTCGAGCCGGAGGTGATCAGTGGCGACCTGGAGGCGCGGCTCTCCTTCGAGGGGGCGACCCGCGGGCTGCGACTGCCGGTGCGTGCCACCGAGGCCGCCGACCCCGACGAGGCGACCGTACTGGTGGTGGACGTCGGCGGGGGCTCCACCGAGTTCGTGCTCGGCAGCAGGGCCCGAGGCGTCGAGGCTGCCGCGTCGGTCGACGTCGGCTGTGTACGCCTCACCGAGCGTCATCACGGCGACCTCCACGCCTCGGAGCCGGATATCGGCGCCGCCCTGGACGAGGCGGCGCGGGTGGTGCCGTGGCATCAGGCCGATGCGCTGGTCGGCCTGGCCGGGTCGGTGACCACGGTGACCGCGCACGCCCTCGGCCTGGACTCCTACGAGCGGGCGCGGATCCACGGCGCGGCTATCGACGTGCCGGTCATCGTGCGGGCGTGCGCCGACCTGGCGGCGATGGGTCGTGACCGGCGAGCGGGTTTGCCCTACATGCACCCCGGGCGGGTCGACGTGATCGGCGCCGGCGCATTGATCTGGCAACGGGTGATCGAGCGGGTCGCAGCCGCCGCCGGCCTGGCTCAGGTGGTGACCAGCGAGCACGACATCCTCGACGGGATCGCCTGGTCGTTGTCCTGAGCCCTGGCTACCCCCTCATGCGGGGCGGGTACGGTGGCGAGGTGCCTTCACATCGCCCGGCTACTCGCGTTGTGGCACCGGTGATCTCGGCGGTCCTGGTCGCGGTGACCGCCGGGTGCTCGCCAGGTTCGTGGCCTGGGCCGCTGGGCGACGACTCGCCGTCAGCCGCCACCGCGAGTGCGTCGGCGTCCGCCACGCCGTCGCCGTCCGGATCGCCCTCGGCGAGCGCATCACCGGCGCCGTCCGCCACGCCCAGCCCGACGATGAGCATCGCCGTCCTCGTCCCACCGGACCTGATGCCCGCCAAGGGGTACACCTACGCGAAGGCGCCAGCGGCGGTGGTGAAGGCGTTCGCCCCGGTGGCCGCGGGCTTCCGAGGGGTGATCAGCGCTCCGACCGTGCGCGCCGTGCTGCGCAACAAGGTCAGTGTGGGGTCGGCTGCCGCGATGGTGGTCGAGCCCTCCCACCTCGAGGACCCCGATCTGGTGAGCACCCTGCTGACCGGGCTCGTTGAGGGGATGAGCAAGGAGGGTTTCACGCTGCGCACCCGCAGTGTCACCGTCAGCGGGGAGAAGCACAACGTGGTGGTGGCGCTCGGCAAGGAGGCGACCATCGCCGCCTGGTTGGACATGGGCTGCGTGGTGACCATGGTCAGCTCCAAGCCCGAGAAGACGGTGCTCGCCTTCGCCCGGGCCGCTCTGGCCGGCTGACCTCGTGCGACGTCACGACCGGTTCGCCGACACCATGTCCGGCCTGCTCCCGCCGTGAGCGGCACCCCGGATCGTGGTGGGTCTGCCCCTGTCACGCGGGGTGAACCCACCACGATCACCGCCGGATCGTTGGACGACGTGCGCCGGCTCGCCGCGTCGTCCACCGATCTGGCCCAGCTCGATGAGCGGGTGAGCAGCTGCCGGGCCTGTCCCCGGCTGGTCGCCTGGCGTGAGGAGGTGGCCAGGACCAGGCGCCGGGCCTTCGCCGACCAGACCTACTGGGGACGTCCGGTGCCCGGCTGGGGCGATGACCGGGCGCATCTGCTGGTGGTCGGCCTGGCCCCGGCGGCGCACGGCGGCAACCGCACCGGGCGGGTGTTCACCGGGGACCGGTCCGGGGACTGGATCTTCGCGGCGCTGCACCGAGCCGGCCTGGCCGCCGTGGAGCACAGCCGGCACCCGGGAGACGGGCAGCACCTGACCGGCGTCCGGATCGTTGCCGCCGTCCGCTGCGCGCCGCCCGCCAACACGCCGAGCCCGGCCGAGCGGGACACCTGCGCACCCTGGCTTGACCGCGAGGTCGAGCTGCTCGAGCCGACGCTGCGCGCCGTGCTCGCTCTCGGGGGTTTCGCCTGGCAGGCCGCCCTGGCCTGCGCCGGACGCCGCGGCTGGCGGGTGCCCTCACCGCGGCCGCGGTTCGGTCACGGCGCCACGGTCGAGCTCGCCCGCGAGGGGGCGGCCGGGGTGCTGCTGGTCGGCAGCTACCACGTGAGCCAGCAGAACACCTTCACCGGCCGGCTCACCGAGCCGATGCTGGACGCCGTGATCGCCACGGCGGACTCCGCCGGGCCGGACCGCCGAGGAAACTAGGCTGACCGGGTGGCCCCCGTAGCCCAACGGCAGAGGCAGGCGCCTTAAAAGCGCTCCAGTGCGGGTTCGAGTCCCGCCGGGGGTACCCAGCAGCCGGGAGCGCGACCCGGTCGAGCGGGCCCCCGGCGGTGACGATGCGTACACCGGACCGGGTGGTCGCGGCGCGCTCGGGGAACCAAACGACCCCGTTCGGCATTACGGTAAGTGCCAGCCCTGGTGCCACGGTCACATCCGCCCAGGGCAGCGGCCCGGGAGGGTCCCGGGCATTCGTCTCGATCCCTGGAGGGGACCGATGCACAGCAGCAACCCCGTCTTCAACCGTTCGGAAGGGTTCCAGCGGGGTGGCTACGCCACGTTCGACACCGCCACCACCGGCCAGCTCGAGGAGATGTACGGCGCACCCTCGGCCACCTCGCTGCAGACCAACAGGATGACTCTGGACGACGTGGTCGTCCGGACCGCCGCGCTGTTCGCGGGCCTGCTGGCCACCGCTGCCTACACCTTCTTCATCCTGAAGCCCACCAGCTTCGGCCTCGTGCTCGGCGCGGGCCTGGTCGGTCTGGTGCTGGCCCTGGTCGTCGGCTTCATGAAGAAGCCGAACCCGGCACTGATGTTCGGCTACGCCCTGGTCGAGGGTGTCTTCGTCGGCGGCCTGAGCTACTTCTACGAGTCGGCGTACAGCGGAGTCGTCGTCCAGGCCATCCTCGGCACCCTAAGCGCCTTCGGCGCGATGCTGTTCATGTACAAGACCGGCATCATCCGCAACTCGCCGAAGTTCACCAAGGTGCTCCTGATCGCCGGAGCCGGATATCTGCTGTTCAGCCTGATGCACATCGCTGGCGTCCTGTTCGGCGCCTGGAACAGCGTCTACGCCGGCGGCGGGCTGCTCCCCCTCGCCCTCAGCGCGTTCGGTGTCGTGCTCGCTTCGCTGTTCCTGGTGCTCGACTTCGACTTCATCGAGCAGGGCATCCGCAACGGTCTGCCCAAGGCCTACTCCTGGACCGCCGCGTTCGGGCTCGTGGTCACCCTGGTCTGGCTGTACCTGGAGATCCTGCGGCTGATGGCCATCCTGCGCGGCGACAACTGACCGCAGCACCACCGCACCACAGCACCGCCCGGCACCGCACGGCACCGCCCCCTGGCTCACCTGGGGGACGGTGCCGTCGCGCCGTGTGACACGATTTCCCGATGCCCGGTCCTGACTCGCCGTCCGTGCCGCCTCCCGGCCCGCCGGTCGCGACGGGATGGACGGCGTGGCACCCGACCCCAGCGGCGCTCGATCTCGTCGAGCTGGTCCTGGACGGCGCGATCCGCTGCCTTCCCGAGGGAGTCGCCCCGACCGGCGGCAAGATCATCGAAGACGCCGAGGGCACCCCGGTGGCCGCGCTCGCCGAGGACGGCAGCCTCGGCGCGCTGCGTCCGTTCAGCCACCCGCCCTTACGCAGCCACCGGCTCACCCCCGCGCAGGTCAGGCAGCGGCTGGCCTCTGCCGCGGCCCGGTCAGGAGCCGATGAGGGTGCCGGCCTGGGGCACGGCCGGCACATCCTGGCGGTACCCGTCTCCCGGGCGCTGACAGTGCAGGACGTCGACCGGCTGCGCGACCGGGTCCTCGATCCGCCGGGCAGTACTGCTCGGTTCCTCTGGCTGGTCCTGGTCGGCGCGGATCGGTCGATGCCGTCGCGCGGGCTGGCCCCCGAGGCGATGCTGCGCGCCGTGCGAGGTGTCGCCGTCCACGTCGAGAGCAACAGGGCGAGCGGTGGCGACGAGACGGTCGCCCGCGACGCGCCGACGTCGATGGACCCGCTCGTCGTCCCGGTCGGGCTCCCGGCGGGGTACGACCACCTGGTCGATGAGGTAGCCGGGGCCTACGGGGCCGACGAGGTCGTTCAGCCGGCCGATCCTGGTCGCGGGCCGGGCTCGGACGGCGCGCCGGTCGTTCTGCATCCCGCCTTCGCGGCCGAGCTCGCCCGGGCCTCGGTGCCGCAGCATCGCCGCGGTCTGGTGGTGTTCTTCACCGGCCTGTCCGGGTCCGGCAAGTCCACGGTGGCCAAGGCGCTGGCCGAGCGGGTGCTCGACCGCGAGGTGCGGACGGTGAGCCTGCTGGACGGCGACGAGGTGCGGCGGCTGCTGTCGGCAGGGCTCGGCTTCTCGCGTGCCGATCGGGAGGCGAACATCGCCCGGATCGGTTTCGTGGCAGCCGAGGTGGCGCGCCATGGTGGGATGGCGATCGCGGCCCCGATCGCCCCCTTCGCTCAGGGGCGAGCGCAGGTCCGCGAGATGGTGGCGCGAGCCGGGGGTGACATGGTGCTCGTGCACGTGGCGACTCCCCTGCAGGAGTGTGAGCGGCGCGACCGCAAAGGCCTCTACGCGAAGGCGCGTGCCGGTGAGGTGCCCGAGTTCACCGGGATCTCCTCACCGTACGAAGATCCCACCGACGCCGACCTGGTGCTCGACACGACCGGACGCACGGTTCAGGAGTGCGTGGACCAGGTGTGGCTGGTGCTACAAGCACGAGGCTGTCTGCTCGAAGGCGACGACGGCTCGACGAACTCTGCCGTCCTGCGAGGGACGGCGTGGTGAGGAGCGGGTAGGTGGACGTCGCAGTCGTCGCGGCCGGGTTGCTGGTCGGTTTCGTCGTGGGCCTGACGGGCATGGGCGGCGGAGCCCTGATGACGCCGGTTCTGGTGCTCTTCTTCGGGATCGCTCCACTCGCGGCCGTCTCCAGCGACCTGGTCGCCTCGGCGGTCATGAAGCCGGTCGGCAGCTGGGTGCACATGCGCCGGGGGACCATCGACTGGTCGCTTGTCCGGTGGCTGATGCTCGGATCGGTGCCGAGCGCCTTCACCGGCGTGCTGGTGCTGCGTGTGATCGGCGACTCCGGCGACGTGCAGGCGGTGGTCAAGGTCTCGCTGGGGATCGCCCTTCTGATCGCGGCCGGCGGCCTGGTCTACAAGGCCTACACCACCATGCTGGTGCGGGCCCGGGTCCAGGCTGCTCGAGCCCGGGGTGAGCAGGTCAGCACCTCGCAACCGGGGCCCGTCGTCGTCCGGCCGCTGCCCACCCTGCTGACCGGGGTGGCCGGGGGGCTGATCGTCGGGATGACCTCGGTGGGCTCCGGGTCGTTGATCATCATCGCCCTGCTCGCTCTGTACCCCACTCTGACGGCCAACCGGCTGGTCGGCACCGACCTGGTGCAGGCCGTGCCGCTGGTCGCCAGCGCGGCCCTGGGCCACCTGCTGTTCGGGGACTTCCAGCTCGACCTCACCGCCGCGTTGCTGGTGGGGTCCATCCCCGGGGTCTACCTCGGGGCCCAGATGTCCTCGCGGGCCCCCGGGTGGATCATCCGCCGGGCTCTGGCGCTGGTGCTGGTCGCGTCCGGGCTCAAGCTGCTCGGGGTGCCGAACGCCGTCCTGGGGGTGGTGCTCGTGGCCGCGGCCGTGCTCGGCCCGCTGCTGTGGGGTCAGGTGCGCCGACGCGAGGGTGAGCGCGCGCAGCGCCGTGGCGTCCTGACCTGAAGACATGAGCGGCCCCGATGCGGGAGCATGCCGCCATGGCAGAGGTATCGCCGCCGATGGCGCTGGACCGGCTCCAGGAAGCGATCAGGGCCGGGCAGGTCGACACGGTGCTCGTCGCGTTCACCGACATGCAGGGCCGGCTACAGGGCAAGCGGATCCATGGCCGCTACTTCGTCGACGAGGTGCTGGCCCACGGCACCGAGGCCTGCAACTACCTGCTCGCCGTGGACGTCGACATGAACACCGTCGGCGGGTACAAGATCTCGAGCTGGGAGACCGGATACGGCGACTTCGTGCTGCGCCCCGACCTGTCCACCCTGCGGCCGGTGTCCTGGTTGTCCGGGACGGCGATGGTGCAGTGCGACCTGGTCTGGCTCGACGGCGCCCAGGTGCGCGAGTCACCGCGCCAGATCCTGATGGCCCAGGCCGACCGAGCGGCCGACATGGGGTTCGTCGCCTACGCGGGCACCGAGCTCGAGTTCATCGTCTTCGACGACACCTACGAGCAGGCGTGGGACGCCGGATACCGTGGGCTGACCCCGTCCAACCGCTACAACGTCGACTACTCCATCCTCGGGACCGGGCGGGTGGAGCCGCTGCTGCGCGACATCCGTGGCCACATGGAACGGGCGGGGCTGGTCGTCGAGTCGGCCAAGGGTGAGTGCAACGACGGCCAGCACGAGATCGCCTTCCGGTACGCCGACGTGATCACCACCGCCGACCAGCACGTGGTTTACAAGACCGCGGCGAAGGAGCTCGCCGCCCGCCACAACAAGGCGATCACCTTCATGGCCAAGTACGACGAGCGTGAAGGGAACTCCTGCCACATCCACTTGAGCCTGCGCGGCCTGGCCGGCGATGCCGTCTTCGCGAAACCGGGCGATGCGGGTGCCGGTGAGGGTCGCAGCCCGGTGTTCGCCGCGTTCGTCGCCGGAGTACTCGCCACGATGCGGGAATTCACCCTGCTGTACGCGCCGAACGTCAACTCCTACAAGAGGTTCCAGCCTGCATCGTTCGCCCCGACCGCGATCTCCTGGGGCGAGGACAACCGCACGTGTGCGATCCGAGTGGTCGGCCAGGGGGCCTCGCTGCGGTTGGAGAACAGGGTGCCCGGCGGGGATGTGAACCCGTACCTGGCCCTGGCCGGCATGCTGGCCGGCGGACTGTGGGGGATCGACATCGAGCTGCCCCTCGAACCGGCTCTGGTCGGTAATGCCTACACCGCCGACCGGGTCCGGGTGCCGACCACGCTGCGCGAGGCGCGGGACGCGTTCGCCGGTTCCGTGCTGGCCCGCAACGCGTTCGGGGACGACGTGGTCGACCATTACGTCAACGCGGCGGATGTGGAGCTGGCCGCCTTCGAGGCGGCGGTGACGGACTGGGAGCGGACCCGGTGCTTCGAGCGGATGTAGAGGACTCAGGGATGGGCACAACGTCACGTCGTGCCCGTCGTGCGGGCACAACGTCACGCCGTGCCCGTCTAGCGGGCACAACGTCACGCCGTGCCCACCGTGACGTGGGCCTGCCGCTACTTGGAGTTAGTCTCCGATGACCGTTCGCAAGGTCGTCGACCCGGCGACCGAGCAGGTCGTCGCCGAGGTGGAGCAGGCGGACGCCGCGGCCGCCGACGAGGCGGTCGAGCGGGCGCACGCCGCGTGGCCGACCTGGCGGGCCGTGGCTCCGGCGGACCGGGCGCGCCTGCTGCGCCGCTTCGCTGAGCAGGTCGACGCCCACCTCGAGGAGCTCGCTGGTCTGGAGGTGCGCGGCGCCGGTCACACCATCGCCAACGCCCGCTGGGAAGCCGGCAACGTCCGTGACGTGCTCAGCTACTACGCCGCCGCTCCGGAACGCCTGTTCGGACGGCAGATCCCGGTGGCCGGCGGGGTCGATCTCACCTTCGCCGAGCCCGTCGGCGTGGTCGGGCTGATCGTGCCCTGGAACTTCCCGTTGCCGATCGCGGGGTGGGGTCTGGCGCCGGCTCTGGCCGCCGGGTGCCCGGTGGTGCTCAAACCGGCCCAGCTGACCCCGCTGACCGCTGTTCGACTCGGTGAGCTGGCGCTCGAGGCCGGCATCCCGCCGGAGGTGTTCCAGGTCCTGCCCGGCCAGGGCAGCGTGGTCGGCCGGCGCCTGGTAGACCACCGGTTGGTTCGCAAGATCGTCTTCACCGGGTCCACCGAGGTGGGCACCCGGATCGCCGCGCGGGCCGCCGAGTCCGTCAAGCGGCTCACTCTGGAGCTGGGCGGCAAGAGCGCCAACATCGTCTTCGCCGACGCGGACCTGGACAAGGCTGCCGCCACCGCCCCCCACGGGGTCTTCGACAACGCCGGGCAGGACTGCTGCGCCCGCTCGCGGATCCTGGTGCAGCGCCGCGTGTACGACGCCTTCCTGGAGCGGCTCGAGCCGGCGGTCGCGGGCGTGACCGTGTGCTCGCCCGAGCGCGAGGACGCCGAGATGGGGCCGCTGATCTCGGCCGCCCATCGTCGGGTGGTGCGGTCCTTCGTCGAGGACGCCGACGAACCGGTGGACGTGGCCTTCCGTGGCTCCGCGCCGTCCGGGCCGGGGTTCTGGTACCCGCCCACGGTGGTCCTGGCGAGGTCGGCCAGCGACCGGGTCTGGCGCGAGGAGGTGTTCGGCCCAGTGGTCGCCGTCCTGCCGTTCGAGGACGAGGCGGAGGCGGTCGCGATGGCCAACGACACCGAGTACGGGCTGGCAGGGTCGATCTGGACCCGGGACGTCGGCCGGGCGCTTCGGGTGGCCCGCGGGGTCGAGTCCGGCAACCTGTCGGTGAACTCGCACTCCTCGGTGCGCTACACCACCCCGTTCGGCGGGTTCAAGAGATCGGGACTGGGTCGCGAGCTCGGCCCCGACGCGCTCGCATCGTTCACCGAGGTGAAGAACGTCTTCATCGCCACCGACTGACACTGACCGACACCGATCGACACTGACCGACACCGATCGACACTGACCGACACCGATCAACACTGACTGACATCCTCTGTCCCACAAGGAGTCCCGTGGATCGCTACACAGACAGGGTGGCCTTGGTCACCGGCGGCGCCAGCGGGATCGGCGCGGCCAGCGCCCGCCGACTGGCCGCCGAGGGCGCGAGCGTCGTGGTCGTCGACGTCAACGAGGCCGCCGGCCGGGCGATCGCCGACGAGCTGGGCGGCCTGTTCGTCGTCGCCGACGTGACCAGCCCGCAGGACAACGAGCGCATGTACGCGCTCACCGTGCAGCGGTACGGGCGGATCGACGTCGCCTTCCACAACGCCGGCATCTCCCCACCGGACGACGACTCCATCCTGGACACCGGCATCGAGGCCTGGCGCCGCGTGCAGGAGGTCAACCTCACGTCGGTCTACCTGGGCTGCAAGGCGGTACTGCCGCACATGATCGCCCAGGGGAAGGGGTCGATCATCAACACCGCCTCGTTCGTGGCGACGCTGGGCGCCGCGACGTCGCAGATCTCCTACACCGCCAGCAAGGGCGGGGTGCTCGCGATGACCCGTGAGCTGGGCGTCCAGTTCGCCCGCCAGGGAGTGCGGGTGAACGCGCTCTCACCCGGGCCGGTGGCGACGCCGCTGCTGATGGAGCTGTTCGCCGCGGATCCCGAGCTCGCCGAACGCCGGCTGGTGCACGTCCCGATGGGTCGGTTCGCCGAGCCGGACGAGATCGCGGCGGCGGTGGCCTTCCTCGGCAGTGACGACGCCGGTTTCGTCACCGCGAGCAACTTCCTGGTCGACGGAGGCATCACCGGCGCCTACGTCACGCCGCTGTGACCACCACTGCGACCGATGCCCGCGAGCCGGGCGGCGGGCGGCGTCCGGTGGTCGGTCTGACCTGCTACTCGGTGCCCGCGCGGTGGGGTGTCTGGGATATGGAGGCGGCGCTGCTGCCGCGCCCGTACGTCGATGCCGTCGCCCGAGCCGGCGGGGTGCCGGTGCTGCTGCCGCCGCTACCGGGCCTGGTCGAGGAGATGCTGGACCGGCTGGACGCTCTGGTGCTGGCCGGTGGACCGGACATCGCGCCGTCGCAGTACGGGCGGGTGCCGGGTCCGCACACCCAGCCCGCGTCCCCGCAGCGGGACGCCGCCGAGCTCGGGCTGCTCTCCGGAGCGGTGGAGCGCGAGCTACCCGTGCTGGCCGTATGCCGGGGCATGCAGCTGCTCAACGTGGCCCGGGGCGGCACCCTGCACCAGCATCTGCCCGACGTGCCCGGACTGCCGCCGGACCACGATCACTCGCCCGGCCCGGGGCAGTTCGGTCGGCACCCGGTACACGTCGCCGAGGGCACCCGGCTGGCCAGGGCACTGGGCCGGTTGGAGGTCGACGCCGTGCCCGCCTACCACCATCAGGGCATCGAGGTGCTCGGCGCTGGGCTGGTCGAGAGCGCCTGGGCCGGCGACGGTCTGGTCGAGGCGGTGGAGGACCCGGCGCTGCCGTTCTGCCTCGGCGTTCAGTGGCACCCGGAGGCAGGACAGGACCCCTCGCTGTTCCGGGCGCTGGTCGCCGCCGCCGACCATCCGTCCGCCGGATGATCGGCGTCCGGGTGAGGAGGCCCCCCATGATCTGGGTCGGCGCCGCACCACGGCGGCGATCATGTCGATGCCGTGCGCCAGACTGGTCGCCATGCAGGATCGACCCGTGGGCGTGGCCTTCCCGCGGAACGGTGAGCGCCGCAGCACGTCGGCGTTCGGCCGGTCGGTGCGGGGCCCACCGGTTCGGCGTCGAGGTGTTCGACCCCTCGACCACCCGGGCGCTGATGGCGGCCCTGCTGGTGCACGACCTGCACACGGCCCCGCCGAGGTTCGACCACCCCTGGCAGGCGGAGGCGCACCAGGCCGTGCACGTCGGGCTGTGGACCGGCCCCTTCGCGCCCCGCAGCGCCCTCGGCCTGGCCGCTGTGCTCGGCGTCGGCGCGAGCCGGCAGTGACGGTCGCCGTGGCGGACGGTTCAGAGCTGATGACGGTGGCCACGCGGCTCGCCGACCGGCTCCGGGTCGTCGGCCCCCGGTTCGCCGCCCGGGACGGCGTCGCGGCGGCTGCCGTCCTGGACGACGTGCGCGCCGTCCTGCAGGACCTCGCCGACCTGGGAGCCGACGCCGAGGGCATCTCCCGACGTCCGGTGCCGGTCCTGGGTGCGTATGCGCTCGGTGACCAGGTGCTGGTGCTGTCCCGCGACGTGGACGACACCGGCGACCCAGCGGCGGCAGCGGCGGCGGCCGACCTGCTAGGCGCGCTGGCCGCCCGCCTCTGAGCCCCGATGGCGACCATCGCCTTCTGAGCCGATCACCCCGCGAAGATCACCTTGAAGATCACATTGAAGATCACGTGGCGTGGGAGTGGCTCGAATCCGTACCGATCTGCGCAACGTGATCTTCATCGTGATCGTGACGCTCCGGTAAGGGCGGTCGTGAGGGCGGCGGCGCCCGGCTTGTGCCCGTGTCGCGCCCGGCTTGTGCCCCGACCGGCGCTCCCTGGGACGATGACCGGCGTGATGCGCGCGTCGACCTGGGAGCCGAACCCCGCCGTGGTGACGGCGGTTGGCATGGCCACGGTGGACTACCTGTACGTGGTCGACAGCCACCCCGCGCAGGACAGCGAGAACGCGGTCACCAGTCACGCGGTCGCCATCGGGGGGCCGGCGGGGCGCGCTGCCCTGACCGCGGGTCGTCTGGGCGCCGACACCAGGCTGCTGGCGATGTGCGGGTCCGATCTGCACGCCCGGGTGCTTCGGGATCAGCTGACACGCGAGCCCCTCAGCGCCCAGTGGTTCGAGGTGGATCTGCCCAGCCAGCACTCCTGCGTGATCCTGGCGACGGATCGCGGAACCCGAACCACCGTCTGGACGGCGCAGCCGCGGGCCGACGAGCGCTTACTCGCATCCCTCGACGACGCGCTGAGCGGCGCGGACGTGGTTCTGCTGGACTGCACCGACCCCGGACTGACCACAAAGGCGCTGGACGTCAGCCGGGAGCGGGGGGTGCCCGTCGTCATCGACACCGGCTCGTACAAGCCGTGGGTCGAGGAGGTGCTGACGGGCGTCGAGTATGTCATCTCCCCGTCGAAGTTCTTCAGCGCGCGCAGTTCCACGCTGTCCCTGCCCGACGCAATGCAGGCGGCCTACGACATCTTCGGACCCACGGTGCTGGCCGCGACGCAGGGCGAGACGGGAGGTCGGTACATCGACCGGACGGGCGTGCACCGCTACGAGCCGTTCGCGGTCACAGCCGTGGACACCTGCGGTGCCGGCGATACGTTTCACGGCGCGTTCGCCTGGGCGATCGCCGCCGGCGCGGTCACCGAGCAGGCCGTGCGGATCTCGTCGTGGGTGGCCGCCCAGAAGTGCTCGGCGCTGGGCAACGACGCCGTGCCGGACAGGCTCGCCCTGGACAGCTTCCTGGCGGGTTGACCGGCGGCGCTAGGCTCGCGACCCATGTCGGCCTCCCATCGTGACGAGGTGGCGGGCAGCCCGCCCGTCCCGGTGGTGCTCGATGTCGACACCGGGGTGGACGACGCCTGCGCCCTGCTGCTCGCCGCCCGCCACCCCGGCCTCGACCTGCAGGCGGTGACCTGCGTGGCCGGCAATGCCGAGGTCGACCAGGTGGTCGTCAACACCCTCACCGTGCTCGACGTGGCCGGACGGCCCGACGTGCCGGTGGCGCGAGGGGCAACACGGCCGCTGCTCGAGCCGGCCCGCCCGGCCCGGCACGTGCACGGCGAGGACGGCATGGGCGACCTGACGCCGTCCGGCTGGTCGCGGTCACGACGACAGCCGGACCCCCGGCCCGCCGTCGGGCTGCTGCGTGACGTCCTGGCAGCGGCCGCCGACGCCCACCGGCGCGACGGGGCGCGCCGGGTCACCCTGGTGACGCTGGCACCGATGACGAACGTCGCCCTCTTGCTGCGAAGCCATCCCGAGACGGCCGCCGGACTTCAGCGGATCGTGTTCATGGGCGGTGCCGCCTTGGTCGGGAACGCCACGGCTGCAGCGGAGTTCAATGTCTGGCACGACCCGGAGTCGGCGGCGATCGTGCTGGACGCCGCGACCGAGCTGGGCGTCGAGGTCACCATGTACGGCCTCGACGTCTTCTACGACGTGCGGGTCAGCCGGTCCCGCGCCGTCGAGCTCATGGCCGCGGGCTCGCCCGCTTCGCGGCTTGCCGGATCCCTGGTCGACTTCCAGTGCCGACGTTTCGGCGAGGACCACGCCACCATCGGTGACGCCGGAGCGGTCTGCGCCGTGGCCGACCCGGACGGGCTGAGCACCCGGCGGCTTCCGGTGCGGGTCGAGCTGTCCGGGTCCTGGACCCGTGGCCAGACAGTCGTCGACCAGCGACCCGGTGAGCTGGACCGTCGCCATGACCCGCACGGGCCGGCTCCGGCGCTGGTCGATGTCGCGCTGGGTGTCGACGGCCGTCGCTACAGCGAGCTCTGGCTGGACGTCGTCCGCCGCTAGGTGCTACCCGACCGGTCGGACGACGAGCACGCTCTGCCGTCCGGCCACCCGGGTCAGCACGATGGTCGCCTCGGCGCTGCCCGCGTTGGTGTCCAGGCGCAGCTGACGGCGCAGCTGCTCGGGCTCCACCGCGGTACCCCGCTTCTTGATCGTCAGCCGGCCGACCCCCCGGTCGCGCAGCCAGGTCCGCAACCGCTTCAGCTGGAACGGGAAGACGTCCTGGACGGCGTACGCGCGGGCGAGCGGGGTGCGGACCAGCTGGTCGGCGGTCACGTACGCGATGCTCGGGTCCACCAACCGGCCGGTGACCGCCGCGGCCACCTGGCCGACCAGCCCCGCGCGGATCACCGCGCCGTCCGGTTCGAACAGGTACCCGCCGACGTCCCCTACTTCGGTGTCCGGCATGCCCACGTCGTTCACCTCGGCCGGCGCGGGGGACTCCTCGCCCTCCGCGGGCAGCACCAGTGCCGCCCGGCGGACGCCGTCGCGGGCGAGCAGGCCGAACCACAGCCCGGCCTCGACGACGTCGCCGGCCACCGACACCCACTGCGCCTCGACCGGACCGCGGTCCTGCGGCACCAGGTGGTGCGGGATGCCTGGTGCGGTCTTCATCCCCACGGCGGGTAGCCGGGAGGCCAGGTCGAGCACGAACGACAGCGGTGGGGACCCGGCCCGTGGGTCGAGCAGGCGCTTGCCGGTGACCCCATGCCGCCGGTCCGGGTCGAGGAAGGCGCCGCCGAACGAGGCCAGCTCGCGCGCCTCCAGGGTGGTGACGTCGGCGCGGCGCACGGTGGCCGTCGGCCAGTGCCGCAGGTTCATCGTGGCGGCCGCGGCGGTCACCTCGTCGCGCTCGACCGCCAGCACCTCGCGGTCGAAGGTGGCCAGCGCCATCGCGTCGGCGCCGATCCCGCACCCGAGGTCGGCCACCTTCTCGATCCCGGCCGAGACGAAGCGTTGAGCGTGTCGGGCCGCCACCGCGAACCGGGTGGCCTGCTCCAGGCCGGTCGGGGTGAACAGCATGCTGTCGGCGAACGGCCCGAACTTGGCCCGGGCAGCCGCGCGCAGCCGGGACTGGGTCAGCGCGGCCGCGACCAGGCCCGGGTCGTGGCCGTCCCGGCGCAGCTGCTCTCCGAGGGTGATCGCGGTGTCCTCGTCGTACGGCGGCAGCGACTCCAGGAGCGACCAGCCCTGCTCGGTGAGCAGGGCAGAGATGCCGTCAGGGTCCACCGCACGATCCTCGCATGTCGCTCCGCAAGGCCGTTCGACGGCGTCGCCGGCCCCCGGGTCTGGCACTCGGTTTGACCGAGTGCTAATCCGCGTCCTAGATTCAGAGTTGGCACTCTCAATGTGAGTGTGCCAACGCAGGGCGGTCCGTCCGGCACCCGCGACGACGGTTCGGGCCCCCGTTACATCAGACGCCCGCATCGACATTCCCGAAGGGGAGGTCCGCAAGTGTCGGTCTCCATCAAGCCGCTCGAGGACCGCATCGTGGTCGAGCCTCTCGAGGCCGAGCAGACCACCGCGTCCGGTCTGGTCATCCCGGACACCGCCAAGGAGAAGCCCCAGGAGGGCAAGGTCTTGGCGGTCGGACCGGGTCGGTTCGACGACGACGGCGAGAAGCGCATCCCGCTCGACGTCCAGGTCGGCGACACCGTGCTCTACAGCAAGTATGGCGGCACCGAGGTCAAGTACAGCGGTCAGGAGTTTCTGATCCTGTCGGCCCGCGATGTGCTGGCCATCATCGAGAAGTAAACGGCCCAGCTACTGCGCCGCGACGTCGCCCCGGCCGGCCGGCACCTGCCTGCTCGGCCGGGGCGGTCGTCGTGCCGCGCCCTATTTCGAACCCTGCTCGCACCGGAAGGAACACCTGGCAGATGGCCAAGACCCTGGAGTTCGACGACTCCGCCCGTCGCAGTCTCGAACGCGGCGTTGACGCCCTGGCGAACGCGGTCAAGGTGACGCTCGGCCCGCGCGGCCGCAACGTCGTGATCGACAAGAAGTGGGGCGCCCCGACCATCACCAACGACGGGGTGACGATCGCCAAGGAGGTGGAGCTGGAGGACCCGTACGAGAACCTCGGGGCCCAGCTCGCCAAGGAGGTCGCCACCAAGACCAACGACATCGCTGGTGACGGCACCACGACCGCGACCGTGCTGGCCCAGGCGATGGTCAAGGACGGGCTGCGTAACGTCGCCGCCGGCGCGGCTCCGTCCGCGTTGAAACGCGGCATGGACGCGGCGGTGAGCGCCCTGAACGACCGACTGCTCGAGGTGGCCCGCGAGGTCGACGGCAAGGACGACATCGCCCACGTGGCGACCATCTCCGCCCAGGACCCGCAGATCGGCGAGCTGATCGCCGAGGCGTTCGACAAGGTCGGCAAGGACGGCGTGATCACCGTCGAGGAGTCCTCGACGACCGCCCTGGAGCTCGACTTCACCGAGGGCATGCAGTTCGACAAGGGCTACATCTCGCCCTACTTCGTCACCGACCCGGAGCGGATGGAGGCCGTCCTCGAGGACGCCTACATCTTGATCCACCAGAACAAGATCTCCTCGATCTCCGAGCTGCTGCCGCTGCTGGAGAAGGTGCTGCAGGCGTCCAAGCCGCTGTTCATCGTGGCCGAGGACATCGACGGAGAGGCCCTGTCCACCCTGGTCGTGAACAAGATCCGTGGCACGTTCACCGCGCTGGCGGTCAAGGCCCCCGGGTTCGGGGACCGGCGCAAGGCGATGCTGCAGGACCTGGCCACCCTCACCGGCGCCCAGGTGGTCTCGCCGGACGTGGGTCTCAAGCTCGACCAGGTCGGCCTCGAGGTGCTGGGCACCGCCCGGCGGATCGTCGTCACCAAGGACACCACGACCGTGATCGAAGGCGCCGGTGCGGCGCAGGACGTCGAGGCGCGAGTGGCGCAGATCAAGGCCGAGATCGAGCTGACCGATTCCGACTGGGACCGCGAGAAGCTCCAGGAGCGGCTCGCCAAGCTCGCCGGCGGTGTCTGCGTGATCAAGGTGGGCGCGCACACCGAGGTCGAGCTCAAGGAGAAGAAGCACCGCATCGAGGACGCCGTCTCGGCGACCCGGGCCGCGATCGAGGAGGGCATCGTCGCCGGTGGCGGCAGCGCCCTGGTGCACGCGGCGCCGGTCCTGGACGACCTGCAGCTCAGCGGTGACGAGGCCACCGGTGCTGCGATCGTGCGCAAGAGCGTCATGGAGCCGCTGCGCTGGATCGCCGAGAACGCGGGGTTGGAGGGCTACGTCGTGGTCGATCGGGTGCGTGGGCTGCCGGCCGGTCACGGCCTGGATGCCGCGACCGGCGAGTACACCGACCTGTTCGCCCGCGGTGTCATCGACCCCGTCAAGGTGACCCGTTCGGCGCTGCGCAATGCCGAGTCGATCGCCTCGATGGTGCTCACCACCAGCACGCTCGTGGTGGAGAAGAAGGAGCCCGAGGCGGTGGAGGCCGGCGCTGGTCACGGTCACGGCCACTGAGCAGTCCAGCACCTGAGCACGACGAGAGGCCCGATCCGAACGGATCGGGCCTCTCGTCGTGCTCAGGTGCTGGACTGCTCAGCTGGCGACGCGGGTGGCCGTTCGCCGCCTGCCGGCGTACATCGACTCGCGGTCGTCTTCGCTCAGGCCGCCCCAGACGCCGTAGGGCTCACGCACTGCCAGGGCATGCTCACGGCACTGCTGCATCACGGGGCAGGTCTCGCAGATCGCCTTGGCGGCGTTGTCGCGGTTGCGCCGCGCCGGGCCGCGTTCGCCTTCGGGGTGGAAGAACAGCGTCGGGTCGGCGTCGCGACATGCTCCGACGAGCTGCCAGTCCCACAGATCCGCTACTGGACCGGGGAGCCGAGAGATCTCTGCCATGGAATGACACCTCGTGTGGGGGTTGCGACCTGTGGAGGGAGATGCGGTTGCTTCGTTGTCCCTGCACCCTAGCAATCGATTCATAGGTTGTTCAACCCCCTAGTGATGTCGTGGAGATAACACTCCGCCGGTCTAGGACCTTTGGTCCCGCTGGGACCTTGATCCGGCTGGGCCGTGCCCTCGCAGCGGTGCAAACGCTTCGGGGCCGCCGTCAGTGCCCGAACGGCTGCCGGCCACCGGCCCGACCCCGGGCCTCGGGCCAGGTGGCAGGCCCCAGCGACGCCACCCACAATGACGACATGGCCAGGCCGAGCGAGGACGACGAGGGGTCTGGCCTCCCGGCAGGGGTCATGAGCGTCGCGGCGGTGGCCCGTCGGCTCGGCGTGGCGCCGTCCACGCTGCGCACCTGGGACCGGCGCTACGGCCTGGGACCTCGGGTCCACATCTCGGGTGCGCACCGCCGCTACGCCCCCGACGACGTCGCTCGGCTGCTGGTGATGCGGCGGCTGACCCTGGAGGGGTACCCGCCCGCTGAGGCGGCCCGGATCGCCGCATCCGAGTCGGCCCCTGCCGAACGCCCGATCCGGCCGTCGTACGGTGAGGGGCGTGTGCTGAGCCTGCCGGGTAGGGACGGCACCTCTGCGGCGCGGGGTCTGACCCGGGCGGCGACGGCCCTGGACTTCGTCGAGATGGCCAGGCTGGTACGGGATGGGTTGCGCTCGCGGGGAATCGACGGGATGTGGCACGACATGGCGCTGCCCGCCCTGACCCGGATCGGTGAGCGCTGGCAGGCCACCGGCGAGGGGGTCGAGGTGGAGCACGCGCTGACCCAGGTCATCGTCTCGGTGCTGCACGCCGAACACCCGGGGCCGGTGCGGCCGGTGAACGTACGCCCGGTGCTGCTGGGCTGTGCCGAGGGGGAGCAGCACAGTCTGGTTCTGAACGTTCTCGATTACGCGCTGGCCGAGCAGGCGGTCATGTGCCGGATGCTGGGGGAGGGCATGCCGCGTCAGGCCATGGTCGACGCGGCTCGGCGCAGCGGCCCGGTCGCGGTCTTCCTGTTCGCCCGGCTCAAGACCCGGGACGACATGCTGCTGCTGGAGCTGCCACGGCAGCGCCCGTCGCCCCGGGTCGTGCTCGGCGGTTC
Source organism: uncultured Actinomycetota bacterium (assembly GCA_963825645.1). Classification (GTDB taxonomy): domain Bacteria; phylum Actinomycetota; class Actinomycetes; order Actinomycetales; family Kineosporiaceae; genus JADJPO01. Next base: position 121,929 of record CAWGTT010000009.1, read on the forward strand.
CGGCTGGCCCACCAGCGAGCTGCCGGCCGGCGTGCGCTGGGTCAACAGCCTCGGCGACGCCGTGAACGAGGTCCTCAACGCCGTCTACGTCTGAGGCTCAGGTTCCCCTCTGCGAGTGACGACACCACCTTTCGTGGACCGCCGTGCCACAGATCACGGCGGGCAGCGGAAGGGGTGCGGCCGTGGCGACGGTGCTCGTGTGCGACGACTCGGCGACGGTACGGGACAACCTGCATCGGGTGCTGGCCGGTGTTCCGGGGATCACCCGGGTCGTCGAAGCGGCCTCCGGGGAGGAGGCGCTGGCGCGCTGGCCGGTCGAGCGCCCGTCCTTGGTGATGATGGACGTCCGGATGCCCGGCATCGGCGGGGTCGAGGCTGCTCGACGGCTCCTGGCCCGCCATCCCGAAGCAGTGGTGATCATGGTGACGGTGGCGGAGGACGCCGAAGGCGTCGCAAGGGCTGTTGCGAGCGGTGCGCGGGGGTATGTTGTCAAAGACGCCACTAGGGAGGAGATGGCCGCCGCCGTGGTACACGCGCTGTCGGACGCCGTTTGGCGACGTCCGCTTCCGGCCCCACGAGCGGTCGAGGCGTCCGAGTCTGCCCCCACCCTGACTGAGCGCGAGATGCAGGTACTCACCGGAATGAGCCGCGGCCGCAGCAACGCCGAGATCGGCAAGGAGCTGTTCCTGTCCGAGGACACCGTCAAGACCCACGCCCGCCGGCTCTTCCGCAAGCTCGACGCCGCAGACAGGGCGCAGGCCGTCGCCGTCGGCTTCCGGTGGGGATTGGTGCGCTGATCGGGTGCTCTCGGGGGACGATGATGCACAACGACGTGGTGTAACGGAACCATCACGTCGTCCGATGACTTCTGTGGACAGCGTCCGCGAGGATCTGCATCAGCTGGCCGTGCTGGCCGTGGGTGGGGACCGGTCGGCCTCTGAGGACCTCCTGGGTGCCGTCCACACAATGGCTCATCGCTACTGCAGGTCACGATTGTCCCGCTACCCCGGTGCTGAGGACGCGGCGGACGACGTTGCCCAGGAGGTCTGCATCGCCGTGTTGTCCGCCCTGCCTCGCTACCGCGACGAAGGCAAGCCTTTCGAGGCCTTCGTCTACAAGGTGGCAGCTCACAAGGTGGCCGACGCCCAGCGGTCTACCTACCGCCGCCCGCAGCCGCGCGGCGAGCTACCTGACGAGATCGACCTGACGGACGGGCCCGAGCAGCTCGCCGTCCGTTCCGCCGACGTCCGTCAGGCCAGAGAGCTGCTCGGAGTACTGCCCGAGACCCTGCGCGAGCTGATGGTGCTGCGGGTCGGGGTGGGGCTGTCCGCCGAGGCGACCGGGCGCGCGCTCGGGATGAGCCCCGGCGCCGTGCGCGTCGCGCAGCACCGTGCCATGCAGAAGCTGCGGGCCATGGTCGCGATCGAGCCGGCGCGGTGGCACTCATGAGTGAGATGCCCATCGACCCCGACTTCCCGGACCCTCGCCGGCTGCCCGGGATGCCGAGTCTGACGGTCCTGCAGGACACCGACGACCTGCTCGACCGCCTCGGCCAGCGTGGGCCCTGTCCGGACGACCTCGACGACCCGCTGAGCGCCGCTCTCGCTCTGCTGGCCGCCGAGGTCGACGTCGACCCGGTGCCGGCGGGCGAGACCCGTCGTGCGCTGTCCTCGGACGGCTGCTGGCCGCTTCGCCAGGACCTTGGTGGCCTCCGGCTGGTGCGGGACGCCGACGACCGAGGCGCCGAAAGCGAACAGAGCGAGGTGCTGCTCGAGGGGGTCGACGCGACGGCGCCGTCGGTGGCCGCCACGTCGCGCGTCGAGGTGCTGCGGGTCGAGCGGGAGGCTGGGCGCGCGAACACCGTGGCGGCCCGGGTCGGCCCGCCGACCAAGGTGGTGGGGATCCGCCTGATGCCGGCGCTCGTCGTGGCCGCGGCGGCGATCGTGCTGTCGATGGGTGCTGCGGCGGCCCTGTCCCACGGCGAGACCCTGAACCCGGCCCGCATGCTCACCATGGTCGTCCAGGAGATGACCGAGCCCGATCCGGGGGTGTCGCTGCCGGCCGGAGCGTCATCGATGGCCGAGGTCCCCGGCCTCGACACCGCCGTGACGGGGTCACAACCGTCCGGGCCGGCGCCGTCACCCAGCGCGTCCATCTCCCCGACGTCCGCGCTGCTCGCCGAAATGGGCGCCGCGGAGGAGATCGGCGCCGGCGCGTTCGCGCAGACCGGTGCCAACGGGCCGGAGGACATCGGTGCCGTCGAGGCCACCATCGGTGGCGTGACGTCCGACCCGGTCACCGCGCCTGCCGTCGTGTCGTCCTTGCCGGTCACCTCGGTGACGTCTGAGCCCGCCGACGCGACGTCGTCCGCAACGGAGGGCGCAACGCCCGTGAAGCCCGGGAACCCCAGCCCGCCGGGCCAGGTCAAGAAGAGCAGCAGTCTGGCGGCCAAGACTGCGAAGTGGATCATCGGCCCACCCCAGGCGGGTCTGACCGGCGCCACCGGTGCATGACAGCAACCCGCACCCATTGTCTCGGCGTGGTTACGATCGCGGGGTGACACGTGACCCCGCCGAGGTCTTCGGCCACACCGGACTGACCTACGACGACGTGCTCCTCCTCCCCGGCGAGACGGACGTCGTCCCGAGCGAGGTGGACACCACCAGCCGACTGACCCGGTCGGTGAGCCTGCACCTGCCGATCGTCTCCGCGGCGATGGACACCGTGACCGAGGCCCGGATGGCGATCGCGATGGCTCGTCAGGGCGGCCTCGGCGTGCTGCACCGAAACCTGTCCATCGAGGACCAGGCCTACCAGGTCGACCTGGTCAAGCGGACCCAGACCGGGATGATCTCCAACCCGGTCACCATCGGTCCGGACGCGACGCTGGAGCAGCTGGACGAGACCTGCGGGCGGTACCGGGTCAGCGGGCTCCCGGTGGTCTCCGGCGACGCGACCCTGCTCGGCATCATCACCAACCGGGACCTGCGGTTCACCCCGATCGCCGAGTGGGCCACCACCCTCGTCCGCGACGTCATGACGCCGATGCCGCTGGTCACGGCCCAGGAGGGGATCGCCCGCGCCGACGCCATCGTGTTGCTTCGCCGACACAAGCTGGAGCGGCTGCCCATCATCGACGCCGCCGGCCGGCTGACCGGGCTGATCACGGTCAAGGACTTCGTGAAGTCCGAGCAGTTCCCCCATGCCAGTAAGGACGGCGACGGACGGCTCATGGTGGCCGCAGCGGTGGGCTACTTCGGCGACGCCTGGAAGCGGGCCGGCACCCTGGTCGAGGCGGGCGTCGACGTTCTGGTGCCGGACGTCGCCAACGGTCACGCCCGGTTGATGCTCGACATGATCCGCCAGCTCAAGTCCGACTCCGCGACCCGCCACGTACAGGTGCTGGCCGGCAACATCGCCACCCGTCAGGGCGCACAGGCACTGGTCGACGCGGGAGCCGACGGGGTCAAGGTCGGCGTCGGTCCGGGTTCGATCTGTACCACCCGGGTGGTCGCCGGGGTCGGTGTGCCCCAGGTGACCGCCGTGTTCGAGGCGTCCCAGGCCTGCCGGCCGGCCGGCGTCCCGGTGGTTGCGGACGGTGGGCTGCAGCATTCCGGCGACATCGCCAAGGCGCTCGTCGCCGGCGCCGACACGGTGATGATCGGTTCCCTGCTGGCAGGCTGCGAGGAGAGCCCCGGAGACCTCTTGCTGGTCAACGGCAAGCAGTACAAGACCTACCGGGGCATGGGCTCGATCGCGGCGATGAGCTCGCGGGGCAAGAAGTCGTTCTCCAAGGACCGCTACTTCCAGGCCGACGTGGTCAGCGACGACAAGATCGTCCCCGAGGGGATCGAGGGCCAGGTGCCGTACCGCGGCCAGCTCTCGGCCGTCCTGCACCAGCTGGTCGGTGGCCTGCACCAGTCGATGTTCTACGTGGGAGCGCGCAGCGTCGCGCAGCTGCAGCAGCGCGGCCGGTTCATCCGGATCACCCCGGCGGGGCTCAAGGAGTCCCACCCGCACGACGTGCAGATCACGGCCGAGGCCCCGAACTACTCCGCCGGCTGACGATAAGACCCGACAAACCTGCTCATGCTCCGCCGGGTGTACCGGCGGAGCATGAGCAGGTTGTGGATAGCCTTGCGTGGTGAACGAGATCGAGATCGGTCGCGGCAAGCGGGGGCGGCGCGGCTACACCTTGGACGACGTCGCCATCGTGCCGAGCCGCCGTACCCGCGACCCCGAAGAAGTCAGCGTCGCCTGGCAGATCGACGCCTACCGGTTCGAGCTCCCGGTCGTGGCCGCTCCGATGGACTCGGTGATGTCGCCGGCCCAGGCGGTGGCCTTCGGCCGGCTCGGCGGCCTCGGAGTGCTGGACCTCGAAGGGCTGTGGACCCGCTACGAGGAACCCGAGCCGATCCTTGCCCAGATCGCCGAGCTGGACCCGGGCACGGCCACCCACCGGATGCAGGAGCTCTACGCCGAGGAGGTGAAGGCGGACCTGGTGGCCGCCCGGGTCAAGGAGATCCGGGAGGCCGGGGTGACCGTCGCCGGGGCGCTGAGCCCGCAGCGCACCCAGCAGCTGTGGAAGGCCGTCGTCGACGCCGGCGTCGACCTGTTCGTGATCCGCGGCACCACCGTGAGCGCCGAGCACGTCTCCGGCCGGGCCGAGCCGCTCAACCTCAAGCGGTTCATCTACGAGCTGGACGTGCCGGTGATCGTCGGTGGCTGCGCCACGTACACCGCAGCGCTGCACCTGATGCGGACCGGGGCCGCCGGGGTGCTGGTCGGCTTCGGCGGCGGCGCCACCCACACCACCCGGACGACGCTGGGCATCCACGCGCCGAACGCCACCGCGATCGCCGACGTCGCCGCCGCCCGGCGGGACTACATGGACGAGTCCGGCGGTCGCTACGTGCACGTGATCGCCGACGGTGGCATGGCCCGGTCCGGGGACATCGTCAAGGCGGTGGCCTGCGGTGCCGACGCGGTGATGCTCGGGGCGGCGCTGGCGCGGGCGAGCGATGCTCCGGGCCACGGGTTCCACTGGGGCCCCGAGGCGCACCATGCGCTGCTGCCGCGCGGCGAACGGATGCCGCTGGCTCCCGTCGGCACTCTGACCGAGATCCTGCTCGGCCCGAGCCGGCGGGCCGACGGCACGACGAACCTGGTCGGTGCGCTGCGCCGGGCGATGGCCACCACCGGATACTCGGACCTCAAGGAGTTCCAGCGGGTCGAGGTGGTCCTGTCCCCGCAGAGCCCGAGCCCGGGCGATCAGTGAGGCCGACCGGGGTGGGCTCATGAGCGAGAGCAGCCAGGACGCACGAGGGCGGCTCGGTCCGGCCGAGCGGGACGATGCGTTGGCGGCGATGCGCTCACAGACCTTCGACGTCCTCGTCGTGGGCGGCGGCGTGGTCGGGGCCGGATGTGCCCTCGACGCGGCCACCCGGGGCCTGAGCGTCGCCCTGGTCGAGGCACGGGACTGGGCCAGCGGGACCTCGTCGCGGTCCAGCAAGCTGATCCACGGCGGGCTGCGCTACCTGGAGATGCTCGACTTCCGGCTCGTCCTGGAGGCGCTGCGCGAGCGCGGACTGATCCTGACCCGGCTGGCTCCGCATCTGGCCCGCCCGGTGCCGTTCCTGTACCCCTTGCAGCACCGGGTCTGGGAACGGCCCTATGTCGGCGCCGGGCTCACCCTGTACGACACGATGGCCCGAACCGGCTCGGCCGACGCCGGGCTTGCGCCGCACCGGCACCTGACTCGAAAGCGCGCCCTGCAGCTCGCGCCGAGCCTGCGCAAGGACGCCCTGGTCGGCGCCGTCCAGTACTTCGACGCCCAGCTGGACGACGCCCGGCACACGATGAACCTGGTCCGGACGGCGGCCGCCTACGGGGCCCGGGTGGCCAGCCGGACCCGGGTGATCGGCTTCCACCGCGAGGGGGAGCGCGTGGTCGGTGCCACGGTGCGCGACCTCGAGCACGGCGTCGAGTTCAAGATCGCCGCCGATCAGGTGATCAACGCGACCGGGGTCTGGACCGACGAGACCCAGGCCATGGTGGGCGAACGCGGGCAGTTCAAGGTGCGGGCCTCCAAGGGCGTGCACCTCGTCGTGCCCAAGGACCGGATCCAGTCCAGTACCGGGATCATCCTGCGCACATCGTCTTCGGTGCTGTTCGTCATCCCGTGGGGGCGGCACTGGATCATCGGCACCACTGACACCGACTGGAACCTGGACAAGGCCCACCCGGCGGCCTCGCGCCGCGACATCGACTACGTGCTCGATACCGTGAACACGGTACTGACCACCCCGTTGACCCGCGAGGACGTCGAGGGCGTGTACGCGGGTCTGCGTCCGTTGCTCTCCGGGGAGAGCGAGGAGACCTCCCAGCTCTCCCGCGAGCACGTCGTCGCTCACCCCACTCCCGGGTTGGTCGTGGTCGCCGGCGGCAAGTACACGACCTACCGGGTGATGGCCGCCGACGCCGTCGACGAGGCCGTCCGTACCCTGGACTTCCGCGTGGCCCCCAGCTGCACCGACGAGGTCCCGCTCCTGGGCGCCGAGGGCTACCGAGCGGCCTGGAACGCCCGGGCCCGGATCGCGGCGCGCTATGGCCTGCACGTGGCCCGCGTCGAGCACCTGCTGGGCCGCTACGGCTCGCTGGTCGAGGAGGTGCTCGAGCTGTGCCGGGCCGAGCCCGCCCTGCGCGAGCCGCTGAAGGGCGCCGAGGACTACCTGGCCGCTGAGATGGTCTACGCGGCGGGCCACGAGGGCGCCCGCCACCTCGACGACGTCCTCGCCCGCCGGACCCGGATCTCCATCGAGACGTGGGATCGAGGGGTGCGTGCCGCGCCGCACGCCGCTGCTCTGATGGGCGGCGTTCTGGGCTGGAGCTCGGATCAGACCGACCGAGAGGTGCGCCACTACCGGGCCCGGGTCGAGGCGGAGCGGGCCTCGCAGGCCCAGACGGACGACGAGACGGCGGACGCCGTCCGGATGGGTGCCCCGGAGATCGTGCCGCTCGCCTGAGCCCGCCCGTTCGGCCGTATCGCCGCCCGAACGGCCGAACCTGCGTCGGCGAAACGTGCCGCGCCTCCCGGCTGCGCTCAAGGGAGTTCGGGGGGGTGCCGAAGGGCCACTCGGAACGCGAAACCGGCCTGGGAGCATCCGATGACGATCATCAAGGCGACCTGCCCCTGCTGCGGGGACGTCGAGCTGACACGCGACCAGGTGCGCCTGACCGTGCACCCGGTCAAGGACCGCTCCAACTACAGCTTCGACTGCCCCAAGTGCGGCGACGAGGTGTGCAAGCCGGCCGGCGCGGAGGTGATCCGGCTGCTGAAGATGGGTGGGGTCACCGCGGTCGCCGTCGACGTTCCGGCCGAGGCCACCGAGGTGCACCTCGGGCCGCTGATCAGCGAGGACGAGTGCCTCGACTTCCGCAACTGGCTCGACGCCGCGACGGCGGTGGCCGCGGCCGCCGCGGCGGGTCTCCACCAGCGCCTGGAGAGCAACGGCGACTGAGCTGGCCCCGAGGTTCCGGGACCTGGACGTCTTCCTTGCCGACGGCCAGAACCCGCCGGCGAAGACCACGGCGCCCAGCGACGCAGCGGGTATCGCGCCCGGCGCCTCCGCCTCGAATGGCTCGGGTGGTAATACCACATCGTCGTGTCGCGCCAGCCCATAATGGTGCGATGTCCGACGTCGAGGAGTTCGGCTCGTCCCCTATCGGTCCCGTACAGCGCGAGGCGGCGATCGCCGCGCTGGTCGTCCACCGTGAGGCGGGACGGCTGACCTCGACCCAGTTCGAGGACCGTCAGGTGCTCGCAGACAACGCCCAGACCTGGGCCGACGTGGAACGGCTCTTCGTCGACCTGCCTGAGCCGCATCCCCAGCGCCCGCTGCCGCCGGTCGACCCGAGGCGTGGTCCGGCACCCGGGCAGCCGGTCGCCGGGGCCGGGGGGATCGCCTGGGGCCCGGGCCTGGTCGCGGCGATCCCGATCATCGCGGTGATCCTCTTCTTCGTCACCCGCAGCTGGCTGGTCTTCCTGCTCGTCCCGCTGATCTGGATCTTCACCCAGGGTCCGGGCCGCAAGCGCTGACGGCTCAGGCGACCTGCGCCGGCCGAGGCCGGCCGATGGCGTGCCGGGGTCGCTGGGTACCGTGAGCGACATGTGGCGGACGGCGCTGCGGCCCCGATGGCTGGCCCTGCTGGTACTGGTGCTGCTGGTTGCCTCCGGCATGGCGTGGCTAGGCAGCTGGCAGCTCGACCGCGCCCGTGAGCAGGGTTCGGCCGCCCAGCGGGACCGGGTCGCGGCGCCGCCCGTGGCGTTGCAGAGCCTGTTCGGGGCGCGGCAGCGCTTCCCGACGGAGGGGGCCGACCGGCCGGTCTGGGTGAGCGGCCGGTGGGAGCCGCAGGACGAGCTCCTGGTCACCGACCGCCGCCAGGATGGTGTGCTGGGCTACTGGGTGCTCACCCCGTTGCGGCTGGACGACGGATCGGCCGTGCCGGTGGTCCGCGGGTTCACCGCGTCGGGCGATCAGGCCGTCGCGTCGTCCGCCCTACTGCCGTCGGGCGAGGTGCGGGTGGACGGCGTGCTGCGCCCGGGAGAGCCCGCGGTGGTGCGCCGCCCGGGGGGTTCGAGCGGCCTCCCGCCCGGCCAGCTGGAACGGATCGACCCGGTGGAGCTGATCGAGCGCTGGTCCGGCCCGCTGTTCACCGGCTACGTGGTGGCGGTGCCGGCGGCTGGCCAGGGGCTGGCCGCCGTCCCGGTGGTCTCGGAGCGTTCCAGCCTCGCGTTGCAGAACCTCTCCTACGCCGTCCAGTGGTGGATCTTCGCCGGGTTCGGGCTGTGGCTGTGGTGGCGGCTGGTCCGTGACGACCATCAGGGCGTGCTCGGCGGTTCGCCGGAGGCGGTCGGCGCCGCGTCGGGCGGGACCGGCAGGATGGGCTCATGACAGCCGCGCTGACCCGCTACCGGGTGTTCGCCTATGCCACCGGGGTCTTCCTGCTCCTGCTCACCATGAACATCGTCTTGAAGTACGTGCTCGACGCCCCGCACCTGGGCGACTGGCTGGCCATCGTGCACGGCTGGCTCTACCTGGCCTACGTGATCGTCACGGTCGACCTGTGGTTCCGGGACCGCCGCCAGGATCGCCGCCTGCCGTTCTGGCGCACGGTGGGCGTGGCCCTGGCCGGGACGATCCCGTTCGCCTCGTTCGTCGCCGAGCGCTGGGTCCGTGGCCGGCTGGTCCCGGCCGGTAGGCTCGAGGGGTGAACGCGGCCACCACGACGGGCGCACCGGTGCTGAACGCCGAGGAACAGGCCGAGCAGTCCCACTCCCCGGTTCTGGTCGTCGACTTCGGCGCCCAGTACGCCCAGCTCATCGCACGCCGGGTCCGCGAGGCCAGGGTGTTCTCCGAGATCGTGCCGCACACCATGGCGGTCGCGCGGATGCTGGAGCGCAAGCCGGCCGCGATCATCCTGTCCGGCGGACCGTCCAGCGTGTACGCGGCGGGGGCGCCGCAGGTCGACGCGGCGCTGTTCACCGCCGGGGTGCCGGTGCTCGGCATCTGCTACGGCTTCCAGGCCATGGCGCGCGCCCTGGGCGGGCAGGTGGCCCCGACCGGCACCCGCGAGTACGGCGGTACCGACCTGCAGGCGGTGGCTCCGGGATCGACTCTCCTCGACGGCCAGCCCGCCCAGCAGGCGGTCTGGATGAGCCACGGTGACAGCGTGCAGCAGGCGCCCGACGGGTTCACCGTCGTGGCGAGCACGAATGCGGCCCCGGTCGCGGCCTTCGAGGACGACGCGCGCCGGCTGTACGGCGTGCAGTGGCACCCCGAGGTGAGGCACTCCGAGTTCGGCCAGGACGTTCTGGTGAACTTCCTGACCCGGGGGGCCGGGATCACGGCGGACTGGACCACCGGCAACGTGATCACTGAGCAGGTGGCCCGGATCCGGGAACAGGTCGGCGGGGCGAGGGCGGTCTGCGGCCTATCCGGCGGGGTCGACTCGGCGGTGGCCGCCGCCCTGGTGCAGCGAGCCATCGGTGATTCTCTGACCTGTGTGTTCGTCGACCACGGACTGCTGCGAGCCGGTGAGGCGGAGCAGGTCGAGCGGGACTTCGTGGCCGCGACCGGGGTGCGGCTGAAGGTGGTCGACGCGCAGCAGCGCTTCCTCGATGCGCTGGCCGGGACCACCGAGCCCGAGGCCAAGCGCAAGATCATCGGCCGGGAGTTCATCAGGGTCTTCGAGCAGGCGGCTCGTGAGGTGATCGCCGAGACACCGCAGGCGGACGGTGGTCCGGACGGCTCCACCGGCCCGGTGAGGTTCCTGGTCCAGGGCACGCTGTACCCGGACGTCGTGGAGTCCGGGGGCGGTGAGGGCGCGGCGAACATCAAGAGCCATCACAACGTCGGCGGACTCCCCGACGACCTGGGTTTCGACCTGGTCGAGCCGTTGCGCACCCTGTTCAAGGACGAGGTCCGCGCCGTCGGCACCGAACTGGGCCTGCCGCGCGAGATGGTGCACCGCCAGCCGTTCCCCGGCCCTGGGCTGGGCATCCGGATCATCGGTGAGGTGACCCGGGAGAGGCTGGCGACGCTGCGGGCGGCCGACGCGATCGTCCGCGCCGAGCTGACCGCGGCCGGCGTGGACGGTGAGATCTGGCAGTGTCCTGTCGTGCTGCTGGCTGACGTCCGCTCGGTCGGGGTACAGGGGGACGGGCGGACCTACGGACACCCGGTGGTGTTGCGTCCGGTCTCCAGCGAGGATGCGATGACCGCGGACTGGTCCCGGCTGCCGTACGACGTGCTGGCCCGGATCTCCACCCGGATCACCAACGAGGTGCCCGAGGTGAACCGGGTGGTGCTCGACATCACGAGCAAGCCGCCCGGGACGATCGAGTGGGAATGAGCCCGGGCGCGTAGGTGATCCGGCGCAGCAGCACCTCGAACGGCCCGCGCCAGCCGGCCCGCTCCAGGACGGCGGCGAGCAGCACGCTGAGCGCCCAGGTGCCCAGCGCGATGGTGACGGCGACCGCGGTGCCGATCCGCCCGCCCAGGCCGAGGCCCCAGGCGGACAGCAGCGGGGCGAAGACGAACGACTGGAACAGGTAGCAGCTCAGCGAGCGCCGACCGGCGGCGCCGACCCATGGTCCCCACCAGGGCCGGCCACGCCGGCGCCCAGCGACGAGCGCGAAGAGGGCGACGTAGCCGAGTCCTGCGGCCATCCCGGTGAGCAGGTGGGGCAGGTAGAGCACCCACCAGACCGAGCGCGGCGCCGTCCAGACCCCCAGGTGCGTCAGGGCCAGGGGCAGTCCGCCTGCCCAGCCCAGCGCGATGCCGCCACCGGCGACGCGGCGCAGCAGCCGGCGATGGGTCTCGACGTCCTCGATCACCCGTCGGCGCCCGGCCACCCAGCCGAGCAGGATGCAGACCGGCACGACTCCGGGGACCAGGCCCTGGGCCACGGCGTAGACGGGTTCTGCCAGCTCCAGACGTAGCCGAACGGCGCCGAGGTAGCTGGGCTCGGCGTTGACCGCTCGGGCCGTCAGCCCGTTGCCCGGAGACGACACCAGATCGCCGGCATCGTGCGTGCCGTCGGCACCGCTGAGCCAGGTGCCGAGCCCGGTCATGGCGGCGATGACGAGCAGGGCGGCCACGATGCCCACGCACCACGACAGCAGAACTCGGCTGCGGGTGCGCCAGGCGAGCATCAGCACCAGAGCGGCGGCGCCGTAGGCCGCGACGATGTCGCCGCCCCAGAGCAGGACGGCGTGGGCCAGGCCGATCCCCACCATGCCCCAGTGGCGCCGGGTGAGCAGGCGCTCGATCTCACGGCCGGAGTCTGCGGCCGCGGTACGCGCCCGGGCGAACTGGACCATCCCGTAGCCGAACAGGAAGGCGAACATCGGGTACACCCGCCCGTCCACGCAGGTGATCACTACGCCCTGCACGGCCCGGTCCACGGTCGAGCCGTCGGTCGGGTGCAGGGAACCCGGCCAGGTCGGGGCCTGCCACAGGTACCAGGAGACGTTGGCGACAGCGATCAGTGCGAGCATGGCCCCGCGCGCCAGGTCGGGTGCCAGGGCCCGAGTGGGTTGGGCGTTCATCGTCTTCACGGCTGCGACCACGGTGGCCAGATCCCGGTACCGGGTCAAGGTCTTCGGCGGAGCGGCCCGGACAGATGCCACAATCACGCCGTGGCATGGCCGGGCGGAACAGCGACCAGGGTGGTCTTGGCGATCGGTCTGGCCGTTGCCGTCACCCAGGGTCTGGACCGTCGCCCGGATCCTTCCGCGGAGGTGGGAGTGAAGGTCGCCACGGTGCTGCAGCTCGGCGCCGACGCCGCCGTGGCCGGTGATGTGGGCGACGCAGCGCCGGCCCCGGACGCCGGACAACGGGCCGAGCGCGCTGCGCAGGTGAGCAGGATCTGGGCCGACCAGGCACAGGCCGCCCGTCTGGCCGCCGTTCATGACCTGCCGGTGCAGACCTACCAGGTGCGGTTCGTGGTCACCCGCTGGGAGGACGTCAGCGCGCGCCCTCACGAGGCCCGGGTCGAGCTCGTGGGTCGCCACGAGCGGCGCAAGGTCGGCCAGGTCTGGCAGGCCGAGCCGGACCGGCACTGGCGGATCGAGCTGACCCGAGGTGACCCGGTCGGGCGCACCCGGGGTTGGCGGCTGGTCACGGTGGTCGCCGACGAGCTGTGAGGTCTGGTCCCGTGAGTCCTCATCCTGTGCGCCTCAGTCAGTGACGATGGTGCCTAGGTAGGGCAGCCGGGCCAGGCCGGGCGCGTACAGCAGTCGCTGCACCGCCTGTTTGGGCAGGAGCCCCTTCTCCCGCACCAGGCGGGCGATCTTGCCGGCGACGAGCGGCGCCGCGAACGAGGTGCCGCTCCAGCTGGCGGCCCCCCTGAACCGGTCGGGGTCGCCGACCGCGTCCGGCGGGGTGTTCCCGTCGAACTCGGTGAAGTAGGTGCTCACCACGTCCAGCCCCGAGGCGCAGGCAGAGACCCAGTCCCCGTAGTTCGTGAACGAGGCCGGCCCCTGGGGTCCCAGCGCGGCGACACTGACCACGCCGGGCAGCGCGGCCGGGTACGGCGCGGTCGAGGTGGCGTCATTGCCCGCCGAGGTGACCACGACGCAGCCGTGCAGATCCGCCTCGGCATCGCTGGCGAGGTCCGTCGTTGCCGGGCCGGCGGTGGTCTGCAGGGCGGCCACCGCCGCCTGCAGCAGGCCCATGTCCTCCAGGGCATACGCGCTGAACGACAGGTTCACCACGTCCACGTTCCCGACCAGCGACTCCAGGGTCATGGAGATCTCGTCCTCGTCCCCGTCCCCGGAGTTCTCCAGAGCTCGAAGCACGGTGACCTCGCACCGAGGGTCGGCCTGGAGCACCCGCCCGGCGACGAACATCCCGTGCCCGGCCACCCGGTCCAGGAACCCTCGGCCGTCTTCGGCGGGCGGGTTCGGGGGGAGTGCCTCCTCGTCGGGAACGCCACGGACGTCGACCGGACGCACCCCGCAGACATCCAGCGGCGCAGGCAGCTGGCCGGGGCCCGGAAGCGGGACATCGAGCACCGCAACATGTGGCCATCGTTTCCCGACGTCGTCGGGTTGCGCCCAGGCGTGCTCGACGGGGCGCGCCAGGCAGGGCCCCTGCCCGGTGCGAGCGAACACCTCGTCCCTGACCGGTAAGGGCTTGCCGTAGCAGAAATCACCCGTCAGACCCGTACCGGACGGGTTGCCGGAGAACGGGTTGCCGGAGAACGGGTTGCCGGAGAACGGGTTGCCGGAGAACGGGTTGCCCGAGAACGGGTTGCCCGAGAACGGGTTGCCCGAGAACGGGTTGCCCGAGAACGGGTTGCCCGAGAACGGGTTGCCCGAGAACGGGTCGGCGAAGAGCACATGGTTGGGCTGCGCCGTGATGCCGGCGCCGTTCAGCACGGCGACCGCCGCCGGAACGTCGACCGGTGCGTCGACCCTGAAGTAGCCGAACGCTCGCTGTACATAGTCGACTTCACGGTTCTCGCTGCTCGGCGGAGCGGTGCGTTCGACGATCTCGCGGACGATCCGGAGCGCTTCTTCGAGCTCGGCGCCGTCGCGCGGACGGACCAGGATCTGGCCGGGCCGGTAGGCGAACACCCGACCGGGTGCGTACTTGACGCGCTTCTCCCACGAGGGGCTCATGCTCAGACCTCCGTGTCCATGTGACGTTCGTTGTCGTGGTTCTCGGTATCGGGGTCGTTCGGGTAGCCGAGGCGGCGCTGAGCGTCCGGACGTGGAGCGGCCCGCCCGCCGGAGGCCATCCTGTCGACCACTGCAAGCGCGGAGCGGAGCGCCGAGTCCATCGAGAGGTCGCGCCCGGCAAGGATGTCACGATGATAGCGGTTGGGCCCCAGTCGCTCCCGCGCCTGGAGAAGGAAGTTCTCGACCACCTTGCTGTCGGTGGTATAGAGCGTCAGCCCGGTCTCGGCGAGCACTGCCTCCGCCTTGGCAACGAGCTGCACGGCATCGGCCCAGTCCTGCGGGCGGGACTCACCGCGGCCGGTCGCGATCCGGGCGGTGGCCAGGAGCCCGTAGGCGAGCATGCCGGTCTGCCCGAGTGCGGCCGCGATCTCCAGGCAGGTGCGCTCGTGCCGAGCCGCCGCCTCCAGGTCCCCGGTGCGCAGCGCGACCTCGGCGGCGTTGCTGTGGGCGTGGGCGAGCAGCACGTCGTCGCCTTCCTGCGCCGCGGCGGTCAGCTCGCCCCGAAACGCTGCGCCCGCACCGTCGAGGTCACCGGCCGTGGCCCGGGCGATGCCCAGCATGTTCCACATCCGGGCTCGGCCGCGCGAGCCCAGCGGCCGGTCCAGGGCCTGCGCGGCGATCTGAGCCGCCACCTCGGGCCGGTCGCCGGCCAGGGCCAGCTCACCGCGCAGCTTCTCGACACCGACCTCGTCCCAGGCAGGCACCCCGACCTGCTCCCGCAGCGCGGCGGCCTCGGCCGCAAGGTCGGCCGCCGCCGCGGGCTCCCCGCTGCGCACCAGCAGGTCGCCCAGCGCCGTGAGCAGGCCGACCCGGGCCGGAGTGGGCTGGGCCCAGCGAGCCACCAGCGCACCGACCTCGGTGATCCCGACCCGCAGTGACTGCACCGCGGCATGGAACCGCGCCACGGTGCAGGCGAGAGTCTGCGCGAGCCGGACCTGTTCGACGTCCGCGCCGGACAGTGCGGCCAGCACCGAGCGCACGTTGTCCATCTCCAGCCCGGCTGCGTGCAGCCAGGTCAGGCTGGCCCTGTGGGTCGGACCGAGGAGCGCCTCGTAGTGAGTGGCGAGCCGGACGGCGCAGGCCGCCACGTCGTCTGGCTCGCGCAGCCTGCCCCGGGCGTAGGACCGTACGGTCTCCAGGGTCCGATACCGGGTGCCGCCGGCTGACGGGTCGGCGAGCAGGAGTGACTTGTCGACCAGTGACCAGATCAGGTCGCCCACCTCGACCCGGCCCTCCCAGCGCCCGTCGACGGAGCTGATCGCGGCGCGTGCGGTGTCGAGGTCGAACGAGGAGGCGAGCAGCGAGAGCTGTTCCAGGGCATGCCGTTCGCCGTCGGTGAGCAGCGCGAAGTTCCACTCCAGCAGTGCGTGCAAGCCCCGCTGGCGGGCCGGCCGGGTGGGGTCCTTGACCTGCAGCATGCGGATCCCGTCATCCAGCCCGGCGAGGATCTCGACCGGGTGCAAGGCGCTCACCCGGGCTGCGGCGATCTCCACGGCCAGCGGCAACCCGTCGAGCCGGCGGCAGATGGCGGTGATCGCCTCGCGGGCCTGCGGGTCGTCGAGCAGCTCGGGGCGCAGTGCCACCGCCCGGTCGAGGAACAACGCGACGGCGTCCGGGGGGCCGGACCGGTCGGACCCGTCGGTGGTCAGCGGCGCGAGCCGGTGCAGCATCTCCCCGGGCACGTGCAGCGGCTCGGTGCTGGTGACGACGATCCTCATCCCGGGACAGGAGCCGAGGACGGCGATGGCGAGGTGCGCCGTGGCCTCGAGATGGCGATCGCAGCCGTCCAGGATCAGAACGGAGTGTCGGGCGGCGAGCTGGGCGCACAGATCCGAGACGGCCCCCGCACCGGCGCCCTGGTCCCCGCGAAGGCCCAGGGCGGCGCCGACCGCCGCGGGCAGCAGCGCTCCGTCCTCGATCGGGGCACAGTCGACCAGCCAGACGCCGTCAGGCCAGTCCTCGGCGACCGCCTCGGCGAGCTCGCTGGCCAACCTGGTCTTGCCGACCCCGGCGGCCCCCACCAGGGCGACGAGCCGGCTGCCGGCGACCAGAGAGTGCAGGCGTTCGATGTCATGAACCCGGTCGATGAGTCGGGTGGTGCGGGCCGGCAGGTTGTGTCGTTCGGCGGGCAGGCACCGGGGGGGCGGGAAGCCGGTCCCGTCGTCCCGCCGAGCGGACGCCTGCTCGGCCGGTAGTTGGTGGAGGGGGGTCGGCTGATCGAAGTCACGGACCCGGTATCGGCCCAGAGGGAGCAGCCTGACGGCGCTGACCCTGCTCGCCGCCTGGTCGGAGACCAGCACCTGGCCGCCATGCGCGGCCTGGCTGATCCGCGTGGCCTGGTGCACGGCGACCGAGATGTAGCGGTCGCCGACCGGTGTGGCCACGCCGGTGTGCACGCCCATCCTGACCCACGGATGCAGACCCCCCGGCCACTCCTGCCGTCGCAGGTCGGCCTGTGCCTGGGCGCAGGCGAGCACTGCTGCGTCGGTGCTGTCGAAGGCGACCAGCGAGCCGTCCCCCTGGCAGTCGACTTCGAGCCCGCCGTAGGCGGACCAGCTGCGGCGCAGACGATTTCGATGCTCCTCGAGCATCGCGGGATAGTGATCGGGGTGCTGCCCGAGCAGCCGCGTGGACCCCTCGATGTCCGTGACCACGAAGGTCACCGTCCCGGAGGGCAGTCGGGACGGGGCCGATGCCATGGCCCCATCGTGTCGAAAAGCACTTCGGGGTTCAACGAGGCCCTCAGCTACCTGAGCCGGTACACCCCTGAGCTTCGAGCAGGTGACGCAGCTGACGCAGCGCGCGCTGTCGCACCGGACCGATCGCGCCGAGCGGCATGTCGAGGCGTTCGGCGATCTCCTTGTAGGAAGGGGTCTCGTCGCTGAGCATGATCTCGATCAGCTGACGCTGCCGGGCCGGAAGGCGTTTCAGAGCCTCCAGGAGAAGGTGGGCGCGCCGGATCTGGTCGAGGCGGTCGACGAGTTCCTCCTGCGGGCTCACCCGCACCCCGCTCTCCAGGCGCTGGACCTCCACCGGTGCCTCGCGGCCGTGGCGGCGGCGATGGGCGTGGCACTCCCGGGTGGCTGTCGTGGCCAGCCAGGCGCCCAGGCCGCGTGGTGAGTGGATCTCGTCGATATGGGTCAACAGACGCAACCAGGTGGTCTGCGCGATGTCGGCGGTCTCGGTTCCGTAGATCCCCTGCCTGCGGGAGACCGAGTGCACGAGGGCGCCGTAGCGCCGGGTCAGCTCGGCCCAGGCGAGCTCGTCGCCGGTGCGGGCGGCGGCCAGCAGGTGCTGCGGGTCGGCGCCCGCGGTGCGGGTCGGCGAGACGGACGTCGCGGATGGGCCGGCAGGGTCGTATGTCGTCGTGGCCATGACGACACCGTGCTCCGGGTCGGCGGGGCGGGTCAGTCACCCAGATGACAGCTCAGCGGTGCTCTGGGCGACAGGCCCCGTCAACGGTCACCAACGACGACGTCACCGGCCGGCCCGACGGCCCAGCGCCTCCTTGTCGCGCAGCACGATGAGATGGGAGTCGATCGAGATCCACCCTCGTCCGGCGAGCACCTGCAGCGCCTTGTTCACCGCGGGCCTGCTCGCCCCGACCATGGCGGCGATGTCCGACTGGGTGAGGCCGAGGTCGATCACCTTCTGGTCCCCGGCCAGACGCAGCAGAGCCTTGGCCAGCCGGCCGCCCAGGTCGAGGAAGACCAGGTCGCCGGTGGTCTCAGTGAGCCGGCGGACCAGCGCCCCGAGACTGACCAGGACGGCGTCCATCACGGCGGGATGGGCGCTCATGGTGTTCAGCAGCTCACGCCGGCCGAGCACGATGACCACCGTCGACTCGGCGGCGACCACCGATGCCGAACGCGGGGCGCCGTCCAGGACCGCCAGCTCGCCGAGGGACTCCGAGCGGCCCATCGTGGCGAGGACCACCTCCACGCCGTCCGGGGAGGAAATGGTCACCTTGACCAGGCCGTCGGCGATCACCAGCAGGCTGTCGCCGGGGTCACCGAGGTGGAACAGGTACTCCCCGCGTCCGTACCGGCGCACGGTGGCGGCGGCGGCGAGCCGGGTCACCGACGGCTCGTCCAGGGAGGAGAACACGCTGGCCGAGGCCAGGACCCGGGCAATGTCACGCGGCGCGAGGGTCCGGAACGTCACGAGGCCCTCCCACGCGTCGGGGAAGACCAACGCTAGCGGCCGGTCGTGGTGATCGGCACCGCGATAACCCAGACGTAGCGTCCGCAGGGGCCGCGAGTCCGGGCTCGAACGACCCCTGCGGGAGTCCTCTACCTGCAAGGACACACACAGCGCCGCCCCTGATACACCGGTTCTTGACATCGAGATCCACGGGGCCGCAGCAGCGTCTGCGGAGGAGAACGCAACCTGCTCCTGCTCAGCTGCTCGCTACGGCGAGACCGGGGGGGTGGAGGCCGGTGAGGACGTCGGAACCGGGGAGGCGGCCGGACTCGTCGACGAGCCGGTCAGGCCGCCGCCGCCGGTGCCGGAGGAGACGCTCGGCGTCGGGTTCGTCGACGACGTGGACGGCTTCGGCGAGGGAGACGGGCTGGGACTCGGCTGGACCGTCGTCGTCGTAGAGGGGCTCGGCGAGAGGCTCGGTGAGGGGCTGGGCGACACCGACGGGCTCGGGGACCCGCTGCCGGTCGACTGCGACGGTGAGGGTGAGGCCGCGGCGGTTCTCAGCGGGGTCTGCACCGTCGTCGTCGTACCTGCGACCACCGCGCTGGTGGGCCTGACCGGGGCCGGGGCCGGGGCGTACGTCTCGGCACGCCAGTCGGCGATCGAGCCATCGATCGCGCCGGTCCGCCCACTGAGCTCGTCGGAACCGAGTCCGCCGCCGGAGCTCCCGGCCTCGCTGACGGTCGCGTCGACGGTGGTGAGCGGGACGACCGGGCCGCCACGGTCGAACGCCGGCAGCTGGCTGATGCCCAGGACTCCCAGACCCACGGCCAGGGACACCGCGGCCGTGCCGGCCGGGTTGACCGACAGCAGCCGGACGATCCGCGGACCCAGGCTGGGCGGTGCCGACGGCTCGACCGCAGAGGTGCGGCCCGCCGTCCGGATGCCTGTGGTGGCCGGCTCGCCCCCGATGAACATGCCGGCCGCGGCGAGGGGCGCGTGCGGTCCAACGGCGGCAGGAGAAGGCGCACCGGCTGCGCCGGCCACACCGGTCGCACCTGCCGTGGCCCGCTGGGACGTGACGATGCCGTCGTCGTGGTCCTCGCCTCGTGCCAGTGCCCGCAGTGCGCCGGCGACGAAGGCCGAGTCTGGCCGGTGGGTCGGATCGACGTCGGTCATCGCGGTGAGTAGGTCGGTCCAGGCCGGTCCGAGGCTCTCGGGGATGTGCGGTGGCCGCGACAGCCGGGCCACCGCCGACTCCACCGGGGCACCCGGGAACTCGCGGTGACCGGTGATGATCTCGAGCAGAACCAGCCCCAGCGCGTAGACGTCGACCGCCGGCGTCGCCGGACGCCCACGGACCTGCTCGGGCGACAGGTAGGCGGCTGTCCCGAGCAGTGCGCCGGTGGCGGTCATCCGGGTCGCGTCGACGATCTGGGCGACCCCGAAGTCGGACAGGTAGGCCCCGCCGTAACCGTCCAGGAGCACGTTGCTCGGCTTGACGTCACGGTGCACGATGCCGAGTTCGTGGATGTAGGCGAGCGCGTCGGCGATCTGTGTGCCGATCGCGGCGATCGTGGCGGGGGCCTGCTCGCCGTGCAGGTCGGCCATGGTCCCGCCGTCGATGAACTGCATCACGCACCACGGCTGTGCCTCGTGCTGGCCCCCGTCGTAGAGCGCGATCAGGTGCGGATGGGTCAGCCCCGCCAAGGTGTGCACCTCACCGAGGAACCGCTTGCGGTCGGCGTGCCGGTCGGTGCCCGGCCGGAAGACCTTGACCGCCACCTCGCGCGCCAGAACCTGGTCTATCGCGCGGTACACGTCAGCCATCCCGCCGCGGCCGATCACCGACCTCAGCCGGTACCGGCCGCGCAACAGCGACCCGATCCCGATCGTCTCGCCGTCAGCCGGCTCATGGCGTACCACGCGCACGCCGTCCGTCGCGTCGGTCGCCAGCGTGAAGGGGGGCGGGGTGTTGTCCTGGAGCCGGTCCACCGCGCCGTCCCCCCTTCCTGGCATCGAGCGGTCCACACTTCAACGGCCCAACGTACCGCCACATCGGCACAAGAGCTTTGTCGTCAAGCAGACATTTGGGTTGCGATCGCGTTACGGCCCCGGGCGTGGCGGCAGGGGCGGCCGCGGCGTGCCGGCTGCGCCCATGGGCGCGATGCGGAGCGTGGGTACGGGCGACGGGCAGGGGCGGCGTAGCGTGGCCCCTGACGGAGAGGGTGGACGAACGGGTGAGCGAGCAGGTGGACGCGATATCGACGACCGATGTGGGCCGGCTCAGCTGGCTGGGGCGTGGCTTCTCCACCCGGGCGATCCACGCCGGCAGTGAGCCGGACCCGGCGACCGGCGCCGTGGTGACGCCGATCTACCAGGTGAGCACCTACAAGCAGGACGGGGTCGGGGGGCTGCGCTCGGGCCTGGGCACCGGCTACGAGTACAGCCGCAGTGCCAACCCGACCCGGACGGCGCTCGAGGAGTGCATCGCGGCGCTGGAGGCACCGGCCAGTGGTCGGATCGTCCGCGGCTTCGCCTTCGCCTCCGGGCTGGCCGCCGAGGACACCCTGATCCGGGCCAGCACCGCCCCCGGTGACCACGTGGTGATCGGGGACGACGCCTACGGCGGCAGCTACCGGCTGATCGCCCGGGTCGCCGGACCGTGGGGAGTCCAGCACACACCGGTCCACCTCGCCGACCTGGACGCCGTGGCCGCCGCGATCCGGCCCGGGCAGACCAGGTTGGTCTGGGTGGAGACGCCGACCAACCCGCTGCTGTCCATTGCCGACATCGCGGCGCTGGCCCGGGTTGCCCACGACGCCGGGGCCCTGCTGGTGGTCGACAACACCTTCGCCACGCCGTACCTGCAGACCCCGCTGTCGATGGGCGCCGACGTGGTCGTCCACTCCACCACCAAGTACGCCGGCGGGCACAGCGACGTCGTCGGTGGCGCGCTCGTGGTCGGCGACGCCCAGGTTCCCTGGCTGGACGGCGTCGGCGACGTCGGGGCCGCCCTGGCCGAGCGGGTCGGCTTCCACCAGAACGCCGTGGGCGCGGTGGCCGGACCCTTCGACTCCTGGCTGGTGCAGCGCGGCCTGAAGACGCTCGCGGTGCGCATGGAGCGCCATTGCGACAACGCCGAGCGGGTCGTCGACTTCCTCCACGCCCACCCCCGGGTGAGCCAGGTGTTCTATCCGGGGCTGACCGGCCACCCCGGGCACGAGCTGGCCGCCCAGCAGATGCGCAGGTTCGGCGGGATGGTCAGCCTCCGGCTGGCCGGTGGCGAGGAGGACGCCCTGACCCTCTGCAAGCGCACGGAGGTGTTCACCCTCGGCGAGAGCCTGGGCGGGGTGGAGAGCCTGATCGAGCATCCGGGTCGGATGACCCATGCCTCGGTCGCCGGGTCGGCCCTGGAGGTGCCCGGCGACCTGGTTCGGCTGTCGGTGGGCCTCGAGGACGCCGAGGACTTGATCGCCGACCTCGACCGCGCCTTGAGCTGACAGCGACCTGGTCGTTCGGCAGATGGAGCCCGTCCTGTGTGTCGACGTCGGATCGACGTACACCAAGGCACTGCTCGTCGACGTCGAGGCCGGTCGGGTCCGGGCGAGCGCCGCCACGGCGACCTCGCTGCCGCCGAGCGGCGACGTGCTGGAGGCGGTGGTCGCCGTCCGGGCCGAGGTCGCGGAGCGGGCGGGCCTCGACGTCGATCTGCTCCCGGCGGACCGGATGCTGGTCAGCTCATCGGCCGGCGGCGGCCTGCGGGTCGCCGTCGTGGGCTACGAGGAGCAGGCCAGCTCGCTGGCCGGGCACCGGGTGGCGCTCACCGCGGGCGGTGTGGTCGTCCATGTGCACTCGGGCCCGCTGGACTGGGCCGGGCTGAGCGCTCTGCGCGCCGCGAGACCGGACGTCGTGCTCCTCACCGGCGGCACTGACGGCGGCAACAGTGAGGTGCTGGTGCACAACGCCCGGCGACTGGCGGGGGAGCGGCGCGGCGCGCCGGTGGTGCTCGCCGGCAACGCCGCCGTCGCCGACGAGGCCGCGGCTGTGCTGCGCGGGACCGGCCAGCGGGTCGAGGTGGTCGCCAACGTGATGCCGAGGATCGGTCAGCTGCACCCCGGGCCGGCCCGTGCCGCGATCCGGGAGCTGTTCCTTCGCCACGTCATCGGGGGGAAGCAGCTGTCCCGATCCCGGATCGATCAGCTGAGCTTCCCCCGACTGGTCCGTGCTCCGACGCCGGAGGTGATGTTGGCCGGCGTCGGCGTGCTGGCGGGCCCGGCCGGGGATGTTCTCGTGATCGACGTCGGCGGGGCCACGACTGACGTCTACTCCGCGCTCGGTGAGGACACCCTCGACGAACCTCGCGGGCGCCGCCAGGCCGTGCCGCCGCTGGCCCGGCTGCGCACGGTCGAGGCCGACCTGGGCATGCGGCGCAGCGCCCCGTCGCTGGTCGCGGCCGCGGTCGCAGAGGGCTTGCTGGACGGGGCGTTCGAGGCCGTGCCGGGCCCGCGCCCGATGCTCGAGGCCTACGCCCGGCAGGTGGCCGAGCAGCCCGCGCACCTGCCGGCCACCGAGCAGGAGCGGGGCGCCGAGGTGCAGCTGGCCACACTCGCCGTCCGGGTGGCGGTGCGGCGGCACGCCCGGCCGGAGCGCCCGGGCGACTCCGGCCGGCCGTTGGAGCGACTCGGCTGGCTGGTCGGAGGCGGTGGCGTGCTGCGCCATGCCGACGCCGATGAGCGCCGGGCGATCCTCGAGCCGTTGACCATCGACCACGGGGGCGGGTGGCCGGTACCGGCCGCGGCTCGCTTGGCCGTGGACGAGCACTACCTGCTGTTCGCCGTCGGGCTGCTGGCCGACACCCATCCGCAGGTCGCGGTGACGCTGGCCCGCGAGGTGCTGGACGGCGTGATCCGCCAGGAATGACTAGCCTGCGGTCGTGGGCTCCGTGAGGTACGCCGCCGACCTGGCCGCCGTGCGGGCGGCGGCGCAGGGGCTGCACGGCATCGTCCGGTGCACCCCGCTGGAGACATGCCGCCTACTGGGGGAGCGGGTCGGCGGTGAGGTGCTGCTGAAGTGCGAGAACCGGCAGCGGACCGGCTCGTTCAAGCTGCGCGGTGCCTACCACCGGCTGTCCCGGCTGACCGCGCAGGAGCGTGCGTCCGGGGTGGTGGCTGCCAGCGCCGGAAACCACGCCCAGGGCGTGGCGCTGGCCGCCCGTCTGCTCGGTATCCGCGCCAGGGTCTACATGCCGAGCGGCGCCGCGTTGCCCAAGGTCGAGGCCACCCGTGGCTACGGTGCCGAGGTGATGCTGACCGGCACGGGAGTCCACGACGCGCTGGCTGCGGCGCAGGAGCACGCCGGGGCGAGCGGCGCGGTGCTGGTTCACCCCTTCGACCACCCGGACGTGATCGCCGGCCAGGGCACCGTCGCCCTGGAGCTGGTCGAGCAGTGCGCCGAGCTGGGGGTGGCGCCGGCGACGGTGCTGGTCCCGGTCGGCGGCGGCGGGTTGGTCGGCGGCATTGCGGTGGCGTTGCACGAGCTGCAACCCGAGACCCGTCTGGTCGGCGTGCAGGCCGCCGGAGCCGCCGCGTTCCCGCCGTCGCTGTCAGCCGGCGTCCCGGTCGCCCTGGCGAGCATGGCCACGATGGCGGACGGGATCGCCGTCGCCCAGCCCGGCGAGCACACCTTTCCGATCGTGCGCGACCTGGTCGACGAGGTGGTCACGGTCGGCGAGGAGCAGATCTCCCAGGCGCTGCTGCTGCTGCTCGAACGGGCCAAGGGGGTCGTCGAGCCGGCTGGCGCGGTCGGGGTCGCCGCGTTGCTCGACCGCGGCCTGGCCTCAGGACTGGAGCCGCCGGTGGTGGTGGTGCTCTCGGGGGGCAACGTCGACCCGCTCCTGCTGCTGCGGGTGATCAGCCATGGGATGGCCGCCGCAGGCCGCTACCTCGAGCTCCGGTTGCGGCTGCCGGACCGTCCGGGCGCGCTCGCCGCCCTGCTCATCCGCTTGGCCGATGACCAGGCCAACGTGATCGAGATCGAGCATGTACGCAGCGGTCCGCGGACGGCGATCGGCGAGGTCGAGGTGGAGGTCCGCCTGGAGATGCGTGGCCACGAGCACGCCACGGAGCTGGTCGGGGCGCTGACGGAGGCGGGCTACTCCTGCACGGTGGGCTGAGCGAGATCGGCCGGCGCGTCGCCGTCAGGGGACGAACGGCGTCGCGGAGACGACGGTGACCGACACCTGGTCGCCGTTCGGGGCCGTGTACATGGAGTTCTCGCCCACCTTGCGGCCGAGGATCGCGGCGCCCAGCGGGCTCTGTTCGCTGTAGACGTCGAGATCGGTGTCACCGGAGACCTCACGGTGGCCCAGCACGAAGACCATCTCCTCCCCGGCCAGGTCGACCGTCACGACCATGCCCGACTGCACGCCGTCGTCGGCGCTCGGCGGGGCCTCCCCCACCTGAGCGGTCTGGAGCAGCTGCTGCAGCTGGCGGATCCTCGCCTCCTGCTTCCCCTGCTCCTCCTTGGCCGCCTGGTAGCCGCCGTTCTCCCGCAGGTCGCCCTCGAGCCGGGCCTCCTCGATCTTCTTGGCGATCTCGGTGCGCCCGGGGCCGGACAGATGCGCCAGCTCAGCGGCGAGCCGGTCGTAGGCATCCTGCGTCAGCCAGGTCACGTTGCCGGTCTCGGTCACGGTGAGCTCCAGAGGGATCGGTACGTAGTCGGGGAGTGCTCTCGGCGTCGTCCGGTCGGTGGGTCGGCCGGTGCGGCGCGGCAGAACCATCGAGGTTAGCAAGCCTCAGCGCCGCACGCAGTCGCGAACGCCGCCGGCCGAAGCCCGTTCGCTGGTCCGAAGCCGCACCTCGGTGCGGATCACCTCGCCCGACGACGGACCCAGGACGACGTCACGCCGGCCCACCTCGGTCCGCACGTCGTTGACCACCCGCACGGTGCAGACCGCCTGGTCACCGGCGGGCAGGTCGATCTGGAAGGTGAGCGTGGCGGACTCCTCGGAGGGAACGGTGATGCCGAGCTCGGTCCAGGTCAGCGTGGTGCGGCTGCGCTCCACCGCCACCCAGGCGGCGAAGCCGACCGCGAGCAGCACGAAGACGACCAGCGCCGCGATCAGCCGTCGACGGCTGCGGACCTGGTCGCCGCGGCGTCCGTAGCGATCGGTGAGAATGGAGCTCACGAGCCCCATTCTCCCCCGCTTCTGACCCGCGAGGAGGTCGCCAGTGGCTGATGCCCTGCGGCTGATGTCCGTGCATGCCCACCCGGACGACGAGTCCAGCAAGGGGGCGGCAACCCTGGCCCGCTACGTGGCCGAGGGCGCCCAGGTGATGGTGGTGACCTGTACCGGAGGCGAACGCGGAGACGTGCTCAACCCGGCCCTGGCGCAGGACCCCGAGCTGCTGCGCGACATCGCCGAGTTCCGCCGGCACGAGATGGCCCGGGCGGTCGAGGTGCTCGGCGTCCGCCACGAGTGGCTGGGCTTCGTCGACTCGGGCCTGCCCGAGGGCGACCCGCTGCCGCCACTGCCGTCGGGGTGCTTCGCCCTCGAACCCCTGGAGACGGCAACCGCGCCGCTGGTCCGGCTGGTGCGGTCGTTCCGGCCGCACGTCATGATCACCTACGACGAGAACGGCGGGTACCCTCACCCCGACCACATCATGTGCCACCGGGTGTCCGTCGAGGCCTTCGAGGCGGCGGCCGACCCGGACCGCTACCCCGGTGTCGGTGAGCCCTGGCAACCGCTCAAGCTCTATTACGACCGGATGTTCTCGCCGAGCAAGCTGCGTGCTCTTCACGAGGCGTGCCTCGCCGCGGGCATCGACTCCCCGTTCGCCCAGTGGCTGGAGCGTCGCGAGGCCGACGCCGAGCAGGCCGCCCGGCTCGAGGCCTCGGTGACCACCCGGATCGAGTGCGCGGATTACTTCGAGGTGCGCGACCGGGCCCTGCTGGCCCACGCCACCCAGGTCGACCCCAAGGGCTTCTTCTTCTCGGTTCCGCTGGACCTGCAACGTGCCGTCTGGCCCACCGAGGAGTTCCAGCTGGTGCGCTCGCTCGTCGACGCGCCCACGCCGGAGGACGACCTGTTCGCCGGGGTGCGCGACCGGGTGGAAGTATGACGGGCTGCGCGGAGGTGACAGTGTGAGCGACATGACCGATGTGTTACCCGCGGTGCAGGCGCTCGCGAGCGGTGTCGACGTTCCGGTCGACGACGCCAGCCGGATCGGGCCCGGGTTCGCGGGGTTCGCCGTCATGTTCGCCCTCGCCGTGGCGACGGTGCTGCTGATGCGCAGCATGGTCGGCCACCTGCGCAAGGTGCGCTACGGACCCGACCCGGCGGCCCAGGGGCCCGATGCCGGTGCCACGGCGACCCCGCACACCCGCAGCCGGCCCGAGGGGGAGGCCGTCGACGGGGTTCATCACGACGACGGCGGTACTGACGGCGGCGGCGATGGGGGCGGCGGGGGCGACTGACCCGGCTCCCCCACACAGGAGGGGTCCACGATGGCCAACCGGTTGGCAGGTGCGACGTCGCCCTATCTGGCGCAGCACAAGGACAACCCCGTGCAGTGGTACGAGTGGGGACCGGAGGCCTTCGCCACCGCGCGGACCCGGGACGTGCCGGTGCTGCTGTCGATCGGCTACGCAGCCTGTCATTGGTGCCACGTGATGGCCCACGAGAGCTTCGAGGACGCCGCCACCGCCACACAGATGAACGAGCACTTCGTCAACGTCAAGGTCGACCGCGAGGAGCGGCCCGACGTGGACGCGGTCTACATGGCGGCGACTCAGGCGCTCACCGGTCACGGCGGCTGGCCGATGACGGTGTTCCTCACCCCGGCGGGCACCCCCTTCTACGCCGGCACCTACTTCCCGCCTGTTGCGACCGGGCAGTTTCCGGCCTTCCGTCAGGTGTTGGCGGCCGTGTCGCAGACCTGGACCACCCGCCGTGACGAGGTCGAGAACGCCGCCGCGCAGATCGCTGAATCCCTTGCCCAGCAGGCTGTTCCGCCGCATCTGAGCTCGTCGGGAGGTGGCGCCGCGAGGGGAGCGAGTGGCCCACCGGAGGCGAGCCTACTGGCCGATGCGGCCGCGAACCTGCTGCGGCTCGAGGACGGCGCGTACGGCGGCTTCGGCGGCGCGCCGAAGTTCCCGCCGTCGATGAACCTGGAGTTCCTCGTGCGCCACGGTGCCCGGCTGCGGTTGGCCGGTCAGACCGAGCCCGCCGACGCGGTGATCGCCGCAGCCGGCCGGACCCTGCGGGCGATGGCGCACAGCGGCATGTACGACCAGCTGGCCGGTGGTTTCGCACGGTATGCGGTCGATGCGCGATGGGTGGTGCCGCACTTCGAGAAGATGCTGTACGACAACGCCCTGCTGGCCCGGGTCTACCTGCACTGGTGGCGGCTGACCGGTGAGCCGACGGGAGCCCGGATCGCGCAGGAGACCTGCGACTGGATGTGTGCGGCGCTGGGGACGCCGTACGGGGGACTGGCCTCGTCGCTGGACGCCGACACCCCGGTGCCGGGCGCAGACGGGGTCGTGCGCGGGGTCGAGGGCCACACCTACGTCTGGACCCCCGGCCAGCTCCGCGACCTGCTGGGCGAGGCCGACGGCGCCTGGGTCGCCGAGCTGACCCGGGTCACGCCCTCCGGCACCTTCGAGCGCGGCTCGTCCACGTTGCAGCTCGACCAGGACGTGTGGGCCGATCCGGAGTCGGCTCGGCGCTGGGCGGCCCTGCGCGCCAGGTTGCTGCAGCACCGAACGGCCCGGCCCCAGCCGGAGCGCGATGACAAGGTGGTGACGGCCTGGAACGGCCTGGCGATCGCCGCCCTGGCCGAGACCGGCGCCGTGCTGGGGCGCCCGGACCTGGTGGAGGCGGCACAGGTCATCGCCGACCTGATGCTCGCCGTGCATCTGGACGCCGCCGGTCGGCTCTGCCGGGCGAGCCGTAACGGGGTGGCCGGTAGGCCGGCCGGGGTGCTGGAGGACTACGGCGACCTCGCCGAAGGACTGATCGCCCTGCACGCGGTGACCGGTGAGGGTCCGTGGCTGGAGCTGACCGGCGTGCTCCTGGAGACCGTGCTGGCGCGCTTCACCGACCCGGCCGAGGCCGGGGGCGCCTTCTACGACACCGCGTCCGACGCCACCGACGCCCAGCTGGCCGCGGTCCGCCGTCCGCAGGAGGTCACCGACAACGCCTATCCGAGCGGTTGGTCGGCCGCCACGGGCGCCCTGCTGTCCTACGCCGCCCTGACCGGTTCGGCCCGGCACCGGGCGGCCGCCGAGAAGGGGTTGGCCCTGGTCTCCGCGGCCGGTGCGCGGGCGCCCCGGGCGTTCGGCTGGGCGCTGTCGGTCGCGGAGGCCGCGCTGGACGGTCCGCGGGAGGTTGCGGTCGTCGGATCGCAGCGTTCGTCGCTGCGTGACCGGCTGCACGCCGTCGCGCTGGCCGGCTCGGCCCCCGGCCTGGTGGTCAGCGTGGGGGAGCCGGACGCCGAAGGGGTCCCGTTGCTGGCCGGCCGCGCCGTGTCGGCGGGCCCGTCGTCCGGCACGACCACCGCCCCTCAGGCGCTGGCGTTCGTCTGCCGGAACATGGCCTGTGACGCGCCGACGGCCGAGCCCGGGGCGCTCGCCCGTGCCGTCGGCGCGCGCCTCGACACCCCACGAGTCAGCCCACGGTGAACACCGTTGCCAGATGCTCGTAATCAAGTAATCATCGTTGTATGAGCAAAGATAGAAGTTCTGAAAGAGAGATCCAGGCCTGGTTCGGTCAGCGTCTCCCCGAGGAGTGGGTGGCCGCCGCGACGGAGGTCACCGTCGACCGTGAAGAGATCACCGTCCTGCTGACCATCGCGGAGCCGGAGCTCCCCAGCCCCGCGCAGGAGGCCTCGCCGGAGGCCGTGGAGGCTGAGCGGGCCGAAGCGCTGGCCGGCTACATCGCCCGCTGGCGCGAGCAGACCCGGCAGTCCCGTATCTCCATCGCTCGCGAGGCGGAGCACCGGTTCGGCCGCAAGGTGGCCTGGGGCGTGCGGGTCGGCGATCGTGAGGAGCTCTTCACCCACCTGGCAGTTCCGGTGATGACCAGGCTGCGGCAGAAGGAGCGCAGGGTGCTCGACACCCTCGTCGATGCCGGAGTGGCCCGTTCCCGCGCCCACGCCCTGGCGTGGTGCGTGCGACTCGTCGGACGCAACAGCGAGGAATGGCTGGGCGAGCTGCGTGAGGCGATGGAGGCTGTGGCCGAAGTGCGCTCGTCCGGACCGGCGTCCTGAGTCCGGCGGCGTGGGCCTGGCGGTGCTGAGCCTGCTGGCCCGACTACGCCGCAGCGGGTTGCAGAGCCAGTCCGACGCCGATGCTGTGCGCCACGAAGGCGGCCACGGTCAGCGCGTGGAACAGCTCGTGGAACCCGAACCAGCCAGGGTGCGGGTCCGGGCGGCGCAGCACGTAGACCACTCCGCCCGCGGTGTACAGCAGGCCCCCGGTCAGGGCCAGGGCCAGGACGTCGAGGCGGCCGCCCGCCAGGAAGTCCGGAAGGAAGGCGATCGCGGCCCAGCCCAGCACGATGTAGGCCGGGGTGTAGAGCCAGCGGGGCGCTCGCAGCCACACCACTCGGAAGACCACGCCGGCCACGGCGCCGACCCAGACCACGACGAGTAGGGTGCGCGCCGTTCCCGGCGGCAGCAGCAGGACCGCGTAGGGCGTGTAGGACCCGGCGATCACCAGGAAGATGTTCGCGTGGTCCAAGCGGCGCAGGATCGGGTGCGCCCGCGGACCCCAGGCACCTCTGTGGAACAGCGCGCTCACCCCGAACAGCATGGTGGCGGTCGCCGCGAAGACCGCTACGGCGACGCGCTGGGTCGCTCCCCGGGCCAGGAGGAGGAGCACGGCCCCGATCGCCACGGCCAGGGGGAGCATCGCGGCGTGCAACCATCCACGCAGCCGAGGCCTGATCGTCTCCTCGCAGTGCCCCTCGCCCATGGACGACACCGCTGACGCGCGCGCCGCCGCGGCCTGCGAGGGATCCGGCGGAGGGCGAGCCATGGGCTCAGCCTAGCCTACGGCTGCGTAGGTTACCGGTGCGTAGCCTGTGCGAGCCGTACGAGCGGCCTCGCTGGTGGGAGTACCGTGACCACGAACCCCAACGGGTGGAGTCGGCCCGCGGGGGGCAGCGGCGATGTGGCCGGAAGGTGGGCGATGGGTCTGCGCGGTCTGTTGTACAGGGCCTACGAGCGCAGACTCGCCGCTGCGCTGAGCCCGCAGACCATCCCTCGGCACATCGGGGTTCTGGTCGACGGCAACAGGCGGTGGGCTCGCGCCTACGGAGCCAACACCGGCGAGGGTCACCGGGCCGGCGCCGCGAACGTGCTGGAGTTCCTCGGCTGGTGCGAGGAGACCGGCGTCGAACGGGTGACGCTGTGGCTGCTGTCCACCGACAACCTCTCCCGGCCGAGCGCCGAGCTCACCGAGCTGTTCACGATCATCGAGGACCTGGTTGGGCGGATCGCGGCGACCGGACGGTGGCGGGTGCATCCGGTGGGTTCTCTCGACCTGTTGCCCGCCGGTCTGGCCCGGCAGCTGAAGGGTTACGAGGACGCCACGCGTGAGGTGGTCGGCCTGCATGTCAACGTCGCCGTCGGGTACGGCGGACGGCGGGAGATCGCGGATGCGGTGCGGTCGCTGCTCCATCAGCACGCGGCACAAGGCACGTCTATCGAGCACCTCGCCGAGATCCTCGACGTCGACCACATCGCCGAGCACCTCTACACGCGAGGCCAACCCGACCCTGACCTGGTGATCCGGACCTCGGGCGAGCAGCGGCTGTCGGGGTTCCTACTCTGGCAGAGCGCGCACAGCGAGTTCTACTTCTGCGAGGCGCTGTGGCCCGACTTCCGCAAGGTCGACTTCCTACGCGCCCTGCGCTCCTACGCCCAGCGGGAGCGTCGGTTCGGCGGCTGATGTCGAATCAGAGGCGCACCGCCACAGTCTCAACGAGGGGGATGGCTCACCCGATACACCTCTTGGAGCCGTACGCGCCGTGACGTAGCGTTCTCTACCGGTGCTGACCGCGCCAGACGGTGACACATCGGACGCCGGAGACGGCGTCCGGAGGGGAGTCGCAGTGGCCAGTACCCGCCGCCCGGTCAGTCCCGAGACCTGGCTCCAGCTGCAGCGCACGTTCGTCCTCGATACCTCGGTGCTGCTCGCCGATCCGAGGGCGCTGACCCGTTTCGCCGAGCACGAGGTCGTGCTGCCGGTCGTCGTGGTGATCGAGCTCGAGGCCAAGCGCAACCACCCCGAGCTGGGCTACTTCGCCCGGCAGGCACTGCGCATGCTCGACGACCTGCGTCTGCAGCACGGCCGGCTGGACGCCCCCATTCCGATCGGCCGATCCGGTGGCCGGCTGCGGGTCGAGCTCAACCACGCCGATCCGGCCGTACTCCCGGTCGGGTTCCCGCTCGGCGACAACGACAGCCGGATCCTCGCCGTCGCGCGCAGCCTGGCCGCCGACGGCCGCCAGGTCACCCTGGTCAGCAAGGACCTGCCGATGCGGGTCAAGGCGTCGGCTGTCGGGCTCGAGGCTGAGGAGTACGAGCCGGAGAACCCCGTCGACAGCGGGTGGACGGGGATGGGCGAGCTGGAGGTCTCCGCCGAGGAGATGGCGAGCCTGTATGCACAGCAGTACCTCGACGTCCCGGCTGCAGGTGACCTGCCCTGTCACACCGGTCTGGTGCTGCTCTCCCCGCGCGGATCGGCGCTCGGTCGAGTCGCTGCGGACAAGCAGGTGCGCCTGGTGCGCGGGGACCGCGACGTGTTCGGTGTGCACGGACGCAGCGCCGAGCAGCGGGTGGCCGTGGAGCTGCTCCTCGACCCGGATATCGGCATCGTCTCGCTCGGGGGACGTGCGGGGACCGGCAAGTCCGCGCTCGCTCTGTGTGCCGGTCTCGAGGCGGTGATGGAGCGCCGCCAGCATCGCAAGGTGATGGTCTTCCGCCCGCTCTACGCGGTCGGCGGGCAGGAGCTCGGGTACCTGCCCGGGACCGAGGCGGAGAAGATGAGCCCCTGGGCTCAGGCGGTGTTCGACACCCTGGGGGCATTGGTCTCCCAAGAGGTCGTCGAGGAGGTGATAGACCGCGGCATGCTGGAGGTGCTGCCGCTGACCCACATCCGTGGCCGGTCCCTGCACGACGCCTACGTGATCGTCGATGAGGCACAGTCACTGGAGCGCAACGTGCTGCTGACCGTGCTCTCCCGGGTCGGCCAGAACAGCCGCGTCGTCCTGACGCACGATGTCGCTCAGCGGGACAACCTGCGGGTCGGTCGCCATGACGGTGTGGCCGCGGTGATCGAGGCGCTCAAGGGACATCCGCTGTTCGCCCACGTCACTCTCACCCGCTCCGAACGCTCACCGGTTGCGGCGCTGGTCACCGAGCTTCTGGAGGGTCTCGAGCCCTGAGCTGACTACTCAGCGCGATGGATCGGTGATGATTCGAGATCATCGCCGGTCAGACGTCGTCCTTCCGCTCGCCAGAGGGCGGGTCGTCGGCGGTCACGCCGCCATCCTCAGTGTGACGCATGGTGTTCACGATGCTCGCGGACGACATACGCAGAGTGCCGGAACCCACGTCATGGGCGGCCTAAGAACCTTTGCATTGGCCAAAGTGCGTTACACAACGTGGTGTGGCGTTTGTCACAACATTGTACGCAGAGTTACGGGAATCCTGAATGCCATCACCTTGAGGCATCTTCGACCGAACCGGCCATAGACCTGAGGGCGCGGACCCGACATGGTGGCCACCAGCGTGCTGGACAGGTGCGGCGACGACAGGTCTGCGGCGGGCAACCGGTCGATCGGCGCAGTCATCGGAGAGATCCGGTGGCGGGCGAAGGGACGACGTGGCACAACACCGTGACC
This sequence comes from uncultured Actinomycetota bacterium, assembly GCA_963825645.1. GTDB lineage: Bacteria > Actinomycetota > Actinomycetes > Actinomycetales > Kineosporiaceae > JADJPO01. The sequence continues at coordinate 155,237 of CAWGTT010000009.1, forward strand.
CGGGGAGCAGGCGTCCTACAGCGGCTCCCCCCGAACTCACGTCGGTCGCCGCCTCCGTCTCCGCTACCGCGGTGCTCGACCGTCCGCAGCCGGAGAACCTGTTCGTTCCCCTCGTTGCGCCGTCCGCTCCGCTCACCCCCGGTCTGGGCCACGCCTTCGGCGCCGGACGCCGGATGCCCGTCGTGCGGCGGGCCGGTGAGGGTGCCGACGCCATCGAGCTGATCGGCGACCTGCCGGGGCCGTCGCCGCACTCGGGCGCCTACGTCCAGATGGAAAGGGCCGTCGAGGAGGTGTTCGCCGACCTCCGGGTTTCCCGCGCGCCGTCCGCGGAGCTGATCCGGCCGTACATCGAGCATTCCGACGAGGCGTCGGTGTGGGCGGGTGTCGGCGTCGTTCCGCCGCCCACTCCGGTGCTGGGGGTAGGGGTCGGGGACGCCGCCGTTCGGGCGCGGGTCTCGATGAGCGACCATCCACGCTCCGAGGTCCTACCCACTCGCCGAGAGCTGCGGGAGCGGCGCAAGGCCGAGGAGTCTGCACGCACTGCCGCGACCCGCCGGCTAGCCAAGGGCGGCGTGCTCGCAGTAGCGATGTTGGGCGTCGTCGCCTCGCAGGCACCCCAGGCGCTGCACCAGCGCCTGTTCGGCGCGACGGACACGACTGACCCGGCGGCCGCCACGCTCGTGGCGTCGGAAGCTGTCCGTATCGACACCGCATCCCTGCCGCGCGACAGCGTGGAAGACACCCTGCGCCAGCAACTGATCAAGAAGGACCAGATCCAGAAGGTCAGTCTGGCGGCTCAGGACGCCGGTGGCGTGCTCGTGGCGGTGGCGAAGGCGCAAGCCGCCAGTGACGAGGCGGCTCGCCAGGCCGCCCGTGACCGGGCGAACCGTGAGGCGCAACGTAATCCCCAGGCACTGGCCCGGCTCATGGTCGGTGAGCGCGGCTGGTCCGCGTCGCAGTTCGTCTGCCTGAAGCTGCTCTGGACGCGAGAGAGCCGGTGGAACTACCGGGCGAGCAACCCGAGCTCCGGTGCCTACGGCATTCCTCAGGCTCTGCCCGGCGCCAAGATGGCCTCCGCGGGCTCGGACTGGCGCACCAACCCGGCCACCCAGATCGAGTGGGGCCTGGACTACATCGCTGACCGTTACGGCAGCCCCTGCTCCGCCTGGGCGCACAGCGAACGGAACAACTGGTACTGACCGGCGAGCTGGCCGCCCGGACCAGCGCCGTTATCTATCTGTGACCTTTCGCATAGTCGTTACCAGCGAGTGAGGATTCGGGCCACTGTGCTCACTCAGCGTAGTTGACGGTTTGCCCCTTGCCATGCTGACTGACACTGTCGTCACTGGTTGCGCCACGAGCCGCACACCGCCGATCGACCGTCGGTCACTGGTGAGCCGAACTCGGAGCAGGCCCACCGAGGGCTTTGCAGCAGGGCAGCCGACGTCGACACCGCGGTCGACGGGGGGAAACCAACGTCGTCGGTACCTGTGTGCAGCGCTGCTGCACGCGGGGCGAAAGGTGTGTCGTCCTCAATGAGGATTCCCAGCATCCTGACCGGGTCCGCCCGGCATCTCCAGACCTCCGCGGCGGCGCCGTCGCGGCCCGCCACGTCCACGCTGCGCTCCGTCGTGACGGTCGCCGCCCTGGCCGGCGTCGTCGGCGTCACCGCGGTGGCCGCCGAATCGGTGTCCGGGTCCGGCGCGGACATCGCGGAGCTGACCACTCTCGAGGTCGCCGGCGCCGGCAGCGATGCCTCCTCTGCGCGGTTCCAGGACACGCTGGCGGTCGCGCGGAACGAGGCGGTCGAGCGGGCGAGCCGCGGGGGCCACCGTGCGCCCGAGCCGACCGCGAGCGCCACCGAGGCCGCGCGTCGCTCGCAGGCCCTGGCCAAGGTGGCCCGGACGACGTCCAGCGCGGCCAAGGCCGCTGCGACGAAGGCGACTGCGACGAAGGCGACTGCGACGAAGGCGACTGCGACGAAGGCGACTGCGAAGAAGGCGACTGCGAAGAAGGCCGCTGCGACCACGACCTCCACCAAGGCGGTGTCCGGCACCTCGCCGAGTGCCGCGAAGGCCACGGCGAAGGCCATGGTCTCCCAGCGCGGGTGGAGCTCCGGCCAGCACTCCTGCCTGGTCACGCTGTGGGAGAAGGAGAGCAACTGGAACTACCGGGCGAGCAACCCCAGCTCCGGCGCCTACGGCATCCCGCAGGCGCTGCCCGGAAGCAAGATGGCCGGCGCGGGTTCCGACTGGCGTACCAACCCGGCCACCCAGATCGCCTGGGGGCTCGGCTACATCGCCGACCGCTACGGCACACCCTGCGGTGCGCTCTCGCACAGCAAGACCACCGGGTGGTACTGACCTGCCCACCATGTGAGCGGATTCGAGCGATCCGACCGGTGGCCCTGGACGTGGCACGCTGTCGCCATGCCCAAGGCCACCGACGGGCTCGTCGCCGCCCAGTTCCTCGCCGCCGCCGGCCTGCTCTGGCCGGGGGGACCGACCTGGACCCTACCCGGCGCCGTCCGGGTGGCCGCGCTGGTCGCCGTCGCCGGCGGGGGGCTGGTCTCCCTCGCCGGCCTGCGCGACATCGGTCGTGACCTCACCCCGTTCGTGGACCCGAAGGTCGGCGCCGGGCTGCGAACCGGCGGCAGCTACGCGCTCAGCCGCCACCCGATCTACGGCGGCCTGCTGGTGGTCTCAGCCGGTGTGGCAGTGCTCAGGGCCCGACCGGAACCGCTGCTCGCCGTTGGCGTGCTGGCCGTCGTGTTGCACGTGAAGACCGGCGTCGAGGAGCGGGTGCTGCGCCGCCGTTTCGGCGCCGAGTACGAGCAGTACGCCGCCCGCACCCCACGCCTGGTCGGACTGCCGCTCCGGCGACGTCCACCGCAGCGGGGCTGAGACCGGATCGCGGTGTATCACGGCGGGCAGCCATCGGCTCTGAAGGGTGCCGGAGTGGCCCGCCACGAGCCGTGACGGTCCGGGGGGGAGGTTCAGATGATCCGACTGCCGCAGTCGCTTCCCGTGTGGCTGATCGCCGTGATGGCCATGGTCACGCTCGCCGCGCTCGACCTGGGCGGCTCGGTGGCCGCCAAGGAATGGGTCGAGCGGAGATCGATGACGGTGGCCCTGGGTGGGGCGGCGCTGTTCGTGGTGCTGTTCTGGGTCTACGCCTCGAGCCTGCAGTACGCCGAGCTCAGCGCGGTCACCTTCGGCTGGGTCGTGCTGCTTCAGGTGGGCGTGCTGCTGCTGGACCGGTTCCGGTATCGGGTCGAGCTCACGAGCGGGCAATGGGTGGCGGTGGCGGTGATCCTCGCCGCGCAGGCCTACCTGATGCTCGGGCCCGCACTCGGGACCTCGCCGTCTGAGCCGTCGGGTCCGGTGCCGGGCCAAGCCGGCGTTGTCGTCGACGCCAGGTAGAGCGCGTACTCGACGTGCCGCCCGTCCCGCTCGACCCCGATGAGCACCTCCTCGCATCCCTCGCCGAGCCGGTCCAGATCCTCGGCGAGCCGAGGCTCCGGGTGGGCCGACCAGACCCCGAGCACCCCGCCCGGGCGCAGCGCACCGAGCGCGGCGGCCAGGAACGCCGGGGCGTACACCCGTGAGTTGCCCTGGTGAATGAGGAAGCCCGGGCCGTTGTCGACGTCGAGCAGGACGGCATCGACGCTGCCCGGCGGGAGCGCCGGGACGGCGTCCAGGACGTCGGCGACCTCCACGCGGACCCGGGGATCGGCGAGAAGGAGGCCCGCCTCGGGGAGCAGACCGCGCCGCGCCCACTCCACCAGCGCCTGCTGCAGCTCGATGACCAGCACGCTGCGCACGCTCTCCTGGGCGAGCACCCGCCGTCCGGTGTAGCCCAGGCCGAGTCCGGCGACGACGACGTCCAGCTCGGTCCGCTCGCCGGCCGCGCGCAGCCGGTCCAGCGCCAGATCGGCGAGGGCCTCTTCGGTGGCGACGTCGACGGTGTCCATGGCGAAGACCCCGTCCACGATCAGTTCGAGCACCTCGCCGCGGCGCCGCAGGGCCAGCTCGCCGTGCGGGGTGTCGACGCGGGCGAGCTCGACCGGTCGGGGCGCGGGCGGCGCCGTCACGGCGTCCCTGGCGTCACCTGGCCGATGTCGCCGATCTGCGCGATGAGCCGGACCCGGCCCTCGGCGAGTCGGTAGTCGGCTCCGGCGATCGCACACTGACCGGCCCGGACCGCATCAGCGATGGCCACCGACCGTTCGGCGATCAGGTGCACGGTGTGCCGCACGTGCTCCTCCATCACCACCTTCTCCTCGACGTCGTCGAGGCGGCGCTCTCCTCGCCGGGTGGTGACCAGGCTCGACATGACCCGTTCGACGATCTCGCGCAGGTAGCCTCCGGGCATCGTCGAGTCGGTGTGCGCCGCGATCGCCGCACCGATGGCGCCGCACTGGTCGTGACCCAGGACCACGATCAGCGGGATGCCGAGCACGGTGACGGCGAACTCGAGCGAGCCCAGTACTCCGGCGTCCACCACGTGTCCTGCGGTCCGCACCACGGCCAGATCGCCCAGTCCGCGGTCGAAGACGATCTCGGCGGCAACCCGGGAGTCCATGCAGCCGAACACCACGGCGAACGGCTCCTGGGTGCTCTGCGCGGTCTGGGTCCGCCGAGTGAGGTCCTGGTTGGGATGCTCGGGTCGGCCGCCGACGAACCGTTCGTTGCCTGCGGTCAGCTCGCGCCAGGCGGCGCTCGGGGACAGGTCAGTAGACATGCCGCCATCCTGGCAGGCTTCCCTAGACTTGCGGCGTGGCGACCTCGACCAGGCTTCAGCCGCCGCGGGCGGAGAGGACCTGGCCGCAGGCTCGGGCCGCCGCGCGGTCCGCCGTCTCGGACGCCGGACCCGTCGCCCCAGCGAGCCCGGCGGTGATGCCGCTGGCGGCCGCGGCAGGGACGGTGCTCGCCGAGGACGCGCTGGCCCGCACCGACCAGCCGCCCGAGGCCACGTCGGCGATGGACGGGTGGGCAGTGGCCGGCGCCCCGCCATGGCGGGTGATCGGCCGCGTCCTGGCCGGGGATGACGCGAGGGCCCTCTTCGCCGGCACGGAACTGAAGCCGGGCCAGGCCGTCGAGATCGCCACCGGCGCGTTTCTGCCGCCGGGCGCCGACACCGTGCTGCGACGTGAGGTGGCCACGATGAGTGAGGCGGACGGGTTGCGCCCCAACGGCTCCCGGCCCGCCGTTGGCGTCGACGTGCGCCCCGCCGGCCAGGAGTGCCGGGCCGGAGAGGTGGTGCTCGCCGCCGGCAGCGAGATCGGTCCGGTCGCAGCCGGGTTGCTCGCCGCGGCCGGGCTGGACCAGGTGGCGGTGCGCCGGGTTCGGGCCGACGTACTGGTGCTGGGTGACGAGCTGCTCACCTCGGGTCCGGCCCGGGGTGGGCGGGTGCGGGACGCGCTGGGGCCGTTGCTGTCGGCGTGGCTGCCGGCCCGAGGCGTCGAGATCGCTTCTCGCCGTTACGTTCCGGACACCGCCACGGCACTGGCCACGGCGCTGTCGGGGTGCCTCGCGGACGTCGTGGTGACCACCGGCTCGACCGCCCGCGGCCCCGTCGACCACCTGCACGCCGTCCTGAAGGCGGTCGCCGCATCGATGCTGGTGGACGGTGTGGCGGTGCGGCCCGGGCACCCCCAACTGCTCGCCGTCCTGGCCGACGGCCGGCCGCTGATCGGTCTGCCTGGCAACCCCCTGGCCGCGGTCTCGGGACTGTTCACCCTGTTCGATCCACTGGTCCGCGCTCTGCGCGGTCTTCCCCCGGCCGCACGGGTGGAGGGGAAGCTGGCGGTCGATGTGCCGGCCGGGACCGAGGCGACCCGGCTGGTCCCGATGCGCGACGGGCGACCGGTGTTGTTCGCCGGACCGGCCATGCTGCGCGGGCTGGCTGTGGCCGACCACGTGGCGGTGATCCCGCCCGGTGGCGTACGGGCCGGTGAAGCCGTGGAGGTCCTGACCCTGCCCTGACCCGCCCGGCTAGGACGAGCGCGAGATGGACAGCACCGGCTTGGTCACCTCGGCGAAGAAGTCGTTGCCCTTGTCGTCCACCACGATGAACGCGGGGAAGTCCTCGACCTCGATCTTCCAAACCGCCTCCATGCCGAGCTCGGGGTACTCGAGCACCTCGACGCGGCGGATGCAGTCCTGGGCCAGTCGCGCGGCGGGCCCGCCGATCGAGCCGAGGTAGAACCCGCCGTGCTCCTGGCAGGCCGCGGTCACCTGGGCCGAGCGATTCCCCTTGGCCAGCATCACCTTCGAGCCGCCCGCGGCCTGGAACGCATCGACGTAGGAGTCCATTCGCCCGGCGGTGGTCGGCCCGAACGAGCCGGACGGCATGCCCACCGGGGTCTTGGCCGGGCCGGCGTAGTACACGGGGTGGTCACGCAGATAGTCCGGCATCGGCTCGCCGGCGTCGAGACGTTCCTTGATCTTCGCGTGGGCGATGTCTCGCGCCACGACCAGCGGTCCGGTCAGCGACAGCCGGGTCTTCACCGGGTACTGCGTCAGCTGGGCGAGGATCTCGCTCATCGGGCGGTTGAGGTCCACCCGAACGGCGTCCTGCGCGGCACCGGAGGAGGCGAGGTCGTCGTGGGTCACCTCGGGCAGGAAACGAGCTGGTTCGGTCTCCAGCTGCTCCAGGAACACGCCGTCCGCGGTGATCTTCGCAAGCGCCTGCCGGTCGGCCGAGCAGGACACCGCCACCGCCACCGGGAGCGAGGCGCCGTGCCGGGGCAGCCGGATCACCCGGACGTCATGGCAGAAGTACTTGCCGCCGAACTGCGCCCCGATCCCGAAGGACTGGGTCAGTGCCAGCACCTGCTTCTCCATCTCCAGGTCACGGAACCCGTTTCCGGCCGGTGAGCCCTCGGTCGGCATGCCGTCGAGGTACTTCGCCGAGGCGTACTTCGCGGTCTTCAGGGCGTACTCGGCGCTGGTGCCGCCGATGACCAGGGCCAGGTGGTACGGCGGGCAGGCGGCGGTGCCGAGCATCCGCAGCTTCTCGTCCAGGAACCGCATCAGCCCATCCGGGTTGAGGATCGCCTTGGTCTCCTGAAACAGGTACGACTTGTTCGCCGAGCCGCCACCCTTGGCCATGAACAGGAACTTGTAGACGTTCTCGGTACCGGGGGAGGTGTCGGCGTAGAGCTCGATCTGGGCCGGCAGGTTGGTGCCCGTGTTCCTCTCCTCCCACATCGTGAGCGGAGCCATCTGCGAGTAGCGCAGGTTGAGTGTGGTGTAGGCGTCGAACACCCCGCGTGCGATCGCCTCCTCGTCCCGCACCGCGCCGGACGGGGAGAGCACCTGGGTACCGCGCTTACCCATCACGATCGCGGTGCCGGTGTCCTGACACATCGGCAGTACCCCGCCGGCCGCGACGTTGGCGTTGCGCAGCAGGTCGAGAGCGACGAACTTGTCGTTCGCCGACGCCTCACCGTCGTCGAGGATCCGGGCCAGCTGGGCCAGGTGAGCGGGCCGCAGGTAGTGCGCGATGTCGTGCATCGCGGTCTCGGTGAGCAGCCGGATGGCCTCCGGCTCCACCTCGAGGAAGGTGCGCCCGCCGGCCTCGACGGTGCGGACCCCGTCGGCGGTGAGCCGCCGGTAGGGGGTCTCGACATGACCCAGCGGGGTCAGGTCGGTGTAGCTGAACTGCGGACCTGTTGCGGACGACATCGCTCTCCTCCTGCTCGGCTCGCCATTGCTCGGCGCGCCATCGTGCCTCGGCCTCGAGCCTAGTTCGTCCTGCCTGCGGGAGGTATGGCGCGCGACGATCAGGCGCTCGACACCCCCCGCTCACCCGCCGATCCGGGCCAGGGGGGCTTCGGCGTCCGGGTCCACATCGGGGTCGAGCTGGTCCGTGGAACCGGACGGCGAGGGCCCGGTGTCGACACCGCGCAGGGCGCCGTCCGGGGTGTAGTACCGCGCCACGTTGTCCCGCGCCGGGATCCGTGCGCCCGCCTGCGGGCGGGCGATCTCACGCAGTACCCGCTCGGTGACCGCGGTGACCACCCGCGAGGTCAGCGGATCGACGCCGTCCATCGCCGGCACCCACCTCAGCGTGCCCGCCGCGAACACTCCCGCGCCGCTGGCGTGGCTGTACCAGGTCATGTCCGAGGCGTCCGGCTGGCCGCGGCAGACGACAGGGGAGTGGGCGAGCACCTGGAGCGGCCGCGGCGTGGTCACCACCAGGTTCACCCGGTCGTACTCCGGCCCGATCAGCCCCGGCAACCGGGTTCCGGAAGCCAGCCCGAGCCCGGCGAACGGCCAGGCGTCCGGGTCGTTGATCACCAGGTCGCCGCCTGAGTGAGCGCAGGAGAACATCGGACCGACCAGCGAGGCCTGTGGGTTCGCATACGGTGGGCGGCCCCAGTCCGCGGTGGTGTCCGGGCTCTTGACCGGGTCGTCCTCGCCGAGCTTGTAGTTCACCATGATCCGTCCGGCTCCCAGCGAGGAGTCGGCGAGCCGGATCCGGCGGTGGACGTCGTTGGCGCCGAGGAAGGCCAGGTTCACCCCCCGGTCCCGGGCCGCGGTCAGGTTGGCCCGCATCTGTCGCGACCAGTACTCCGAGTGGCCGAGGACGACGACGGCCACCGCGCCGTCCAGCACCTCGGGGTGCAGTTGCAGGTCGAGGTCGGTGGCGTAGTTCAGGTGCAGGCCGAGCCGCTCGGCGGCGGCCACCGCGGGCAGCTCGTCGGTGAGGAAGCCGCCGGCGCCGAAGCCGCGGGCGTACGGCCGATCGAAGGAGGCCGCGGTGGAGCGCAGCGCGAAGTCCTCGGCCTTGTCCGACCTCTGGTATCCGCGATAGGTGCTCGGCCCCCCCCAGGGGTTGTACGCCTGCCAGGTGGCCACCCCGTGCACCAGCAGGACCGCGGCCCGGCTCGTGGCGTCCCTGACCACGAACGGCACGAACGAGGCGGCGCCGTCCGAACCGACCAGCTTGGCCAGGTAGGCGCCGGGTAGCCAGCCCGTGCTGTCGAGGGTGATCGAGCGGGGCCAGGTCGCGCTGACCATCCTCGTGGACTCCTCGACGATGCGCTCGGTGCGCACCCCGCCGCGCAGGTCGCCACTGGCCCACACCTGCCGAGCCCATCGGCCCTCGTAGTCGCCGGTGCGCAAGACCTCGACCCGGAACGTCGGCGCCGTCGAGCTGACGTGCAGGCCGATCGGGTCACCGGCCAGCACGCTGACCGCGTCGGCGAACCCTTCGATCAGTACGTCCTTCGGCTGGTCGCCGATCAGCCACCCGGCGGTGCCGCCCCGCCGGTTCTCGCTCAGCGCGTCAACCCCGCCCTGGCGCAGCTCCTCGACCTGGCCGGGGAGGGCCGAGGCGTGAGGCCCGCCCCGGCTCACTCCCGCGAAGACCGGCAGGTCGCTCGCCTGAGCCTCGCCCTCGAGCCCGAGTGGCACGTCGGAGAGCGACGGGTCGGCGGTCTCGACCTCGCGGGGAGCCGTGGGGGCGGCGCCGGCGCACCCGGCGGCCGACACCACCAGGCCCCCGAGCAGGGCCAGGACCACGACCAGGAGTCCGGTGGCACTGTGTCGGGGCCCCCGCGCCGGGTGTCTGTCGCCGATCCGGATCATGTCGCAGCCCAGTCAACGCCATCGACCCACGTCGGCGCAGGCCGACGCGCCAGATCTCAGGCGCACGGGGTCGAGGCGTCGTGGGAACCACGCCACGACCCACTCCAGAGCTGCAACGACCTGCATGAGCCCTTCGACGCCGCTCGGCTTCGTCAGGACATGCGGTTGACCTGACTGAAGCAACGGTGGGTGTCTGTGAACGCTTGTCCTGAGTGCCGCCACGTGTCACGGTGGCGGCAAAGGTACTGACAAGGAGGCCCTTGGTGCACGCCGTACCCGGGCAGCCGGGCGACCGCCCGGGTGCGCGCTCGAGCATCGTCGACGTCGCTGCTCGCGCTGGGGTCTCGGTAGCCACGGTCTCGCGTGCCCTTCGCGACCTGCCGAACGTCTCGCCGGTGACCCGGGAGCGGGTGCTCCTGGCTGCGGCCGAGCTGGACTACACGGTCTCACCTTTGGCGTCCGGGCTGGTCACCGGACGGGTCCGCTCGGTCGGGGTGGTGCTGCCGTATGCGAACCGGTGGTTCTTCGCCGAGGTGCTGCGCGGCATCGAGGAGGTGCTGCGCGGGCAGGGTTACGACCTGGTCCTGCACGTGCTGGCCGACCGTCAGCGCCGCCAGGAGTTCTTCGAGCAGCTGCCGGTGCGTCGTCGTGTCGACGCGGTGTTGCTGGTGGCCCTGCCGTTGGAGGCCCGGGAGATCGGGGCCCTGCGCGGCCTCGGCGTCCCTCTGGCCTCAGTCGGAGAGCCGCTCACCGGTCTGCACAGCGACCGGATCGACGACGTGGCGGCCGCTCGGGTCGCCGTGCAGCACCTGATCAACCTCGGACACCGCCGGATCGGCTGCATCGGCGGCGACCTGCTCGGCCCGGACAGGTTCACCGTTCCGGGGTGGCGCACACACGGGTACCGCGAGGCGCTGACGATGGCCGGCATCGAAGCCCGACCCGGGTGGGAGCGAGACGGCGGCTACACCGCGGCGGGCGGTGAGCTGGCGATGACAAGCCTGCTCGCCGAGCCCGGCGGTGCCCCGACGGCGGTGTTCTGTCAGTCCGACGAGATGGCCTTCGGAGCCCTTCGTGCCCTACGGCATAGCGGTCTTCGTTGCCCGGAGGACATCTCGGTGATCGGGATCGACGACCACGAGCTGTCACAGACCTTCGACCTCACCACAGTCGCCCAGTCGGTCGCCGACCAGGGGGCTGCGGCCGCTGCGTGGCTGCTCTCCCAGCTCGAGCGCGGTGCCGAGCCGGACTTCGCGCCGGATGCCAGCTCCGCGGTGCACGACGTGCGTCTGGTGCTCCGCGGGACAACCGGTCGACCGCGCCGCGAGCGCCGCTGAGCGATCGGCGTGCAGCTCAGGCCGGCTCAGATCTCAGGCCGGCTCAGAGCTCAGACCGGCAAGGGGGGTCGGCGCCCGCGCGCTGGCAGGTGATCGACGAGATCCGGCCGGCGTGGGCCAGCATCGCCGCGACCTGATCGGCGCTGATCGCCTGCAGGTCGGCAAGCCGGTCCGCCCCGAGCAGGTCGACCTCGGCGAGATGGTCGAGCAGGCCCGAGGAGAAGGAGTCGCCGGCGCCCACCGTGTCGACCACGGTGATCTCCTGGCCCGCTACCTCCACCCGCCCGGCGCGGCACAGGGCCACCGCCCCGTCACCGCCCCGGGTCACGACGACGATCGCTGGCCCGGTGTCCAGCCAGCGGGCGGCCACCTCGTCCACGTCCTTGTCGGGATACAGCCACGCCAGGTCCTCGTCGCTCGCCTTCACCAGGTCGCATTCGGCGACGACCCGCTCGACCCGCTCCCGGGCCGTCGCGGCGTCGCCCATCAGACGTGGACGGGCGTTCGGGTCGTAGCTGACCGTCATCCGGCCCCGGGCCGCGGCGACCAGGTCGATGACGGCGTCGCCGCCCGGGGCCAGGAACGCCGCGATCGACCCGGTGTGCAGTGCGCGGGCGGGGGCGAGGTCGTCCAGCGAACGCACCGTGTCGGGAAGCCGCCAGTCGATGTCGAAGTCATACGTGGCCACGCCGTCGGCGTCCACGACGGCGGCGGCGGTCGAGGTGGCGGCGTCGGTCACCGACGCCGCGACGATGTGCACCCCCGAGGCACGCAGATGGTCGGTGATGGTCCTGCCGCGCTCGTCGCGTCCGACCCGGGTGAGCAGGCTGACGCGTCGCCCGAGGCGGGCCAGCCCCAGGGCCACGTTGGCCGGGCTTCCGCCCGGGTGCTCGGCCTTCACGATCCCGTCGGAGGTCATCACGATGTCGACCAGGGCCTCACCGACCACCAGGACGTCATCGCTGCCCGTACGGGTCGCCTCGCCGTCCGGCGTGGTCTGAGGGGCACCTTCGTGGCCCTGCAGGTCGTCAGCCATGACCGGATGTTAGTCGGCCGCCCGGTTCGCCCGGCAGTGCCTCGGTGCGCCAGGATGAGGCGGTGAACCGGGGTCTTCGCAAGAGCGCCGCCGACATGGTGCGCTCGATGCTGGTCATCATTGCGGCGGTCGCGCTGCTGGTGGTGCTGGTTCCCCGGCCCACGTCGGTCCCCCGACCGTCGGTCGACCTGGCCTCCGCGGCCAGTCAGGCCGCTGATGAGCTCGGTTTCGCACCGGCCACCCCGGTGCCGACCGGCTGGAGCGTGACCAGCGCGCGGGTGCGGCGCGACACCGGTGACCTGCCGTCCTGGACGATCAACTACCTCACCGACCAGGACCGCTACGTGGGCCTGGTGCAGGCCGCCGGATGGTCCGCAAGCTGGCAGTCCTCGCTGACCCACGGGGGGCAGGACCAGGGTGCGGTAGAGGCCGGCGGTCTGGTCTGGGAGTCCTACGTGAAGCAGGAACGCTCGCTCACCTCGCTGCTGCGCCGCGAGGACGGCCGCTCCACGCTGGTGCTGGCCAAGGGTGGCGGCCTGGACGACGCGAGGCGGCTGGCCGAGCAGTTCGCTAGTGCGGACCGCTCCCGACCTGCGTCGTGACGATCCGGGACCGCCGGTGGCTGGCTGGTCTCTGCCTCACGGTGTTCACGATCTACTCGACCTACGCCCTGGCACGCCACGACCGTTACCTGACCACGGGGTTCGACCTGGGCATCTTCGACCAGGCCGTGCGGGCCTACGCGCAGTTCCACGCCCCGATCGTGCCGTTGAAGGGTCCCGGGTTCCACCTGCTCGGTGACCACTTCCACCCGGTGCTGGTGCTCTGGGCGCCGCTGTACTGGATCTGGGCCGACCCGCGGGCGCTGCTGCTCGCCCAGGCCGCTCTGATCGCCGCCTCGCTCGTGCCGGTGGCCCGTTTCACCGCGCGACGTCTCGGCTCACGGCCGGCGCTGGTTGTCGCCGGGCTCTACGGCCTGAGCTGGCCGCTGCAGCGAATGGTGCAGTTCGACGTGCACGAGATCGCCTTTGCGATCCCGGCGATCGCCGTCGTCGTCGACGCGATCGACCGACGGGCACGCTGGACGACTCTGGCCGGGTGCCTGGTGCTCCTGGCCACTCGGGAGGACATGGGCGCCTTCGTCGCGGTGGCGGGGGTGCTGGTCGCCGTCCATGCGGTGCGGCTGGGAGGGCCGGACCGCCGGCTGCGCCCCCGCCGCGACGATCTGCTCGCCGGCGCGGGCCTGGTGGTGCTCGGGGGTCTGGGCTACCGGTTGGCGACCGGCGTGGTGATCCCGCACTTCGCCGGCGGGAACGGGTTCGTCTACTGGACCTTCCCCGCCCTCGGGCCCGACCTGGGCAGCGCCGCCCGGTTCGCCGTGACCCAGCCGTGGAGCGTCCTGGTACTCATGCTCACCCCATGGCGCAAGACACAGACCCTGCTCGCCCTCGGCATGCCGACCTTGTACCTGTGTCTGGGCTCTCGCTACGTGCTGCTGACCGCACCGTTCATCGCCCAGCGGATGCTCAACTCGCGGGAGCTGTTGTGGACGACCAACTTCCACTACTCCAGCGTGCTCGCACCCATCCTGTTCCTGGCCGCGGTGGACGCCGTGGCCGGGCTGCGCCGGGTGCTTGCTCGGCGCAGCCCGGGCGGATGGCTGCGCCGATGGTCCGACGGCGACCGGCTGGTGTCCGCATGGTTGACCGGGTGCGCGGCCGTGCTGGTGCTGGGCATGCTGGTCCAGGCCGGGGACTATCCGGTGAGCAGGATCTGGACGGAGCGGTTCTGGGCCCGCGACCTGCGCGTCCAGGCGATCGACCGGGTGCTGGAGCAGATCCCCTCCGACGTGTGCATCGAGGCCGACAACAGCATCGCCCCACACCTGACCGGCCGTGACTACGTGACCCGGATCCAGCGCTCGAACGAGCAGGCCACGTGGATGGTGCTCGACTTCAGCCGCGAGGACACCGGGTGGCAGGGAACCAGCCCCGAGGTGGCGTACGCGCTGGCGCTCTCGCGCGGCTTCGAGCCGGTCGTGCAGGACAACGTGATCGTGCTGCTGCGCCGACCGGGTGAGGTCGCGCCGGTGTGCCGGGACCGCTGAGCCGCGACTGCGCAGCCGTCCCCCGTGGCGCGCCATCGCCGAGCACGCCGTCGGGATCCGAACGGGCCCGGGCGGCACGTATCTGAGCGGTGGGCTGCAGCCTCATCACAGGCGTGGCACCGAGTGGGCCACCGATGACGCGAAGAGGTGAGCAGGAGATGCGGTATCCGAGACTGACGACGCAGGCTGCGCAGTGCTGGTTCGTCCCGCCGCACGTGCAGCGAGAGGTGGCCAAGCGGGCAGAGGGGCCCGCTGCTCATGCCGACCAGCTCAAGGTGTCCGAGGACGCCCGCAAGCGGCGCGCCAAAGCGCTCAAGAAGGCCGCGACCGGAACCGGGACGGCACGGCTCGCACCGACGCCGACCGGCACGTCACGGCGCGAGGTCTACGACAGCCAGACCACGACCACGCAGCGACTGAAGCTGGTCAGGGCCGAGGGTGACCCCGAGACCGACGACGCCGACGCGCTGAACGCCTACAACCACGCCGGTACCGTCCGCAGCTTCTTCGTCGACAAGCTGGGCCGGACGTCGATCGACAACAGGGGACTCGACCTGGTTCTCAATGTGCACTTCGACGTCCAGTACAACAACGCCTTCTGGGACGGCGACGAGATGACCTTTGGTGACGGGGACGGTGTGATCTTCTCCGGCTTCGCCCGGTCGCTGGACGTGGTGGGGCACGAGCTTGCCCACGGCGTCACCCAGTTCACCTCCGGGTTGCTCTACCAGGGCGAGTCCGGCGCGCTCAACGAGCACTTCAGCGATGTGTTCGGCACCTCGATCACCCAGTGGGCGGCAGGCGAGACTCCGGACGAGGCGGACTGGCTGATCGGTGACGAGATCATGGGTCCGAACCTGTACGGGGAGGCGCTGCGCTCGATGAGCCACCCGGGCAGTGCCTACGACAACCCGATCCTCGGCACCGACCCGCAACCGGCGCACTACGACGACCTCTACACCGGCAACGCCGACAACGGGGGTGTGCACATCAACTCCGGCATCCCGAACCGGGCCTTCTACCTGGCGGCGACGGAGATGGGCGACACGTTCGAGGCCACCCGGATCTGGTACCACGCCCTGCAGGCGCTGTCGTCCAACGCCACGTTCGCCCAGGCGGCCGAGCAGGTGGCGACCTCGGCGCGGATCCTGGTCAAGTCCGGCGCGGTGACCAAGGGCGCGACCCAGATCGTGCGCGGAGCCTGGCGTGCCGTGGGTGTCGGCTGAGTACGCCGGTGCCGGGACGGCAGCCGGCGCGCCTGCTGGTCGTCGGTGTGGCCGGTCTGGTCCTGGCCGCCTGCGCCGGTGACGGCGGCGATGGGTCGGACGTCGCCTCCGGTTCGCCGAGTGCGTCGGGGGCGTCCGTCTCGCCGGCGCCACCGACCACGCACGCATCGACGGCGGGGCGGGCCTCGCCGTCCGCCCAGACGTCGGGCACCCTGGTGCCGACCCGGTCGGAGTCTGTGGAGGGGGAGCCGGTGATCACATTCGCGGTCGAGGGCGGCTTCACCGCACAGATCCGCTCCCTGCAGATCGGCGCCGACGGTGCAGCGCTCGCCGAGGTGAGTGGACGGCGATCCGTCGGGCGTCTGCCTCAGGACGAGGTCGCGGCGATCGTCGCCGAGCTCGAGCGGTCGGGGCTGTTCAGCAGCGACCACACCTACCCGCCGCCGCCCAAAGGGGCCGATCTGCAGCGCTACGAGATCGGCTATGCCGGGGCCACGGTGGTGGCCTACGACACGACGGTGCCGCCGGAGCTGACCGAGGCCGTGCGGCTGCTGCAGGCCGCGCTACGGGCCACGCAAGGCTGACCTGGCGCCGAGCGCGGCCCGCCCGCTCGTGGCCGATCGGGTGCCTTTCCGATCGGGTCTAGGCCTCGGGCGGCTCCCGAGCGGCCAGTGCAGCGTCCATCCGGGCTCGGGCGCCGTCCAGCCATTCCTCGCATCGCCGGGCCAACGCCTCACCCCGCTCCCACAGGGCGAGGGACTCCTCCAGGGTGGCCGCGCCGTCCTCCAACGCCCGGACCACCTCGACCAGGCTGTCCCGGGCCTGCTCGTAGCCCATCGCCGCGACCTCGGCGGCGAGCCCGTCGAGCTGTGGCGCGTCCGGCGCACCGGATGATTCACGCGCAGCGCCGGCCGTGCTCATGGCGCCACCCTACGGCCGGTGGTGGCAGGCACGACGGCGGCGAGCTCGCCCCGGGCCAGGCGGATCCGCAGGTTCTCGCCGGGCCTGACCTGGTCGGGGTCACGCAGGACGGTGCCGGAGGCGTCCTGGACGACGGCGTAGCCGCGGGCCAGGGTGGCGGCGGGGGAGAGGGCGGCGACCCGCTCGCGCAGGTGCGTCACGTCGTCCGCGGCCCGCTCGAGCCGGGCGCGGGTAGTCGAGGCGGCCCGGGCACGTAGCGCGATGACCTGCTCATGGTGGCGGCTGAGCAGGTCGGCGGGGCGGCTGAGCACCGGCCGGGCGGTGAGGGCGTCGATGGCCTGCCGCTCCCGGTCCAGGCGCAGCCGGACGGCGCTGCGCAGCCGGGAGCGGGCCTCCCCCACCCTGGCCCGCTCTTCGGCCACGTCGGGCACGATTCGCCGGGCGGCGTCGGTCGGAGTCGAGGCGCGGACGTCGGCGACCAGGTCGAGCAGCGGGGCGTCGACCTCATGGCCGATCGCCGAGACCACGGGAGTACGGCAGTCGGCCACGGCGCGCAGCAGTGTCTCGTTGCTGAACGGCAGGAGGTCCTCCAGGGAGCCGCCGCCCCGGGCGACCACGATCACGTCGATGCGTGGGTCGGCGTCCAGAGTCTGCAGGGCGCAGACCACGTCGGTGACGGCGTTCGTGCCCTGGACGGCGACCGCGTGAATCTCGATATCCACCGCAGGCCATCGCTTCCGGGCGTTCTCCACGACGTCGCGCTCGGCGGCGCTGGCCCGTCCGCAGATCAGCCCCACCCTGCCGGGCAGGAAGGGGAGCGGGCGTTTGCGCCCGGGATCGAACAGGCCCTCAGCGGCCAGCAGCCGGCGAAGGTGTTCCAGCCGGGCCAGCAGCTCGCCGACGCCGACCGGACGCAGGTCGTCGGCGGCCAGGCTGAGACTCCCGCGGCGAGGGGACAGCTGGGGGCGGGCGTGGACCACGACGTGGCTGCCGTCGCGCAACGGGCTCGTCAGGCCGTCGAGTAGGCGGGCGGCGACGGTGAGTGAGAACGACAGGTCGACGTCGGTGTCCCGCAGGGTCAGGTACACCGTGCCCTGCCCCGGACGGCGCGTGACCTGCACCACCTGGCCTTCGAGCCAGACCGCCGGCGCCTTGGCCAGGTACTCGGTCAGCTTGGCGGTGAGCAGCCGTACCGGCCACGGCCGTTCGGGTGACGTGGCTCCGGCCGTCGCCGGGATATCGCGAGGGCTCACCGGCGTCAGCCTAGACGTCGCGTCCGCGCGGACCCGTCTCGTGGGCGTTCGGGCGCTCACCCGGCGGGTCGGTCCCGTGGTTCGTACGATGGCCGGGTGAGTCCACAGTCTGCACGGCCCGATCAGGTGTCCACCGAGCGCTCCGCCCACACATCTGCCGCCCACGCCGATGCCTCCCACGCCGATGACCTCCGACCTCACCTCCGAGGCATATGCGCCCGCGCCGACCAAGCGGCTGCTGCTCGCGGCGCCGCGTGGCTACTGCGCCGGCGTCGACCGTGCCGTGGTGGCGGTCGAGAAGGCGCTCGAGCTGCACGGAGCACCCGTCTACGTGCGCAAGCAGATCGTGCACAACCGCCACGTGGTGTCCACCTTGGAGCAACGCGGTGCCGTCTTCGTCGACGAGACCGAAGAGGTCCCTGAGGGGGCTCTGGTCGTGTTCTCGGCTCATGGGGTCTCGCCGCAGGTTCATCGGGATGCGGCCGAGCGAAACCTGCGCACCATCGATGCCACCTGCCCACTGGTGACCAAGGTGCACAAGGAGGCCATCCGGTTCGCCGACTCCGACTACGACATCCTGTTGGTCGGGCACGCCGGCCATGAGGAGGTCGAAGGGACGTCGGGAGAGGCGCCCGACCGGATCCAGATCGTCGACGGCCCGGACGACGTGGACCGGATCACCGTGGGCGACCCCGACCGGGTGGTCTGGCTCTCCCAGACCACCTTGTCGGTGGACGAGACGATGGAGACCGTCCGGCGGCTTCGGGAGCGCTTTCCCCTGCTGGCCGACCCGCCGAGCGACGACATCTGTTACGCCACCCAGAACCGCCAGGTAGCGGTGAAGAAGATCGCGCCGGAGTGCGACCTGCTCATCGTGGTCGGGTCGGCGAACTCCTCGAACTCCGTGCGGCTGGTCGAGGTGGCCCTGGAGCACGGTGCCAAGGCCGCCCACCGGGTCGACTGGGCCGAAGAGCTCGACCCGGCGTGGCTGGACGGAGTGTCGACGATCGGGCTGACCTCGGGGGCCTCGGTGCCCGAGGTGCTGGTCGATGGGGTGGTCGCGTGGTTGGCCGAACGCGGGTTCGACTCCATCGACGAGGTCGTCACGGCCGAGGAAGACCTGCTGTTCTCGCTGCCGAAGGAGCTGCGGCGCGACCTCAAGGCGGCCGGCGCGCGCTAAGGTGAGGCCGCGCCAGGCTGCGGGCGACGAGGTGATCATCCGGTCAGCGCCCCGCTCTCGTCGTCGGCGGCGGACAGCTCTGTCGCCGTGAGCCGGCGCCTGGTCACCTCCAGCGGTGCGGGAACGGCCGGTTCGTCGTCGCCGAGGCCCAGGTCGTGTAGCCGTCGTGCACTGACCAGGACCCGGCGCTCAAGGGTGCCGACCACGGCGTTGTAGTCCTCGACCGCCCGCTCGAGGCTGCGGCCGAGCCGGGCGGTGTGGGAGCCCAGGGTTCCCAGGCGGGCGTAGAGGTCGCGGCCGAGGGTGAACACCTCCCGAGCGCTGCCCGCCAGTACCTCGCTCTGCCAGGTCAGGGCGACGGTGCGCAGCAGCGCGAGCAGCGTGGTGGGAGTGGCCAGCACCACCCGACGGGCCATCGCGTGCTCCAGCAGGCTGGGGTCGGCGCTGCACGCCGCCGCCAGGAAGGCCTCGCCGGGCACGAAACAGATCACGAGCTCAGGGCTGGGGTCGAACGCACGCCAGTATTCCTTGGCGGCGAGGGCATCGACGTGACCGCGCAACGC
The DNA here is from genome assembly GCA_963825645.1 of uncultured Actinomycetota bacterium. Taxonomy (GTDB): domain Bacteria; phylum Actinomycetota; class Actinomycetes; order Actinomycetales; family Kineosporiaceae; genus JADJPO01. The sequence goes on from CAWGTT010000009.1 coordinate 174,459, forward strand.
CCTGGCGTGGGCGGTCGTCTGTCTCTCGTACTCCTCGGGGAGCCCACCACCTGCCCTGCTCTCCCCGGCGTGCAGGAAGGCGCTCAGCGGTGCCTTGGCATCGACGACCACATGCTTGCCGCCGGGTAGATGGACGACGAGGTCCGGGCGCACCGTCGCGCCGTCCGGGGTGATGCCGGTCGCCTGCTCGGTGAAGTCGACACGCGCCAGCATGCCCGCGTGCTCGACTACCCGACGCAGCTGGACCTCTCCCCAGGAGCCCCGAGCGGTCGGCGAGCGCAACGCACCGGCCAGCGCCGCGGTGTGCTCGCGCAGTGCCTCACCGGAGACGCGCACCGACTCGATCTGCTCACCGAGCCGGGCGTACTGCTCCACCCGATCCCGTTCCAGCGTGCGGACCTGCTGCTCGACCCGGGTCAGCGTGCTCGCCAGTGGTGACAGCGTCGCCGCCAGCTCACGGTCCTGCGCCGCCGCCCCCTCCAGGTCGGTCACCCGTTCCCGGAGCAGGTCGGCCTCGACCCGGGCGCGGACCAGCCGCTCCCGCAGTCTCGGTACCGCGATCAGCCAGGTCGCCGCGGCGCCGATCGCCGCGGCCAGCAGGCTCATCAGGGACGGCAGGTTCATGGCCGCAGCCTTGCAGCCCCCACCGACAGTCCGCTCGAGTGCCGGGTCGGCTGCCCGACGACCTACCCTCGGATGCTCTCGTGGCCCGCGCCGTCCGGATGGGACGGACTGAACCTCCGGACCGTCCGGACCTCGCAGCTGCCGAAGGCTGGATCCACCTGCCCACGACCGGGCTGAACGGCCTGGTCTGACCCGAGCCTGATCGGCGGGCGCTCACTCGCGCCACTTGATCGAGCAGCCCAGGCTGGGCCGGTGCGGCTCCGGGACCGGCTCGCCGGCCAGCACCGAGGAGATCGCGCCGTCCAGCAGCTCGCCTGTGACCGGCAGCCCGTTCCCAGGGGTCGAGGCGTCCATGGCGCCCCGGTAGGCGAGCCGGCCGTCCGGGGCGTAGAGGAAGAAGTCCGGAGTGCAGGCGGCGCGGAAGGTCCGGCCGACGTCTTGGGTCGCGTCGACCAGGTAGGGGAAGTCCCAGCCGGCGCGGGCCGCCTGCTCGGCCAGGGCGGCGGGCGCGTCGTCCGGGTAGGCGTCGGCGTCATTGGTGCAGACCGCCACCACCTGTAGATCCGGGTGCGCATGCACGACGTCGGCGAGGCCGGATTCGACGTGCCGCACATAGGGGCAGTGGTTGCACGCGAACACGATCAGCAGCGCGCGCCCGGCGAAGGTCTCGCTGGAGACCGGTCTGCCGGCGAGGTCCGGGAGGGTGAAGGAGGGCATCGCGGTGCCGATCGGCACCATCGTCGACTCGACAGCCATGCCTCGTACCCTACGAGAGCCGACGCGTCGACGGTCGAGCACCGTAGGAGAGTTGGTGGGCCCTCGACCGCAGAACCAGCACGACGATCGGCACCAACAGCACCATGGCGCCGAACGAGAGGGTGCTGTAGCCGCCGGTGTCCAGAACCGGACCCGCAAGGATCCCGGCCGCCGCCGCCGACAGGCCCATGACCAGGTCGCCGCTGCCCTGCACCTTTGTCCGCACCTCCAGCGGAACGCTGCTCGAGAGCAATGCCGACCCGGCGACCATGCACGCCGACCAGCCGAGACCGAGCAGGGTCAGCCCGCCGGCCACCCGGGCGTGCTGATCACCCGCTGCGGTGGCGGTGGTCAGCAGTGCGGCGAGCAGGACGGCGATGCCCAGCCCGATCGTCGGGGGCGGACCCCAACGGTCGGTCAGCATCCCCATCACCGGACTCAGCGCGTACATCCCCGCGATGTGCAGGCTGATCACGAGTCCGACGATCTGTAGCGTGGCGCCGCCGTGGCCCAGATGTACCGGCGTCATCACCATCACGGCCACCATCACAGCGTGGGCGCCGGCCATCGCCGTCATCCCCGCCAAAGCGGCCGGTTCGGTCCGGACGGCGTTCAGAGCCTGCTGCGTGGACACGGAGGACCTCTTGTGGCCCAACGGGTCACGCCCGCCGGGCAGCGCGAGCAGCAGCACCGCCGCGGCGGCGAACGCGCCCAGCGAGAACAGGAACGGTCCGGAGAGCGACGGGACTCCGACGCTGTCACCGAGACGACCGCCCACGCCGGACAGGTTCGGCCCGAGCACGGCGCCGATCGTCGTCGCCCACACCACGGTGGACAGCACCCGGCCGCGGTGAGCGCCGTCCACGCCGTCGATCGCCGCGTACCGTGCCTGCAGCCCGGGGGCCGTCGCCGCACCGAACAGCGTCATGCCGCACAGCAGCAACGAGAACCGGTCCAGCACGGCCGACGCCAGGACCAGCATGGCGCCGGCGAAGGCGACCAGATACCCGGTCGACAGGGCCGGTGCCCGGCCCCGTCGCTCGGCGATGGTGGCGAGCGGAACGGCGAGCAGTGCGCCGCCGAGCACCGAGGCGCTCTGCGCCAACCCCGACATCGAGGCAGATCCGGAGATCTGCTCGGCGAGGAGTCCGCCCACCGCGATGCCGGTCGCCACGCCGACCCCGCCGAGGATCTGGCAGGTCACCAGCACGGGCAGACGGGATCGGATCGTCGGCACGGTGGTCACCCGGACAGTGTGCGCCATGGCCTCTCGCCGGTTCGGGTCACTACTCGACCCGGCGGCGGGCTAGCGTCCCCTGCATGTGCCGCAACATCCGGACCCTGCACAACTTCGCCCCGCCGGCCCGGCCGGACGAGGTCCACGCCGCTGCGCTGCAGTACGTCCGCAAGATCGCCGGGACGACGAAGCCCGCCCAGGACAACACCGAGGCCTTCGCCGCCGCCGTGGCCGAGGTCGCCGCTGCCACCCAGCGGCTGCTCGACGCCCTGGTGCCGCACGGTACGCCGAAGGATCGCGACGTCGAGGCGGACAAGGCCCGCGCTCGCGCCTCCCAGCGCTATGGGCGCACGGGCTGATGACGCCGCGCGTCCGTTCCCCCTGCGGTCCGGTGGTGGCAGGGAGCGGAGGGGAGGTCCGCGGACGCGACGTCCGGCGAAGCCAGTCGCGGAGCGGTTCTCCCCGGAAGCGGACAGCCGCCCGGGACCGGTCAGCGGAAGCCGCGCCTCACTGTCGTCCGGCAGGTGCCCCCGCGGCCGTTGGCGTCCGAGATCTGGTGCAGGGGCGCGTAGACGGGCCCCGTCGGTGGGGTGTTGTTGCCGGTCTGGAGGATGAGCTTGTAGACACCGGTCGGGGCCAGAGAACCGTTGCTGCGCCGTCCCTTCCACCGCGCGACGATCTTGTCGGCGGTGACGGCGGTCGGGCCACGCCAGACCACGGCGTTGGTGCAGGCGTCGCGGACGGTGAGCTGCCAGACCTGGCGGCGCGACGGGCCCGCGGTGAGGATCACGTCGGTGCGGCCGTAGGTACTGCGGGCACTCGACCGGGCCGGCCAGCTCAGGGTGATCCTGGGTGAGCGGACGGCGTGGCCGGCGCAGGCGACGTCCCAGTCCATCGGCTGGCTGTCCCACCACTGCACGAGGTGCACCGGGCCGCCGTTGAGGCCCTTCTTGCCACACTGCGCTGTGGCAGCGGCCTTTCCGCGCGTGCCGACGGTGGCCCAGAACGGGATGTCGGGCCGCTGCCAGCCGTTGGTGATCGCCGACCAGCCCGACGCGTTGCTGTAGAACCCAGCCGGGATGCCGACCGCCTTGTACGCCGCGAGCATGCCTTCGATGATCGCCCTGTTGCGTGCCGTGGCGGTGGCGTTGCCGGGAGCGCTCGGCCAGGGCTGTTTGGTGCGCGTCTCGATGTCGATCCAGATCCGGGCCGGTCGCAGGCCCACTCGTTTGAGGGTGTTGATGCTGTGCGCGGCCTCCGCGTAGCCGACGTTGCGCATCCGGTTGAGGACGGTGCTCTTGGCGAACGGGCCTTTCACGCCATAGCGGTTGTACTGCGCCTGGGTCGGGTAGGCGGCCATCGAGTAGGCGTGAAACGGGCGGAAGGAGTTGCGGATCCAGCGGGCCTGGTCGGCCAGACAGGGGTTGGCGGTGAACGGCAGGCCGCGGGTGGTGCCGATCACGACGAAGCCGGTCCTAGTTGCCGGCATCGGGTTGGCGTAGCCGCCCTGGGCGAGACTGCATTGCGGCCAGGAGATGTCGTTACCCACCTGCTGGGCGGCCTGCGCCGACGGTGCGCCGGCCATCGGCACGGCCAGGGTCCCGGCGAGCAGAGTCGCGGCGGCGAGCAGTCGCCGTCCGACGAAGCGGCCCGATCGGCTGATGCGGTTCACGCGGTATCCCCCTTGGTGGCTACGGTGCGCTGCTGGCAGGCACCGTACGCGATGGACGCCCGAACGTGGGGGAGGGTTGACGCCGGTAGACTCCTCTCCCTGTGGCACTCACCATCGGCATCGTCGGACTGCCCAACGTCGGCAAGTCCACGCTGTTCAATGCACTGACCAAGGCCGACGTCCTGGCCGCGAACTACCCGTTCGCCACGATCGAGCCGAATGTCGGAGTGGTGCCGCTGTCGGATGCGCGGCTTCAGGTGCTCGCGACGATCTTCTCCAGCGAGCGGATCGTGCCGGCCACGGTGTCGTTCGTCGACATCGCCGGCATCGTCAAGGGAGCCAGCGAGGGGGAGGGGCTGGGCAACAAGTTCCTGGCCAACATCCGCGAGGCCGACGCCATCTGCCAGGTGGTTCGGGTGTTCGCCGACGATGATGTGGTGCACATCGCGGGGCAGGTCGACCCCGCCGATGACATCGAGGTGGTCCACACCGAGTTGATCCTGGCCGACCTGCAGACGCTGGAGAAGGCGATCCCGCGCCTGGACAAGGAGGTGAAAGGGCGCAAGACGGACCGCGCCGTCCTCGACGCCGCGGTGGCGGCGCAGGAGACGCTCAACGTCGGGACGCCGCTTCACGCGGCGAGGGTCGATCTCACGCCGATCCGCGAGCTCTCGCTGATGACCGCCAAACCCTTCCTGTATGTGTTCAACGTCGACGAGGTCGGGCTGACCGACGCTGCGCTGCAGGAGAAGATGCGGGCGCTGGTCGCCCCGGCCGACGCGGTCTTCCTGGACGCCAAGCTGGAGTCCGAGCTGGTCGAGCTGGACGACGCCGAGGCCGCCGAGCTGCTGGCCAGCGTCGGGCAGAGCGAGTCGGGCCTGGACCAGCTGGCACGCATCGGGTTCCACACCCTGGGGCTGCAGACCTACCTGACCGCCGGTCCGAAGGAAGCGCGGGCGTGGACGATCCGGCGGGGCTGGACGGCGCCCCAGGCCGCCGGGGTGATCCACACCGACTTCCAGCGCGGGTTCATCAAGGCCGAGGTGGTCGGCTACGACGATCTGGTGGCCGCCGGCTCGATGGCCGAGGCGAAGGCGCGCGGCAAGGTCCGGATCGAGGGCAAGGACTATGTGATGGCGGACGGCGACGTGGTCGAGTTCCGCTTCAACGCGTAAAGCGAGATGTTCCGCGGGTCAGAAGGGGTGTGACCCTCTCCAGTCCGCACTGAGTCCGCAGGGATTCAAGCAGCATGGGGTTGATCGGGCAGTTTCAGAGGCCCGATCTCCGGCCTCGGTGCTACCAGTGGGCAGGTCTGTGGACGTGACCTTGGGCGGTAGGACACTGCCGCCTTCGCGGCTGGTAGACGCACGTGCCGCGCGGGCGGATCGCGGCATAGCGCGTCCGCCTTCCGGCCGGTGTCGTCAGACACGAGGCAGCGTGCCCCGCGTGGATTGGTAGTGCCCGATCCCATCGCGTTCGGACCGCGCATTGCGCATGTTTGTCGTCGTGGCTGCGATCTCGACCGACACCTTGACGCTCTGGCGACCAACCGGGCCCGAGGAGCTCGCGCTCGTCGAGGCCACGGGTTCAGGGGACTGGACTGTCGCTCAGCTGATGAACTTGAGGATGTGCACGGCGACAGCGCAGAGTCGGCCGTCTTGGGTATGGACACTGACGTCGGCGGTGGTGCGTCGCCGGTCGTCGTCTGCCGCGCTGACGGTGTAGACCACATCGACTGTGTCCCCGATGAAGACCGGTGCGAGAAATCGCACTCGGTCGTACCCGACGGACACAGCTACGTCATCGGTGAGTTCGACGAATCGGGTGGAGCAGGTCGACATGAAGCCGAGTGTCAGGACCCACCTGGCCAAGAACACCGGCTCCCGTCCGAGCCATTCAACCCTCCGTGGACCACAGGAGTGAAGACACGAGAACCTGGAGTACGCCCGTCAAGGGCAAGATGCCGGTCGTCCACGCTGACGGTGAGGTCGTCATCAATGCCGGTGACATCAACTCCCCGCCGTCTGCTCCTCTGGTCTGGCACCAGCCCTGCCGACGGGCCGATAACGTACACCGGCGACGATCACGGAGGCCGGCGCGTTTCGTGAACAGCTTCGACGACGTTCGCTCGCCCCGGCCTGCAGCTGCACTTGCTGCCGCGTACGTCGTGTGGAGGGACCAAGCCCACTCCGCCGGGCCCAACTGTGTCTCAGTGGCGGATCGGCTTCCGGTACGTAGGCAGACCATGGCGTGGGACCGGTGTGCCACGGCCGATTCTGCCCGTACGCGACCAACGCAGCCCTCGGCGTCCGCGTCTGCATCTGTGCAGGCCAGTGCCACCTTTCGGCGGTTCTCAACGACGGTCGACAACAGCCAAGAACCCGCGCGAATGCTTCCCCTGGCACCACTGATCAACTTGACGGAGCCTCTGGTCGGTCGTGCCGGCGAGTAGAACTCGGGGCGGTTGACTGTCGATATAATGGAGGATAAGCTCAATTATATGAGAACTGAGGCGCCGCTCCTCGCTCCGATCTTCCGGTCGGACGGTCAGGCGCGCCTGCTCTCCACATTGTTGCTCAGCGGCGAGGAACTGAGCGTCACCGATCTGGCCAGACGGGCCGGGCTGGCCTACCCAACCGCGCACCGCGAGGTCGCGCGCCTGGTGGACGCTGGCATCTTGAGCGAGCGACAGGTGGGCCGCACGAGGCTGATCCGCGGCAACGGCGAGAGCCCGCTGGTGGCCCCCTTGCGCGAGATCCTCATGATCGCGACCGGCCCGGTGGTGATGCTGGCCGAGGAGCTTGCCCGCATCGACGGGATCGAGTCGGCGTTCCTCTACGGCTCCTTCGCCGCGCGAGTGCTCGGGGATGCGGGTCCGGCACCGCACGACATCGACGTCATGGTGCTCGGTGAGCCCGACGTGGACGCGGTCTACGAGGCGTGCTCCAGTGTCGAGACGGCGGTGCGCCGTCCCGTGAACCCGACGATCCTCACCCCTGAGGAGTTCACCGCGCCCTCCGCTTTCCTGGACAACGTGCGCAGCGGCCCGACGGTCGCCGTGATCGGGGAGCTGCCATGGCGCTGACTCCGCTCACCCGCGTCCAGCAGGCGACGGTGCTGGCGCTGGTCGAAGCCCGACGCCTCGATGTCGTGACCGCAGACGTCGCGCGTGCGACCTCGTTCCTGCGCCAGGCCGAGGAACGCCTGAACCAATTGCCGCTGCTCACCAGTGTCGTCGTCAAGTACGGCATTGCCTACGACGCCTGTCACGACACGGGCGAGGCGCTCGGCCGATACCTCCGCGCGGTCTTCGACAAGCCGCCCGCGGATAGGGCGGCGCGAGAGTTCGACCGCCTGCGGCGCGCACGCAACCAGGACCGCTACGAGGCGAAGCCGGTGGGGCCGCGGCGACCGAGAAGGCCGAGCAGGTCGCCCGGACGTTGTTCGACGCCGCCCTCGCGAGAGGGCTCTCGCCGTGACCCCGCAGTCCGCACGTAGTCCGCAAGAAGTCCGGCAGTGACCAACGACAGCCGAAACCCCGCGTGATCGTTCCGCTTCAACCTCTGACACGAAACAGTGGTGCCACCCTGGGCGTTGCACGGTTGTGAGCCAGCGCCGCCGAGTCCTGCGAACGTGGTCGCTCGGGCTCGTTCCGGTGCTCGTGGTGGCCGCCATCGTGGCCACTCTCGCGCTCAGGGACCGGCACGGCGGCGCCCCCGGGCCGCAGCTCGACCCCGACCGACCTGGACCGGTGCTGCTGGTCGCCGGGTACGGCGGGTCTGCCTCGTCGCTGGAGGGTCTGGCGACGTCGCTGAGGCGCGATGGCCGGTCCGTGATCGTCGTCCCACCGGTGGGCGACAATACCGGGGACCTGCTCGAGCAGGCCCGCTCGCTGGATCTACTGGCCCGGCGCGAGATCGCCGCCGGGGCGCCGTCCGTCGATGTGGTGGGCTACTCGGCCGGCGGCGTGGTCGCCCGGCTGTGGGTCGCCGACCTGGACGGCGACGCGCTCGCCCGGCGGGTGGTCACGCTGGGTTCCCCGCACCACGGCACCCGCATCGCCGGCCTGGGCCTTCTCGTCGGGTCATGCCCGACGGCGTGCCAGCAGCTCAGCCGCGACAGTGACCTGCTGGGTGACCTGCCGCAGTCGCCCCGCGGCCCGAGCTGGGTCAGCATCTGGACCGCGGACGACGACGTGGTCCTGCCGCCGACCTCGGCCCGGATGGACGGCGCGGTCGACGTCGAGGTGCAGCACGTGTGTCCGGACTCACGGGTGACGCACGGGGAGCTGCCGACGGACCCGCTCACCCGCGGGCTGGTGCGGCTCGCGCTGGACGGCCCGCCCCTGGAGCAAGCCCCCTCCGCCGGCCTGTGCGGACAGTTGCGCGCGTCCGGCTGACGTGGACCCGGCTGACGGCGCCGGGCAGGTCAGCCGCGGATGTCGCGGGTGGCGAAGGCGGCCCAGGCCATGCCGAGCAGCACGACGATCCAGATCGTCTGCACCAGCAGGCCACTCTCCACGTCACGCCACAGGATCGGGTCGCGGAACAGGTCCACCCAGGCCAGCCAGTACCGGGTCGGCAGCCAGTCGCGGACCGACGCGGCGGCCTCCAGCCCGACCAGCACGGTGCTGGCGACCAGGACGGCGAGGCCTCCGAGCGCGGCCCCGAGCGAGGAGTCGGTGAGCGTCGACAGGAAGAGTGAGACCGAGGCGACCCCGAGCATCGACCAGCCGATGTAGCCCACCATCAGCATCGTGCGGAGCAGGAGCTGCTGCGACGTCAACGGGGTTCCGGAGACGGTGACCGTGGCCACGGTGAAGTCGCCCTGGTTGATCAACAGGACGCCGACGACGTACCCGCTGCCGGCGACCGCGACCACGGCGAGCACGGTGTACGCGATCACCGCGACGAGCTTGGCCAGCAGCAGGTGAGTGCGGCCCACCGGCCGGACCAGCAGGTAGCGCAGCGTCCCGCCGCTGGCCTCCCCGGCGATGGACTCACCCGCCACCACGGCGACCGCCACCGGCAGGAAGATCGGCAGGACGATGCCCAAGGCCGCCGCCGGGTACAACGCGCCGTTGGACAGCACCGCCGACAACAACGCCGGGCCCTGCCCCGGGCGCGGACCGATCTTGGTCACCGCAAGGAAGATCGCGACGATCGTCGGCAGCAGGCAGAGTAGGCTGACCGAGACCCAGGTCCGGGGGCGGCGCACCAGCTTGCGGAGCTCCACGGCGATCACGCGGGCGGCTCCTTCTGTCCGGCGCGGTCGGCCCTTCCGGTGCGGTCGGCGCGGTCGGAACCAGGGCCGGTCACAGAGAGCACAAGGTCTTCCAGGCTGCGTCTGTCGGGAAGCGCTTCGAGCACCGAGACCCCGGCCTCCACCAGCCGCCGGGTCACCTCCGGTACCGGCCCGTTCACCACCAGTCGATCCCCGTCGCGGTGCACCACCCGGCCGTCGAGCAGCGCCATCGCCGTCTGCGGGTCCTCGACCCTGAGCAGGGCTCGGCCGGTCGGCCGCCGGACGTCGTCCATCTCGGCCTGCGCCACCAGACGGCCACAGTCCATCACGCCCACTCGGGTGCACAGCTGTTCCACCTCGGCCAGCTGGTGGCTCGACATGAACACGGTGGTGCCCTCCCGGTTGAGGCGCAGTAACAGTTCGCGCACCTCCTGGATCCCTTGTGGGTCAAGGCCGTTGGTCGGCTCGTCCAGAACCAGCAACCGGGGTCGGAGCAGGAGCGCGGACGCCAGCCCGAGGCGTTGAACCATGCCGAGCGAGTACGCCCTGACCGGGCGTCGGCCGATGCCGCCCAGCCCGACCAGGTCGAGCACCTCCTCGATCCTGTCCCGGCGGACCGAGCGCGACATCCTCTGGTGTCGTGGACCGGCGGCGTCCAGCAGGTCGAGGTTCGCGCGGGCCGACAGGTGGCGGTAGGCCGCAGGGGACTCGACCAGCGATCCGACGTCGCCGAGCGCTCGCCCGACCTGCCGCGGGACGGCGTGACCGAGCAGCTCGATCTCGCCACTGGTGGCGTAGACGAGTCCGAGCAGCATCCGGACCGTCGTGGTCTTGCCGGAGCCATTGGGCCCGAGGAAGCCGTACCGGTCTCCCTCGCCGACCTCCAGGTCGACGCCGTCGACCACCACCAGGCGTCCGTAACGCTTGGTGAGCCCGCGGGTGACGATCATGGAGCCCGCTGGGGAGGTGGGGCGGCGAACAGGCTCCGGGCCGCGTCGCTGAGCAGGGCCGATGTCACCAGCCCGGAGATCAGGTAGGCGTGCTCGCCGTCCGCTCCCCGTGCCACCACGACGGTGACCGGCCCACTCGTGATCAGCCGTGCCTCTCCGCCGGGCAGGGACAGCGCGCTGCCCTCGCTGCGGGTGGCCTCCACCACTCGGGCACCCAGCCGCGGTGACAGCGGCAGGACGACGAAGCGGACCAGGCCCGTGCCGTACGTGGCGGCGCCGCCCACGACGGGTTCGGACGCCGGCAGGTCCGCCAGCTGATCAGGAAGCACCCAAGCGCCTGAACGCTCGATCCGTGAGACGAGATCCGGTGCGGTGGCCGTGTCGTGCACGGCACCGGGGGCCGCCGGGACCTGGAGGGTCACCGGATCGGGCGCTGCCAGCTCGAGCTCGACGAACCGGGACTCCAGTGCGGTCCGTCCCGAGGCGTCGATGACGGTGACGGCGAGCGGCAGCCCGCTTACCGTCTCGAGTCGGATGTCGATCGCCCCGATCGTGCTGCGCGGGTCCGCAGGCACGATGCGCAGCCCCTGGGTCCGCCGTCCCGCGATCGGAGCCTGACCGGCCACCACCTCGACCAGGTCGCGGTCGTCCACTCCCGCGAGCAGCCGCCGTGCCGCCTGCGGCGGGAGCAGGTCGTCGGCTCTCGGCAACCGGAGCGAGGGGGCCCCGACCACCCGGGTCAGTCGCGACTCCTCGTAGTCCCAGAGCACGGTCTGGGGGCCCCCGTAGACCCCCTGCTCACCAGTGACGGTGGGCACGTCAACCCGCCAGGCCGTGGGCCCGGACCACCACACCCGCAACCGGGTCGTCCCACCCAGTTGTGCCGGCAGGTCACCGAGCCTCGGGAGGTCCGGGAAGGCGAGGCCGCCCCGACTCTCGGCGAGCCCGTAGTGGGGCACGGACGAGGAGTCCCAAGCCCGGCGAAGCAGGACCTGAGGATTCATCACGGCTGACAACGGTTCGCTGCGGACCCCGCCGACCCACGCGCCGAGCGTCGAGGCGGTGGCCAGCAGCCAGACCAGCACGGCGACACCGGCCGCGACCACGGCCCAGCGCCGTCCGGTCTGGCGGGAGACCACCGACATCCGCTCACGGTACGTCGGCCGGGTGCGGACAGCCCTTTCGAAAAGATGACGTGTCAGCGTCCAGACCGGTGTGACGTGGTTCTAGTGACCGAGGGCGCCGCCCCGACGGACCACCGGGGGAAGGCTCGACCAGGGGAAGTCGTCCACGCGTCGGTGCGCTTCCAGACGTAGTCGGGTACCACCACCGAGGTCGGCTTCTCGTAGATCACTGCGATCCGGGCTTCGGCGACGTGCTCGGCCAGAAGCCCCGGACGATCTCCAGCGTCCGACCGGTATCGGCGACATCGTCGGCGATAAGAACCCTCAAGCCGGACAGGTCGACCACCCACCTGCAACGTCGGCGTTCCGCGTCAGAGGCGAAGCCTCAGTGGTGAAACGACCAACATCGTGCGCTGTGGTTGACGGCGACCGGTCGCCCTGCGGCTGACGTCGCACGGTTCGCGCCGAAGGTTATTCGAGGCGATGTCGCGGATTCGCGATGTCGCGAATCCGCGACATACCGCACGATGGTCGACCCTAGTGCTCTGGCGCTCGTGATCACCGGGTTGGTCAGGCGGCGGCTTGGGGCCACCCACACCTCACCCCGCACGACCACCCCGGTGATCATCCGAGGTCAGAGCACCAGCACCGACCGGGGTGACCCGCACCGGTCCCGCCGCACGTGCAGCACGAACCTGGAGATGCCTTTCGCCCAATCTGTGCGAGGCTCGCTCACCCGAGTTGCGCGGGGCCTCTCACCGGGCCTGGGCGAGCCGGATGCGCTGCGGCGACGACTTCGGCACCCTGACCACGGTTCCCTCGCACTCCAGGTCGACCTTGACGAACCGCACCCAGTTGGTGAACCGGCCGCTGGGGAACCTGGGATGCCCGGTGAGCTCGGCCTCGGCCAGGGCGATGATCGTCGCCAACCGGACACCGTCCCCTCGTCGAACTCGTCGACGGCACGCAGGATGCAGCTCAGGCCCCATGGGTGGCACTCGCCGTCTCAGGGCCGTATCGCAGCACTCGCAGGGGGACCATGTCCTTCCAGCCGTGTCTCACCAGGAGTCTCCGGCCCTCTCGTGACAGGCGATGGACGCGGTGACGTCGATCGCACCCAGCGACCCCGACAGCACCATCAGGCCGTCGTCCTCGTCGGGAGTGCGCTGCCAGCAGGCACCCCTGACAACGTACGACGGCCCGCGCCAGCGCTGCCAGCCGAGCCGGGCGTAGAACGCGGGCAGGGCCGTCGACAACGCGCCGAGGGCGTACCGCTCGGCGATGACCTCACCGATCCGGGCCATGACCGCGCTGCCCACCCCCTGGTTCCGGCACTCCACCTCGGTGGCGACCGCCTCGACGTACCCGACGTCCAACGGCTCGCCGTCGATCAGCAGGGTGCGTGGTACGACGCTTGCGTGACCCACGATCCGGCCGCCCAGCCGAGCGATCGCGTGGTGGCCGCCGAGTGCGTGCTGCCAGTCGGATTCGGCCATGTCGGAGTGGACGATGCCGGACTGGGCGATGTCGGACTGGGCGATGTCGGAGGCGAACGCAGCCCAGGCCAGAGCACGCAGTGCGGCGAGGTCGACCACGCCGACCCGCTCGGTGGTGACGACGTCGATGACGAGCGCTGCTTCGCTCATCCTTCAGACGTGGCCGCTGAGCTGCGCCATCCGAGCTTCCAGCGCGGCCAGGTATGCGTCGCGCTGCCTGGCCGTGATCGCCGAGCTCTTGCCACCTTCGGCGCAGACCGGCAGCACGTCGACCGACAGCTTGGCCGCTCCGGCCAGGGCCCGCAGCTCATCGAGCCTGGTGGCGAAGGGGGATGCGCCACCAGGGGAGTAGTACTGCACAGCAGGGTCGATCTCGTGCGGGTACAGGTCCACCTTCGTTACTGCGATGATCAACCAGGTTGGCTGCTCGCGGCGCACCGCCATCGACGCGATCCGGTGCGCGGTGATGGTCCAGTCCTCGAGCTCGCGGGCCAGCTGCCGCTCGCGGTCCACCGGTGCAGGACCGGTGGTGCCGGCCACCCGCCGACCCGTCGCGTACCCGTTCGCCACCACGTGCAGGACGCCGTCCACCGCCTCGTCGTGGAAGACGTGGTCGAGCGCTCCCAGCCGGGTCGCCGCGTTCTCCCCCGGGACGACCCGGAACCGGAACCCGCGCAGCGTGCCCGAATTACGGGTGCGCCTCTCCATCACTGCCGAGCCGACCTCGACCGGTCCTCGCGGCGAGACGTGCCGGCTGAGCCGGTCCACCAACGCCGACTTGCCCACTCCGGTCATTCCGGTGACGGCCACGGTGGGGTAGCGCTCGCGGAGCACGCGACGGGCCTTCTGCCTGCCGCCGGCGACCGCGCCGACTGCGGTAGCCACCGCCATGCCTCGGTCCCTTCCGGTGATCGCAGCCAGCCGGCCCAGGCTCACCACCCGCGTGGCACCAGCCTTCATCGGTCGTCCCTCCGCCGGATCGTTCGGCTCGTCGAACCTAACCCAGGAAGGCGCTCGGCGGAGCCTAGGGAGGCAGCGGTGGGTTTGCCACCGACTACGGTGCCGAACTCACCACTGCCTCCCAGTGCTTACGCTGGACGACGTGCTACCTGCCCCGGCCCGAGCCGTCCTGGCGCCGCTCGGTGCGGGGTCGCGATGAGCGGCGCAGCGGTGCGGCCGGTCGCCGAGCGCCGCGCCACACCGTCCTACCGACTGCGCGCAGGACGGATCACCTCCGGCCAGCGGGCGGCCCTGGACACCCTGCTCCCCACCTGGGGCGTCCCGGTCGGTGCACGGGCCATCGACCTCGAGGCGATCTTCGGACGGCGCGGCGGCGTCGTCCTGGAGGTCGGGTTCGGCATGGGCGAGACCACCCTCGCCATGGCCGTCGCCGACCCGGACCGCGACGTCCTCGCCGTCGACGTGCACACGCCGGGGGCGGGTGCTCTGGTGCGTGAGGTGGAGGCCGCCGGACTGACCAACCTCCGCGTCGTGGTGGGCGACGCCGTGCTCGTCCTGCAGGACATGATCGCTACCGGGGCGCTGGACGAGGTCAGGGTCTACTTCCCCGACCCGTGGCCCAAGACCCGTCACCACAAGCGTCGGCTCGTCACTGCCGCGTTCGTCCGCCTCGTGGCCACTCGCCTGCGCGCCGGTGGCCGGTTGCACCTGGCCACCGACTGGGCCGACTATGCCGACGCCATGCTCCGCTCCGTGGCCGGCGAACCCCTGCTGGACAACCCGTTCGACGGCTTCGCGCCGCGCCCGGTCCGACGGCCGGTGACCCGGTACGAGCAGCAAGGACTGGACCGCGGGCACCAGATCTTCGACGTCCTCGCGGTCAGACCGCCGCCCCGACCAGCGAGCCGACCATGTAGGTGATCACCATCCCGATCGCCCCGATGGCGACGTTGCGGACGACGGCGGGCCGGCGCGGCGCGCTGCCGAGCCGGGCACTCACCCAACCGGTCAGTGCGAGGGCGAGCACCACGGCGACGAAACAGACGGCCACCCGCAGGCTCTGCGGCGGCAGCAGGATCGCGGCCAGCGGGAGCAGTGCCCCGAGGAAGAACGCCCCGAACGATGCCAACGCGGCCTGCCACGGGTTGGTCAGCCCATCGGGGTCGATCCTCAGCTCGGCCTCGGCGTGGGCGGCCAGCGCGTCGTGGGCGGTGAGCTCCTCGGCGACCTGGCGGGCCAGAGCGGGTCCTATCCCCTTGGCCCGGTAGATCGCGGTGAGCTCGTCGAGCTCGTGATCAGGCAGATGCTCCAGCTCCCAGCGCTCCAGCTCGAGCATCGCCCTCTCGCTGTCCCGCTGGGTGCTCACCGACACGTACTCACCACCGGCCATCGACAGCGCCCCAGCCACCACACCGGCCACGCCCGCGGTGAAGATGACCAGCCGGTCGGTGGTCGCACCCGCCACGCCGACCACCAGTCCGGCGACCGAGACGATGCCGTCGTTGGCCCCCAGAACCCCCGCCCGAAGCCGGTTCAGCCGGGCCGCGAGGTCGCCGCGGTGGGCCTCGTGGTCATGCTTGACCGGTTCGACGCTCATGACGCAACGCTAACGCCGTTCAGGGCGAGGGGCTCTGCTGGGTCGCGCGGGTGCAGATGCACAGCTCGTTGCCCTCGGGGTCGGCCAGGACCCACCAGGACGGCGCGTGGGAGTCCTCGACCAGCCGGCCGCCGGCATCCAGGCAAGCCTGCACCCGAGCCTCAGCTGCATCGTCCGGTACGTAGACGTCGAGGTGAACCCTGGAGCGGATCTGGCGCCGAGGGTCATCCTCGGCGAGCTGCTGGAACCACAGCGCGGGCCCCCGCCCGTCCCGGGCGTGCAGCTCGATCTCCTGGGGAGACGGGCCACCGCGTGGCACGTAGCCGAGGCCGGCCCGCCAGAAGTCACGGACGGCGTCCGCGTCGACCACGTCGACGGCGATCTCGACGCGCTCGGGTGCCGGCAGCGACTGGGCCCCGACGGCGGCCACCGCCTGCAGCACCTGGTGCGCCTGCTCCACGTCCAGCTGGGTGAGGCCGCCGGCGGAGTGTGTGGACAGAGTGAACGAGACCGTGCACCAGCGCAGGTCGATGTCCGGGTGGTGGTTCATCAGCTCGGCGTCCTGGGCGACCAGGCGAACCAGATGAACGGCCTCCTCGAAGGACGGCGCCCGGGCGGCGAGCACCAGGGTGCCGGCCGCGCCTCGGTACACCCCGGGCAGGTCGGCCAGCTGCCGGTCGATCTCCTCGTCGTCCAACAGGCGTGGGGTCGGAAAAGGCATACCCGTACTGTGCCAGGCTGATCGCGATGACGGCGATGAGCAGCGGCGCAGGTCCCGCCCAGCGGTCCGACGTGATCTGGGTCGCGGCCGCGGCCATCGTCGACGACTTGGACCGCCCACGCCGGTTGCTGGCTGCGCGGCGCACGGAGCCGGCACGTCTGGCCGGCGGCTGGGAGCTGCCCGGTGGCAAGGTCGACCCAGGCGAGTCTGCGGTCGAGGCGCTGCACCGCGAGCTGGCCGAGGAGCTCGGGGTGGACGTCGTGCTGGGCCGGGAGATCGTGGACTGGCCCGCTGGCGACCTGCCGGGCTGGGCGCTCACCGCGCCGTATCGGATGCGGGTCTGGCTCGCCAGGGTCGTCCACGGCGAGCCGGCCCCGATCGAGGAGCACGACGCGGTCGCCTGGCTCGAGCCCGGTCACTGGCTGGAGATCGGCTGGTTGCCCTCCAACCTGCCCATCCTGAGGGCCCTCATCGCGTCCCTGGGCCCGTGACGGTCGGCGCCGCCACGCCGCGCGCGCCCATCTAGGATGGTCACCTCCGCCGGGTCGCTGATGCCCGGACCGTGCCTGCCACCTGGAACGAGCAGCCCGCCATGCCCCTGTGTCACCGCGACGACCTGCGCAACATCGCGATCGTCGCTCACGTCGACCACGGCAAGACCACCCTGGTCGACGCCATGCTCTGGCAGACCGGCTCGTTCGGCGAGCACCAGCACGTCGACGAGCGGGCGATGGACTCCGGCGACCTGGAGCGGGAGAAGGGCATCACCATCCTGGCCAAGAACACCGCGGTGCGCTGGGACGGCAAGGGAGCCCCGGCCGGCGGAGTCACCTTCAACATCATCGACACCCCCGGCCACGCCGACTTCGGCGGTGAGGTGGAGCGTGGCCTGTCGATGGTCGACGGCATCGCCCTGCTGGTCGACGCCTCCGAGGGCCCGCTGCCGCAGACCCGGTTCGTGCTCCGCAAGGCGTTGCAGGCCCACCTCCCGGTGATCCTTGTGGTGAACAAGGTGGACCGCCCCGACGCGCGGATCGCCGAGGTGGTCGACGAGACCTACGAGCTGTTCATGGACCTGATCGAGGGCACCGGGCTCGACCCGGATGCCGCGCTCGACTTCCCGATCGTCTATGCCTCCGCCAGGTCGGGTCGGGCCAGCCTGACCCGGCCCGACGACGGCGCCCAGCCCGACGGTGAGGATCTCACGGCCCTGTTCGAGACCATTCTGGCCACGGTGCCGGCGCCGTCCTACGACGACGAGATGCCGTTGCAGGCCCACGTGACGAACCTTGACGCGTCTGCGTTCCTCGGCCGGCTGGCGCTGTGCCGGGTGCGCTCGGGCACGATCCGCAAGGGTCAGCAGGCGGCGTGGTGCCGCCGCGACGGCACGGTGGCCAGGGTGAAGGTCACCGAGCTGCTGATGACCCAGGCGCTGGAGCGCGTCCCGGCCGAGAGCGCCGGGCCCGGCGACATCATCGCTGTGGCGGGCATCGCCGACATCACCATCGGGGAGACTCTGGCCGACCCGGCCGACCCACGTCCGCTTCCCCTGATCACCGTCGACGAGCCGGCCATCTCGATGACCATCGGCACGAACACCTCCCCGCTGGCGGGCCGCACCCGGGGCGCCAAGCTGACTGCCCGGCTGGTCAAGGACCGGCTGGACCGCGAGCTCGTGGGCAACGTCTCGATCCGGGTGCTGTCTACGCCGCGGCCGGACACCTGGGAGGTGCAGGGCCGCGGGGAGCTGGCCCTGGCGATCCTGGTCGAGACGATGCGCCGAGAGGGTTTCGAGCTCACCGTCGGCAAGCCACAGGTGGTGACCAGGACGGTGAACGGCACGTTGCACGAGCCGTTCGAGCACCTCACCGTCGATGCCCCGGAGGAGTACCTGGGCGCAATCACCCAGCTGCTCGCCGTCCGCAAGGGGCGGATGGAGCAGATGAGCAACCACGGCACCGGGTGGGTCCGGATGGAGTTCGCCGTGCCGTCGAGGGGCCTGATCGGCTTTCGGACCGAGTTCCTGACCGGCACCCGGGGCACCGGCATCGCGCACCACGTCTTCACCGGCTACGAGCCGTGGGTCGGGGAGCTCCGCACCCGACCGACCGGGTCGCTGGTGGCCGACCGGACGGGCGCGGCCACCTCGTTCGCGATCGCGAACCTGCAGGAGCGGGGGACTCTGTTCGTCGAGCCGACCACCGAGGTGTACGAGGGCATGATCGTCGGGGAGAACTCCCGCTCCGACGACCTCGACGTGAACATCACCAAGGAGAAGAAGCTCACGAACATGCGGTCCTCGACCGCCGATGAGTTCGAGCGGCTGGTGCCTGCTCGCAAGCTGTCGCTGGAGCAGTGCCTCGAGTTCTGCCGGGACGACGAATGCGTCGAGGTGACAGTGGACGCGGTTCGGTTGCGCAAGGTCGGGCTGTCCGCCGTGGACCGGGAGAAGGTCCGCGCGCGCGCCCGGAAGGGCTGACCGGTGCGGTGAACCCCGCCGGCGCACCGGCTGAATCGGTGCAGATCGCCCTGGGTGATCCGAGACGCGACAGAGCTGAGGAACGACCTGCCGGGGGATTTGTCGTCCGGCTTCCCATATGACCCGTCTTCGCGTGTCCCGTCGGGTATCCGAGGACCGGATGCCGACTGCGAATGTGACCGGTTGTCCCGGGCGTGTCGAGGATGTCGACTAACCTGCCGTTGCCGTCGCAGTACTGCGCGCAGTCACGTGACGAACGGACGTCGACGGTCAGACCGCCCACCCCGTCGATGCGGAGCGGAGGTGACCCGATGGGCGCGGACCTCGCGTGCGGAGGTGAACCCCGTGCCGTCCTGACCGGCGACGTGGGGGGCCCGCCGCCGACGCGGGGGATGTCCCCCCGGCGGCTGGCGTGGCGCCGGGTGCGGCGCAACCCGGTCGCGCTGGTCAGCCTCGTGGTGATCGGCCTCGTCGTGGTGCTCGCCGCGTCGGCCCCGCTGGTCACAACGGCACTCGGGGTGAGCGTGGCCTCGAACTCCGACCTGATCAGCGACGCGGGCGGCATGCCGATCAGCGGCCCCAGCCTGGCGCACCCGTTCGGGATCGAGCCGGGAACCGGCCGCGACGTGCTGGCCCTGCTGCTCTACGGCGCCCGGGTCACGCTGTTCGTCGCGGTGTCGGCCACGGCGCTCACCATCACGCTCGGCGTGCTGCTCGGGACGGTCGCCGCCGCGACCGGCGGCCGAATGGACCGGGTGCTGTCCTGGCTGATGGACCTGACCCTGTCCTTCCCGCAGCTGCTTCTCCTGCTGGCGCTGAGCAATGTCGTCGTCCAGCGGCTGACGTCCATCGGCATCCCCGAGGGCAACCCGAGTCGCATCGCCTACCTCGTCCTCTTCTTCGCGATCTTCGGATGGCCGTACATCGCGCGCATCGTCCGCGGTCAGGTGATCAGCCTGCGCGAGCGCGAGTTCGTTGAGGCCGCCGTGGCGATGGGCGCGTCGCGGCGCCGGATCGTCCTCACCGAGCTGCTCCCGAACCTGTGGCCGCCGGTGATCGTCTATGCCTCCCTCACGCTGCCCAGCGTGATCGCCTACGAGGCGACGTTGGCCTTTCTCAACGTCGGCACCGACGCCTCCACGCCGACCTGGGGCGCACTGCTCAGCGACTCGATCGGCTACTTCCAGACCTACCCCGCCTACCTGGTGTTCCCGGCCCTCGCTCTGGTCATGACGGTGCTCGCCTTCAACCTGCTCGGTGATGCGGTTCGCGACGCCCTCGACCCCCGGGCAGGGCGGGTGTGAGGAGCCCTATGGAGAACCGCAGAACCGGCGCCTTCGCCACCCTGGTTGCCGGCGTGCTCGCGGCGGGTCTCGCCGGGTGCACAGGCGGTGTGGACGACTCGTTCTCCCCCACCGAGGACGACGTGGCGCCGACGGGCGGTCCCACGCGGGGCGGCACGCTGTACGTGCTGGTCCAGGGCGACAGGTTCAGCCACCTCGACCCGCAACGGAACTACACCGGGGTGGACGTGAACTTCGCCTCGGCCTTCCTGCACCGCACGCTGACCACGTACCGGGTGGCCCACGGCACCGCCGGTGCCGAGATCGTCCCCGACCTGGCCACCGACCTCGGGACGGCGAGCGACCAGGCACGCACCTGGACGTTCACCCTGCGAGACGGCGTGAGCTTCGAGGACGGCACGGCGATCACCTGCGCCGACGTCAAGTACGGCATCTCGCGGACCTTCGCCCAGGACGTGATCACCGACGGGCCCACGTACGCCATCTCGATGCTCGACATTCCGCGGCCGGACGGCACGAGCCTCTACACCGGCCCGTACAACCACACCCCGGGTGGCCAGGCCGCCTACGACAAGGCGGTCACCTGCTCCGACGACGACAAGACCATCACCTTCCACCTGTCCCGCTCGGTGCCCGACTTCAACGCCGCGCTGACCCTGACGGCGTTCGGGCCGGTGCCCGAGTCGGCGGACAAGGGCGATGGCTACGACATGGCGCCGGTCTCCTCGGGCCCGTACAAGATCGAGACGTACGAGGAGAAGAAGTCCCTGGTCCTGGTCCGCAACGAGAGCTGGGACCCGGACAGCGACCCGGTGCGCCGGGCGTACCCGGACCGGGTCGTCGTGAACTTCAGCCTGAACCCGCAGGTCATCGTCGGCCGGCTGGAGACGTCGTCCGGGAACGACGCCTACGCGGTGGCCAACGAGAGCATCGACCCCGCCGACCTGTCCAGGATCTTCGACAACCCGGCGCTGGCCGACCGGCGCAGCAACGAGCTCGACCCGTTCGTCCGTTACGTCGCCATCAACACCACGAAGGTTCCCGAGCTCAGGCATCGGCAGGCACTGATGGCGGCGCTGGACCGCGAGGCGCTGCTCAAGCTGGCCGGAGGGATCTACGCAGGCGACTACGCGGACGGGGCGCTCACGCCCAACCTGGCACAGGACTACGCCAAGACCGGCATCTGGGACGGCGCCCTGGGCGCCCCGGTGCCGACCAGCGGCAACATCGAGCTGGCCAAGCGGTTGATCGCCGAATCAGGGCGCACGCCACCGCCGATCGTCCTGGACTACAACCGCTCCAAGGACGACCAGACCCAGGACAAGATCGCGGCGATCACCAAGGAGTCGTGGGAGAAGGCCGGCTTCACGGTGAAGCTCAACCCGATCGAGCTGTCCGCCTACTACCCGACGGTGCTGAACCCTGCCACGCAGGGCTCGGCGTCGGTCGCCGCCTGGGGACCGGACTGGCTGAACGCCTCGACGGTGATCCCCGAGCTGTTCACGCCGGAGGGCAGCTTCGCGCTCTCGCGCTACGACGACCCGGCCTTCCTGGCCCGGGTCGCCGACGCCAGGACCACCCTGGACCGGGCTGCGCAGGCCACGAAGTGGCAGGCCCTCAACAAGGAGGCGGTCGAGCTGGGCCTGATCATCCCGATGCGGTTCGGCAAGGAACAGCTGCTCTTCGGCGCCAAGGTCCGGACGGCGAGCAACGCCGGCAAGCCGTACACCTCGAGGGCCTGGGGCGGTCCACAGTTCGCGGACCTGTACCTGCTGCCGTGACGGTGTCGTGATCCGATGAGGGTGTGACCGACCGGGCTCGGGCCGGCCGCGGCACGCCTCGCAGAATCGCCCGGCGCAGGGAGGTGGGTACTGCGATGCTCACCTTCGTGGTGAGGCGGTTCGCCTCCATGATCGGCATGCTGGTCGGGCTGAGCGTGCTGGTCTTCCTGCTCTTCACCGTTCTGCCCGCCGACCCGGCCCAGTTGACCTGTGGCAAGTCGTGCACCCCTGACGTGGTGGAGGCCAACCGGCAGCGGCTCGGCCTGGACCGACCGGTGAGCGAGCAGTATGCGCTGTGGGTGCAGGGACTTCTTGCCGGGCGCACGTACAACCAGGGCCAGGGAGCGGCCGAGATCCGATGCCCGGCACCGTGCCTGGGCTACTCCTTCTCCCAGCAGCGCAACGTCACCGAGCTGATCGTCGAGACGGTGCCGGTGACCATCTGGCTCGCGCTGGGCGCGTTCGTGCTGTGGATGGCGTTCGGAGTGTCCAGCGGCGTGATCGCCGCGCTGAACCGGGGACGATGGCCGGACTCCGTGCTCCAGGGCGTCGCGTTGGTCGCCTACTCGCTGCCGAGCTTCTTCGTCGGCCTCGTGCTGCTCGTCGTCGTTATCGTCCGGCTCGGCCTGCTGCCCTACCCGGACTACTACCCCCCCACGCAGGACCCGGGGAAGTTCTTCAGCACGATGCTCCTGCCCTGGGTCACCGTGGCGCTCTCGACGGCGGCCTTCTACACCCGCCTGACCCGGACCCAGATGGTGGAGGTGCTCGGGGAGGACTTCATTCGGACGGCGCGCGCCAAGGGCCTGACCGAACGGGTCGTGACGGTTCGGCACGCGCTGCGTGCGGGGTTGACCCCGATCCTCACGGCGGCCGGGCTCGACCTCGGCATCCTGCTGGGGGGTGCGATCATCACAGAGCAGATCTTCAACCTGCCGGGCATGGGCCGCCTCGCCGTCGACGCCGTGGTCGACTCCGACCTGCCCGTGATCACCGGCGTGACCCTGGTCGGGGCGTCGTTCATCATCGTGGCGAACTTCGTCGTCGACGTGCTCTACACGGTGATCGACCCCAGGGTGAGGCTGACGTGATCGCCGGCCCCGGTCCGAGCGGAGCGCCCACGGCGCTCCTGGAGCTGCGTGACCTGGAGGTCACCTTCGCCACCGAGGACGGCGCCGTCCGCGCTGTCGACGGGGTCTCGTTCGCCTTGGAGCGGGGTCGCACCCTGGCCGTCGTCGGGGAGTCCGGCTCAGGCAAGACCGTGACCAGCCAGGCGATCATGCGGTTGCACCCGCGACGTTCGGCCATCGTGTCGGGCCAGGTCTTCGTGGACGGCACCGAGGTCATCTCGGCTGCGGACGACACGGTCCGCTCGATGCGCGGCCGGACCATGGCGATGATCTTCCAGGACCCGCTGACCGCGCTACACCCCTACTACTGCGTCGGTGACCAGCTGGTCGAGGCGGTCCGTGCCCACCAGGACGTCGGCAGAGCGCGGGCCCGTGCCCAGGCGGTGGAGATGCTCCAGCGGGTCGGCGTCGCTCGGGCTGCTGGGCGGCTGGCGGACTACCCGCATCAGCTCTCCGGCGGCCTGCGCCAGCGGGTCATGATCGCGATGGCACTGGTGAACTCGCCGGCCCTGCTGATCGCCGACGAGCCGACCACGGCGCTCGACGTCACGGTGCAGGCGCAGATCATCGACCTGCTGCGGGACCTCCAGTCGGAGTTCGGAATGGCGATCTTGCTGGTCACCCACGATCTGGGGGTGGTCGCCGAGCTGGCCGACGACGTGGTGGTGATGTACGGCGGGCGGGTGGTCGAGCGGGGGACGGCGACGGAGGTCTTCGCCGCCCCGCGAATGCCCTATACGTGGGGGTTGATGTCCTCCGTGCCGAACCGCACCGACGAGCGCGGCGGGCACCGACACCGTCTCCGCCCGATCGCCGGGCAGCCACCGTCCCCGCTCCGGCTCCCAGCCGGGTGCGTGTTCCGCCCCCGCTGCGCCTACGTCGAGCACGTGGAGGGGGGCTGGTGCGACACGAGACGACCCGAGCTGGTGCCGGTCGGGCCGGGGCACGACGTCCGGTGCTTCCTGTCGGCCGGTCAATCGCTGGCCCTCGCCCCGACCTTCGCCGGCGGCTCCGATGCCGCCTCGGACGGCGAGCGATGAGGCCCACGCCCGCCACGGACCCGGTGCTGCGGGTCCGTGGGCTGCGTCGGCACTTCCCCGTGACCGGTGGTCTCCTGCGCCGCACCATCGGCCACGTCCGGGCTGTCGACGGTATCGACCTGGACGTCTACCCGGGGGAGACGGTCGGCGTCGTCGGGGAGAGCGGGTCCGGCAAGTCGACGGCGGCGCGCACCATGCTCAAGCTGCTGGATCCGACCGAGGGCACGATCGAGCTGGACGGGCGGGACATCACCGCCCTCAGCCGCGCCGAGATGGTGCCCGTCCGGCGGTCCGCCTCGATGATCTTCCAGGATCCCTACTCCTCACTGAACCCGCGACACACGGTGGGCACGATCGTCGGGGCCCCGTTCCGGGTGCAGGGCATCACGCCCGAGGGTGGCCTCACCGCCTCGGTGCAGGACCTGCTCGCGCGGGTCGGCCTCGACCCGGAGCACTACAACCGGTTCCCCGCGGACTTCTCCGGAGGCCAGCGGCAGCGCATCGGGATCGCCAGGGCGTTGGCGCTGCGCCCGAAGCTGATCATCTGTGACGAGCCGGTCTCGGCCCTCGACGTCTCGATCCAGGCACAGGTGGTGAACCTGCTCCAGGACCTGCAGGAGGAGTCCGGCATCGCCTACGTCGTGATCGGGCACGACCTGTCGGTGGTGCGCCACATCAGCGACCGGATCGCCGTGATGTACCTGGGCAAGGTGATGGAGCTGGCGCCGACCGAACGGCTCTATACCGCGCCACGTCACCCGTACACCGTGGCGCTGCTCTCCGCCGTCCCGGTCGCCGACCCCGCGCTGCGTGGAACCCGGGACCGGATCGTGCTGCCGGCGGACCGGCCGTCGGCGGCCGACCCGCCGTCCGGTTGCGTCTTCCGCACCGGGTGCTGGAAGGCGCTGCCCCGCTGCGAGAGTGAGGAGCCGGTTCTCACCGAGCTTCCTGACGGCCCGGCCGGTCACCAGGTGGCCTGCCACTTCCCGGAGACGGTGCGCCATGCCCCGTGACGCCATGCCCGTTGAGTCGAACGGTCGCCGGCCGAGTGGCCACCGCCTGCTTCTGGTCCACGCTCACCCGGACGACGAGAGCATCACCACCGGGGTCACGATGGCCCGCTACGCGGCGTCCGGAGCGCACGTCACGCTGGTCACCTGCACCCGCGGCGAGCGGGGTGAGGTGATCGGCGCCGAGCTGGCCCACCTGGCCCGCGACGGTGACGCGCTCGCGGCGCACCGTGAGCGCGAGCTGGCCCGGGCGATGGCGGCGCTGGGGGTGGTAGATCATCGGTTCCTCGACGAGTGCGGTGACGTCCTGGACGATCCCCGTCACCTGGCGCCCGTCGACGGCCGGCGGCGTCGCTACCGCGACTCCGGCATGACCTTCGACGACCGCGGCCGGATCGTGCTGCCGGACGACGTCAGCGCCGATGCGTTCGCGCTCGCCGACGTCGATGGGGCGGCCGGTCTGCTCGCTAGGGTGATCGCGCAGGTCCGCCCGCACGTCGTGGTCGGGTACGACCCCGGCGGCGGGTACGGCCACCCCGACCATGTCCAGGCCCACCGGGTCGCCATGCGCGGCGTCGAACGGGCCGCCAGGCTGGCGCCGGCCTGGCAGGTGCCCCGCACGTACTGGGTCGTGCTGCCGCTCGGCGTCGCCCGGCAGCGAGATCGGGAGCTGGCCGCGGCCCCGGACAACCCGTTCGCTCCCGTGCCGGAGGGTCCGCGGCCGAGCATGGTGACCCCGGATGAGCAGGTGGACGTCGCGGTGGACGGCGCGGCGTTCCTGGCCGCGAAGGCGGCGGCGCTGCGCTCCCATGCCACCCAGGTCGAGGTCGTCGAACCGTACTTCGCGCTGAGCAACGGGATCGGTCAGCCGATCGGCGCGGTGGAGTACTTCCGGCTGGTCGGCGGCGTCCCGCTGCCCGCCGCGCCGCCCGGGGTCCGGTATGTCGGTGATCTGTTCGCCGGCCTGCCCGCTCGCGTGTGACCTCGGCGTCGCCGTCGAACGCCGCGCTACGCATCGTGAGGCGTCAGAGTGATTCGGTTCCCCCGTTGGGATGAGCCTGGTTGCACACAGTCGCCGCGCGCCGGGTCCGCAGGCACTCTCGGCAGGAGCCGGTGACAGCGGGCTGCTGACCTGACGAGGAGTGACGTGGGCAAGCACACCAAGAACCAGCGCTCCGGTGACTCCGCGAGCATGCAGATCAGCCCGCTGCGTAGGGGGTCGGCCGGCAGGGGGTCTGCCGGCAGGGGGGTGGCGGTGCCGCCCGTTCCCGTAGGCCAGCACCGGGAGCGTCCGGGGCCGGCCGAGTCGAGAGGCACCGACGTCGGGGCGCAGCGCGAGCGGACGCGGCAGCGGCGTCTGTCCCGGCTCGCGATCGTCCTGGCCGCCGTGCTCGCCACCCTCGTCTGGCGCGACGTCACCGGGCGCGGCCTGCTGCCGCAGCTGCCGGCCGTCGACCCGCTGTACGTGATCGTCGGCATCTTCTTCGCGGCCATGCTGGCCGCGACCCTGGGCAGCTACGTCTTCGCCGGCCGGTCACCGCACGTCGTCTACCGCCCGGAGCAGATCGACGTCACCTTCGACGACGTCGTGGGCCTGTCCGCCGTCCAGGAGGACGTGCGCCGATCGCTCGACCTGTTCCTGTCCGCGCGCACCTTTCGCGCCATGATGGGCGGGACGGCGCGGCGCGGGCTGCTCTTCGAAGGTCCTCCGGGAACCGGCAAGACACACATGGCCAAGGCGATGGCGGCCGAGGCCGGGGTGCCGTTCCTGTTCGTCTCGGCGACCTCGTTCCAGTCAATGTTCTACGGAGCCACCTCCCGCAAGATCCGCTCCTACTTCGCCGCCCTGCGCAAGGCGGCCCGGGCCGAGGGCGGTGCGATCGGGTTCATCGAGGAGATCGACGCGATCGCGATGACCCGCGGCGGCGTTCCGGCCACGGCGCACGGCGCGACCGCACGCCCGGCGACCGCCTCGGTGTCGTGGTCCCGGTCGATGGACTGTGGCGGGCTCGTCGGGCTGCCGGCCGTCGGCGGAACCGCCGACGCGACGCGCCGTCCACTCCTGGTCAGCTCCTCGATGGTGAGCGAGGGCGTGGGCGGTGTGGTCAACGAGCTGCTGGTACAGATGCAGTCGTTCGACACGCCGACCGTCTCCGAGCAGATCCGCACCCGGGCCATCGACGTGGTCAACCTGTTCCTTCCGGCATCCCGCCAGATCCCCAGGCCGCGCACCCAGGCCCCGGACCTCCTGGTGATCGCGGCCACCAACCGCGCCGACGGGCTGGATCCGGCGCTGCTGCGGCCGGGCCGGTTCGACCGGCGGCTCACCTTCACCGTCCCGGACCACGCCGGACGGCGCGACCTGGTCGAGCACTTCCTGGCACGCAAGGCGCACGAGGCCGAGCTGGACGACCCGGAGCGGCAGGACGCCCTCGCCGGGATCACCCAGGGGTACAGCCCGGTGATGATCGAGCACCTGATGGACGAGGCGTTGGTGAACGCGATCCGGCGCGGGGCCCGGGGCATGTCCTGGGCCGACCTGGAACAGGCCCGGCTGGTCACCGAGGTGGGGCTGGGCCAGCCGGTGGGCTACACCGAGCACGAGAAGGCGCTGATCGCCACGCACGAGGCCGGCCACGCCACCGTGGCCTGGCTCACCGCCCCGCAACGCCGCCTCGAGGTCCTCACGATCATCAAGCGCGCCGAGGCGCTCGGCCTGCTCGCCCACGGCGACCGGGAGGACGTCTACACGCGCTCGCGGACCGAGCTGATGGCCATGCTCTGCATCGCCTTCGGCGGACAGGTCGCCGAGGAGCTCTTCTTCGGTGACGTCTCCACCGGTCCGGCCGGCGACCTCACCTACGCCACCAACGTGGCTGCGCAGATGGTCGGCCAGGCCGGCATGGCCGAGACCCTGGTCTCCTTCAGCGCCGTCCAGCCCTCCGGCTTCGGTGACTCCGGGCTCGTCGGCAGGGTGCTGGGCGACGCCGAGGGGCGCCGCATGGTCGAGTCGCTGCTGGCCGCGCAGAAGGATCGGGCGCGCCGCCTGATCGAGGAGAACCGGCACCTCGTGGTCGCTCTACGCGACGCCCTGCTGGAACGGCACGAGCTGATCGGGCACGAGATCACCGACGTGCTGGAGGGCGCCCGGGCGGCGCACGCCGTCCGCACGGAGCGCTGCGACGAAGCAGGCCCGAACGTGGACGACACGGTGGACAACCTGCCTGCGCAGACGTCGCACGGGTGGTGGGGGCGGGCCCCGGTGGCACCGCCTGTACTCGGCGCGCGCGGCTCCGGAGCGAGCGCGTAGTCTCCCCGGGTGGTCGGTATCACCCCAGGCAGCAGTCCGGTTGATGAGGGATTGTTCCGCCGAGCGCTCGGCCGGTTCGCCACCGGGGTGTGTGTCGTCACTGCCCGCTCGCACGGGATCGATCACGCCATGACCGCCAATGCCTTCACGTCGGTCTCCCTCGACCCGCCCCTTGTGCTGGTGTGCGTGGAGACCGAGGCCCGCTTCCACGAGGCGATCCTGGACGAGGGTGCGTGGGGGGTGAGCGTGCTCGATGCGGGAGCGCGCGGACTGGCGCAATGGTTCGCGACCCGAGGGCGCCCGCTGCACGGTCAGTTCGATCGGGCACCGCACCACCGTGGGGACCTGACCGGGGTGGTCCTGCTGGACGACGCGGTGTCCTGGCTGGAGTGCCGGACCACCGCCGTGGCGCCCGGTGGTGACCACAGCATCGTGATCGGTGAGGTCCTCGCAGCCGCCGTGGCCACCCAGGACCGCGGTGCGCTGGTCTACCACCGCAGCGGGTACCGCTCTTTGGAGTGACACGAAACGATCGCTGGGTCACCCTACGATGCAGTCGTGACCGACGTCAGGAACCAGGAGGCCGCGGGGGACGCCGGGTCAATTGATCAGGAACCAGTGAGCCGGGAACCAGTGAGCCAGGAACCGCGCGAGGAGGACCACACCGTCCGAGCGGGCGACGGCCAGGAGCTCGCTGACCGGGACACTGGCGCCGATAGCACCGAGGACGACGAGAGCACCGAGGACGACGAGCGCGACGAGAGCGCTGAGCGCGACGAGCGCGACGACATCGCTGAGCGCGACGACAGCACCAAGCGCGACGACAGCACCAAGCGCGACGACAGCACCAAGCGCGACGACAGCACCGAGCCGGTGGACGCGGCGCAGGCGGGCGCCGATACCCAGCGGGCAGCCGTCGCGCCTGGCTGGGCGTCCCCCGCCGATCTGCTCGAATGGCTGGACCGCAGCCGGGCCGACTCCGAGACCCTCGAGACCCCTGAGACGCCTGAGGGGCCTGAGCTCAAAGAGGACCCTGGGGTCCACGATGAGCGTGAGGCAGACGAGGAATCTGAGACAGACGAGGATTCTGAGGCTAACGAGCCGAAGGAGGGTCGTGAGGCCATAGAGGAGCTTGAGGCTGACGAGGTCTACGAGGAGCCTGAGGTTCAGGAGGAGTCTGAGGCGGCCGAGACCGCGCTGATCGAGCCACCGACCGAGCCGCCGACCACGGATCTGGCCGAGACGCCGCCTGAGGCGGCGACGCTGTACACCGCGCCCGACACCGCGCCCGACACCGCGCCCGACACCGCGCCGATTGAGCTCCCGGGCACCGCGAGCCAGGATCCCCTCCCGGCCCGTCCTGATGAGAAGGCCCGGCCGCCCGGGGTGGTCTCTCCTGCTCCCATCGAGTCCCCCGGGGTCCCTGAGGCTACTGAGGCCTCCAAGGCTATTGCGGCCCGCGAGTCCTCTGAGGCCTTTGAGCCCGCCGAGTCTCCTGAGGCCCCTGAGCCCCCTGAGGAGCACGGGAGCAGGTCACGTCTGCGCCGCCGGCTGCTGGTCGGTGCCGCGGCGGTGTCCGGCCTCACAGCTCTGGGCGTCGGCGGCGCGGTGGCCTTCGCCGCCGACCTCACGCCCCGCGACACCAGCATCGGTGGTGTCGATGTCGGCGGCATGCGCCGCGCGGACGCCGTCAGCACCCTGGCCGCGACGGCGGACACGGCCTCCACCACTCCACTGACGGTGTCGGTGGCCGGCGGGCAGGCAAGCATCGACCCCACTGCCGCCGGTTTGAGCGTCGACGCGGCCCGCAGCGTGGACGCGGTGCTCGGCGACCGGTTCGACCTGAGCCGCGTCTGGCGGCAGGTGAGCGGCGGGATCGCCGTCGCGTCCGAGCCGGAGATCGACCGGAAGGCGCTCCGGCGCGCTCTGGAGGACGTCGACCGCCAGACCCGTCGCGAGCCGGCCGACGCCGTGGTGACGTTCG
Organism: uncultured Actinomycetota bacterium; assembly: GCA_963825645.1. Taxonomy (GTDB): domain Bacteria; phylum Actinomycetota; class Actinomycetes; order Actinomycetales; family Kineosporiaceae; genus JADJPO01. Next base: position 204,878 of record CAWGTT010000009.1, read on the forward strand.
GTCCGGACGGCCCGCAGATCACGGCCGCGGTCACCGGTGTGAGCCTCGACCTCGACACTGCCGTCGAGTCGGTCGCCAGGGGCTGGCTGGCCCGCAGCGGTTCGCTGGCGCTTCCGGTCAAGCAGACCCCGCCCATCATCACCCAGCAGGAGGCCGACCGCGCCTTCGCCGAGGAGGCGGTACCCGCCGCCGCCGGCCCGATCACGGTGGAGCTGGCCAAGACGCCGGGTGAGAGGACGGTCACGGTCACCCGAGCCGCCTTGCTGCCTACGTTGACGATGCGGCCCGCCGCGGACGACCCGACCCGCCTCGAACTGACGGTCGACAGCGCGGCGCTGCACGCCGCCGTCCTGGCCGGCGACACGACCCTCGAGCGCAAGCCGAAGGACGCCCAGATCGTGCTGCGCGACGGTGCCCCGGCCATCATCCCGTCGGTCGACGGGGTCGCCGTCGACCCGCAGAAGCTGGCCACCGCCGTCCGGGATGCCCTGCTCACCCCCGGCCGCTCGGCGCGGGTGGAAGCGACTGTGACCAAGCCCAAGCTCACCACCGAGAAGGCCAAGGCCCTGGGCGTCACCGAACGCGTCTCCACCTTCAGCACCCCGCTGACCGCGAACGTGCCACGTACCAACAACCTGCGGATCGCCGCCCGGACCGTCAACGGCACCCTGGTGATGCCGGGAGACACGTTCAGCCTCAACAAGGTTCTCGGTCGCCGCACGCCCGAGAAGGGGTACTCGCAGGCCCCGGTGATCTACAACGGCCGGCTGGAGATGGACTACGGCGGCGGGGTGTCGCAGATGGCCACCACTGTCTACAACAACGTCTTCTTCTCCGGGCTGGAGGACGTGCGGCACAAGCCGCACTCCTTCTACATCTCCCGGTACCCGGAAGGTCGAGAGGCGACAGTCAGCTACCCGAGCGTGGACCTGGTCTGGCGTAACGACTCTCCGTACGCGGTGCTGGTCCAGGCCGGCGTCGGCAGCCGGGTGTCGGTGAGCTTCTGGAGCACCAAACAGTACGACGACGTGATCGCCGAGAAGGGACCTCGCCGCAACATCCGTGAGCCCAAGACCATCTACGACGAGGAGGCGGGCTGCGTGGCGCAGAGTCCTGCGCAAGGGTTCGATGTCGCGGTCCGGCGCAAGGTGGTCAAGGACGGCAAGACGGTCAAGGACCAGACCTGGACCACCACGTACATCGCCGAGGATCGGGTGGTCTGTGGTCCTGAGCCTGAGCCTGAGCCGACGCCGGTCCCGTCGCCACGGGTCGCCGGCGACCGCCTCATCACATTCGGCCGAACCGGATGAGAGCGGCTCACCCAGGAGTCAGGTAGTCGTAGCGGTGGTGCACGGTGAACCCCGCGCTGAGATACAGCCGGTTCGCCTCCCGGTTGCCGGCCGCGGTCTGCACGAACATCGACCGGGCCCGGCGGAGCCGACCCCACCGAGCGATCTCGGCCAGCACGGACCGACCCAGGCCTCGCCGCCGGTACTGCGGTGCCACCTCGACCGCGGTCACGCCCACCCAGCCGGCGGCGTGCGATCCACGCCCGATCGCCACGGTCTGTGCGCCCAGCCGAACTGAGACGAACACCTGATCCTCGGCGGACATGAGCAGTGCGAGAACCGGTGAAGGCAGCTCTTCGGAGCGGTACAGGTTCTGCCACAGGGAGTCCGGGGTGTCGCTCGAGATGATGGCTGCCCGCGGAGGGGGGGCGCCGGTCGCCCCGGCGGGATCGACCTGGGCCGCTGTGGCCGCAGTGAGGGTGTAGGCGCTGACGCTACCCCCGCAGACCCAGCCCGCCGCTTCCACGGCGGAGCGCAGCGCGAGCTGCTCTTCGCCGTCCGTGCTGTGGCCGTGGCGGTGCAACGCGGCGGCGGCCGCGGGGCCGGGCATCTCGCTCGGAGGGCCGGCCACCGAGACCGCGGCGTCGCCGGGCACCGGCAGGGCCATCAACGGTGGCAGGCCGCGAGCGGTGTACCAGCCGGCCACGGTCTCCAACGTGGCATCGAGGTCGGCCCGAAGCCCGAGCGCCAGCACCGAGTTCGCCCGACCTGTGACGCCGTGATGAGCCTGGAGCAGCCAACGGCCCAGCGGCTCGGACTCGACCGGTCGCCAGTGCTGTACCTCGACCCGTTTCATGTCGGCTATCGACAAGGTGGTGTGGGGCGGGCCCGGTCGGCTCGGCCTCGGCGGCACCACCTTGGCGGTGACGACGGCCGCGCGCGCGATGCGGACCTCACCGCGACGTGTGGCCAGGCGCAACGGGTCGCCGGCATCCAGCAGCTCGCCGACCGCATCGGTGAGCTGGACCCCGTCCAGGCGGTAGCGGACGACGACGCGCCGTCCGGTCCACTCCGGCGGGATGCGCCAGGTCCGGGTCACGCCACCCCCGCCGTCACGTGATACTGGGACAGCACGCGATACTAGGGGTCGAACCCGCGCCGGGCACCCGGCCGCCGCACAGGAGGACATGCCGTGACGTACGTCATCGCCCAGCCCTGCGTCGACCTCAAGGACAAGGCCTGTATCGAGGAATGTCCGGTCGACTGCATCTACGAGGGCGAGCGGATGCTGTACATCCACCCCGACGAGTGCGTCGACTGTGGCGCCTGCGAACCGGTCTGCCCGGTCGAGGCGATCTACTACGAGGACGACACACCCGAGCAGTGGAAGGACTACTACAAGGCGAACGTCGAGTTCTTCGATGATCTGGGCTCGCCCGGCGGAGCAGCCAAGCTCGGCCTGATCCCGAAGGACCACCCCCTCATCGCCGCGCTGCCGCCGCAGGAGACCGGCTCCTGAAACTGCCCGACTTCCCCTGGGACCGGCTCGCGCCCTTCGGGACGATCGCTCGAGCCCACCCCGGCGGGATCATTGACGCGTCGATCGGGACTCCGGTCGACCCCACCCCCGAGGTGGCCCGGCGCGCGCTGGCCGCGGCGGGCGACGCTCCCGGGTACCCGGCCACCTATGGCACCGCGGCTCTGCGCGAGACGGTGGCCCGGTGGTTCGCCCGCCGTCGCGGCGTGCCCGACGTCGACCCGGACGGCGTGCTGCCGACGATCGGCTCGAAGGAGCTGGTGGCCTGGCTGCCCACCCTGCTCGGGCTCGGCGCGGGCGATCTGGTCGTGCACCCGCAGGCCGCCTATCCCAGCTACGACGTGGGGGCCCGGCTGGCCGGGGCCACACCGGTCCCGGCCGACGGCACGCTCCAGCTCGGCCCGGCGCCCAAGCTGACTCGTGCCGTCCGGCTGGTCTGGGTGAACTCGCCGTCGAACCCGACCGGTGCGGTGCTGGGTGTCGACCACCTGGCCAAGGTGGTCGCCTGGGCTCGGTCGGTGGGTGCGGTGGTGGCCAGCGACGAGTGCTATGCAGAGCTGGGCTGGGACGTCGAGGAGGTGCCGAGCCTTCTCGACCCGCGGGTCTGCGGCGGGTCCCACGCGGGACTGCTGGCCCTCTACTCGACCTCGAAGCAGTCCAACCTCGCCGGCTACCGGGCCGCCTTCGCTGCCGGCGACGTCGACCTGGTGAAACGGCTGCTCGAGGTGCGAAAGCACGCCGGGATGATGATGCCCGCCCCGATCCAGGCCGCGCTGGCCGCGGTCCTGGACGACGACGCGCACGTCGCCGAGCAGCGTGAGCGGTACCGGACGCGACGGGCGCTGGCCTGGACCGCGTTCGAGGCGGCCGGGTTCAGGATCGAGCACTCCGAAGCGGGGTTGTACCTGTGGGGGACCCGGGACGAGCCGTGCTGGGACTCGGCGGCCTGGCTGGCCGATCGCGGCGTGTTGGTCGCGCCGGGGGAGTTCTACGGTGCGGCCGGAGCCCGGCACGTGCGGGTGGCGCTCAGCATCACCGATGCCGGCGCCGCCGCGCTCGCCGACCGCCTCGCGTGAGGCCGAATCCGGTGTACTTCTCTCCCCTTGGGTGGGGGAGAAGTGCGCTCGATCGAGGGCTCAGCCGCCGAGTAGCGAGCGGACCCGGTCGGCGCCGACCGCCAGCAGCAGGGTCGGCAGGCGAGGGCCGGTGTCACGCCCGACGAGCAGCCGGTAGAGCAGGGCGAAGAACGCTCGCTGGGCGGCCTTGAGCTCCGGTGTCGGCGTCACGTCCGGCGCCAGGCCGAGCCGCTGCTTGGGTACGCCGTAGACCAGGCGGGTGAGCCCGTCGAGCGACCACTGCTCCTGCATCCCGTCCAGCAGCAGCCGCAGCGAGGCCCGCTCGTCCTCACTCAAGGAGGCGAGCAGGTCGGCGTCCGGCCCCTTGCGCACCTGGGTGCGCTCCTCGGCCGGGACGTAGGTGGTCATCCAGCGTTCGGCGCAGTCAAGCCGCGGACGCACCTGCGCCAGGGAGGTGACCGGGCGCTCGTCGTCCAGCTCGCGCAGGATCCGCAGAGTCTGCCCAGAGTCGCCGGCTGCGACGTCGGCGATCGAGGCCAGGGTGCGGTAGGGCAGAGGCCGCGGGGTGGTCGCGAGCACGCCCGCACTCACGGTGCTGGTCGCCCGCTGGTGGGCCGAGGTGTCCGCCTCACTCGCCGAACCCTCGGATACCTTGCGGCCCAACGCATCCCACTCGTCGTAGAGCCGTTGCACCTGGCCGTCGAAGGCCACCGTGAACGACTGGTTGGGCTTGCGGCGGGCGTACAGCCAGCGCAGCAGCTGCGGCTCCATGATGGTCAGGGCGTCCATCGGGGTGGGCACACCGCCCTTGGAGCTGCTCATCTTGGCCATGCCGCTGATCCCGACGAACGCATACATCGGACCGATCGGCGGCTCGGCCCCGAACACCTCGCGGACCAGCTGGGTGCCCACGACGAACGAGGAACCGGGCGAGGAGTGGTCGACCCCGGACGGCTCGAACAGCACTCCCTCGTAGGCCCAACGCATCGGCCAGTCGACCTTCCAGACCAGCTTGCCCCGGGTGTGCTCGGTCAGCTTGACGTTCTCGTCGTTGCCGCAGGCCGAGCAGGTGTACCGCAGCTCGGTGGTCTGCTCGTCATACGACGTCACCGTGGTCAGATCCCGGTCGCACCGCGAACAGTACGGCTTGTAGGGGTAGTACCCGGACGCCGAGGAGCCGTCGTCCTCGTCCGCCGCTCCCGAGCCGGACGGGCCCGATTCGACGGCGTCCGCCTTCTTGGTCCGGTAGCGGCCGAGCACCTCGTCGATCCGGTCCCGTTCGCGCATCGCCAGCAGTACCTGGTCCCGGTAGGCGCCGGAGGTGTACATCGCGGTCTGGCTGATCGGGTCGACCTCGACGCCGAGCGCGGTCAGCGCCTCGACCAGTGGCGCCTTGAAGTGCTCGGCCCAGCTTCCGTGCGGGCTACCGGGCGGTGCCGGGACGGCGCTGAGTGGGCGCCCGATATGGATGTCCCAGGTCTCGTCCACTCCCGGCACGCCGAACGGCACCTTGCGGAACCGGTCGAAGTCGTCCCAGGAGAGCAGGTGGCGGCAGGCCCAGCCGCGACGGCGGATCTCGTCGGCGACCAGGTGCGGGGTCATCACCTCACGCAGGTTGCCGAGGTGGATCGGTCCCGAGGGGCTGATCCCCGACGCGCAGACGATCGTCCGCTCCGGCCCGCCGGGGTGGCGGCGTTCGGCTTCGGCGATCACGTCATCGGCGAACCGGTTGACCCAGTCGGCGTCGGTCGGGGTTCTGGCCTGCTCGCGACTCACACCGCAGGATTCTTCCACTCCCTGCGCGGCCGGTCCGCTGCGGCGTTAGGCGGGTACCTGCGGGACACGTACCGGCACCCATCCGCCGCCGTCGCGTAGGGACGCGATGACGGCGTCGGCCACGGCCGAGGCGACGAGACCGTCGTGCCCGGTTGCCAACGGTGACGGGGCGCCGGAGGCGACGGACGCCACCCATGCCCGCAGCTCGAGTCGGTAGGCGTCGGCGAACCGTGGCCGCCAGTCGGCCGGGTAGCCGGTCGAGCGGCGTTGCTCGGTGGTCCTGACCACGCGGACGGGGTTGGCCAGGGCGACGGTGCCGTGCTCGCCCACAACCTCACAGCGGATGTCGTAGCCGTACCGGGCGTTGAGGAACACCTCGACGGTGGTGAGCACTCCGTCCGCGGTGCGTAGCAGGATGAGCTGGGGATCATGCAGGCCGGTCGCGGCGGCGGAGGGGCGCGGAGCAAGCCAGCTGACCTCGGTGACCGGGGAGTCGAGCAGCCACGGCACGGTGTCGAACTCGTGGACGGCCGACCCGGTGATGCTCAGCTCGTCGGTCGCTCCTGGTCCGGCGGCCACGCCACGGCTGACGCAGTGCACGAGGAGCGGCGTGCCGCATTCCCCGGTCGCCACCGCTGCCTTGAGGTCCTGGTGAGCCGGGTCGAATCGGCGCATGAAACCCAGCGAGAGCAGCGCCGCGCCGTCCCGGCCGATGGCACGGATGACGCGGTCGGACTCTTCCAGGGTCGGTGCCAGCGGCTTCTCGCACAGCACGGGCTTGCCCGCCCGGACGGCGGCGATGACCAGGTCGGGGTGGGTGGCGTCGCTGGAGGCGACGAGAACCGCGTCGACGTCCGGGTCGGCGATCAGTGCCCGGGCGTCATTGCCCACACGGGCGCCGGGAATGGTGTCGGCCAGTCTCATCGCCCGCTCGACGTCGGGGTCCGCGAGCAGGGCGACCTCGGCGTCCACGACATGGCGGTCAAGCATGCTCGCGTGGTCGGCGCCCATGACGCCGGTGCCGACCACTCCGACACGGATTGTCCTGCCGGCGCTCACGGCAACCACCTCCGGTGGTGGATCGATCGATCTGTCGGACCTGCATCGCGATGTTGCTCCCGACGGTCTCACGACCAGATCGTGGCGGACAGGGGACGTCGGGCCGTTTCGGCACCGCGATGCCGACCGACGAGCGCGGATCGAGTGCCGCTCGGCGCCCCGCCGCCCGCGCCGGTCGTCACCGCGGACGTTTCCGGATGGTATGCCTCACCGAGCACCGGTAGTTTCGCGTGAAATGGCGTGGGATCACCGAGGGAGTGTGCATGTCCGAGACCAAGCCGGTCACCCTGACCTATCCCGACGGGTCGCTCGATCTGCCGGTCGTCCCGTCCACCGTGGGCAACTCGGGGATGGACGTGTCGTCGCTTCTCTCCGAGACCGGCCACGTGACCGTCGACCCCGGGTTCGTCAACACGGCGTCCTGCTCGTCGGCGATCACCTACATCGACGGCGACCACGGGATCCTGCGCTACCGCGGCTACCCGATCGAGCAGCTCGCCGAGCGGAGCTCCTTCGCGGAGGTGAGCTACCTACTCATCTACGGCGAGCTGCCGACCTTGGACAAGCTGCATGAGTTCGAGGGCCGGCTGCGCCGGCACACGCTGCTGCACGAGGACCTCAAGCGGTTCTTCGACGGTTTCCCGCGGGACGCCCACCCGATGCCGGTGCTCTCCAGCGCGGTCAGCGCGCTGTCGACCTTCTACCAGGACAGCCTGAACCCGTTCGACGACGAGCAGGTCGAGCTGTCCACGATCCGTCTGCTGGCCAAGCTGCCGACCATCGCCGCCTACGCCTACAAGAAGTCGATCGGCCAGCCGTTCCTCTACCCGGACAACCACCTCGACCTGGTGCAGAACTTCCTGCGGATGACCTTCGGATTCCCAGCCGAGCCCTACGAGCCGGACGAGCACACGGTGCTCGCGCTCGACCAGCTGTTCATCCTGCACGCGGACCACGAGCAGAACTGCTCCACCTCGACGGTCCGCATGGTCGGCTCCTCCCAGGCGAACCTGTTCGCCTCGGTCTCGGCCGGGATCAACGCGTTGTTCGGTCCGCTGCACGGCGGGGCGAACCAGTCGGTGCTGGAGATGCTCGAGCAGATCAAGGCGAGCGGGGACGACGTCGCCACCTTTGTGAAGAAGGTGAAGAACAAGGAGCAGGGCGTCCGGCTGATGGGCTTCGGCCACCGGGTCTACAAGAACTACGATCCGCGGGCGGCGATCGTCAAACGGACGGCGGACGACATCTTGGGCCGGTTGGGGCACCGCGACCAGCTGCTGGAGATCGCGCTGTCGCTGGAGGAGATCGCCCTATCGGACGAGTACTTCATCGAGCGCAAGCTCTACCCCAACGTGGACTTCTACACCGGCCTGATCTACGAGGCGATGGGCTTCCCGACGCGGATGTTCACCGTGCTGTTCGCTATCGGGCGACTTCCCGGCTGGATCGCGCAGTGGCGCGAGATGATCTCCGACCCGCAGACGAAGATCGGTCGGCCCCGGCAGGTCTACGTGGGGGCGCAGGAGCGCGAGTACGTGCCGATGATGTACCGCGCCTGAGCCCCATCAGCCCCCCCGATTTGGGCACGGCGTGACGTTGTGCCCGCTAGACGGGCACGGCGTGACGTTGTGCCCATCGACCCCCGACGGAGCACGGCGTGACGTTGTGCTCGCCAGACGGGCACGGCGTGACGTTGTGCCCATGAAGGGGGTGCCCATGAAGGGGGTGCCCATGAAGGGGGTGCCCATGAAGGGGGGTGGAGGGGTCATTCGCCGGCGGCGACGGTGACCACGACGGTCCCGGGCGGCGGCGCGTCGGGGTCGGCGACCCAGCCGTCGCTGTCCCGGCTCCAGCGCTGACCGGCGACGGCGACAGACTCGATGGCCAGTCCGTCGGCGCGGGCCACCGCCCACTGAGCAAGCGCCCAGCCCAGCCGAGCGGCGTCGTCACCGGTCAAGGCGAACCGGACCGATGTGCCCCCAACCACGCCGTCCGCGGTCGGGGCCACGGCAGCGCCGCTGCGTCCGGTCTCGGATCGCGCGGCTGAGACCACCGCCCCCGCCCGAGGCGTGAGCCCGCCGTCCCCGACGGCCTGGGCGACCAGACCCTTCGTCGGGCGCAGGGAGCAGCTGAGGGCTCTCTCGGAGTAGCCCGCCAGCGCCGATGCGAAGATCCGCGCCTCGGCCTCGTGGTCGGCGTAGGCGGCGGGGAAGGCCGATCGCTGGACCTTCTGCGCAGCCTGGGTGATCGGCAAGCTCTGGTAGCCCTCCACCTTGACGAGCACGTCATAGAAGGCGTTCGTCGCGTACACCGGGTCCATGATCTGCTCGGCCGTCCCCCAGCCCTGGGACGGTCGCTGCTGGAACAGGCCGATCGAGTCCCGGTCGCCGTAGTCGATGTTGCGCAGCTTGGACTCCTGGATCGCCGTCGCGATGCCGATCGTCGCTGCCCGGCCCGGCAGACCGCGCTGCACGGCCACCGCGGCGATCGTCGCCGCGTTGCCGGCCTGTTCCGGGTCGAGTGAGGTGGAGTTCTCCAGTGCGGTCGCCCGACAGCTAGGCAGCAGGGTGAGCGTGCCGATCCGTCCGTCCAGCCACACCCATCCGCCGCCGAGCAGGATCGCCACACTGACCAGCGCTCCGAGCGTGCGCAGCAGCCGAGCACGGGACGCGACGCGCCGACCAGCGGCGGGGGACGGTACGCCCAGCGGCGTTCGTGACATCCGGGTCTGACTCATCGTCGCCGTGTCGTCGGCTCTGGGTCTGTCAGGTGCACGATCCTCGAACCACCTCAGGCGTTGGCGTGCAACGTCGTGTTCAGCTCGACCGTCTTGCCTGCCCTCGGAACGGCCTCCACGCCGCCGGTAAGGGAGTTGCGCCGGAAGAGCAGTCCGCTCGTGCCGGACAGCTCGGCCGCCTTCACGATCCGGTCGGCGGGCAGCAGGATGAGCTTGGTGCCAGCGGTGACGTACAAGCCGGCCTCCACCACGCAGTCGTCGCCCAGGCTGATCCCGATCCCCGCGTTCGCGCCGAGCAGGCAGCGCCGTCCGATGGAGATCACCTCTTGGCCGCCTCCGGACAGAGTGCCCATGATCGAGGCGCCGCCGCCGATGTCCGACCCGTCCCCGACCACCACACCCGCGGAGATCCGGCCCTCGACCATCGAGGCACCCAGGGTGCCGGCGTTGAAGTTGACGAAGCCCTCATGCATCACCGTGGTGCCCGGCGCCAGGTGCGCGCCGAGGCGCACGCGGTCGGCGTTCGCGATCCGCACGCCCGAGGGCACCACGTAGTCGGTCATCCGGGGGAACTTGTCGATCCCGAACACCTCGACCCGCCCGCCCTGGTTCCTGCCGGCCATCAACCGCAGCCTGGTCTCCTCGAAGCGCTCCACCGGGCACGGCCCGTGGTTGGTCCACACCACGTTGGTGAGTACCCCGAAGATCCCGGCCGTCGACAACCCGTGCGGGGGGAGGGCGCGGTGCGAGAGCAGATGCAGGCGCAGGTAGGCGTCCGGGACGTCGGCGGGCGCGGCGTCCAGATCGATGACCGTGCGCACGACGCCGCGCCGGACCCGCCGATGCACATCGTGTCCCTCCAGGGCGCCCAGATCAGGGGCCACCGACAGCAGCCCTTCGCTGGCCGGCGGCTCGCCGAGCCGCGGAGCGGGGTACCAGGCGTCGAGGACGACCCCCTCCTCGCTCGTGGTGACGAGGCCGTCAGCCCAGGCGGTACGGGTCTGGTCGGCGGGCCCGGTGGCGGGCGAGGAGGCGGCCGGCGTCATGCCTGCAGCCTATGCGGGGGGAGCCCGTGATCTGGCCTAGCCTTCCCGGCATGGACCCAACAACCGGTGTCGTCGAGCTGACCAGGCAGATCTGCGACGTCGAGTCGGTGAGCGGCAACGAGCGCGCCCTCGCCGACCTGGTCGAGCGGGCGCTGCGGGCCAGGGATCATCTCGAGGTGCTGCGCGATGGTGACGCCGTCGTCGCCCGCACCCGTGCCGGCCGCGACCAGCGGGTGGTGCTGGCCGGTCACCTCGACACCGTGCCGCTCACCGTTGACGCCACCGGCCGCCCGACCAACCTTCCGGTCCGGGTCGAGGGCAGCGGTCCGGACGCCGTGCTGCACGGCCGGGGGACCGTCGACATGAAGGGCGGGGTCGCCGTCCAGCTACACCTGGCCGCCACCGTGCTGGAACCGACCCGTGACGTCACCTACGTCTTCTACGACCACGAGGAGGTCGCCGCCGACCTCAACGGACTAGGCCGGCTTGCGGGCCGGCACCCGGACTGGATCGCCGGCGACTTCGCGGTGCTGCTCGAGCCCACCGACGGCACGGTCGAGGGCGGGTGCCAGGGCACCATGAAGGTGGAGCTGACGACGACCGGGGTGGCCTGCCACTCCGCGCGGTCCTGGGTGGGGCATAACGCTATCCATGACACCGCGCCGGTGCTCGCCCGACTTGCCGCCTACCAACCGAGGCAGGTCGACGTCGACGGTCTGCGCTACCGGGAGGGCCTGAACGCGGTGGGGATCAGCGGCGGTATCGCCGCCAACGTGGTCCCGGACCGGTGCGCCGTCGCCGTGAACTTCCGCTTCGCGCCCGACCGCGACGTCGTGCAGGCCGAGCGTCACCTGCGCGAGGTCTTCGCCGGGTACGACCTGCGAGTGGTGGATGCGGCCGCAGGCGCCCGGCCCGGACTGGACCACCCTGCGGCGGCGGCCTTCGTCGCGGCGATCGGCCAGGCGCCGCGGCCGAAGTACGGCTGGACGGACGTGGCCCGGTTCAGCGCCCTGGGTGTGCCCGCGGTGAACTTCGGCCCGGGCGACGCACTGCTCGCCCACCGCGACGACGAGCGCTGTCCTGCGGAGCAGATCACCGCCTGCGAGCGCGCACTGCGCGCCTGGCTGACCGCCGGGTGACTAGGGGCGGCGGTCGGACCCGATCCGGTCCGGGCGCGCCGGCTCGACGGAATCCTCGGTCAGATCGATCAGCTCGGCCTGGCGGCGCGAGCGACGACGGCCGGCCGAGCGTTCCATCGGTTCGGCGGGGCAGGGCGAATCGGCCGGTGGCCCGCCGCGTTCGGCCGACAGGGACAGATCGCGCAGGTCGAGCACCTCGGTCACCGGGCCGGCGCGATCGGGGGCGGCCGCCCCGCGACGCGCCAGGTGCTTGGCGTCCAGCAGGGCCTCGTCGGCCCGGCGGAACAGCCGTGCGGCGTCGGCGGCCGGGCGGCGTCCGCTCAGCGCCCACAGGGCGGAGCAGCCGGTGGTGACCCGCACCTGGAGCCCGGCGGCGACCAGGGACCAAGGATAGTCGTTCACGGCCGCCACCAGCGTCTCGGCGCCGTGGCGGGCCTCGGCGTCCCCGGTGCCCGGCAGGAGGACGACGAACTCGTCGCCGCCATAGCGCAGCAGCCGCCCGTCGGCCGGCATCGACTCGGCGAGCACCCCGGCCATGGTGCGCAGCACCTCGTCGCCGACCGCGTGCGTGTACTCGTCGTTGACCCGCTTGAACTCGTCGATGTCGACCAAGATCATCGAGAGCGGGAGTGGGCTGAACCGCAGCAGGGCGTTCAGCTCCTCGTCGAAGGCCCGCCGGTTGCCGACCCCGGTCACCGAGTCCGTGCGGCTCTCGGTGTGCAGCACCTGGTGTTCCATGGCCTGCCGAGCGCTCTCGGTAGCCAGTTCCATGCTGGTCCAGCCCAGTCGCACCAGCAGGTCGCTCAGACGCTGCCGGCTGCGGTCGGGGTCGCCGCCGGACTCCCGCTCGAGCCAGACCCGCTGCCGCGCCCGGCAGATCTCCAGGACGATGTTCGGGATCGTGCCGGTGTACCGGGGGATGCTGTCGTCCAGGCTGCGAGCGGTGGCGTGCGACCCCACCAGCGTGTGCGCGTGCAGTGCGGCGATCACCAGCAGCTGGCTCTCCGGCGGGTACAGCGCGGTCGGTTCGCCGAAGGCGTCCGACCCGAGCAGCCGCAGCGCCTCCTGGGCCTGGCCCTGGAAGGCGGCGGCGAGCGCCCGCACGCCGTCCGCCGCCCGGTGCAGGGGCGAGGGGACCGTGGTCATGCCGAGTGCTTCGACCCGTCCGGCGATCTGGACGGCTCGTTCCAGCAGCCGCTGGTCGGGTTCGGCGGCCCCACGGGCCACCGGTTCCATCGCCCGCGCGGCCAGCTCGCAGCTCCAGGTCGCCCAGTGGGTCGCACGCTCGACCGGGGCACGGGCCGCGACGCCGCCCTCGATCAGGTCGCGGACCTGTTCCACCTTGTCGGTCATCCGCAGCCGGGCGAAGGCCGTGGCCGCGGCGTCGAGCAGTCGGAAGCCGGTGAGCCCCTCCAGCTGGTCGGCCAGCGCGGCCAGGTCGATCCTGGCCAGATCGCCCATCGCCGCGGCCGGCTCTCCACCCTCGATTCGCGCCCGGGCCCGCAGCACGTGCGCCAGGGCCCGCCAGAGCTCGCCGTCCGGGCGCGCGCTGTGGTGGATCGCGGCGCTCTCCAGCATCGTGCAGGCCGCCACCGCGTCGCCGCGAGGGGCGCCGGCCAGGCGCAGCAGCACGGCCCGCGCGTAGAGGGCGCGCAGTACGGTGTCGGGGTCGCTGTCCGGTCGCAGGCCTGTCAGGTGCTCCTCGACCTCGCGAAGGGCCGCGCGAGGCTCGGTGAACCGACCCCGGGTCAGGATGCGCTCGATGGTCTGTGCCTGCTCGGCCAGCCGGACAGGCTCACGGACCGTACGGGATGAGGGGTGCGGCGAGGCCCCGGTCAGGGGCGCAGACTCCTCGTCCGGCTCGCCCTGCCACCCGTCTCGCACGGGAGAAACAGTAGCGCGCTGTGACGGAACGTCCGGACGGCGCTCTTGGGTACAGACCCAGCCGGAGTAACACCCGTCGCAGCCGTCGCACGACCCCTGTGGCGTGCGTGACCGCGGCACGGGCGGGGAGCGTGCGGGCAGCGGCGGCGGTTGCCCGGCGATCAGGGGCTCGACTGCGCGCCGACTGGTCGTCGCCCGCCCGTCGCCGTAGCGTCACCTCGACAGGACAGACCTGGTGACGTGGCAACCAAGCGGTGGCGCGCACGAGTGGGCAGAGCCGTGCCGGGCCAGATCTCATCGACGCGGACGATGCGTCCGACAGACAGCTGGATGTGGCAGAGCGACATGAGCGAACAACGGGCCGGGCGGCGTAACGGGGCCGGTCAGGCCCAGCCTTACCACAAGGGTCCGGTCACCCTGCGTCGATCACTGGTGCCGGCCACCACTGCCGACGCCCGCCTGCTCGACAAGCGCGGCCCGACCTCGTGGCTGCACCAGGACCCCTGGCGGGTGATGCGCATCCAGGCCGAGTTCGTCGAGGGCTTCGGCGCGCTGGCCGAGCTCGGGCCGGCGATCAGTGTGTTCGGGTCGGCCCGCACCCAGCGCGACCACCCGCGCTACGCACTGGCGGAGGAGATCGGGCGGCGGCTGGTCGAGAGCGGGTTCGCTGTGATCACCGGCGGCGGGCCGGGCGCGATGGAGGCGGCGAACAAGGGAGCCTGCGAGGCCGGCGGCATCTCGGTCGGGCTCGGCATCGAGCTGCCTCACGAGCAGGGCATGAACGACTGGGTCGACCTCGGTGTGCACTTTCGGTACTTCTTCGCCCGAAAGACGATGTTCGTCAAGTACGCCACCGGGTTCATCGTGCTGCCCGGCGGGTTCGGCACCTTCGACGAGCTCTTCGAGGCACTGACGCTGGTGCAGACCCAGAAGGTGACCTCCTTCCCCATCGTCCTGATCGGCACCGACTACTGGGGCGGGCTGGTCGACTGGATCCGCCGCACGGTGCTGGCCGGCGGCATGATCGGCCCTGGCGACGTCGACCTGTTGACCCTGACCGACGACGTCGATGAGGCGATCGAGGTCGTGGGTCGGTTCGCCGAGCCGTTCGGCTCCTGAACGGCGGCCGTCGTTCTGGGCCGATCCGGAGTCGGTTCCCAGCGTACTGACAGGCTGGCCGCCGATGCTGGTCTCGTCCCTGCAGCCCACGAAGAGGAGTTGCGATGAAACACACCCGTTCCCGTTTGCTCGCCGCGGCGGCCGGTGCGGCACTGACCATCGGGGCGGGCGGCCTCGCGGTCGCCGCCGGCAGCGGTGCCTTCGCCGATACGCAGACGCCGAGCCCCGACAAGAGTGCCTCCGCCAATCCCAACCAGCCGGACCAGCAGAACGGCCATCGGCATCGGGGGATGCGCGGTCAGGGAGGGCACACGGGTCTGAAGGGCGGGCAGTTCGGCGGTCGGATGCTGCACGGCGAGATCGTGGTGGCGGACGACAGCGGGTCGGGAACCACGAAGCTGCTCGTCCAGGAGGGGTCGGTCACCGCGGTGTCCGGCAAGACGGTCACGGTCAAGAGCAGCGACGGGTTCACCGTCGCCTGGACCGTGAACGACACCACCCGTACCGGATGGCCTCGGCGCGGCCAGGACGCTCAGCAGTCGACGGGCGACATCAGCCAGATCGCGGTGGGTGAGGACGTGGACGTGGTCGGCACCAAGACCGGGGACGGCACCGCGACGGCCACGGCGCTGCACGAGGAGGGGGTCCGCGGCGCGAAGGGCGGGTCCTCGACCGACCCCAAGGGCGAGTCGAGCACCTCTCCGAACGCGACGGGCAGCAGCACCCTGCAGAGCTGACCCCGGCGGACGGCGTGCTGCTGTGCGACCATCACAGGCGTGACCCTGCTGTTCACCGTGCTCGCCGTCGGCGTGCTCGGCTTGGTGGTCGCCGTGGCGCTGGGCCGGATCGGCGGCGGGATGGCGGACCCCGCGTCCTCCCTGCCGCCGACGGGCCTACCCGAGGGTGGCGACCTGAGCTTCGAGGACCTGAACGCCGTCCGGTTCGCCCCCGCCCTGCGCGGGTACCGGATGGACCAGGTAGATGAGGTCCTCGACCGGTTCGCCGACGCCCTGGCCCAGCGTGATGCCGAGATCAGGCGGCTACGCGGGGAGCTGGGCCGGGCCGACCTGTTCCGGCTGGAGCGGGATGCAATGCGCCTCGATGAGGACGTCGAGGGCTGATCGTGGCCACTGTCAGCCGGGACCAGGTGGTCGCCGCCGACGCCGCGCACGTCTGGGACGTGCTGGTGGACTGGCCCCGGCACGGGGGCTGGGTGCCGATGACCTCGGTGGAGGTCCTCACGCCCCAGGTCGCCGGCGTTGGGGCTCGGTTCGTCGGACGCACCAGGCTGGTGCCGTTCACCAGGACGCCACTGGCCAGGATGGGCTTCGACGACGTCATGGAGGTCACCGGGTGGCAGCCGCCCCAGGCCGGCCGGCCGGGCCGGTGTGAGGTCCTCAAGCAGGGTCGGGTGGTCACCGGGCGCGCCGTCCTCGAGGTGCACCCGCTCGGCCCGCATCGCTGCCGGGTGATCTGGACCTACCACGATCTCGCCGTTCACCCGACTGCCGGGCGTGGACCGGTCTGGCTGAGGCGTGGGCTCGCCCGCGTCGGCGAGCCGCTGACCGGCGCGCTGACCGGGCCCGGCCTACACCGGGTCCTCGCCGCGATGGCCGCCGACATCGAGTCCGACACCGTGCAGCCGCCGTGAGTGACCTGGTCACCGGCCCGGACGGGCTGGCCCGCTGCTCCTGGGCCGCGTCGGCCCCGGACTACGTCTCCTACCACGACACCGAATGGGGTCGGGTGGTCCGCGGGGAGCAGCCGCTGTTCGAGCGGCTCACGCTGGAGGCATTTCAGTCCGGTCTGTCCTGGCTGACCATTCTGCGCAAGCGGGAGGGGTTCCGGACGGCGTTCGCCGGCTTCGACGCCGACCGGGTGGCCCGTTTCAGTGAGGAGGACCGGGTCCGGCTGCTGGCCGATCCCGGGATCGTTCGCAACCGGGCCAAGATCGACGCGGCGATCGCCAACGCGACGGCCGTCCTGCGACTGCGGAACGCGGTGGACGGCGGTCTGGACGCGCTCGTGTGGTCCTTCGCCCCACCGCGGCGCGGCCGGGCCCCTCGCCGGCTCGCCGACGTGCCCTCCAGCACGGCCGAGTCGACGGCTCTGGCCAAGGCCCTCAAACGCAACGGTTTCGTCTTCGTCGGGCCGACCACGGCCTATGCCGCGATGCAGGCCTGCGGCCTCGTCGACGACCATCTGGCGCACTGCCACGCCCGGGGTGGAGGCGGACGTTCGGGGTGAGTGTCGGGGTGAGCAGTCGAGGCTCCGCCGTACCGCGGCCACTTCCGCCCAGGTCACGGCCGCCTCATGGATGACTCAAGCGCTGCTCATCGTCGCGTCACGATCGGCCCATCATCGGCTGAGTCGTTTCGCCAGGACCGCAGCGAGCGGCGATAATAGGCGCCGACGCAGGCTCCTCCAGCGGTTCGGGGAGCCCCCGAAGAAAGGGGATGCCGCATGGCGGCGATGAAGCCGAGGACTGGCGACGGCCCGCTCGAGGTGACCAAGGAGGGGCGTGGCATCGTGATGCGCGTCCCGCTGCAGGGCGGTGGCCGGCTGGTCGTCGAGTTGACCCCCGACGAGGCGGGCGACCTTGGTGACGCGCTGAAGGCTGTTCTTGCCTGATGGGCAGCCTGATCACCTGAACCATGGGCCGCGCCGCACGGTGCGGTCACGGCAGGGCCCCGGACGTTCCCGTCCGGGGCCCTGCCGTGTGCCCGGCGGGGCACGGGCGGTTAGGTTGTCGCGATGGCCACCGTGCAGACCGGAGAGTCGATCGACGAGCTGCTGTACGGGACCGGCACCGGGATCGAGGTGCTGGCCACCGGGGTGGCCGGTGGCGGCGTCGCCACCCCGGCTTCCCAGCGCGCGGCGGCGGCCTACCGGCTCGACCTGGCCGCCGTGCTGGACGCCGAGGGCGTGCGCGGCACCGCCGGTGAGGTGGTCCGGGTCCCCGTGCGGCCGCCGCCGGACCGCCCCGAGCTGCCTACCCGGTGGCTGCTGGTCGGCACCGGGGCCGGGACGGCGCCGGACCTGCGGCGCGCCGGTGCGGCCGTGGGCCGTGCGGTCGGGGGGCGGGCGAGGATCGCCGCCGACCTGCTGCCGCCGGGGCGCGGGCGGGCCGGGGCCGACCTGAGCCGCGCCCTGGTCGAGGGCCTGCTGCTGACCGGGTACACCCCGGCGGTACGGCCGGGAACGCCCCGCGAGCTGGAGCGCGTCGTCCTGCTCGGTGCCCGGCACGCTCCCGACGCGGTGGCCGTCGGCGAGCTGCACGCCCGGACCGGGTCCTGGTCCCGTGAGCTGGCGCTGACCCCGTCGTCGGTGAAGTCACCGGCCTGGATGGTCGAGCAGGCCCGGGCCGCCGCCGAGCGCGCCGCCCTGGCGATCGAGGTCTGGGACGTCGAGCGGCTGTCCGCCGAGGGCTTCGGCGGCCTTGTGGCGGTGGGCGGCGGCTCGGCCACCCCGCCTTATCTGGTGCGGCTGGACTACCGGCCCGACCGCGCGGGCACCGGACGTCCGGTGGTGCTGGTCGGCAAGGGCATCACCTTCGACACCGGAGGCATCTCGCTCAAGCCGCGGGAGGCGATGGTGGCGATGAAGACCGACATGTCCGGTGCGGCGGCGGTGCTGGCGACGATGGCCGCCTGTGCCGAGGCGGGGGTGCGCCGGGAGGTGATCGGCCTGCTACCACTGGCCGAGAACATGCCCGGGGCCGCGGCCTACCGGCCCGGGGACGTGGTGCGCCACTACGGCGGACGGACCGTCGAGGTCGCCAACACCGACGCCGAGGGGCGGATGGTGCTCGCCGACGCCCTGGCCTACGCCGACGCCCGGCTCGACCCCGACCAGCTTGTCGACGTCGCCACGCTGACCGGGGCGGCCGCTCAGGGCCTCGGCCGTCGGCATGCAGCCCTCTACACCGCGGACGACGCGCTGGCCCGGGCGCTCGAGGCGGCCGGTGAGGCCAGCGGCGAGCTGCTCTGGCGGATGCCGCTGGTGGCCGACTATCAACGCGCGCTGCACTCCCACCTCGCCGACCTGCGGAACGTGCCGGCACCACCGTCGATCGGCGGTGGGTCGATCACCGCGGCGCTGTTCCTTCGGGCCTTCGTCGGTGCCCGGCGTTGGGCGCATCTGGACATCGCCGGTCCGGCCCGCTCCGACAAGGAGGAGCACCACGTGCCGAAGGGGGCCACCGGGTTCGGAGCCCGGTTGCTGCTGCGCTGGCTGGAGGGCCTCGGCTGAGGCGGCGGGCTCACCCCTCGACGAGGACGTCCCACACGGTGAGGTAGTCGGGGTCGACCACGATCTCGCCGCTGCTCTGCAGCGCGTACCGGCCCGGCGGGGCCGCCTCGTAGGCGCCCGCGTCGGCCGGCAGGACGGCCTGCTCACGCCCCCGCTCGACGACCACGACCCCGTCGCCGACCTCGATCACCCGGCCGCAGAACTGGTCGGCGCGCAGCACCGAGCCCTGCGGGTCACGGAAGGTGATCCCGACCAGCAGCCGGGCGCCGACCAGGTGGGACAGCTGCTCCGCGCCGCGGATCAGCCGCCGGGGCGGGGTCGGGGTGCCGGCGCGCACCGGGATCGGAGCGGTCGTGAAGGACTCGCCGTCGCCACCGGGGGAGAAGCCGGTCAGTGTGCTCACCTCGCTGTGACACCAACAAGCAGGCCCCCACCCACCGGGAACAGGCCGGGCACCAACGAGTCGTCGTCGCGCACCCGTTTGGCGGCCTCGCGCATCGCCGTGGTCACCGGGTCACGCCGGGCAGGGTCGGCGACCTGGCCATTCCAGAGCGCCTGGTTGACCACTACGGCGCCACCGGGCCGGAGCAGCCGCAGCGCCTGGTCCACGTAGGCCTGCGCCCGGGCCGGCTCGGCGTCCACGACGACGAGGTCGTAGGCGTGGTCGGTGAGTCGAGGAAGCACGTCGAGGGCCCGCCCAGAGATCACCCGGGTCCGGTTGGCGCGGGCGCCGGCCTCGAGGTAGGCGTCCCGGGCGGCGCGCTGGTTCTCGGCCTCGACGTCGATCGTGGTCAGCACCCCGTCCGCCGGCATGCCACGCAGCAGGTACACCCCGGAGACGCCGGCTCCGGTGCCGATCTCAACCACAGCACGCGCCCCGAGAGCTGCGGCGAGTAGCCGCAGGGCGCTGCCGGCACCGGGCGTCACCGCGTCGCAGCCCAGCTCTCGGGCCCGTGCTCGAGCACGGTCGACCACCTCGTCCTCGGGGACGAAGTTCTCGGTGTAGGCCCAGGTCGCCGGGTTGGGGGCGTTGATCAGGCTCTCCTTGCCGTCACGGTGCTGCAGTGTGCCGAGGTCATACGTCGAGGTCAGCGTAGTTGGCTCGTAGAGAATGGCGGTGGCGCCAGGCCGTGCCACATCCGAGAAGGCCGCGAGCGCCCCCAGCACACTTGGGCGCCGCCGACCACCGGGAGACACCCGGAGCCCACCCTGGCAAGACCCTGGCAGGAGCCTGTGAATCACCGGGGAACCGACCCTGAACACCTCCCGTTGGCTGGGCAGGATGGTGTGGCGTGGGCGAGGATAGGAGGACCTGGTGTCGGCGTGGGCAATGCCGTTGCGACGTCCGGTGCAGGGGGTGGTGGCGCTGCCGCGAGCGGCGGCCCGCCGAGGAACCGACCGGTCCGGCGCTGCCGCGACCGGGCACACATCGAAGGGGCCGGGCATGGGCGAGCAGCAGGGCCGGACGGCAGACGCCGCCGGCTCGGGCGTGCCCGCTGACCGTTCCTCAGTGCCGCCCGCCGCCGGTGGGGTCCAGCCCGAGCAGGGTGTCTGGACGCCGCCGACCTGGGAAGAGGTGGTGCGGGATCACTCGGCGCGAGTGTTCCGGCTGGCCTACCGGCTCACCGGGAACCGCCAGGACGCCGAGGACCTGACCCAGGAGGTCTTCGTCCGGGTGTTCCGTTCGCTGTCCTCCTACACTCCGGGCACCTTCGAGGGCTGGCTGCACAGGATCACGACGAACCTCTTCCTCGACCAGGTGCGCCGCAAGCAGCGGATCCGCTTCGACGCTCTGCCCGAGGACGCCAACGACCGGCTGCCGGGCAACGACCTCGGTCCGGAGCGGATGTGGGAGCACAACAACCTCGACCGGGATGTCCAGGCCGCCCTGGACACCCTTTCCGCTGAGTTCCGGGCCGCGGTGGTGCTGTGCGACATCGAAGGCCTGTCCTATGAGGAGATCGCCGCGACCCTGGATGTCAAGCTCGGCACCGTGCGCTCGCGGATCCACCGCGGCCGGGCCCAGCTGCGCCGGGCGCTCGCGCATCGCCGCCCCGACCGGGATGCGAAGGGGCCGGCGATCGGTTCGGTCGCCGTCATCGGGCAGGGGAGTCCGTGAGCCACCTGGGGGAACGGGTCAGCGATCTGGTCGACGGCCGGCTCGAGCCGCAGGCCGCCGAACTGGCGCATGCACACATGGTCGCCTGCGAGTCCTGCCGGCAGCTGGTCGAGGCGGAACGGCTGACCAAGAGCCGGCTGACCGCACTGCCCGCACCGCAGCCGGGTCCGCCGCTGCTCGCCCGGCTGCTGGAGGTCCCCCGGCTGGCCGCCGACCCAGACCCGCGCGTCGTCGCGGCGCGCTCCGATGAGCTGCCGGACCGTGAACTCGCCGTCCCGTCGCCGCACAAGCCGGGACCGCCTGCCGCCGTGGCAGCAGGCCCGGTCACTCAGGTGCCCCTGGACGCCGGTCCCTCCGGGTCACGGCGGCCCGGCTACCGGACACGGCCGGGGTCACCGCACGCCACGGCGCCGGCCCGGTCCGGTCGGCTGTCGCGGCGGCCGGCCCGGGTCCGTCTGGCCGCCGCGGTGGCCGGGTCGGTGGGGGCGGTCAGCGCCGGACTGCTCGGCCTGAGCGTTCTCTCGCCGACCGCGAACGCCGCCGTCGTGCCGACCCTCGACATGCTCGCTGCCCGCCACGTGGTAACCATGAGTGGGTTGCCGATCCTGAACATCGCACCGGCCTGGCGGATGGCCAACCAGGTTGCGCGCCGATAGCCGGACGGCGGCTCCTCCCGATCCCATGACCTCAAGGCAGGTGCGATGACCGAGCAGTCGGGCCACGGGTGGGCGGCGTCGGACTCCGGGCAGCCGCCACCCCTGCCGCCGGGCCCCTCTCCGAGCCGTCTGTTCGGCGCCGGTGTCGGGTCGAGCCCGGCCGCTCAGCCCGCGTCGCCGTCCCCCTACGCCTCCACAGGCTCAGGTGGCCCCGGACAGCGTGGGCCTCGGCGTCGGGTCGGGGCGGCGATGTTCGCCGCGCTGGCCAGCGTCGCCCTGATCGCCGGGTTGATCGGCGGGGCCGCCGGCTCCTGGCTGATCAACCGGTCGGACGACGCGGCCACGACCGGGTCGAGCGCAACCCGGACGGCGACCCGCGCCACCTCGTCCGCCGCACCGATCACCCGCCCGCCGGACAGCGTGGCCGGGATCGCCGCCGCGGTGCTGCCCAGCGTCGTCCAGATCGAGGTTGCCGTCGCCCCCGGCGAAACGGGGTCCGGCTCCGGGTTCATCCTGGATGACCAGGGCCACATCCTGACCAACAGTCACGTCGTGGCGCAGGCCGCATCGGGAGCCGACATCACGATCGTCTTCGACGACGGCAGCAAGCAGGAGGCCAAGGTGGTCGGCCGGGACGCCGCCTACGACCTGGCTGTGATCCAGGCCGAGACCGGCTCGCGGCCGTCGCTGCCACTGGGCGACTCCGACCAGGTGGTGGTCGGTGACCCGGTGATCGCGATCGGGGCACCGCTCGGGCTCCAGGGCACCGTGACCACCGGCATCGTCAGCGCCGTGAACCGCCCGGTGAGCGCCGGGGTGCAGAACCGGAACGACCCGGCCACCTACATCAACGCGATCCAGACCGACGCCGCGATCAACCCGGGCAACTCCGGGGGGCCGCTGGTCGACATCCAGGGCCGGGTGATCGGGATCAACTCGGCGATCGCGCAGGCGCCCGGACCGTTCGGCTCGGGCGCCTCAGGGAACATCGGTCTCGGCTTCGCCATCCCCAGCAACCAGGCCGGGCGGACCGCGGAGGCACTGATCGCCAAGGGTGTCGCCGAGTATCCGGTGATCGGGGTCAGCCTCACCTCGGACTACCAGGGTGAAGGGGTCAAGGTCGCCGAGGGGAACCTGTCCGGGAACGCGGCCGTGACCAAGGACGGTCCGGCCGACAAGGCCGGCATCAAGCCGGGCGATGTGATCGTGGCGCTCGACGGGCGACCGATGACCAGCGCGCTGGAGCTGATCGTCGCGGTGCGGTCCAAGGCCGTCGGTGAGTCGGTGACCCTGACCGTGCGCCGGGACGGCAAGGACATCGACATCCCGGTCACTCTGGCCGCGGCACCATCGCGTTAGGGTTCCGGGATGCTGGGCATCAGCGCGAACGAGTTCATCGTCCTCCTGGCGGTGGCGGCCATCGTGCTGGGCCCGGAGCGGTTGCCTCGCTACACCCAGCAGCTGACCAGGCTGATTCGTGAGCTGCGCCGGATGGCGCAGGGGGCCACCGAGCAGGTCCGCGCCGAACTGGGCCCGGAGTTCGACGACGTCGACTGGCGAAAGCTCGACCCGCGCCAGTACGACCCGCGCCGGATCGTCCGGGAGGCGCTCGCCGACACCTTCGACCCCGACGACCCGCTCGGTCTCAAGCAGACGGCCCCTGACCGGCCGAACGCGAGCACTCTGCCCGAGGAGCCGGCGCCCGAGCCGGCCGCCGACCGCCGAGCGGCGGACGCCACCGTGAGGTTCGACCCCGACGCGATCTGATCAGCGGCCTGCGGGGGTCAGTCCGAGGGAGCGGCCGACCAGGCTGCGACCGCGCCGAGCCAGCACGTCGGCGATCCCACGCAGTGCCACGGCGGCCGCGGAGTCGGGGTTCGAGATGACGACCGGCATGCCGGTGTCGCCACCCTCGCGCAGCGTCATGTCGATGGGTATCTGGCCGAGCAGCCGCACCGGGGCGCCGACGGACTTGGTCAGCGAGTCGGCGACCACCTGGCCGCCGCCGGAACCGAACACCTCCATCCGGCTGCCGTCGGGCAGCTCGAGCCAGGACATGTTCTCGATCACGCCGACCACCTGCTGCTTGGTCTGCAGGGCCACCGCTCCGGCTCGTTCGGCCACCTCGGCGGCGGCGGTCTGCGGGGTGGTCACCACGATCAGCTCGGCCGAGGGAAGCAGCTGGGCGGTGGAGATCGCCACGTCGCCGGTGCCGGGAGGCAGGTCGAGCAGCAGCACGTCGAGGGTGTCCCAGTGGACGTCGGACAGGAACTGCTCCAGCGCTCGGTGCAGCATCGGGCCGCGCCAGACCACCGGCTGGTTGCCGGGCACGAACATCCCGATCGAGATCACCTTCACGTCGTGCGCGATCGGCGGAAGGATCATGTCGTCCACCTTGGTCGGTGGCGTGGCGACCCCGAGCATCCGCGGTACCGAGAAGCCGTACACATCGGCGTCCAGCACCCCGACCCGCAGACCTTGGGCGGCCAGCGCCGCAGCCAGGTTGACCGTCACGCTCGACTTGCCGACCCCACCCTTGCCCGAGGCGATGGCGTAGATCCGGGTGGTCACGCCGGGCTTGTTGAAGGCGATCTCGTGGCTCGGTCGGCCGCCGCGCAGCCGGTCCTTGAGGCCTTGGCGCTGCTCGTCGCTCATCACCCCGAGCGCGACCCGCACCTCCTTGACCCCGGGCACGGCACGGACGGCGGCGGTGACGTCGCGGGTGATCCGATCCTTCATCGGGCACCCGGGGACCGTCAGCAACACCTCGACGGCCACCGTCGAGTCCTGGATGTCGACCGATCGCACCATGTCGAGCTCGGTGATCGGGCGGCGGATCTCGGGATCGTCCACGCCGGCCAGCGCGGTCATCACGGCCTCATGAGAGACCGCTCCGTTGCCGTTCGACGGGGCGGGTTCTTGGCCGACCGGGGTGCCGGTGGCGGGCTGCGGGGTCATGTCGGGCATATGAACGATGGTAGGTGCTCTCGGCCGTGGTCCCCACCCGGCCGGTGGCCGGGAGGCCGCGCAGGCGCGACCAGATGGGTTCAGGGCTCACGGGTTCAGGGCTCGGGCGCCGGCGGGGGCGGTGCGGTCGGTCCCTGGTGGGGTGCTGGGTACTGCGGGCGCTGGGCGGGCCGGCTCTGAGGTGGCGCCGACGGACCGGCGCCGGGCGGGCGTTGGCCGGGCTGGGTCGGGCGCTGAGCGGGCCCGACGCCGGGGTGCTCCGGTCGTTGTGCCGGGTGCTGGGCCGGGTGCTGGGCAGGGGCGGAACGCTGCGGGGGTGGTTGGACCGGTCGCTGGGGGGGCTGCCGGTCGGCCTGGGCACCATGGCGTTGAGCGGGCGCGGGTCGTTGCGAGAGACCGACGGTCGGTGCCGGCGTGCGGCACCACGGGCAGATCTTCCAGTCGGTGTCGAGCTGCTTGGCGCACACGCTGCAGTGGCCCCGGTCCAGGGTCGCCGTGCACCACGGGCAGACGAGCATGCCGGTCTCGACCTTGCGCTCGCACACCGGGCAGGCCGAGTCGCCGCTGTGGTCGGAGTGGGTGACCCGAACGGCTTCCTCGAAGGTGGTCTCGCCGCGCATCGCCTTGTCCAGCGCCGACCCGCGCAGGGTGG
This sequence comes from uncultured Actinomycetota bacterium, assembly GCA_963825645.1. Classification (GTDB taxonomy): domain Bacteria; phylum Actinomycetota; class Actinomycetes; order Actinomycetales; family Kineosporiaceae; genus JADJPO01. Next base: position 230,185 of record CAWGTT010000009.1, read on the forward strand.
TCACGCCGGCGGCTCGGGCGGCGGCGGCGATCGCGGACTCACTCGGGTCGGACAGCAGCACCTTGCGCATCGCGGCGTTCACCACGAGCACCTCGTAGACGGCCGTGCGGCCCCGGTAGCCGGTGTCCCCACACTCGGGGCAGCCGGCACCGCGCAGAGGGGTGGCTCCGGCCAGGTCGCCTCGGGTCAGGCCGAGCAGGGCCAGGGTGACGTCGTCCGGGGCGTACGGCTCGGTGCACCCCGAGCACGGGGTTCGCACCAGGCGCTGGGCGATGGCACAGGTCAGCGACGAGGCGACCATGAACGGTTCGATCCCCATGTCGACCAGGCGGGTCAGCGCGGCCACTGCCGAGTTCGTGTGCAGCGTGGTGAGCACGAGGTGGCCGGTCATGGCGGCCTTCAGCGCCAGCTCGGCGGTCTCACCGTCGCGCACCTCGCCGACCAGGATGATGTCCGGGTCCTGACGCAGGATGGAGCGCAGCCCGGCGGCGAACGTCATGCCGGCCTTGATATTGACCCCGACCTGGGTGATCCCCGGAAGCTGGACCTCGATCGGGTCCTCCAGGGTGACGATGTTCTTCTCCGGCGAGCGGATCTCCGCGATCGCCGAGTACAACGTGTTCGTCTTGCCCGACCCGGTCGGTCCGGTGATCAGGACCAGCCCCTGCGGCACCGACAGCGAGGCCTGGAACTGCTGCAGCTGCTTGGCGGTGAAGCCGAGCCCGGCCAGCTTGGGGATCCCGTCACCGCGCGAGAGCAGTCGGATCACCACCTTCTCCCCGTGCAGGCTGGGCAGGGTCGAGATCCGGGCGTCGACGGCGAGGCCCTCGACGGCAAAGCGGGTCCGGCCGTCTTGGGGCACTCGTCGCTCGGCGATGTCCAGTCCAGAGATGATCTTGATACGGCTGATCACGGAGGTGGCGATCCGCTTCGGCGCGTTCATCACATCGCGGAGCAGGCCGTCGACCCGGTAGCGCACCCGCAGCGAGTCCCGCTGGACCTCGATGTGGATGTCCGAGGCCCGCATCCGGACGGCGTCGGCGAGGACCTGGTTGACCAGCTTGACGATCGGGGCATCGTCGTCGATCGAGCCGCTCGGCCCCTCGCTGTCCTCGTCCTCGTCATCGGTCAGTGACGAGACGTCGACGTTGTCCTGGCCGAGCGCCCAGGCCCGGTTGATCTGGTCACGGATCTGGGAGTCGGTGGCGACCATCACGGTCAGCTCGGCCGAGCGGGTGTGCAGGCGGACGTCGTCCAGGGCCAGCACGTTGGTCGGGTCGGCTGTGGCCACCACCAGCCCCGAGGCATTGCGGTCCAGCACGAGCACCCTGGTGCGCTCGGCGATCTGGCGTGGCAGCATCCGCACGACGTCCGGTGCCGGGACGGTCTTGGACAGATCGACCATCTGGAGCCCGAGCAGGTTCGCCAGGCACTCTGCGACGTCACGCTCGGAGGCGAGCCCCATGTCGGCGACCACCTGGCCGAGGCGTCGGCGCACGCCCGGGGTGTTGCGCTGGTGCTCCAGCGCGGTGGCCAGCTGCTCGTGGGTCAGCAGCCCGGAGTCGACCAGGACGTCACCGAGCCGACGGCGGGTCGCCGCAGCCAGCGCCGAGCCGGACAACGCCGACGACGGGGCAAGCCCATCGACCGGCGCCGCCCTTCCGGGGGGAGTACCCGGTGGCGTGGCGGGTGATGTCACCTGTGCTGTCTCGGCAGGTTCAGGGCGCCGGTTGACCCGGTGGGGTGATCTTGGGGTCGGCGTCCCGATCCGGGGACAGCTCGTCGAGCAGGTCACGCAGCTCGGAGCGGACGAAGTCGCGGGTCGCCACCTCGCGCAGCGCGATCCGCAGCGCGGCCACCTCGCGCGCCAGGTACTCGGTGTCGGCGAGGGCGCGTTCGGCGCGTTGGCGGTCCTGTTCGAACGACACGCGGTCGCGGTCGGCCTGGCGGTTCTGGGCCAGCAGGATCAGCGGCGCGGCGTAGGAGGCCTGCAGGCTGAGGATCAGCGTGAGCAGGGTGAAGTTCAGGGTCCGCGGGTCGAACTGCAAGTCCTTGGGTCCTGTGGTGTTCCAGAGCAACCAGGCGCCGACGAAGACGGTCATCCCGACGATGAACTGAGCGGTCCCCATGAACCGGGCGAAGGTCTCCGACCAGCGCCCGAACACATCGGGGTCGACCTGGGGTGTGGGCAGGGCGCGGCGGTGTTCGACCGGTACGTCCAAGGCCACCCGGCGCCGTCCGGTGGTGGGCTCACTCATCGTGGTGCTCACTCATCGTGGTGCTCACTCATCGCGGTGCTCACTCATCGTGGTGCTCACTCATCGCGGTCCCGCCAGTCGTCCGGCAGGAGGTGGTCGAGGACGTCATCGACGCTGACCGCCCCGAGCAGGCTGCCCGCCTCGTCGGTGACCGGCACCGAGATGAGGTTGTACGTGGCCAGGTGACGGGTGATCTTCTCCAGTGAGTCGGTGGGGTCCAGCGGTTCGACGTCCTTGTCGAGGATCTGGCCGACTGGGGTGTGCGGTGGTTCGCGCAGCATCCGCTGCAGGTGCGCCAGGCCGAGGTACCGGCCGGTCGGCGTCTCGAGCGGCGGACGGCAGACGAAGGCGGCCACGGCCAGGGACGGCGGGAGGTCGGCCCGGCGGACGTGGGCCAGGGCCTCGGCGATCGGAGCGTCCGGCCCCAGGATCACCGGCTCGGTGGTCATCATGCCGCCCGCCGTGTTCTCGTCGTAGGCGAGGAGGCGGCGCATGTCCTCGGCCTCGCCAGGGTCCATCAGGGCCAGCAGCTCCTCGGCCTGCTCCGCGGGGAGGTCGGCGAGCAGGTCGGCCGCGTCGTCCGGCTGCATCGCCTCAAGCACCTCGACGGCGCGGTCGGTGTCCAGGTGGGAGAGGATCTCGACCTGGTCGGCCTCGGGCAGCTCCTCGAGCAGGTCGGCCAGCCGCTCGACGTCCAGCGCGGTGGCCACCTCGATCCGGCGCTTGGGGGCCAGGTCGTGGACGACGTCGGCCAGGTCCGCGGCCTTGAGCTCCTCGAACGTGGCGAGCAGGGTGGCCGCGCCCTGACGCTGCTCCACCTCGCCGAAGTCGACGTCTTCGTAGTCGACGAGCAGGGTCTCGCCGCGGCGCAGCCGCCCGGCGCGCGGCCTGCGGACGAAGAGCTTGGTGACCCGCCATTGACGGCCGCGCCCGTGCGAGATCGCGACGTCTTCGATGGTGACCTGCTCGTCGGTCGAGCGCAGCCGCACGCCACGGTCCAGCATCTCGGCGAGGATCCGGGTCTCGGTGGCCCGCTGCTCGAACCGGCGCAGGTTGACCAGGCCGGTGGTGATCACCTGTCCGGCGTCCATGCTGGTCACCCGGGTCATCGGCAGGAACACGCGGCGGCGTCCCGGCACCTCGACGATCAACCCGACCGCCCGGGGCGTCGTCTCGCGTGTGCTGGTCACCGCGACGACATCGCGGATCCGTGCGACCTGGTCACCGAGGGGGTCGAACACGGCCAGGCCGGCGAGCCTGGCCACGAAGACCCGCGTCGGCGAGGGGTTCACACCCCCAGGCTAGGCCCCCGGACGTGCACGGGCGCGCGACCCGCGACGGCCGTTGCGGGTCGCGCGCCCGCCGAGGTGCCACGGCCGCCATCCCGTGGTCGTGCCCGTGGCGGGGCGGGTCGGTTCGGCCCCGCTCCCGGCGTCGGCTCGGCCGGCACCGACGGCGAGGACGTGGACCGGGTCGAGCCGGCTGATCAGGCAGCCCGAGGCCCACCGGTCGAGCTGGGTGTCGACGTCGAGGGTGTTCAGCCGCTTGGAGCGCAGGGCCTGTGCTGCCTCCTGCCACTGCTCCGAGTGCGGCGCGAGGATGCGGGCCCGTGCCAGGAAGACCACGAGTGTGGCTCGGTTCTCCTTGCTCGGCACGCTCACCTCGACGTGCCCGGTGAGCATCGGCAGCATCTGCTCGCCCACTCCGTAGACCACGTGGACCGCCTCGTCGTGCCAGGTATGCCAGGCGAGCCGGCGCCGGGCGTCGTCGACCGGGCGGAGCCAGACGATGCCGCTCTTGGAGCAGGCCTCGGCGATCACGGCGCGGTGCTCGTCGGTCATCTCGAGCGAGTCCGGGACGACGGTGGCCGGGCCCGGGCGGCGCTCACCGAAGAAGCTGATCAGCGTCTCCGCCCGGCTCATCGGCTCATCCCCGCGCGGTGAACGAGACCTCGGACAGGCCCAGGTCCAGGTACTTCTCGCCGGGATAGACCGAGAGCACCTCGAAGCGCACGCTCGAGGTGCGGCCGAACGCCGACGTGAGCGTCTGCGCCGTCGGGTCGTCGGCCAGCTCCCAGGTGAACGTCGCCGTGTCGGTGACCACGCGCATCAGCCGGATCCGGCTGTTCAGCGCGTACAGGTCCTGGTTCTTCCCGGAGCTGGTGACGCTCTTCTGGTACCCGTTCAGGACGGTGATCGAGTACAGGTCGACCGGGTCACCGAAGCCGTAGGTGAGCGTCATCCCCGGACCCTTGCCGTCCTTGCGGCCGTCGCTGTTCCAGGCGGTCTCCGGCCGCCCGTCCAGGGTGTTCTCGGCGCTGTAGGTGATGCCGCCCTCGCTCTCCTGGGTGCTCGAGGCGGTCACCGAGATGCCCGACTGGGCGATCGGGGTCGGGGTCGCCGTCGAGGCGCTCGTCGCAGAGCCCGGGTCCTGTCCGCCGAAGGTCCGCAGGCCGAGCGTGATCAGGCCCGCCAGGATCAGCAGCCCGAGCCCGATGCCGGCGCCGATCGCGACCAGGGTGAGCGGCTCGCGCTCGGGTTCGACGGGGTACGGGCGCGCGTCGGGCAGCCAGGGGGCGGGCCTGTCCTGGGCCGGGTTCCCGGCCGCCGGCGTGGGTGGCGGCCCGGGTGGTGGTGCGGACGGCGGCTGCCCCGGCGGCGGTGGTGGTGGCGTGCGCGGCGGGGTCGCCGGTCGCGCGGGCGCGGCGGCCCCCGGATCGCGGGCGAGGGAGGCGATCAGTGTCGCCGCGTCGTCCGGGGCGCCCAGGTTGTCGGCAGGTCGAAGGTCGACCTCGCCGGCCGGACCCCGCCGTGGCGGCTCACCGGACGTGCCCCTTCGCGGCTCGTCGGCGTCGGGTGCGCTCATCCTTCGGTCATCCCTCGTCTCCGGTCGAGGCATCGACTACGCGTCCCCCCGGACGCCCCCGACGTTACTGCACCGGCGGGAGGTGGCGAGCAGGCGCCAGCAGCCAGATGACCTCCTCGTCACTGGTGGGGGAGAAGTCGAGGTACCACTGCCCGACCCCCTGGAATCGGGAGGGCGTCTGCAGGGCGATCACCTCGTCGGCGTCGCCGATCAACCGGGCAGCCGCGGTGGTCGAGGCGACCGGCGTTGCGGCCACCACCTGCCGAGCGCCCCGCGCACGGACGACCCGGCAGGCCGCTCGCATGGTGGCCCCCGTGGCGATGCCGTCGTCCACCACGATCACGGTCCTGCCGGCCAGCGGCACCGCGGGCCGGCCTTGGCGGAACATCCGGACCCTGCGCTCCACCTGGTCGCGCTCGCGGGCCTCGACCTCCGCGACGGCTTCCGGGCTCAGCCCCAACGCCCAGATCGTGTTCTCGTCCACGACCCGGACGCCGTCCTCACCCACCGCCCCCATGGCCAGCTCCGGTTGCCAGGGGACGCCCAGCTTTCGCACCACGATCACGTCCAGCGGCAGGTTCAGGGCGGCAGCCACCTCGGCCGCCACCGGGACCCCGCCCCGCGGCAGCCCGAGCACCACGGCACCGGGCCGATCGCCGGCTGCATCGCCGCCGGACTGGTCGGCGGCCACATCCCTGAGGGCCTGAGCCAGCCGGCGCCCGGCGTCGGTGCGGTCTGCGAACTGCATGCCCCTCCTCACCAGGCACGGTGCATTCTAAGAGCGGGGAGGCTGGGGTGGTCGGGACGTTAGATCTGGTAATGGATCCCGCACTCGGTCTTGGCCAGACCCGCCCAGCGCCCGGACCGGGCGTCCTCGCCCTCGGCGACCGGCTGGGTGCAGGGCCAGCAGCCGATCGATGGGTACCCCATCTGCAGCAGCGGGTTGAGCACGACGTCGGGGTGGGCGTCGAGGTAGCCGAGCAGGTCCTCGTCCGACCAGGCCGCGATCGGGGCGAGCTTGAGCACCTCCCGCCGGGCGTCCCACTGCACGGTCGGGGTGAGCGCGCGGACTGCTGACTCGCCGCGACGCAGGCCCGTGGCCCAGGCGCGGTAGCCGCGCAGCGCGCCGTCCAGGGGGGTGACCTTGCGCAGGGCGCAGCAGGCGTCGGGGCTCGTCGAGTACAGGCGGCCTCGCTCGGCCTCGTGGTTGACCACGCTCTGCGGCGCACGCACGGTGACCAGCCGCACCGGGTAGGCCGCGGCGACCGCGTCCGCGGTGCCGAGCGTCTCGCCGAAGTGGTAGCCGGTGTCGACGAAGAGCACGTGCACCCCGGGGACGGCCCGCGAGGCCAGGTGGGCGAGCACCGTGTCGCCCATCGCCGCGGTCACCGCCAGCCGGCGACCGAACACGCGGCCGGCCCACGCCAGCACCGTCAGCGGGTCGGCGCCGTCCATCGCTCGGTTCGCCGCTCGGGCGAAGCCGACCGGGTCCTGGGCCAGCGCCGCGGCGGCCTCGTCGGGGTCGGCGGTCCACCGGGGCCCGGCGGTGCGCGAGGACAGGGTCACGGCGGCGGTCATGGTCGCACCATCCCGTGGTAGGCCACCGAGAACAGACGCAGGCACGAGCGGCAGTGCCAGGCGTCCCCGACCGGCCGGTCCCGGCCGGGGCCCTCGACGGCCTGGGGAACGGCCGGGCGAAGGTCCTCCTCCCCGCAGTACGGGCACAGGTTGACCGGGGCCCTCGTCGAGGCCTGCGCGCTCATCGCCGACCACCCGGGTGTGCGCATGTCATGTCAGGTCCGGTTCGTCGGCGCGGGTCACCCACGCGGCCAACGACTCGCCGTCGGCGCGCTGGGCCAGCCAGCGGCGCAGCAGCCGCTCGACGTAGTCCGGCAGGTCGGCACTGGTGGTCTTCAACCCACGCAGCTTGCGGCCGAACCCGGCCTGCAGGCCGAGCCCGCCGCCGAGGTGGATCTGGAACCCCTCGACGGTCGGACCGGACGGGTCGTCGGGGTCGGGGAGTTGGACGCCCTTCAGGCCGATGTCGGCGATCTGGGTGCGGGCGCAGGCGTTGGGACAGCCGTTGACGTTGATGCTCACCTGCGGGGCGTCCGGCGCGAACAGCTCGGGGACGTCGGCGAACCGCCTCTCCAGCTCGCAGACCAGTTGTGCCGCAGTGGCTTTGGTCTCGACGATAGCGAGCTTGCAGTACTCGATGCCGGTGCAGGCCATGGTGCCCCGGCGGAAGGTCGAGGCGGTCGCGGGCAGGTCGATGGCGGCCAGCTCGTCGACGAGGTCGGCCACCGCCGGCGCCGGCACATCGAGGACGACGAGCTTCTGCTCGACGGTGAACCGCACCCGGTCCGACCCGGCCCGGTCCACGGCGTCCGCCAGCGCGGTCAGCTTCTGCCCGGTCAGCCGGCCGACCGTGGGTGCCAGGCCCACGGCGAAGCGTCCCCGGCCTTGGGGGTGCGCTCCGACATGGTCACGCCGCCCCCGAGGCGGCTGCTGCGGAGCCGGACCGTCGATGAGCGCTCGGTACAGGTACTCGGTCTCCAGCACCTCGCGGAACCGCTGGGCGCCCCAGTCGGCGACCAGGTACTTCAGCCGCGCCCGGTTGCGCAGCCGTCGGTAGCCGTAGTCCCGGAAGATCCGGATGATGCCGTGCCACACGTCGGGCACCTCGTCCAGCGGCACCCAGGCGCCCAGGCGCCGGCCGAGCATCGGCGCGGTGGACAGCCCGCCGCCGACCCAGACGTCGAACCCCGGCCCAAGGTCGGGGTGTACGACGCCGACGAATGCCACGTCGTGGATCTCGTGCGCCACGTCCTGGTGCGGGCTGCCGGAGATCGCGGTCTTGAACTTGCGGGGAAGGTTGGCCAGCTCCAGGTCCCCGACGAAGCGCCGGGTGATCTCGGCGATGGCAGGAGTGCCATCGATGATCTCGTCGGAGGCGGCGCCGGCCAGAGGGGAGCCGAGCACCACCCGGGGGGTGTCGCCACAGGCCTCGGTGGTGCTCAGCCCGACGGCCTCCAGTGCCTGCCAGATCGCCGGCACATCCTCGATCCGGATCCAGTGGTACTGGATGTTCTGCCGGTCGGTGATGTCGGCGGTCCCCCGGGCGTACCGGGTGGAGATCTCGCCGAGCACCCGCAGCTGGGCCAGGTTCACCGCGCCGCCGTCGATGCGCACCCGGAGCATGAAGTACTCATCGTCCAGCTCGTGCGGTTCGAGGGTGGCGGTCCGGCCGCCGTCGATCCCCGGGCGCCGCTGGGTGTAGAGCCCCCACCACCGCAGCCGGCCGCGCAGGTCGTCCGGCATGATCGAGGCGAAGCCCTCGCGGGAGTAGATCTGCTCGACGCGCTCGCGCACGTTGAGCCCGTTGTCCTCACGCTTGAACGCCTCGTTGGCATTCAGCGGGTCGCTCTGCCCCAGGGCCCACTGGCCCTCGGATCGTGGGGCACGCGTCGCCCCGGCCGCCCGCGCGGGGGCGGCCGGGGCGACGCGGGCAGTGTCAGTAGTCACAGAAGGGCGTCCCTCGGTCGTGTCAGTGGCGGGTCACGGGGTGATGCGGTCGTGGCCGGACGGCGCCGTGTGGACAGTTCCTGGACGACACGCGGGCGTGTCGTGGGGGAACTGTCCACTCGCGGGGAGAAACGGGCGGCCGGCCCGGGAAAGGGTCAGGCCGGACAGACCGCGCTGGCGGTGCGTAGAAGGTCGACGTGGTGTCGACGCACCAGGCGAAGGCGGGTGGCTCGCATGGACTCCTCCATCGGTCCTGGCGGTAGCACCGTCCCGTCACCGGGTGGTTGCTGCGGCGTCGTCGAGCCAGGTCTCTCGGCCGCTCTGGATGGGCTTCGGTGAGCATACGGATGCGCAGCGTCGCAGGTCAACGAGGTGTCCAGCATCCGGGCGGCGGGACGTCCGGTTCCGGGGCCGGCCCGGCGGTCTCAGCCGACCCGGCGCCGGTGCCCCGCACCGCGACCAACGGTGCCCGCTCCCCGCGGATCGTCGCCACCATGTCCAAGACCCGACGGGTGGCCTGCACGTCGTGCGTCCGGAACACGGCGGCCCCGAGCCAGGCGGCGACGGCGGTGGCGGCCAGGCTGCCCTCCAGGCGTTCGGCGGGGGGCAGGCCCAGGCTCTCGCCGATGAAGTCCTTGCGTGAGATCGCTTGTAGCACAGGGAATCCCAGTCCCACGACCGCCGGCGTGCCGCGGAGCACCGTGAGCGAGTGCGCGGTGGTCTTGCCGAAATCGAGGGTCGGGTCGACGAGCACCCGATCCCGGGGCACTCCGGCCTGCAGCGCCCGCTGGGCGCCGTCCGCGAGCCCGGCCAGCACGTGGTTGAGGACGCCGTGCGGCTCGGGCGGATAGCGCACCGCGACCGGGTCGGTGCGCGGGAGCAGGCCCCCGGTGTGCGAGACCACATAACCGGCCCCGATCCGGGCGGCGACGGCGACCAGGGCCGGATCGTGCCCCGCCCAGGTGTCGTTGACCAGGTCGATATCGGCCTGCGCCGCGGCCTCGGCGACCTCGCTGCGCCAGGTGTCCAAGCTGAGCGCCAGGTCGGGGTAACGCGCCCGGGCATGGAGCAGGAAGGGCAGAACCCGGTCGATCTCCTGCGCGAATCCGACCGGCTCACCCTCCTGGCCGGCCCGCACCCCGCCCACGTCGACGATCTCGGCGCCCTCGGCGACGGCGAGGTCGAGGGCGCGCTTGGCCGAGTCCAGATCGGCGTGCCGGTTGCCGCCGAAGAAGGAGTCCGCCGTCCGGTTGATGATCGCCATCACCACGGGTGTCCCGGCCTCGAAGGTCCGTCCGCGCAGTCGCAGTGGCGCCGCACCGGGCGGCGCCGGGTTCGAGGCCGGCACGCGCCGATGATGCCATCGCCGGCTAGCGGTACCGGAACGCGGGCCAGTCGTCCGGGCCCTGCCGGCGGGTCCAGGCCTGCCGGTTCAGGGCGTCGCGGTAGCGCCGGGTGACCTCGTCGGGGTAGCGGTCGAATGTCGCCAGCAGGTCGTCACGCTGGGCCTGGGTGGTGAACTGAGCCATCTCACGCTCGACCTGTCGGCGCTCCTGGCGGCCGGTGCGCCAGAGCACGAACTCGGCGCGCCAGATGACGAACCGCTCGGTCACGGACATGGCCACCTCCCGCTCTGGCGCCTGCGTGGGCGACGATGCCGGGCGCTTCCAGCGTACGTCGCATCCGGCGTCCGAGCGCCTGGGAGCACGGTCCTACCACGAGCCACTCCACCGGGGCCCGTGGCCCGCCGATGGGAGCAGGTGGCGGAGAATCGGTCCCGGTTCGGCATCCGGCGACAGCTGCGGCTGCTGGCCCCCTTGCTGGGCACCTGGACGGCGGCCCTGGTCGTACTGGTGCTCGCCGGCACGCAGCAGTCGGCGCCGCTGACGCAGCTGTTCCTCGACGCCTCCTACCTGGGCGGGCAACCCTGGTACAGCGGGGTGCTCAACGAGGCGGGGCTGATCAGCTGGGCGGTGGCGGTCACCGCGGCCGGTCTGGGCAGCTGGGTGGCCGCACAGAGCGGACGGCGCGGCGCGGCCCGGTTCCTGGGCTGGGGTGGCGTCGTGGTGGCAGTGATGCTCACCGACATCTGGATCCAGTTCCACTCGGCGCTGGCTCCGCGACTGGGCATCGCGAGCAACCTCGCCCAGGTCGCCATCGCGGCATCCGGGCTGTCGTGGTTCGCCGCCTTCTGGCGAGAGATCGCCCGGACCCGGTGGCTGGTTCTGGTCTGCTCCTTCGGGTTCCTGGGCTCCTCGGCGGGGATCGACACGGTCATCGAGCCGAGCGGGGCGCTCGGGCTGTGGCTCGAGGACGGGGCCCGGCTGATCGGCATTCTCACCTTCACGCACTACCTCGTGGTGACCACGGTCGACATCATCCGATCGGTCCTTGCCCAGCACCCGGCCCCAGCCGGCGCGTCGGCGTCGGCGCCGCCTGCGGTGCCCCGCCCGCGGTCGCCCCTGCGGTCCTCGCCTGGCGCCGCGACACACCCGCCCCGAGATCACGCTGAACGCCCGCCCCGAGATCACGCTGAACGCCCGCCCCGAGATCACGCTGAACGCCCGCCCCGAGATCACGCTGAAGATCACGTTGAGTGAGAACGCGGGGAATCGAGCCCGCTCCACGCCACGTGATCTTCAACGTGATCTTCAGCGTGATGGTGGCCGTAGTGATCACCGCGATGATCACCGGGGTCTCTGGGGATCACGCCGGTAGCACTGTCGCGAGCCGCTCGACCAGGAAACGTCGCTCCGCATCGTTTCCGGCCGCCTCGATCGCCCGGCGGTAGGCCGCTGCGGCCTCCTCGTCCCGCCCTAGCCGGCGGAGTAGGTCGGCCCGGGCCGCATACAGGTAGCGGTAGTCGGCCAGTGCCCCACGACCGGTGATCGCGTCGATGGCCGCCAGACCCGCGACCGGTCCATCGATCATCGACGTGGCCACGGCCCGGTTCAGTGCCACCACGTCGGTGGGCTCGACAACGCTCAGCCGGTCGTACAGCGACCGGATTGCCTGCCAGTCGGTGCGCTCCCAGCTCGGCGCGGTGGCGTGCACTCCCGCGATGGCGGCCTCCAGCTGGTAGGCGCCGACATGTCCCAGAGCAAGGGCCCGGGCCAGCACGGACTGGCCCTGCGCGACCAGGTCGTGGTCCCAGCGCGAACGGTCCTGATGCTCCAGCAGCACCAGCCGGCCCTCGGCGTCGATCCGGGTCGCCCGTCGGGCGTCGCTGAACAGCATCAGCGCCTGCAGCCCGAGTGCTTCGGCCAGGCTGACCACCCGCTCGTGGTCCTCCCGCCCGGCGGTTGCCTGCGCCGGCGCGGGCGGCAGCTGGGCCAGCAGCTCGGCGAGCAGGCCGGCCAGCCAGCGGGCCTCGTCACACAGATCGCCACGGATCAGGGTCGTTCCCTCAGCCGAGGTGTGACCGGCGGTGAAGATCAGATAGATCACGCGCAGCACCTCGGCGCACCGGCCGGGCAGCTCGGCCCGGGCCGGGACAGCGAAGGGCACCCCCGCCGTCCTGATCTTCTGTTTGGCCCGCACCAGTCGCTTGGCCAAGGTGGGCGTGGCCACCAGGAAGCCGGCGGCGATCTGGGCCGTGGACAGACCGCAGACCTCGCGCAGGGTCAGTGCCACCCGGGACTGCGCGTCGAGGGCACGGTGGCAGCAGCCGAAGATCAGCGCGAGCTGGTCATCGACCAGCTCCCCGGACGGCCGCGGCGGTGCATTCGCCAGCTCGGCCAGCAGGGCAAGGCGCCCGGCGAACCGCTGCTCACGCCGGATCCGGTCGATGGCGCGCCGCCGGGCGGTGGTCAGCAACCACGCCCCGGGTCGGTCCGGCGTCGTCCCGACCCCCCACCGCGCGGCCGCCTCGACGAAGGCGTCCTGCGCCGACTCCTCGGCCAGGTCGAGGTCGCCCAGGTCACGCCGGAGCGTGGCCAGGAGAACCGGCCACTGCTCGGCGAAGACCTGGGCGACCCGCGGGGTGAGCACGACCAGCGGTGCGCCTATGTGTCCATCTCCATGACTGGTCGTACCTCGACCGAGCCGTACCGCGCGATGGGCGCCTTTGCACCCCAGGCCAGGGCGGCGTCCAGGTCGGGCACGTTGACCAGGTAGTACCCGCCGAGGACCTCCTTGGTCTCGGCGAACGGGCCGTCCGTGGTCACCGTGGCGCCGTTCTGCGTGGTGATCGTGGTCGCCGACTCCACCCCGTGCAGTGGTTCGCCACTGATCAGCACCCCCGCTTCGGCCATCGCCTGCGTATAGGTGCCCCACTCCTGCATCTCGGCGGCCTGCTCCGGACTGCCGGCCGCAGGGCCCGCACCGGGAGCGGAGTAGAGCAGGAACATGTACCTCATCGGTCCTCCAGTGGTCGTGAGCGTGTCACGGGCGACGCGCTCCATGCCTGCACGACGAACAGCATCCCCGTGAATGGACACCTCGCCCCCGTCATCCTTCCGAGTTCACCAGAACCAGCGGCAGGTGCCCCACTTCGTCCAGGTTGCCGGACCGGTGCCGATGGGCCGCGGTGATGGGTTGTGGTGAACGCGGGTTGTCGCGAGTTACCGGGGCGCCACTGGCACAACAGAGGTGGTGGCGTCACGGTCGACCGATGTCGGCCTGACGCCGAGTCCATCTCAGCCTGTGTGTGGGTTCACACCTTTCACCGGGACGTGCGGCGCTGCTCTGGCGATACTCGAATCATCGCCGCGACGAAGGGGTGGCTCCACAATGGGACGACTGCAGCACACCGAGGGCCTGACCGACGACCAGCGCGAGCTGCTCGGGCTGGTCCGTGAGTTCGTCAACGAGCAGATCATCCCGGTGGCGACCGAACTCGAGCACAAGGACGCCTACCCCGACGAGATCGTCGAGGGCATGAAGGAGATGGGCGTCTTCGGCCTGATGATCCCCGAGGAGTACGGCGGGCTCGGGGAGTCGCTGCTCACCTACGCCCTGGTCGTCGAGGAGATCGCCCGCGGCTGGATGAGCGTCTCCGGCATCATCAACACCCACTTCATCGTCGCCTACATGCTGCTGCAGCACGGCACCGAGGAGCAGAAGCAGCACTACCTGCCGAAGATGGCCACCGGTGAGATCCGCGGCGGTTTCTCGATGAGCGAGCCGCACTGCGGCAGCGACGTCGCGGCGATCCGCACCAAGGCGGTCCGCGACGACGCCGCGGACGGCCAGGGCACCTGGACGGTCAACGGCCAGAAGATGTGGCTGACCAACGGCGGCAGCTGCAACCTGGTCGCGGTCCTGACCAAGACCGACGTCGGCGCCGACTCCGTCTACCGGAACATGACCACCTTCCTGGTGGACAAGGAGTCCGGCTTCGGTGAGACCGCCCCCGGACTGCTCGTGCCCGGCAAGATCGAGAAGATGGGGTACAAAGGGGTCGACACCACCGAGCTGGTCTTCGACGGCTACCGGACCAGTGACGCGAAGATCCTCGGCGGCCAGGCCGGCAAGGGCTTCTACCAGATGATGGACGGCGTCGAGGTCGGACGGGTCAACGTCGCCGCCCGGGCCTGCGGCCTGGCGATGCGGGCCTTCGAGCTTGGCATCGCCTACTCCCAGCAGCGCGAGACGTTCGGCAAGAAGATCTCCGAACACCAGGCCGTTCAGTTCCGGCTCGCCGAGATGGCCACCAAGGTCGAGGCGGCGCACCAGATGATGGTGATGGCGGCCCGGAAGAAGGACGCGGGTGAGCGCAACGACCTCGAGGCCGGCATGGCCAAGTACCTGGCGAGCGAGTACTGCCGCGACGTCGTCGAGGATTCCTTCCGGATCCACGGCGGGTACGGCTACTCCAAGGAGTACGAGATCGAGCGGCTCTACCGGGAGGCGCCGATGCTGCTGATCGGGGAGGGAACCGCCGACATCCAGCGCATGATCATCGGTCGCCGGCTACTTGAGGAATACCGGCTGAAGGGGTAGTCGGTCCGGTCGGCGCCCCGTCCACTGGTGGCGGGGGAAGCTGCTCGTCCCGCACCTCCCTCGGCAGGTCCTGCGGCAGCGGACGGCGCAGGATGGCCCGCAGCTGCAGGAACCACAGCGGGACCAGCAGCGCCTGGTTCAGGGCCAGTCCCCAGACGGCGCCGTCCAGCCCGAACCACAGAGTCCCGCCGATCATCAGGGTGACGACCAGCGGTGCTTCGATCGTCATCAGCCGGAAGGTCTTGCGGGCCAGGCCCAGCGCGTAGATGGAGACTGCCGGCCCGAGGCAGGTGGCCGCCGCGGTGGCGCCGAGGGCTACCGGGAGCAGGATCGAGCGTGATCCGCTCCAGTTGCCGCCGAACAGGAACTCCCCGGCGCCCTGCGGCAGCAGCAACAGGAACCCGGTGTAGCCCAGCGCTACGACGAGCATCCCCGCGCTGGCGGCGACGGCGATCTTCCACCGTGTGGTCGCGGCCAGCCAGGCACGCCGCGACAGCTCGGGCAGGGTGAAGGTGAACATCGCCGAGGCGAGCGTCTGCAGCGGTCCGAGCAGCACCTGGGCGCCGCGGATGGCCGAGACGGCACCCTCGCCCGCCAGCGCACCGACCAGTAGGAAGCCGCCGTTGAAGGCCCCGACGGTGAGCATGTTCTCGCCGAGCAGGAAGCGAGAGACGTCCCAGCTGCGCCGCACCCAGGCGGCCGCCGCCCACGGGTCCGGGACGACGCCCAACCGGAACAGGGCGACCAGTACGCACACCGCCGCCGCCCCGCCCCAGGCCAGGATCAGATTGGGTACCTGGTCGTGGTCGAGCCGGATCAGCAGAGCGATCCCGGTGAACTGCAACACCGCCCACAGCGCGTCGTTGACCGCGGCGTCCCGGGCCCGCGACTGGGCGAAGAAGGCCATCCGGGCGGCGTCCTGAAGGATCAGTGCCGGCAGCACGAGAGCGGTGGCCATCAAGGCGCGCCCGGTGACCTCGCCCAGCGCCAGGCCCACCACCGCGAGCAGGACCCCCACTGCCGCCGTCACCGTGAGGATGAAGCCGAACGCCTGGCGTAGCACCTCGCGCCACGGTTCGCCGTGGGTGTCGCTGAACCGCATGCCGAGTACTTGGCCGACCATGGCCCGCTCGACCCCGATCACCATGGTGAACACGTAGAAGGCGTTGGCGAAGGCGTCCAGCTCGCCGCGACTGACCGTGCGGGCGAGAACGAAGAAGAGGACGGCGCTGGTCAGGGCGGTCAGCACCTGGTCGATGACGTTCCAGCTGGCCTTGCCGGCAAGGCGCAGAAGCCGCGTCTGCCGTGAGGGCACGGGCGGTGAGGGCTTTGCCGGTGACCCCGCCGTCGCGTCGGTATCGCCCGCCTGGCTCGGCTCCGACGGCCGCGCGTCCCCATTCACCGGGTCAGTCTGCCAGTTCCCTCCGGACTGGGTGTCGCAGCTGCTCGTAGGACAGGATATGAGGCATGTCGAGCCTGCGTCCGATGGGCGGCCAGCGTCAGCCGAGCGTGCCCACGCCACCCAAGGGCGAGCCCATCGCCCGCTACGCCACCTATCTCGAGGCGCAGCGTGCAGTGGACTACCTGTCGGACCACCAGTTCCCCGTGCAGTTCGTCACGATCGTCGGCTCCGGCCTGCGCATGGTGGAACGGGTCACCGGCCGGCTCACCTATGCGCGGGTGGCGGCTGCGGGCGCCGCATCGGGGGCCTGGTTCGGTCTGTTCGTCGGTCTGCTGCTGTCGCTGTTCGGGACGGCGTTCGCCTCCGCCGGCGTCTTCGCGGCGGTGGCGATCGGTGCGGCCTTCGGGATGCTGTTCGGCGTGATCTCGTACGCCTTGACGGGCGGGCGGCGCGACTTCACCTCGACCAGCCAGATCGTCGCCAGCCAGTACGAGGTGCTGTGCATGCCCGAGCAGGCCGGGGCGGCCACGGAGCTGCTCCGCCAGCTGCCCGGCGGCACCGGCGGCACCAACGGGTCATCCCCCGGCTGGTCGTCCCCTGCCAGGCCGGGCGTCCCCCACCTGCCGCCGCCGACCGGCACGCCCTCGCCGGGACCGGGGCCGGGGGAGCCCGGCGGGCCGCCGTCGCCCGCCGGCTGGAGCGCTCCCGCGCCGAGTGCGCCGACCGCGCCGACCGCGCCGAGCGCGCCGAGCGCGCCGGCCGAGCCGGAGCAGCCGGTCACCGGACCCACGTACGGCGAGATGATCGAGAAGAAGCGCCGCGAGGAGCGTGAGGAGCGCGAGCAGCGCGAGCGCGCGGAGCGCGAGCCACCGTCCGGACCGTGAGGCTAAAGCCAGCCGTTGCGCCGGAAGCCGCGGAACATGATCCCGCACACGGCCAGCATCAGCGCCGTGACCCCCGGGTACCCCCACGGGCTGTTCAGCAGCGGCATGTGGCTGAAGTTCATCCCGTACACACCGGCGATCATGGTCGGCACTGCGGCCATGGCGACCCAGGCCGAGATCTTGCGCATGTCCTCGTTCTCGCTCACCGTGAGCCGGGCCAGGCCGGCCTGCAGGATCGAGCCGAGTAGCTCGTCGTAGCTCTGCACCTGCTCTCGGACCCGGATCAGGTGGTCCTCGACGTCCCGGAAGTACTCGCGGATGTCGGGGTGGACAAGCCGCTGAGACCGGTTGGCCAGCTCGTGCAGGGGGGTGGCGAGCGGGCTGACCGTCCGCTTCATCTCGATGATGTCGCGTTTGAGCTGGTAGATCCGCTCGACGTTGTCGATCCGCCGCTGGGAGAACACCGACGTCTCGATCTCCTCGATGTCCTCGTTCACCTGGTCGACCACGGCCAGGTAGTCGTCCACCACCTTGTCGCAGACGGCGTGCAGCACGGCGGACGGGCCGAGCGCGAGCAGGCTCGGCTGCTCCTCCAACCGGCGGCGCAGACCGCGCATCGATGCGTGCCGGCCGTGCCGGACGGTGATCGCGAAGTACTCACCGACGAAGACCATCACCGCTCCGGTCTCGACGATGTCGCCGCCGTCGAGGTCGTTGCCGCGGTCGTCACGGTCGATGTAGAGCAGGGTACGCAGGGCCAGGAAGAACGAGTCGTCGTACCGCTCGAACTTGGGCCGCTGCCGGTTGTTCGACGCGTCCTCCATGGCCAGCTCGTGCAGGGCGAACACCTCGCCGAGCTGGGCCAGCTGGTCCGTGCTCGGCTCATGCAGGCCGAGCCAGATGAAGCCCTTGCCGCTGCGGGCGGCCCGGCAGGCGGCGTCGAAGTCGTCGTCCTCGTTGCGGTGTCCGTCGACGTACAGGGCCCAGTCGATGGCGGAGTCGAGCAGTACCCCGTTCGACGCCGCCGGCGTGGCGTCGGCGGTCAGTACGCCCTGGCCACGGCCGTTCGCCTGCCGGGTGGGCCTCGGCGGATGCAGAGGAATGGTCCGGGCAGCCAGGGGGATGTGGCGGACCAGAGGACGGGGACGGAGCATGGGCACCTCGGGAGAACTGGCTCCTGCGGCCCGGCGGCCCTCAGTCGGACATGGTGGGCCGCCGGGTCACGGCGCGGAGCAAGGCAGGAGTGTCGTGGGCGAAGGGGGCCAGGTGGCTGGCCCAGGGACTATCACCTGAGGGCATCCCCGCTCACCTCCTCGCGGTCCGGGTACCGGGACAGGGTAACCCGCGCGGTCGCTGACCAGCCCGATCCGCGCCGGCGCCTCACATCGCGTCGAGAGTCAGGACGACGAGGGCGGCAGTCCAGGCCAGCGGTGCCACCGCCGCCGGGCTGCCGTCCGCGAGCACCTTCTCCGGCAGCGCGCCGGCCCTGGTCCGGTGCGCATCCAGCCAGCTCAACCAGCCGTTCGCGACCGCTCGCTGCCCGGTGTGCGCCGCGGTGAGGGCGAACAGCGCGGTCTCCGGGGTCCAGGAGACCCCGTCGGCCCGCCAGGCCGCTCCCGGAGCCAACCCGCCGGCCGGCCGGCGTAGCTCGACCTGCGCCGAGCTCCACGCGGCCATCAGGGCCTCGGCGGCCGAGTCGGGCATCGGGCCGATCGCCGTCGCTGCCTGCCCACCGTTGGCGGTGACCGCATCGGCCGTGGTGGTCGCCGTGGTCGCGGTGGTTGCGCGGAACGGGGGAAGCAGGAAGGTCAGCGCGGCGTCGCGCGGCGCGCCGTTCGGCCCGTCGGCGTAGCGGGGGTAACCGTAGGCGCCGAACCGGACGGCGATCATGGCGCTCAGCGCGCCGGCGGCGGTCCGGGCCCGGTCGGCCAGATCGGGCCGTCCGGCCTCGGCCAGCAGCGGCGGTGCCGCCTCCAGCCCGGCCAGGATCGGCGCTGCCAGGCCGAGGCTGACCCGCCGGTCGCCGATCTCCCAGTAGTCCAGCCCGGGCGACGGCAGCCCGCCGCCCCGGTCCAGCGTGGTCAGGCAGGCCCGCGCGGCGAAGCTGAGCAGTGGTTCCAGCCGGGTCAGCAGCGCCGTCCGGTCGGGCCGCGGGACGGCGTCGGCGAGGACCGCGGCCGCCCACAGCACCCAGCCCGCGCCGTCCGCCTCCGGGCCACGGTCGTCGGGGACGCCGCCGGAGCCGTCGGGCAGGTACCGGGCCTGGAACCCGCCGGATGACGCGCCCTGCGCGGGCCGGACCTGCTGGAGAAAGGTGAGCACCCGCTCGGCGTCCTCGGTGTGTCCCGCCCGGGCCAGGGCCGCGACGACGAATGCGGCGTCGCGGGGCCAGACGTAGCGCCAGTGCGGCGACCAGCCGGCCAGCGCGGCGCCGTTGCCGAGGGTGAGCACGCGCAGGTCCAGCAGCGCATCGCGACCCATGTCGGCCCAGGGCCCGCCGCTGCCCGGCACCGACCCCTCGGCGAGCCAGGCGCGCTGCGCCTGCGCCGCGTCGGGGTCCACTGCGCGGGTGCCGGCGACCAGTCGCTGCATCGAGGTGGCATCCAGACCGACGCGGTCCCCGGAGGCTGTGACCCCGACGGCCTGGGTGTGCAGGGCCGGCCGGTCCGCGTCCCGTCCACCGGCCAGCACCTCGCCCTGCTGCACCACGGCCAGCCCGGCCGCGAGCACCGCGGCGAGACCAACGGCGAGCAGCGGCCGCAGCGGCAGGGGAGACGGGGCGGCGGACACGAGATCTGGACGGTATCAAGGCCCTGCTGCGGATCGGGGGTGGTCGCCGGTGGGGGCGCGGGCACAAACTGGGCAATCTGTCGTCAGGTATGTGCCCGGACGACGATCGGTGCCGCGCAGCCGTGCCAGCCGTACCTGCGCGCCGTCACCGAGGAGAACGGCGATGAGCGACCAGACAGACCCCACGGAGCAGATCGCGGCAACGGGACCGCGCAGACCTCCCCCGCGCGCGGACCTCCCCGTGCAGTCCCGCGCCTCGACGGTGGCCAAGAACGTGTTCTATCCAGCGGCCGGGATCATCGTGGTGTTCGTGCTCGCGGCCCTGATCGTTGACTCAACGCCGAGTGGCGCGAGCTCGAGGCGCAGCGGCACCTCGAGCACACCCACGCAGTGACCCACCAGGTCCGGGCCAACCTCGCAGCCGACGACGAGGGTCACCCGCTGGCGGTGCGCACGGACCGCACGGCGATCGGGGTCACCCCGGGACGCGGGCCGACCCGCGAGCACGGCTGAACGAGGCTCAGTACGGCTGGCCGTTCCGATGGCTACCGCAGGAGAGCGGCCATCCAGGACTCGATCTCGTCCGGGGTGCGGGGCAGCGCTGCGCTGAGGTTCTCGCAGCCGTCGTCGGTGACCAGCACGTCGTCCTCGATCCGCACCCCGATGCCGCGCAGCTCGGCAGGGGCGAGCAGGTCCTCGTCGCGGAAGTACAGCCCCGGCTCGATCGTGAAGATCATCCCGGGCTCCAGGACGCCGTCCAGGTACATCTCGCGGCGGGCCTTGGTGCAGTCGTGCACGTCGATGCCGAGGTGGTGGCTCACCCCGTGCACGATCCACCGCCGATGGAACTGGCCCGCCGGGTCGATGGACTCCGCGCCCGTACCGGGTAGCAGGCCCCACTCGGCGAGCCGCCGGGCGATCACCTCTTGCGCCGCCTGGTTGACGTCGCGGAACCGGCTACCCGGCCGGGCGACCGCGAACGCCGCGTCGGCGGCCTCGAGCACCACCTCGTAGACCCTGCGCTGGGCCGGGCTGAACCGGCCGGTCACCGGCAGGGTGCGGGTGATGTCGGCCGTGTACAGCGTCTCGGCCTCGACCCCGGCGTCGATGAGCACCAGGTCGCCGTCACGGACCTGTCCGTCGTTGCGGATCCAGTGCAGCGTGCAGGCGTGCGGTCCGGCGGCGGCGATGGTGTCGTAGCCGGTGCCGTTGCCCTCCTCCCGGGCGCGCAGCGCGAACACCCCCTCGATCACCCGCTCGCCACGGGGGACCTGGGTGGCGCGCGGCAGCGCCCGCACGATGTCCTCGAAGCCCCGCACGCTCGCTGCCACCGCCTGGCGCATCTGTTCGATCTCGAAGGCGTCCTTGACCAGGCGTAGCTCGGCGGCGGCCCGGGCCAGCCCGCCGTCCCGCTGGACGTGTGTCGGGTGCTCGTCGACCTGCCCGCTCTCGCGCAGCTCATCGATCAGCGCGGTGAGCGCGCCGTCGGCGTCCCGGATCACGCGAAGGCGCACGCCGTCCTCGCCGACGTCCTTGGCCAGCGCCTCGGTGAGCTCGTCGAGGTGACGCGCGGCGATCTGGGTCTCGGCCTCGATCTCGGCCAGGCTCTGGCGCGCCCCGACCCACAGCTCGCCGTAGCGGGCGTCGGCGTAGAACTCCTCGCTGTCGCGCCCGGCGCGGGGGCGGAAGTACAGCACGGCGTCGTGCGTCGGCTCGTTCGCCCCATCCTCAGCGGCAGGGGTGGGGGTACGGGGCTCGAGCACCAGGACGGCGTCCGGCTCCCGGTCGCCGCCGAGCCCGGTCAGGTGGGCGAAGGCCGAGTGGGCGCGGTAGCGGTAGTCGGTGTCGTTGCTGCGCACCTTCAGCGCTCCGGCCGGCAGCACCAGACGCTCACCGGGGTACAGGGCGCCGATCCGGCGGCGGCGCTGCGCGGCGAACGGCGCCGCCGGCAACGGAGCGGGAAGACCGGTCGACCGATCGGCCCAGTCCCGGGCGATGAACGCCCGGAACGCCGCGGATCTCGGCACGTTGCGGTGCTCGTTCTCCTGCTGGCGCTCGACCTCGCGTCGGGAATCCTGCATCTGCTCATCGTCTCATTCCCCGCGCCGTCGGTGTCGATCCCGGCCGTCGGCGGACCAGCGTCGGTGCGTAGGCTCGGCAACCGTGCAGCAACGGGTCGTGGTGATCGGCGGGGGGGTCAGCGGGCTCGCCACGGCCTGGCACCTGAGCCGGGCCGGGTGCGCGGGCCGGCCGCTCGAGGTTACCCTCCTCGAGGCCACTGAGCACGTGGGCGGCTGGATCCGCACCGTCGACGTGGGTGCGTTGACCGGGCGTCCGACCCAACCGGTCGACGTCGGACCGGACTCGCTGCTCGTCCGCGCGCCGGCGGTGAGCGGCCTGCTCGGCGAGCTGGGGCTGGCCGGCGCGCGGCGGCCCCCGAGTGGTGCCGGCGCCTACATCTGGGTGCGCGGCGGGCTGCACCGGCTGCCGCGCAGCTCGGTGTTCGGGGTTCCCGACTCGCCCCTGCGGCTGGCCCGCTCGGGACTGGTCAGCCCACTGGGGATGCTGCGCGCCGCAGCCGACCTCGTG
Source organism: uncultured Actinomycetota bacterium (assembly GCA_963825645.1). Lineage (GTDB taxonomy): Bacteria > Actinomycetota > Actinomycetes > Actinomycetales > Kineosporiaceae > JADJPO01. The sequence continues at coordinate 252,441 of CAWGTT010000009.1, forward strand.
CTGCCCCGCAGCCGGCTCGGCGATGATCCGAGCATCGCCGAGCTGCTACGGCCCCGCCTGGGCGGCGAGGTGTTCGCGAACCTGGTCGAGCCGATGCTCGGCGGGGTGCACGCCGGGCGGGCCGACCGGCTGTCGGCGTGCAGCGCCGTTCCCGAGGTCTTCGCGGTGGCCGGCCGCCACCGCAGCATCCTGCGCGCGGTGCGGCGCCTGGAGCCGCGGACCGGTGCCGGTCCGGCGCTGGCCGGCTTCGAGGGCGGCATGGTCGTGCTGGTCGAGGCGCTGGCCAGGACGGCCTGCGAGGCCGGGGTGCGGGTGCGGACGTCGTCCCCGGTGGCAGCGCTGGAACGCGACGGCGCCGGCTACCGGGTGCTGCTCGACGGCGGTGAGGTCTTGGCCGCCGAGCGTGTGGTGCTCGCCGTCCCCGCCCACGGCGCGGCCGCTCTGTTGCGCCCCGTCGCTGCGGCCGCGGCGGCCGCCGCCGCGCAGATCCGCTACGCCGGGGTGGCCACGGTGAGCCTGGTCTACGACCGGGAGCGGTTCACCGCCACCTCGCAGCTGCCGCCGGGCACCGGGTTCCTGGTGCCGCCGAACCAGGGTCGGCTGCTGGTCGGCTGCACCTGGCTGACCGCCAAGTGGCCGCAGCCGCCGGACGCGCAGACTGTGGTGATCCGCGCGATGGTCGGCCGCGACGGCGATGCGCGCTGGGCGGCGCTGGACGACGTCGAGCTGGAGGCCGCCATCGTGGGCGAGCTCTGCGAGGCGATGGCGATGCCGCGGCAGGTACTCCAGGATCCGCTGACCCGGATCGTGCGCCGGATGCCGAATGCGCTGCCGCAGTACACGATCGGGCACTCCGCCCGACTGGCCGCGATCGAGGAGGACCTCGCCGGTGCGCCCGGTCTGGTTCTCACCGGCGCCGGCTACCGAGGGCTGGGGCTCGCCGCCTGCCTCACCTCGGCGGAGCAGACCGCCGCGGCGGTGCTCGGGCCGGCCGCCGGGAGTGGTTCCGGGCGAGCCTAGGCCTGGTCTGTGGTCGGCGGCGCAGATCCCTTGGGGGTGAACGTCTTCTCCGCGTCGGCCCAGGTCTGGCTCCACCGCACGAGCGGGGCGATGATGCTCTCCAGCACCTCGAGCTGGGAGTCGAAGGCGCCGAGCTGTTCGGTCATGGCGGCGATCGCGCTGCGCTGAGCGGCGACCGATGCGGCGATGGCGCGCAGCTGGGCCGCGGTCAGCGATCCCGGCAACGGCGGTAGGGACGTCGTCCGGGGCCTGTCGCCCGGGGTGCCGGCGAACGGGAACGCGCCGGGACCGAGCGTGCTGAACTGCTCGGCCATCGAACGAAGCTGCCCCAGGAACGACTGCATCGGATCGGTGGGGTTCGGGCCCCGCTCGCGCTCGTCCGTCATGGTCGGCCTCCTCGTTCGGCTGGCGCGTCGACCAGCTCATCTGGTCCGTCCTGGTCACAGCATGCCGCCCTAGGCTGGGTCGTCACCATGGAGGAGGGCGCCATGACCGAGGAGCAGCCGGGCGCGGTGGACCGGGCGACCTCGTTCGGTGCGGTCGCCGACGCCTACGACGCGCTGCGCCCCTCGTGGCCGGCGACCACCGCCGGCTGGCTGGTCGGCGATCCGGATCCCGGCCGCCGGCTCCAGGTGCTCGACCTCGGCGCCGGCACCGGCAAGCTGACTCGGGCCCTGGCCGGGCTCGGGCATGACGTCGTCGCCGTCGATCCCGACGCCGCGATGCTGGCCCGTTTGCGGAGGGCGCTGTCCGCGGCCGGTCACGACGTCCAGACCCGCGTCGGCTCGGCCGAGGCGATCCCGGCCCAGACCAGCGAGTTCGACGCGGTCACCGTCGCCCAGGCCTGGCACTGGTTCGATGCGGATCTCGCCATGGCGCAGTGCGCCAGGGTGCTCAGACCCGGTGGTGTCCTGGGCGTCGCCTGGCATCGTCGTGACGAGTCGGTGACGTGGGTGCGTCGGCTCGCCGAGACGGTGGGGCGGATGGGAGACGTCGCCACCCGGCCCCCGGATGCCGCCCCGCAGCCGTCGCTCGAGTTCGGCCCGGTCGACGAGGCGGTCTTCGACTATGTGCTCACCACTACCCCGCAGGGGCTGCGCCGGCTGGCCGACACCTGGTCCTACGTGCGGCTCGCGCCGGACCGGGAGCAGAAGCTGGCGGCGGTGGAGGAGCTCGGCCGCGCCAACGCCGTCCAGGGCCGGGTCGTGGTGCCGCACCGCACGTTCTGCTACCGCACGTACTCGCGTGAGGTAGCGCACGGACGGCGCGGGTGACGGTCCGCGCCGGGCCGGGCACGATGGGGCCCGACCAGGGTCGTCACCGACGTGCAGCCGAGTACGGGCGGGGACAGGCGAGGAGGCCACAGCGATGCAGTTCGGGCGCAGCTACGAGGAGTTCGAGGTCGGCGCGGTGTACAAGCACTGGCCGGGTAAGACCATCACCGAGTCCGACGACCACCTGTTCTGCTTGATCACGATGAACCACCACCCGCTGCACCTGGACTCCCACTACGCGGAGGAGACCACCCAGTTCGGCAAGAACGTCGTGGTCGGCAACCTGATCTACTCGGTGTTGCTCGGCATGTCGGTGCCGGACGTGTCGGGCAAGGCGATCGCCAACCTGGAGATCGAGTCGTTGCGCCACATCGCTCCGACCTTCCACGGCGACACCCTCTACGGCGAGACCACGGTTCTGGACAAGTGGCCGTCGACGTCGAAGGACGATCGCGGCGTCGTCCACGTCGAGACCCGCGGGTACAAACAGGACGGCACCGTGGTCTGCATCTTCCGGCGCAAGGTGATGGTGCCCACGCAGAGCTACCTCGATGCGCGCGGCGGGGAGCAGCCCGGTCGACCGGTTCCGGTCCAGCCGCCGTCCAAGGACTGAGCCGGAATCGACCCGGCTCGCCTCTGCGCCCAGCCGGCCGAGGGCTCAGCCGGTGCCTGACACCAGCACGGTGGGCAGCGGCGGGAAGCCGTTGAATCCGACGGTGGAGTAGCAGCTCGTGTAGGCGCCGGCCGACAGCAGCCGCACCTCGTCGCCCTCGGCGAGCGCCAGCGGCAGCTCGACCGGGTTCTTCTCGTACAGCACGTCGGCGCTGTCGCAGGTCGGCCCGGCCAGCACCGCCGGGCCGGTGGGCCCGCCGTCCACCGAGGTGGCGAGGCGGTAGCGGATCGACTCATCCCAGGTCTCGACCAGGCCGGTGAACACCCCGGCGTCGAGGAACACCCACCGCTGCCCACCCCGGTGTACGACACCCACCACCGAGGTGACCACGGTGCCGGCGTCGCCGCTGATCCCCCGGCCCGGTTCCACCATGATCCGCGGCCGATTCGCCCCGAACGTCGACTCCAGCGCGGCCTCGATCACCCTGCCGTAGTGCCCGAACGAGGGGTGCGGCTCCTGGTGGTGTGCGGGGAAGCCGCCGCCGAGGTCGAGCAGGTCCGGCGCCAGCCCCGCCCGCCGCACGGCCCGGAACACCCGACCGGCCGCCTCGATCGGCGCGCACCAGGCCATCGGGTCACGCTGCTGCGAGCCGACGTGGAAGCTGATCCCTGCCGGTAACAGGCCGCGCTGGGCCGCGACGCGCAGCAGGTGCACGCACTCGCCGCCCGGGCATCCGAACTTGCGGGACAGCGGCCAGTCCGAGCCGGCCCCCGAGGTGGCTAGCCGGGCCAGCACGGCGGCTCCGGGGGCAACCTCGGCCACCTTGTGCACCTCGGCGGGGGTGTCGACGACGAACAGCCGGACGCCGTGTCGAAAGGCGTCTGCGATGTGCGCCCGCAGCTTGATCGGGTTGGAGTAGACCATGTCGGCGGGGCCGGCGCCGGCCGCCATGGCCGCGCAGACCTCGGCCGGGCTCGCCACGTCGAAGCGCGACCCGGCCAGGTTCAGGCGCCGCAGCAGGAGCGGGTGCGGGTTGGCCTTGACCGCGTAGTGGATCGCCGCCGACGGCAGAGCGTCGCGCAGGGCGTGGAAGCGCAGCAGCGCAACGTCGAGATCGAGCTCCAGGCGCGGACTGGGCGGTGTCGCCGGAGTCGGATCGGTCACGTCCGAGGTGGCCAGGGGTGCCGTCGTCACGCATGGGAGAGGCCGGTGTCGGTGTCTGTGATACCTGCGGCGGGCACCGGGCGGGCACCGTCGTGATCTTATCCGGGCAGTGCGTGCCACGCGGCGAGCGTGTCGAGCAGACCGGGGGAGAGCGGCAGCCGGCCGAGAGTGGCGGCGTCCGCCCAGCAGGCGTCGGCGGCGTCGTCCCCGGCGGCCAGGTGGCCGCCCCGGACCGCGCACTCCCAGTCCTCGATCCGGTACCGGCGGCCCGGGGACGCCGACCCGGCGTCGCGTTCCACGACGCCGACCAGGCGCACCGCCACGACGTCCAGGCCGGTCTCCTCCCGCACCTCGCGGACGACGGTCACGGCCGAGCTCTCGCCGTCCTCGCAGCGCCCTCCGGGCAGGGACCAGGTGTCTTTCGCGGGCTCGCGAGCTCGGAGCACCAGGAGCAGGCGACGGGCGTCGTCGTAGATCAGGGCACCGGCGCAGGGGATCGTCTGCACTGGTGAAGTGTCGCGCTTGACGGCTCACTGCGCGGCAGAGGAATGTCACCGATGTGAGCGAAACGAACCTGGTCTGCCCCCGCTGCGGCGGGGCAGCGCGACCCCCGGGGCTGTGGTCGGACTCGTGGAGCTGTCCGGACCACGGAGCGGTTGCTCCGCTGCACCCGCCGATGGTCGCCTCCGACCAGGCTCTGGGCCAGATCGCCTCCCGCTCGCAGGTGCCGCTATGGCTCCCCTGGCCGCTGCCGTCCGGCTGGCTGGTCACCGGTGTGCGCTTCGCGGGGGACGAGCACAGCGGCCCGGTGGCGACGGTGCTGGCCCTGTCCGGTCCGAACCCGCTGGTTCTCGACACCGACGACATCCTGTCCGCCGACCTGCTGCTGATCGCCGAGCAGCCCGGGGTGGGCCTGGCCGCGCACCTCGCCGGACTGGACACCATCGACCCCGGCGAGGCGGTGGCGGCGGGCCGGCCGGAGGCCAAGCTGGTCGCCGCAGGGCATGAGACGCCGATGTGGTCGGTGTCCACCGAGCGTCAGGGCCGGATCGACCTCGAGCCGATGGCCGCGTACGTGGGCGAGGCGCTGGGGGTCTGGCTGTGGGCGCTCACCTGGCCGCAGGCCGGTGCCGCCGTGCTGATGGAGCAGTTCGCCTTGGTCGACCTGCGCGACCCCGAGCACGCCTACCCGTTGCCGTTCGGCGCCTTGTCGCCCCGGCTTCGCTGACGGCCGGCGGCATGCTCAGCCTTCCGATGCGGATCGACCTGCACACCCACTCGACCGCATCGGACGGCACCCAGTCACCGGGCGACGTGGTACGGGCGGCGCACGCCGCGGGCCTGGCCGTCGTAGCGCTGACCGACCACGACTCCACGGCGGGCTGGACCGAGGCGGCCGAGGTGGCGCATGAGCTGGGCATCGTCCTGGTCCCGGGCGTGGAGCTGTCCTGCCAGGCGGGCGGGATCGGCGTGCACCTGCTGTCCTACCTGCACGACCGGGACGACCCGGCCGTGGCGGCCGAGCTGGACCGCATCCGTGGGGACCGACTGAGTCGAGCCCGGCGGATGGTCGAACGGATCGCCGAGGACTTCCCGCTGGACTTCTCCGACGTTCTCGCGCAGGCCACGGACGGCGCCACGGTCGGCCGGCCGCATATCGCCGACGCCTTGGTCGCCCGGGGGCATGTCGCCTCCAGGGACGAGGCGTTCGCCTCGGTGCTGCGGAACGGATCTCGGTACTACGTGCGTCACTACGCGCCCGACGCCGTCGAGGCCGTCCGGCTGGTCCGCGCCGCCGGTGGGGTACCGGTGATGGCCCACCCCCGGGCCGGCCGGCGCGGCCGCGTGGTGAGCACGGAGGTGATCGCGACGATGGCTCGCGCCGGGCTGGCCGGTCTCGAGGTCGACCACCGCGACCACCTGCCCGGCGAGCGCGAGGAGCTGCGCGCCCTGGCGAGCGACCTCGGGCTGCTGGTCACCGGGTCCAGCGACTACCACGGCTCCGGAAAACAGAATGAGATCGGTGAGCATCTCACCCGACCTGAGGTGTACGAGGCCATCCTGGACCAGGCTCGATAGCCTGCCCGATGGCGGGCCAGGCCGTGACCCGAGCGGCGACTCGGGTGGCTACGCAGTCGGGTCGCTGCGCCCGCCGCCGACCGTGGGTCGCAGCGCCCTGCGCAGTGTCCTCAGCCCCAGGGTGGTCGCGTCATCGCGGAGCCCTGCCGCACCAGGCAGCTCGGTCAGCCCGTACAGCCGGCGGCCCCAGGGGGGCAGCGCGGCGTAGGCGAGTCCGGACACGTCGGCCCAGGGGGGCCGCGACGCGCAGACCCGTCCCATCGGTCCGGTGAAGCTGGTCGCCGGGATGTGCACGGCGTCCGAGTCGATGACGAGCCTGGCGGCACGGCGGGCGGCGGGGGTGCCCTCGAGCACAGGTCGGATCGCCCTGAAGTAGTCGCGCAGCTGACCGCGATCGTGCGGCACCTCCTGCGGCTCCAGCCCGACCAGCATCGCCGTGGTGATCTGCTCGGCGATGTAGGCGTCCTGCTCGGTGCCCGACAGACGCAGCCCGGCCCGGGTGGTCACCTCGAGGAAGGAGGCGACCATGCAGCAGTGGACCCAGGCCAGCAGCTGCGGGTCGTCGGCAGCGTACGGTGCGCCGCTCGGCGTCCTGCCCCTGATCCTGGCGTGGACTGCGCGCACCCGCGACCCGGCCATCATCGCTTCCGTGGCCGTGCCGAAGGTGACCACCCCGACGAACTCCTGAGTGCGGGTGAGCCGGCACCACGGGTCCCGGCTGTAGTTGGAGTGCTCGTCGATGGCGGTCATCGCGGCCGGCAGGAGTGCCTGCAGCAGCAGGGCGCGCAGCCCCGCGAGGTCCATCAGGGGTTCTGCATGGACTCGCCAGGTGACGCTGTCCTGCGCGAAGAGGCCGGCAGGGAAGGCGTCGGCGTCGCTCGGTCCAGGCCCGGCTCCGGCGCCACCTGTGCCGCTCATGACCTTGATCCTGACGCGTGCCGTCGAAGATCGCACGGTCAGACGGCCCCGGCGCCTGGCGCGAATGGCCCGACCTGCTGACCGTCGACCGTTCGATGGGAGGGCAGAATGGGGCCATGGGTCGGGTGCTGGCAGTCGCCAACCAGAAGGGCGGGGTGGCCAAGACCACGACCGTGGCGTCTTTGGGGGCGGCCTTCGCCGAACAGGGACTGCGTGTGCTCCTGGTCGACCTGGACGCCCAGGCCTGCCTGACGTTCTCGCTCGGCGTCGACCCCGATGCGCTCGACGTTGGGGTCAACGAGGTCCTGCTCGGGCGCGTCCCGATGGACGACGCCCTGCTCGAGATCACCGAGAAGGTCGACCTGCTCCCCTCGACGATCGACCTCGCGGGCGCGGAAGCGGCCCTGCTCGGTCGGCCCGGCCGGGAGTACGCCCTGCGGACGGCCCTGGCGCCGGTCGGCGACGGCTACGACGTCGTGCTGCTCGACTGCTCCCCGTCGCTGGGCGTGCTCACTCTGGCCGCGCTGACAGCGGCCGACGAGGTGATCATCCCCATGCAGTGCGAGATGCTCAGCCACCGCGGCGTCGGTCAGCTGCTCGACACCATCGCCGACGTCACCCGGCTGCTGAACGCCGATCTCTGCGTGCGCGGGATCCTGCCGACCATGTACGACGCTCGGACCACGCACGCCCGCGCGGTGCTCGCCGACGTCGCCCAGCGCTACGAGCTGCCGGTGCTGGAGCCGCCGATCCCGAGGTCGGTGCGGTTCGCCGAGGCGCCGGCTGTGGGCCGCTCCATCCTGGTCACCGCTGCGGGCTCGCGTGGCGCCGAGGCGTACCGGGACGTGGCCACCGCGCTGGCCTCGACCTGGCGGTCCGGACGGCGCAGCAAGCGCCGGTCGCCCTGACCGCTGCGACCGTCAGTCGGTGGCGACCTGCGCCCCACCCGGGCGGGAGCCCCCGCGCCGCCGTCGGCGACGGCGTGGGACACCGGCTTCGCCGCCGGGCCCGGATTCGGCTGCTGGTGGCGCTGCAGATGGGTTCGGCTGCGTGGTCTCGGCCGAGGCGCCGTCGGCGGGGCGACCACCGCGGGTGCGTCGGCGCTGCCGCTGCCGGCCCGGCCGCGTTCCCTCGCCATCGCCGGACTGGCCGGACTGCCCGGACCGCGAGCCGCCGCGCTCCCCACCGCGGCCGCCGCCGCGGCCCTGACCGGCGCCGTCGTGTCCGCGTGAGCGGCTCGACCCCCCGCGCCCGGCTGGTCCGTCCCCGCGTGGGCCGCGGCCGGTCTCGCCGAGGTCTTCGACCACCTCGGCGCCGAGCCCGGCCCGGGTGCGCGCGCCGCGGGGCAGAGTGCCCCTGGTGCCCTCAGGGATGTCGAGGTCGGAGTGCAGGTGCGGTGACGAGGAGTAGGTCTCCTGCGGCTCGGGCATGCCCAGGTCGAGCGCCTTGTCGATCAGCGCCCAGCGCATCAGGTCATCCCAGTCGACGAGGGTGATCGCCGTCCCGGTGTTGCCCGCCCGGGCGGTGCGTCCGATCCGGTGCAGGTAGGTCTTCTCGTCTTCGGGGCACTGGTAGTTGATGACGTGCGTGACGTCGTCCACGTCGATCCCCCGGGCGGCCACGTCGGTGGCCACCAGCACGTCCACCTTGCCGTTTCGGAAGGCGCGCAGCGCCTGCTCGCGGGCCCCCTGACCGAGATCGCCGTGGATCGGCGCCGCGGCGAAGCCGCGCTCGGTCAGGTCGTCGGCCACCTTGGCAACGCTGCGCTTGGTCCGGGCGAAGATAATGGTCAGTCCGCGGTCCTTGGCCTGGAGGATCCGGGCGAGCATCTCGACCTTGTCCAGTGAGTGGGCGCGGTAGGCATACTGCTTGGTCGCCTTGACGGTCGCGCCCGAGTCGTCCGGGGAGTGCGCCCGGATGTGCGTCGGCTGGGTCATGTAGCGGCGGGCCAGGGCGACCACCGCCGAGGGCATGGTCGCCGAGAACAGCATCGTCTGGCGGCCGTCAGGGGTCAGTGCGAGCAGCCGCTCCACGTCGGGCAGGAAGCCCAGGTCCAGCATCTCGTCGGCCTCGTCGAGGACGACGATCCTGGCGTGGCCGAGGTCGAGATGCCGCTGCTGGGCCAGGTCGAGAAGCCGGCCCGGGGTGCCGACCACGATCTCGATGCCCTTGCGCAGAGCCTCTATCTGCGGCTCGTAGGCCCGGCCCCCGTACACGGTGAGCACCCGGGCAGACCGCATCGTCGCGCACGTCGAGACGTCGCCGGCCACCTGGACGGCGAGTTCGCGGGTCGGTACCACGACGAGCGCCTGCGGCTTGCCGGGGCCGAGCAGGTCGTCGAAGCCGGCTTCGCCGGGCCCGATCACGCGCTGCAGGATGGGGATGGCGAAGCCGAGCGTCTTGCCGGTGCCGGTCTTGGCCTGGCCGATGATGTCGTGCCCGGTCATCGCCACCGGCAGGGTCAGCGCCTGGATCGGGAACGGGTGGGTGATACCGACCCGGTCGAGCGCCGCCACGATCTCGGGCTGGACCCCGAGATCGGCGAAGGTAGGCTCGGGCCTGTCGTGGGGGGCGTTCTGCGGGTCGGAGTCGTTCTGCGGGTCGGAGTCGTGCTGGTTCTCGAGCAGGATGTCGTCTATGGACACGCGTTGCCTTCGGTCAGTGCGGGGGCCGCACGCCGGGCGATGTCGCTCGGCGGGCCTTCTCCGCGTCGGTCGGAGCCGCTCGGTCGTCCGACCGGTCATCCGCGTACGGCGATGATCCTACCCGGTCGGTGCATGAACAGTGGTTCGGCAGCGATCCGGGGAGGCCTCCGAGTGCGGTATCGGCTGGATACGCTCCCGGCATGAGCGAGCAGACGAGCCGTGATCCGACTGCCGAGCAGGACCGCTCGGCAGTGGTGGACCTGCTGGGCGCGCTGGCCTACGGCGAGCTCACCGCCTTCTCCCATCTGGCCATGGACGCCGAGCTGGCACCGACGCTCAGCGCCAAGGCGGCCGTGTCGCGACTCGCCGTGGCCGAGTTCGCCCGGTTCGAGGCGCTGCGCCGTCGCCTGGAGTCGATGGGAGCCTCGCCCGAGGACGCCATGGAGCCCTTCGTGGCCGCCGTGGACGCCTTCCACGAACGAACCGCACCGTCGACCTGGCTCGAGGGACTGGTCAAGGCCTACGTCGGGGAGGGCATCGCCGCCGACTTCTACCGCGAGGTGAGTGCCTTCCTCGACGAGGACGTGCGCACCCTGGTCAACGACCTGCTGAGCGACACCGCCCAGGCCGAGTTCGTCGTCCGCGAGGTGCGCACCTCGATCGAGGCCGACCACCGGGTGGCGGGCCGGCTGGCCCTCTACGGCCGGCGGATGGTCGGCGAGGCGCTGAGCCAGGCGCAGCGGGTGGCCGCCGACCGTGACGCACTGGCGAGTCTGCTGGTCGGGGCGAAAGGAGGCGCAGATCTCTCGGCGCTGGTCCGGATGTTCGGCCGGCTGACCGAAGCGCACGCCGAGCGGATGGCCCAGCTCGGCCTGTCCGCCTGAGCACCCCCGGTCAGGTCGTGCCGAAACCCACCTTGCGGGACTCGACCGCCCCGATCTCCACGTAGCCGATCTGAGCGCCCGGGATGATCACCTGCCGGCCCTTGTCGTCGGTCAGGCTGAGCATGTTCCCGGACGAGACCGCCGCGGACACGAGCTTGGCGACCGCCTCGGGGGACTGCTCGGACTCCAGCACGACCTCGCGCGCGACGTCTCGAACGCCGATCTTGACCTCCACCGTGCTGCTCCTCCACTGTCGACGGCCCGGTCGGGCCGGTATACGACTGACCTGCCGGTCAGGCTAACTGACCTCGGCGGACGCCCCCGCCTGGGCCACGCCGTCCCGGGGGAAGCCCCGGATCCCGCGCCAGCACAGCTGGGCGATCAGCTGGTCGGCCTGCTCGCGCGGCACCTGCCGGCCGCTGCGCAGCCAGTACCGGGCCGACACCTGCGCCATCCCGGCCAGGGCGACCGCGAGCAGCTCGGCCTCGGGGCGGGCCAGGCCGGTGTCCTGGATGATCACGTCGGTGAACATGCCGGCGCACTCGCTGGTCACCCGCTCGACGAGGGCACTCACCTCGTGGTCGCTGGTCAGGTCGCTCTCGAAGACCAGTCGGAAGGCCTCGCTCTCGGAGTCGATGAAGGCGAAGTACGCCGACAGCGTCGCCGCCACTCGCTGCTTGTTGTCTCCGGTCGAGACCAGGGCCTGTGCGACCGCATCGATCAGCTGCTGGGTGTGTTCGGCCAGCAGTGCGAGATAGAGATCGCGTTTGCTCGGAAAGTGTTGGTAGAGAACCGGTTTGCTGACTCCAGCCCGGTCGGCGATGTCGTCCATTGCGGCGGCGTGGTACCCCTGGGCGACGAAGACCTCTCGGGCGGCGGACAGCAGCTGGCTACGTCGCGCGCTGCGCGTCAGCCGGGCCTGGCGGCCGCGGGCGTGCTGCGTGGTCACCGGGGTCCTCCGGATCGCGAGTCGGGGTGGCGCGATGCCTGGTGTGTCGCGGACGATCGTGCGCGATCGTACCCGTGGGGTGCGTGGCAGGATCGAGATGTGCTCCGTCCACCTGCCGATCAGCCGCACCCCGACCTGGAGCGCTCCGGTGGTGGCGTGCGCCGTGGCGCGACCGTTCTGGCGGTGCTCGGTGTGGTGGTGGCGGTGACGTCGGCCGTCTGGGGAGCGCTCAACCCGCAGGGGGTGCGTGCCCGACCGGTCGACCAGGTCGCCGCGCCGTCCATCGGGGCACCGGCAGGGCCGTCATCGCCTGTGCAGGCTGCGACGGCACCGCCCGCCGCCGCGGCAGCGCGGCCCGTGGGCACCGCTGCACCGCAGCTCGAGGCGCCGCTGGAGGATCCGGACCCGAAGCTGGTCGGCTCGACGACGTCGCCGTCCGCCGCCTCGTCCGCCTCGGGTACGGGCCCCGGGCTGACCACCGCCGACGTAGCGGCCGGCGTCCGGACGACGACCGTGCAGCAGGCCGGCGGCGCCCGGCTGGTCACCGTGCCGGGACGCATCGGCGCCCCGGGCACGGGCACCCGCTACCGGGTGCGGGTGCAGGTCGAGGCCGGCCTGGACGTCGACCGGGCAGCCTTCGCCCGGTTCGTGATGGCGACGCTCAACGACCCGCGCAGCTGGGGCCACGGTGGCCGGCGTACCTTCGCCCGCTCGGACGGCTCGGACGGGTCGCGACCGGACGTCACGGTGGTGCTGGCCAGCCCGTTGACCTCCGCTGCGCTGTGCCGCCCGTTGGTCACGCGGGGGAGGCTGTCGTGCGCGCAGGGCGGTGCCGCGATCCTGACCCTGCACCGCTGGGTGCTCGGCACCGCCGACTACGGCGACGACCGAACCGGCTATCGCCGATACCTGGTCAACCACGAGGTCGGGCACGTGCTCGGCCGAGGGCACCTGGGCTGTCCGGCGCGTGGCGCCCTCGCTCCGGTGATGATGCAGCAGACCAAGGGACTGCAAGGGTGCCGCAAGAACTCCTGGCCCAACCCGTGAGCGAGCGACGGGAGACGCCCATGGCCTCCACCACAGCGCGCGACCTGCCCTCACTGGTCGAGCCGGCGGCCGAGCTCACGTCCGAGGAGCTCGTCCGCTACAGCAGGCACGTGATTCTGCCCCAGGTCGGCCTGGTCGGTCAGCGCCGGCTCAAGGCGGCCCGGGTGGCCGTGGTCGGTGCCGGCGGGCTCGGCAGCCCGGCGCTGCTCTACCTCGCCGCCGCCGGCGTCGGCACCCTGGGCGTCATCGATGACGACGTCGTGGACGCCTCCAACCTGCAGCGACAGGTGATCCACGGCCAGGGCGACCTGGGTCGTCCCAAGGTGGACAGCGCCGCCGACGCGATCGCCGGCGTCAACCCGCACGTGCAGGTGCATCGCCACCCCGTCCGGCTGGACTCGATGAACGCCTTCGACGTGCTCGGTGGGTATGACCTGGTGCTCGACGGCGCCGACAACTTCCCGACCCGGTACCTGGTCGGCGACGCCTGCGAGCTGCTCGGGCTGCCGGAGGTATGGGGGTCGATCTACCGCTTCGACGGCCAGGTCGCGGTGTTCTGGTCCGGACATGGTCCGGTGTACCGGGACCTGTTCCCCGAACCGCCGCCGCCCGGCGCGGCGCCCTCGTGTGCCGAGGGTGGCGTCCTGGGCGTGCTGTGTGCCGCGATCGGGGCGGTGATGGCCACCGAGGCGGTGAAGCTGATCTGCGGGATCGGTGAGCCGTTGCTGGGCCGGCTGATGGTCTTCGACGCGCTGGAGATGAGCTGGCGCACGCTGCGGGTGCGTCCGGACCCGGACCGAACGCCGGTCACCGAACTGATCGACTACGAGCAGTGGTGCGCCGCGCCGACCGGGGACGACATGGCGGCGCAGTCGGTCCGGGAGGTCGACGCGCGGGCTCTGGCCTCGATGCTCGCCGAGCGGGAGGCGGGGCGTCGGCTCTTCACCCTGCTCGACGTGCGGGAGCCGTACGAGCGGGACATCGTCACCATCCCGGGCTCGGTGCTGCTGCCACTGGCCGACCTGCTGGACGCCGTGGGCGCTGACGCCTCGGCGGGGCTGCCCGACGGACCCCTGGTGCTCTACTGCAAGTCCGGCGCCCGCTCGGCCCGGGCCCTGGCCGCGCTGGCCTACGCGGGCCGGGACGACGCCTCGCACCTCGCCGGTGGGGTGCTGGCCTGGGTCGCCGAGGTCGATCCGCACCTGCCGACCTACTAGATCAACTTCCGAATTCACCACAACCCGCCTTCCTGGCACGGCGAGGCCGTCCGGGACGAGGTTGTGGTGAATTCCGAAGTAGATCATGGCGGTCCGCCTGTGGATAACCGCCAAGCGGGGGCGTGGTTGCACCATGCTGGCGCGATGGGGCGCAACGCGGCGGAGGTCGTGCGCCGCTTCGGCGGCCGTGCCGACCGCGCCAGCCTGCTTCGGCACGTCACGGCTCACGACATCGCCGTGGCCGTGACAGCGGGAGATCTGGTACGTGTGGCCAGAGGACTGTACGTCCTGCCTCAGCTGCCCGACGAGCACGTGGCGGCAGCCACCTGCCGCGGGGTGGTGTCTCACGCCACCGCTGCCCAGGTCCACGGACTGGACCTGGTGTCCCCGCCCCATGCGGTCCACGTCACCGTCCCGCGTGGTGCGCGTCCGTCGGTGCCCAAGCAGGTGACGCTGCACCGTTGCCGGCTCGAGCCCGCCGATGTCGACGGCCATGTGACATCAGTGGTCCGAACGGTGATGGACTGCTGCCGCAGCATGCCCTTCCGGGAGGCGCTGGCCGTTGCCGATGCGGCCTCCCGCGTGATCGACCTGGACGAGCTGCGCCGCGCCGCCGCCCGGCCGGGACCTGGCCGGGCGCGGCGCGTTTCGGTGACGGCCGCAGCGGATCCTCGGGCCGCCAACCCCTTCGAGTCGGCGCTGCGCGGCAGCCTGATCGGTGCCGGGATCCACCTCACGCCGCAGGTCACCATCGGCACCCGGGGCGGTGAGTACCGCGTGGACCTGGCGGACGTGCAACGGCGCGCCGTGGTCGAGGCCGACAGCCATACCTGGCATGGCAACCGCAGCGCGCTGAGCCGCGACTGTCGACGATACGACGAGCTGGTACGTGCTGGGTGGCGCGTGCTGCGGTTCTCCTGGGAACACGTGATGTTCGACGCCGACTGGGTGGTGGACGTGGTCGGCGATGTGCTCGCCACTCGACGGACCGCGTAGCCCGCACTACCGCGAAGTCGGTCAGCTCAGCATGGCGCGGCTGACCTGCTCGAGGGTGGAGGCGTCGTAGACCACCACCCCGTCCGTCCCGACCGACCAGATGTGACCGCCGTCGACGAAGCTGCGCTGCGGGGCCACCTGGCCGCGGCGCAGCAGCGTCGGCTCGCCGAGCCGCCGGCCGTCCAGCCGCGTGGCGACCAGACCGGCAGAGGCGTTCTTGCTGTACGGCACCAGCACCAGACCATCGGCCAGCGTGAACGCATGGTGGTCGAACTCGGCCTCGGAGAACGCGTTCGGCAGGTACAGCTGTGCGATCCGTTGCGGTGCAGAGGGCTCCGACACGTCGAACAGCGACAGCTGAAGGCCCTTCACCCGCCCGTCCAGGTCGGCGTCCTGGCCGAGCCCGAGGACCTGGCCCTCCCCGGCCGGCTGCAGGTAGGCCGAGTAGCCGGGGATCTTCAGCTCTCCGGCGGTACGTGGTGCGGCTGGGTCGGACAGGTCGATGACGTAGAGCGGGTCGGTGCGCCGGAAGGTCACCACGTAGGCGAGGTCGCCGAGGAACCGGACGGCGTAGATCCGCTCCCCGGTCCCCAGCCCGTCGACGGCGCCGACGCTGACCAGCCGGGCGCCGTCCCGGCGCAGCACGGTGACCCGGCTCTGGCTCGGCGCGACGACGGGCCTGGTGGGCGGTGTGGGCTCGGTCACCGGACCGTCCTGCGACGCGCCGACCGACTCCTCGAAGGCCGGCGGCATGGGCCACGGCACCGGCAGTGACTCCTCAGTCGTCGCCACCCGCAGGTATCCCTCGTAGGCGTCGATCGAGAACTGGTTCAGCACCTGGCCGGGCACCGTGCCGCTGGCGACATACCGGACGCCGACGCGCCCTGCCCGCGCGAACATGTGCAGCGCCGTCGAGCGTGCCTGGGACATGGCGACCACGGTCTGCTCGGCATCGGCGTACACGGTGGTGCCGGAGGCGACCACCGCGGTGGTTCTCCGGTCGGCCAGCCCGCCGGCGCGCAGGTCGGCGCTGAGCAGGGTCAGTGTCGTCACCCCGGCCGGGCTCGCCGGCACCGCGACCTCATTGCACTCGAGCAGCGGTTGGGTGGTGGTCGCGCCGTCCGGTGTGCTGACCCTGGCCGCAGGCAGCCAGTCCTCGATGGTGGAGTCGTCGACGATCCGCCGGTTGCGCTGCAGCAGCTTCTTCTCGTCCAGCCGGGCGTCCGGTGGGTTGGAGAAGACGAGGGACGGCCGGCTGGTCAGGGCGAGCTGCGCGACGCCGTCCACCATCCGGGCCCCGGCCACGGTCGCGTCGACCACGAGCGAGGTGACCAAGCGCGGCCGGGCGGGATCGGAGATGTCGACCTGGTCGAGCCGGGTCGCCAGCGGCTTCCATGGCATGATCATCGAACGGGTCGCGCTGTCGGTGGCGACATCGCCGCTGCGCCCGATCCCGGTCAGCGCCGACCCGATGACCAGGACCGTGTCACCCTCCACGAGAAGGCTGGTCGGCCAGCTGGTCAGCTCCACCGATCCGACCTGACGCGCTGTACCCGTCGCCGCGTCGGTGCGCACCACGTGCAGGAAGGTGTCCACGCCGGGCTTCAGCACGAGCAGCAGGTCACCGGACCGCTTGGCCAGGTCGGCCTCGTCCACCCCGGCCACCTGGACGGTGGTCCCGGTCTCGGAGCGGGTGGCGTCCGGACGCGGCGCCGGGGTGGCTCGCGGTGCAGATCCCGCCTCGGGAACGCCCATGTCAGCGCCCGAAGCCGCCGCCAGGAAGGGTTGGTCGCCGCCGCCCAGGCCCCAGGCGGTGACCTCGTCGCGACCCGCGCGGCGGTAGTGTGCCAGCAGCGATTCGCAGGTCTGGCCGGTGTGCAGCGCGACCGGTGACGCGTCGTCCAGGCGCACCGGTTCGGGGGACCGGACCGGGTCCGGGAGCGCACCGGAGGCCGCCGGCCCGGATGCCAGCGCGATGCCCGCGGCGAGTGCCCCGGCGGTCACGGCCCCGAACGCCACCGGCATCCATGCCGCTGCCGAGGTTGCGTGCTGCCCGTGCCGTCCGTGCGGTCTGCGCCGTCCGAACATGCCTGCCTCCCAGGGTCGTGATCACCGCTGGGACGCCGGCTGGGCGCTTCCGGTTCCCTCGCCATGGCGCCGGATCCGACGATCCGGCGATGTCGCGAGGTGCGAAGGGGCTCTGTCAGCCGGCGTTCGGCCCCGGGTCGGTGAACCCGATCTCGTTGTGGGTGCCGTCGCAGAAGGGTTTCGACCCGCTCCCGCCGCAGCGGCACAGCGCGACCTTCTTGGCCGTCTTGACCAGCTCGCCGGCCTCGTTGCGGATCTCCACACGTCCGGACACCAGGTTCGGGCCGTTGGCCGTCACCGTGATCACGGTGGCCTGCGGGGCCTCCTGCTCGGCCGGCATGCTGCTCTGCTCGCTCACGGGTTCCTCCTGCTGATCGGGTCGGGTGTAGCTCAACGCGCCGCTCGGACACAGCTCCACCGCCTGGGCCACCGCCTCGGCGTCCGCGGCCTGCGCGTCCACCCAGGGGCGCTCGCGAGGCCGGAACACCTCAGGCAGCGCACCGACGCAGCGAGCGGAGTGGACGCAGAGCGAGGCGTTCCAGTGCACCACGATGCCCAGACCCTCGTAGTCCCTGCTGCGGCCTCGGTCGACGTCGGGGTCGGCGGTCTGCTCGCTCATCGGCCCAGGCTATGCACCCGGCGTCCGGATCGCGCGTCAGACTGACCGGGTGAGTGGTCCGGACCTACCCGACCAAGTGCCGGACGCGGCGGGCGCGGTGCTCGACCTGGTCGAGCAGATCCCGCCCGGCAGGGTGATGACCTACGGGGACGTCGCCGAGTACCTGGCCGGGTTGACGTCCACCCCGCTCGGCCCTCGCCAGGTCGGCACAGTGCTGGCCCGCTGGGGCGGTGCGGTGCCCTGGTGGCGGGTCCTCAAGGCCGATGGATCGCCGCCGCCCGGACACGAGGCGGAGGCTCTGCGGCACTACCGGCGCGAGCGGACGCCGCTTCGTCCGGCGGGTGGGCGGGTCGACCTGCGGCTGGCGCGCTGGGACGGTATCTCCTGATCCGACGGCGGGCGCGTACTGAGCCGGGTTGTCGGTGCGATGTGGTGGGATCGAGATGTGACGGCGGCAGTGGCGATGCGCGCGGCGGGAGACGAGCAGGCCGTGCTCCTGATGCCCGTTGCGCCGCAGGCGGATCCGAGGGCCGCCATCCTCGACGCCGACCAGCGTGCGGCCGTGGCGGTCCGCCAGGGCGCTGGGCCTGTGGTCGTGCTCGGCGGCCCAGGCACCGGAAAGACCACGGTGGCCGTCGAGACGGTGCTGGCCCGGGTGGACCGTGATGGACTCGACGCCTCCGGTGTGCTGGTGCTGGCCCCGACCCGGGTGGCCGCCACGGCGCTGCGGGAGCGGATCACCTCCCGGCTCGGCCGCACCCTGCGCGAGCCATTGGCCCGGACGCCGCACTCCTACGCCTTCGGGCTACTGCGCCGGGCCGTGGTCCTGGACGGCGACCGTGCGCCACGGCTGATCTCGGGACCGGAACAGGACCGGGTGCTGGCCGACCTGCTTGCCGGGCACGAGGCCGGTGTCGGGTTCGTCCCCGACTGGCCGGCCGAGCTGGACGGCCGGGTCCGCGCGCTGCGCGGCTTCCGCGACGAGCTGCGCGACCTGCTGATGCGGGCCGTGGAGCGCGGCCTGTCCCCGGCCGACCTGGCCCGGCTGGGCCGCGAGCACGCCAGAGCGGACTGGGTCGCGGCCAGCGACCTCTACGCCGAGTACCTCGATGTCACCTCGCTCGCCACCCCGGGTGCGTTCGACCCGGCCGGCATCGTCGAGGCCGCTGCCCGGCTGCTCGCCGACGATCCTGCACTGCTCGCCGAGGAACGCTCCCGCAGGGCCCTGGTCGTCGTCGACGACGCACAGGAGCTCACGACGTCCGGCGCTCGGCTGATCGGCCTGCTCGCGGGCGGCGGGCACGACCTGGTCCTGATCGGCGACCCCGACCTGGCCACCCAGGGCTTCCGCGGAGCCCGGCCCCGGCTGCTGTCCGATGCCGTCCATCGGCTGCGCCGCGTTGACGGGACGCCGGCTCACCAGGTGGTTCTCGGTACCGTGCATCGGCACGGTCCGGTGCTGAGATCTGTGGCGCAGCGGGTGACCGCGCGGATCGCCAGCTCCGGGCTGGTGGCCCAGCGAGTCGCCCGATCGTCGAGCGACGCCGCGGTGGGGGGCCTGCAGGACACCCCGATCGACGCCGGCGAGGACGCGTGCGAGGTGCACCTGCTCGGCTCGGCCGCTCAGGAGGCGGCCTTCGTGGCCCAGCTGCTGCGCCGTCACCACATCGACTCCGCCATGGCGTGGAGCCGGATGGCGGTGGTGGTTCGGTCCGTGGCCGGCACTGGTCCGCTGCGCCGTGCACTGGCCGCCGCGGGGGTGCCGGTCTCGGTTCCCGGCACCGAGCTGCCGGTGCGGGACGAACCCGCCGTGGCGCCGCTGTGGGCGGCCCTGCGTTGCGTGCTCGACCCCGGTGAGCTGACCGCCGACGTCGCGGTCGCGCTGCTCACCGGTCCGATCGGCGGCGCTGACACGATCGCCGTGCGCCGGCTGCGCCAACGGCTGCGGGCCCGGGAGCTGGCCGCCGGTGGTGGCAGGGCAAGCGATGACCTGCTCGTCGAGATGCTGCACGAGCGGGGACCGGTGCCGGACGCTCAGGACGCGGTCGCCGGGCCTGTCGAGCGCGTCCAGGCGGTGCTCGACGCCGGTGCCGCAGCTCTGGCCGAGCCCGGCGCGACGGCCGAGACAGCGCTCTGGGCGATCTGGCAGGCCAGCGGCCTCGGCCCGTTGTGGCGTCGGCTCGCGTTCTCCGGCGGTACGCCGGGGGAGCGCGCCGACCGCGACCTCGATGCCGTCGTGGCGCTGTTCGAAGCGGCTGCGGCGTTCGTCGACCGGCTGCCCCGGTCCGGCCCGGCTGCGTTCCTGGACTACCTGGACGGCCAGGACATCCCGGCGGACACCCTCGCCGAGCGGGCCCCGGCCGGGGACTCGGTCACCCTGGTGACCGCCACCGGCGCGGTGGGCCGGGAGTGGGACGTGGTCGTGGTACCCGGTGTGCAGGAAGGGGCCTGGCCCGACCTGCGGCTGCGCAGCTCTCTGCTCGGCGCCCAGCAGCTGGCCGACCTGCTCGATCGCGGCATCGACCCGGACGGCTCGTCGCGGGGTGCCGACGACGCCCTGCGCCGCGCGGTCCTGGACGACGAGCTGCGGCTGTTCCTGGTCGCCGTGACCCGGGCGCGCCGGCACCTGGTCGTCACGGCGGTGCGCTCGCAGGAGACGTTGCCGTCCCCGCTGGTCGACCTGGCCGACCCCCCGGGCAAGGACACCCGAGGAGGCGAGGACGGCGAGCTGCGCCCGCTCACCGTCGTGCCGCGCCCCATGACACTGCCCGCTCTGGTGTCCGAGCTGCGCGCCGTGCTCCTCGAGACGGCGCAGGAGGAGGACGGTCCGCCGGGAGCCGCGGTCGCCGAGCGGCTCCTTCGGCGGCGTGAGCGGGCCGCCAGGGCCCTGGCCCGGCTGGCACGGGCGGGGGTACCGGGCGCCGACCCCGACGACTGGTATGGGCTGGCACCGCTGTCCGGTGACGGACCGTTACGTGGCGCCGGTGAGACGGTGCGCGTCTCGCCGTCCAAGGTCGAGACGTTCGAGCAGTGCCCGCTGCGCTGGTTGCTCCAGGCATCCGGCGGGGGCCGGCCGGCCGGGGTGTCGACGAACCTGGGGTCGATGATCCACGAGCTGGCTGAAGCGGTTCCGGACGGCGAGCTGGGCCAGCTCCAGGACATGCTGGACCGTCGTTTCGATCGGCTCGGGCTGCGTGAGGGGTGGGTGAAGGACGGCGTCCGGGCCAGGGCGGCGACGATGCTGACCGCATTCGCCGAGTACGTGCGGCTCAGCCGCGCCGCGGGCCGCGAGCTGGTGGCCACCGAGCGTGAGCTGAGCGCGAGAGTCGGGCGGGCGGAGATCCATGGCAGCGTCGACCGGCTGGAGCGCGACGCTGACGGACGGCTCGTCGTCGTCGACCTGAAGACCGGCAAGGCCAAGCCGAGTGCCGCCGAGCTCGACCGGCACGCCCAGCTCGGCACCTACCAGCTGGCCCTGGAGCATTCCGGCGTGGACGGCGAGGACGCCGTCTCCGGCGGTGCCGCCCTGGTACAGCTCGGCGACGGCAACCAGAAGGTCAGCGTCCAGCAGCAACCTCCGCTCGCCGCCGACGAGGATCCACGGTGGGCGGCCGAGCTGGTCGAGCGAGTGGCCGAGGCCATGGCCGGGGAGTCGTTCCCGGCCACGGTGAACTCGCGCTGCCGGGTCTGCGACGTGCGACGCAGCTGCCCCGCACAGCTCGAGGGTCGGCAGGTCGGGTCGTGACACCCCGGCAGGGTGCTCGGCGCCGCGCGTCGGACCAGGACGACCAGCTCAGCTTCGACCTCGACGAGCTGCCCGTCGCCCGGACCGCGCCACATCACGCGGCTCCCGCGGTGTCCGGTCCGGGCCAGCCGGGCGATTCGACGACGTGGCTTTCCGCACGCCGGATCGCCGCCCTTCTGGGGCGACCCGATCCGACCTCGGAGCAGGTCGCGGTGATCGAGGCGGACGCGGGTGCGCCACTGCTCGTGGTGGCCGGGGCGGGATCGGGCAAGACCGAGACCATGGCTGCGCGGGTGGTCCACCTGGTGGCCAATGGGCTGGTCCGCCCCGAGCAGGTGCTCGGGCTCACGTTCACCCGCAAGGCCGCCGCCGAGCTCGGCGACCGGGTCCGAGCACGGCTCGGCGCCCTGGCCCGCAACGGGCTCGCCGACCTGGCCGGCGAGGCGGTGGGCGTGTCGACCTACCACTCGTATGCCGCCTCGATCGTGACCGACCACGGGCTACGGCTCGGGCTCGACGTCGGCAGCCGCCTGATCAGCGAGGCCGGCGCCTGGCAGATCGTCGACGACCTGGTCGAGGGCTGGGACGGCGACATGTCGCAGGTGGACGCCGCTCGGAGCACGGTGGTGGACGCCGTGCTCGCGCTGGCCGGTGAGTGTGCCGAGCACCTGGTCGGCACCGCCGATGTCGAGGCGGTGCTCTGCGACGTGACCGAGCGGGTGGCCCGTCTGCCGGCCACACTCGGCGGGGCTCCGTACGGCAAGCCGCTCAGGCCGGTGGCCGCGGTGCTGGACCGGCTCGCCGCCCGGCGTCAGATCCTGCCGATCGTCGAGGCGTACCTGCGCCGCAAGCGTGAGCTGGAGGTGCTCGACTTCGGTGACCAGGTGGCGCTGGCCGCCCGGGTCGCCGGCGAGGTGCCCGAGGTGGCGATCGCCGAGCGGGAGCGGTACCGGGTGGTGCTGCTGGATGAGTACCAGGACACCAGCCACGCTCAGCTCACCTTGCTGACGCTCCTGTTCGGCCAGGGGCACCCGGTGACCGCCGTCGGCGACCCGCACCAGTCGATCTACGGGTGGCGTGGCGCCTCAGCCGGCAACCTGCAGCGGTTCCCGACCGACTTCCCCGCCACGACCGGACCCGATCCGAGCCACTCGCGGCGCTCGGGCGGCTCGATCGGCTCGCGGGCCTCGATCGGTGTCCCGGCCCAGGTGCTGCACCTGGCCACCAGCTGGCGCAACGACCGCGCGGTGTTGGCCGCTGCGAACCGGGTCGCCGAGCCGTTGCGACGTGCGCCGGCGTGGCACCCCGAACACTCGGGCGCGACCGGGGTCGACGTGCCGGCGCTGCGGGAGCGGGACGATGCGGGTCAGGGCCGGGTACACCTGGCCTGGCACGCCACCGTCGAGGACGAGGTGGCCGCGGTGGCCGACGCCGTCGCAGCCGCCTGGCGCCGGGGCAGCTCGGCGGCCGTGCTCTGCCGGGTGCGCTCGCAGTTCCCGATGCTCGAGGCGGCGCTTCGCGGCCGGGACCTGCCCGTCGAGGTGGTCGGACTCGGCGGCCTGCTCCACGTTCCCGAGGTCGCCGACCTGCGTGCGGCCCTCGAGGTGGTGCACGACGCCTCGCGCGGTGACTCGTTGATACGCCTGCTCACCGGGGCCGCGAACCGGATCGGGCCGCGAGACCTCGACGCCCTGGGCGCGTGGGCCCGGGTGATGTGGAAGCGGGTGGCCGACCGGCACGAGTCCGGCCGCTCCGGCGCGGAGGCCGTGCTCGATGAGGCCGAGGAGCTGTCGCTGGTCGAGGCCCTGGACGCGTTGCCCGAGCCGGACTGGACGGGGCCCGCCGGCCGGCACATCTCGGCGGCGGGTCGCGCCCGGCTGACCCGGTTGGCCGCGGTGCTGCGGCACCTACGGCGACGTACCGCGCTGGCGCTGCCCGAGCTGGTCGCCGAGGTGGAGCGGGCGCTGCTGCTCGACGTCGAGGTGGCCGCCGTCCCGGGCCGGCCCCCGGCGGCGGCGAGAGCCAACCTCGAGGCGTTCATCGAGGTGGCGGCGTCGTTCGCCGCACGGTCCGGGACGGCCGGCGCGGCCGGGACGGCCGGCACGGGCATGCGCGGGGCCGTTCGCGGCCGAGCCGGTCCCGGTCTGGGGGCGTTCCTGGCCTGGCTGAGCGCCGCCGAGTCCGAGGAGCGCGGCCTGGACGCACCGCTCGGCCAGGTTCGCGCCGACGCCGTCCAGATCCTCACCGTGCACGCCGCCAAGGGACTGGAGTGGGACGTCGTCGCCGTCCCCGGCCTGGTCGAGGGCACGTTCCCGAACGGGCACGCCGGTCGTGCCCCGGGGCCGAGCAACGCCTGGCTGACCGAGCACGGAGCGCTGCCGTACCCGATCCGCGGCGACGCCGATGGACTGCCGATGTGGCGGATCGACCAGGCCGGCTCGCAGCAGGAGGCGAAGGCGGCCCTGGAGCTGTTCCGGGAGGAGTGCGGTGAGCATCTGGTCGCCGAGGAGCGACGGCTCGCCTATGTGGCGATCACCCGGGCCCGGACGGCGCTGCTGCTCAGCGGCGCGGCCTGGGGCGACGGTGTCCGGTCACGCGAGCCGTCACGGTTCCTGCGCCAGATCGCCGAGCTGGCCCAGGGGCCGGGTGCCCAGGCCCTGGTGGTCGGCGACTGGCATGAGGTCGCCGACGGGGCGAGCAACCCGCGCGAGGAGCTGCGACGCAGCGTGCCGTGGCCGGCCGATCCGCTGGGCGAGCGCCGCGGCCGGATCGAGGCCGCGGCAGTGCTGGTCCGCTCGGCGATGGCCGGGCTCGACGCGGCGCAGGGCCGGCCCGGTGAGCCCGACGACGAGGACGGCTGGGACGCCGAGGTGTCCGCGCTGCTGGCCGAACGCGACCTGCGGCGCTCCGGCGTGGCCTTGGCGCACCTGCCGGGGCACCTGAGCGCCTCCCGGATGGTGCAGCTGGCCGCGGATCCGGCCGGGTTGGCGGTCGCGCTGCGCCGTCCGATGCCGCGCCCGCCCAGCCCGCAGGCGCGACGGGGCTCGGCCTTCCACGCCTGGCTGGAGCAGCGGTTCGGTGCGGCGGCACTGGTCGACGTCGACGAGCTGCCCGGCGCCGCCGACGGGTCCTTCGCCGACGACGGCGACGAGGAGCTGACCAGCCTGCAGAAGACGTTCCTCGCCTCGGCGTGGGCCGACCGGACGCCGTACGCGGTCGAGGTCGCGGTGGAGACACCGGTGAGCGTCCCATCGCAGGACGGCAGCAGCGGTCCGGGCGCCGACGCCACGACGACCCTGATGCTGCGCGGCCGGGTCGACGCGGTCTATCGGCGCGAGAGAGGCGGCCGCGGCGGGCCGGACTGGGAGGTCGTGGACTGGAAGACCGGCGCCCCACCGGCGACGCAGCCGGAGCGGTCGGCGGCCGCCGTGCAGCTCGCGGTCTACCGCCTGGCCTGGGCCGCCGTGGTCGGGGTCGCTCCGGAGTGGGTCTCCGGCGCCTTCTACTACGCCGCGACCGGGCGGACGGTGCGACCGGTCGACCTGCTCGACGGTCCGGGCCTGTCAGCGTTGATCGCCGACGCTGTCCGTCGGCCAGGAGCTCCCGGCGACCGGCGCGGCTGACTACCAGGTCGTCGTGCCCTCCACGGACTTCTCCAACGCGGCCAGCATGGCCACCGCGTCCATGACCACCGAGTCGTCGCCGGTGCTGGTGCCGTGCAGGAGCCAGCGGGCCAGCGACAGCTCCCCGGCCAACCGGGCCCGCCGGGCCAGGTCGGGGTCGGGCGTGATGCGGCGCTTCGCCGTGTAGGCGCCGAGCACGGTGTCGAACACCTCCGGCTCGACGGCGTTGGCCAGCCACGCGAAGTCGTCGGCCGGGTCGGCGACGCGGGCCTGCGCCCAGTCCACGATGCCGCAGACCTCGTTGCCCTCGACCAGCACGCTGTCGCCGTCCAGCTCGCCGTGCACGACCCCCGGGACGAACCGCCAGGCCGTCGACTCCTCCAGGGCCCGCTCCCACCGGCTCAGCAGAGCCGACGGGACGTGGCCGGTACCGGCCGCCCGGTCCACCTCGGCCAGGCGCCGCGTGCGGTACTCCTCGGCCTCGTAGACCGGCATGTCGACGTCGGCCACCAGACGGGTCGGCAGGTCATGCACCACGGCCAGAGTGCGGCCCAGCGAGGCGGCCAGAGCCGGTGCAGCGTTCAGCCGGGCGGCGTCCAGCGCCGTCCCGGACGGAGCACGGTGCACGAACGCCGTGCCGCCCTCGGGCAGTGCCGCCTGCCCGGCCACCTTCGGCACCGAGAACGAGACCCACCCGTACAGGCCTTCGACGAGCCGGCTCTCGGCATCCATCCGCGCCCCCGCGGCCGTCGTCCGGGGCGCGCGGACGACCCACTGCCGGCTGATGCTGTCCTCGACCCAGGCGGCGTCGACGTCCGGGTCGTGCTGGGTCAGCGCACGGGCCGACGCCGGCTCGCATCCCTTCACCGCGGCGCAGACGAGAGCGGCGAGGGCGAGCGGGCTGCGGGGCGCGGGCACGTACCCACGGTACGTGTGCAGGGGTGTTCAGGAGGGTGTGCCACACCCATCGACTACCAGGAGTAGCGGATCAGTCATCACCTACAGTGAGCCGGGTGACCCGCGAGCTGGACCGTCCCTCCCTGTCCCGCTCCACACTCGACCGTGCCGCTCACCGGCGGGTCGAGCCCGATCTCCTCGCCCGGCTGGTCGCCAGGCCGGACACCGTGGTGCTCGAGCTGGACGGCGACCGCGCCCCGGTCCGTGACGCTCCGGACGGCGTCCGGCTCGCCCTTCGGCCGGCGTCCGAGACACCCCTCGCGAGCCGTCCGGCCCGCACCGACGCAGGAGCCGGACCGCTCGTCGTCTACCTGGGCGAGGACGGCAGGGGACAGGCGCACCTGGTCGTGGTCGCACCCGGCACGATCGCCCCGGGGGAGCGGCTGGCGACGTTGCGCGAGGTCGGTGCCCTGCTCGACGACACCGACACCGGGCTGCTCACCACCGCCGTCGCCCTCGCCAACTGGCACGACAGCCATCCCCGCTGCAGCCGGTGCGGTGAGCCGACCCTGGTCAGCGCGGCCGGGTGGTCGCGAACCTGCCCCGCGTGCGGCGGTGAGCACCACCCGCGCACCGACCCGGCTGTGATCATGGCCGTCGTCGACGACGCCGAGCGGATCCTTCTCGGCCACCAGACCGTCTGGCCGCCGCGGCGCTTCTCCACGCTGGCCGGGTTCGTCGAGCCGGGGGAGTCGCTGGAGAACGCCGTGCGCCGCGAGGTGCACGAGGAGACCGCGGTACGGGTCGGCGAGGTCGTCTACCAGGGCAGCCAGCCCTGGCCGTTCCCCTCCTCGCTGATGCTCGCCTTCACCGCCCGCGCCGAGACCACCGAGATCAGTGTGGACGGCGACGAGCTGGCCCAGGCACGGTGGTGGAGCCGCGAGGAGCTCGGCCTCGACGTCGCCACCGAGGAGTTGTTGCTCCCACCGCCGGTCTCCGTCGCCCGCCGGCTGATCGAGCAGTGGTACGGCGGGCCGATCCGCGACGGTGGCGGGGCCTGGCGCTGACCCAGACGGCCGGCCACGCCGTCCCCGGCGCCGGGGACGATCGAATCATCCGGGACCGGGCTGGGCCGATCCAGCGCGGTCGACGACCTCGCGGATCGGTGGGTTGCTCGCCGACGAGCCATCGGCGAACAACACGGTCGGGACGGTCTGGTGTCCCCCGTTGACGCCCATCACGTAGTCGGCCGCTCCCGGCGTGGTCTCGATGTTGACCTCGGTGAACGTGACGCCCTCGCGCTCCATGTGGCCCTTCAGCCGCCGGCAGTACCCGCACCACGTCGTGGTGAACATGGTGACGGCGCCGGCCGGTGGAACCGGGATGGAGACGGGCTGATGGTGGAACATCGACATGAGGTCATTGTCCCCGGTCCCTGCGAGGATGCCCGACGATGGTGTCGTCATGACCCGCACGCCCACCGATGCGACCGCCGAGCAGAGCGCCGACCGGGTGCTCGCCGCGCTCGACCCCGAACAGCGCGAGGTCGCCACGGCGTTGCGCGGTCCGGTCTGTGTCCTGGCCGGTGCCGGTACGGGCAAGACCCGGGCGATCACCCACCGGATCGCCTACGGCGTGCTCAGCGGGGTCTACGTGCCTCAGCAGGTACTCGCCGTCACCTTCACCGCCCGCGCCGCCGGACAGATGCGCACCCGGCTGCGTGACCTGGGCGTCGGCGGGGTGCAGGCTCGGACCTTCCACGCCGCCGCTCTGCGCCAGCTCGGCTACTTCTGGCCCCGCACGATCGGCGGCGCGCCGCCGTCGCTGATCGAGCACAAGGCGTCGCTGGTCGCCGACGCCGCGGCGCGGATGCGGATCAGCGTCGACCGGGCGGCGATCCGCGACCTGGCCGCGGAGGTGGAGTGGGCGAAGGTGAGCCTGCTCACCGCCGAGGCGTACCCGGCCGCCGCGGCCAGGGTCGGCCGGGACCGTCCGGGCGGCTTCGACCTTCCCGTCGTGGCCCGGCTGATCGAGACCTACGAAGAGGCCAAGACCGACCGCGGCGTGATCGACTTCGAGGACGCGCTGCTGATCACCGGCGGGATTCTCGAGGAGCACCCCGACGTGGCTGCCGCCGTCCGGGCCCAGTACCGCCACTTCGTGGTCGATGAGTACCAGGACGTCAACGCCCTGCAGCAGCGCCTGCTCGACGCCTGGCTCGGCGATCGTGACGACCTGTGCGTGGTCGGGGACCCGAACCAGACGATCTACTCCTTCACCGGGGCCACACCCGAGCACCTGCTCGGTTTTCGCCGTCGCTACCCCGATGCGGCACTGGTCCGGCTCGTCCGTGACTACCGGTCCAGCCCGCAGGTGGTCGCCCTGGCCAACGCGTTGTCGGACGGTGGCGGGCCGGGTCGCGAGGGGGTCCGGCTGTTCGCCCAGGGCGATCCGGGACCGGTGCCGGTGCTGCGCGAGTACGCCGACGACGAGGACGAGGCCGCCGGCGTCGCCCGGCAGGCCGCCGCCCTGGTCGCCCGGGGGGTGCCGGCGGCCGAGGTCGCCGTCCTGTACCGGACCAACGCACAGTCCCAGGCCCTGGAGCAGGCGATGGCCGAGGCCGCACTGCCCTACCTGGTGCGCGGCGGGGAGCGGTTCTTCTCCCGCAAAGAGGTGCGCGACGCCGTCCTCCTGCTGCGCGGTGCCGCCCGGGCGGGCGAGGCGACGCACGACCCACCGGATCTGCCGACGCGGGCCCGAGATGTGCTCGCCTCGGCCGGCTGGACCGAGCAGCCACCGGCCGGGGGAGGCGCCGTTCGCGAGCGCTGGGAGTCGCTGCAGGCGCTGGCCGTGCTGGCCGACACGGTGGCCGCGCATAACCCCGAGGGCGGACTGGCCGAACTGGTCACCGAGCTCGAGGAGCGGGCTGCCGCACAGCATGCACCGACAGTCCAGGGCGTCACCCTGGCCTCGCTGCACGCCGCGAAGGGCCTGGAGTGGGACGCGGTGTTCCTGGTCGGGCTGTCCGACGGACTGATGCCGATCTCGCTGGCCGAGGGCTGGGAGGCGATCGCCGAGGAGCGGCGGCTGCTCTACGTCGGTGTCACTCGGGCCCGCCGCCACCTGGTGCTGAGCTGGTCCCGGGCGCGGAACCCGGGCGGGCGGGCCGGTCGGTCGGTGTCCCGGTTCCTGCACGGGGCCGAGGTCGCCGACGCGCTGGACGGCGTGGCCGCCGCCACCGTGCCGGGGGCCGGGTCGGCCTCGCGTCGCCGATCGGGCAAGAGTGCCACCCGGGCGGCGTTGCCGACGAGCTGCGGCGGGTGCGGTGCGCCGCTGCAGAATGCCGCCCAGCGCAAGGTGGGTCGCTGCGCAGACTGTCCGCCGGACTACGACGAGGCGGTGTTCGAGGCCTTGCGCAGCTGGCGCAGCGCAACCGCGGCCGAGGCCAAAGTGCCTGCGTACGTGGTGTTCACGGACGCGACCCTGGCGGCGATGGCGCAACGGCTGCCCTGTGACGCGGCTGGGCTGGCCCGGATCGCCGGTGTGGGTCCGGCCAAGCTGGAACGGTACGGGGCCGACGTACTCGCCGTGCTCGCAGCAGTGTCCGGAGGTGGCTCGCCGTCGAGCGCACCATGAGCCGAACAGCGCTCTGGTCGACCCGCCGAAAAAAGGTTTGTCAGCTCGGCCGCTGACGGCCTACCGTCGAAGCACGTACCCGTGCGCGCGGGTACCCGAACGCCCTGACGGGAGGTGCCCGATGTCCGAGCGAACCATGACCGCCGTGCCGGCGACCACGTCTGCCGCGACGATGCCGGGCGCCGACTGGACCGCTGCACACCGCAACGTCCGCCTGCCGTCCAACGGCGCGGGGGCTGGTGTGCGTGATCGGCGTTGCGGCATCAAGGGTGCCACCGGGGCGGCGTACGCCACGGCAGTGACCACGTTCGCCGCTGCCGCGCCGTTCGCCATCACGGCGCTCACCGTCACCTCGTTCGGTGACGTCCAGCCCGCACGGGGTTCCAGACCTAGGAGACCTCCGGCCTAGCTCTTCGGAGCAGCCGGCCACCTCCTCAGGCCGCGGAACCCGCCAAGGGTCCGCGGCCTTCGTGTTTCTCCGCGGATCTGCACCACGCCGGACATTCCGGCGCCGCCAAGGCGGCCAGGTCCACCACCTGGTCCGTCGCAGATGAGGAGGTGACAGGCCATGCAGCTCATGGCCCTGCTGGACGCCGTCGAGCCGGCACAGCGGCACCAGAGCGAGCAGGTGGTCCCGTGCCGGGTCCACGACGCCGAGCTCTGGTTCGCCGAGTCCCCGGCCGACGTCGAGCGGGCCAAGGCGCTCTGCGGCGACTGCCCGATCCGAACGGAGTGCCTGACCGGCGCTCTGGATCGTCGGGAGCCGTGGGGAGTCTGGGGAGGGGAGCTGTTACTCGCCGGGGTCGTGATCCCGCGCAAGCGCCCTCGAGGCCGGCCCCGCAAGTGCGAGGTCGCGGCGTGAGCCCGCTTCGCCACCACGTGAGCAAGACCCTGAGGAGGGGATCATGAACAGCCCATGGCGTGCCAGCTCGCGCCACCGAGCCCTGGCACAGTACGAGCGGGAGCGCTACGTGCTCGCGCGCAGGACGCGGATCCGGCATGACAGCCAGTGGACCGCGGAGCACTTCCGTCTCACGATGATCCGCGCCTGAGCGCGCGGGTCAGGGCCGCCGTCCGCCGCTGGGGAAGCGGACGGCGGCCCACGCCGACTTCACCCGGACGGCAGCAGCAGGACCTTGCCGCTGGTCCGACGGCCGGCCAGTTCCTCGTGCGCGGTCGCAGCCCGTTCCAGCGGCAGCCGAAGACCGATGTGCAGCCTGAGCCGGCCGTCCCGGACGCCGGTCAGCACCTCCGCGCAGCGTCGCTGGAGCTCCTCGGTGGTCGCCACGTAGTGCGCCAGCACGGGCCGGGTCAGGTAGAGCGAGCCGGCGGCGGCCAGGGCGAGCGGCGCGATCGGCTCGACGGCGCCGGAGGCGTTGCCGAAGCTGACCATCAGCCCACGGGGGCGCAGCACGCGCAGGCCGCCGGCGAAGGTGGCTCGGCCCACCCCGTCGTAGACGACGTCGACCGCATGCGCTCCGGCGATCCGCTCGACCTCCTCGGCGAAGTCGACATCGCGGTAGCGGATCACCTCCGCCGCCCCCGCCTCGCGGGCCGCCGCCTCCTTCTCGGCCGACCCGACCGTGGCGATCACGCGGGCGCCTGCGGCCACGGCGAGCTGGACCAGGAGCTGGCCCACGCCGCCGGCGGCCGCGTGGACCAGAGCGGTGTGGCCGGCCGCGAGCCGGAACGTGTCGGTGGCCAGGTAGTGCGCGGTCGCGCCCTGCAGCATCGCTGCGGCGGCCGAGGCCAGGTCCAGCCCGTCGGGAACGGCGACCAGCCGATCCGCCGGCACCACTGCTTGCTCGGCATACGAGCCGTGTACGTCCAGCCAGGCGACCCGCTCACCCGGCCGCACGCCGTCCACGTCGGGACCGACCGCGCGGACGACGCCGGCGCCCTCCATGCCCAGGGTGACCGGCAGCGGCAGCGGGTAGAGCCCGTCCCGCTGGTAGACGTCGATAAAGTTCACCCCCGCCGCGGCCACGTCGACGAGCGCCTCGCCCGGCCCCGGCTCGGGCAGCTCGACCGGGCCCCAGCCGAGCACCTCCGGCCCGCCGTGGGCGTGCACCTGGACCGCCCGGGTCCTCACTCGTCCACCCACTGCACGTAGTCGAGCGCCTCGACGTCGAACCCGGGCAGCCAATCGGAGAGCACCTGCAGCACCGGTACCTCACCCTCGATCTGGCATAGCACGGCGATCCCGCCCAACCAGACCCGGTGGATCAGCAGGTACTCCGCGGGCAGGTTGAGCTTCAGCCCCAACGACCACTGCGGCCGGCGCGGGTCGTTGATGTGGGTGAACAGCTCGCGCATCCAGGCGCGCGAGAAGGTCCAGGTCGTGTGCCGGGCCGGTTCGAGGAACGGCGTCAGATAAGCGAGCAGGCTCTGGCCGTCGATCACGATCGAGGACTTGATGAAACCCTCCTCGCGCAACCCGGCGACCACACCGTCGGCGTCCCCGGCCAGGGCGAGGGTGAGCAGCGCGCCGATCTGTGGCGGCATGCCCTCGGGCAGCCGCTTGACCGCACCGAAGTCCAGGACGCCGAACCGCCCGTCGTCGGTGAGCCGGTAGTTCCCCGGGTGCGGGTCGGCGTGCAGCAGCCCGGCCCGGGCCGGGCCGGCGAGCAGGAACTCCAGGTAGCGCCGCGCGCTGAGGTCACGTGAGTCCTTGTCGCCGTCCGCGATCAGCTTCGACAGCGCCACCCCGTCCAGCCACTCGCCGATCACCAAGTGCTCGGTGGACTTGACCACGGCGGGTACGGCGAACACCTCGTCGTCGGCGAACGCCGCCGCGAACTGGGCCTGGGACTGTGCCTCCAGGCTGTAGTCGAGCTCCTCGGCGACCCGGGCCTGCAGCTCGGTGAGGATCGGTTTGATGTCCAGCCCCGGGATCCACCCGGCGGCCACCCGCCCCACCCGAGACACCTGGGCCAGGTCGGAGAGCAGGGCCTCTCGGGCGCCCGGGTACTGCACCTTGACGGCTACCTCGCGGCCGTCCTTCCAGACCGCTCGGTGCACCTGGCCGATCGAGGCGGCGGCGGCGGGGGAGTCGTCGAACTCGCGGAAGTACCGGCGCCAGTGCGGGCCGAGCTCGCGGGCCAGCACCGCGTGCACCGTGACCGCGGGCATCGGCGGGGCGGCGTCCTGCAGCTTGGTCAGGGTGGCCCGGTAGGGACCAGCCAGCTCCTCGGGCATGGCGGCCTCGAAGATGCTCAGCGCCTGGCCGAACTTCATCGCCCCGCCCTTGAGCTCGCCGAGCACCTTGAACAGCTGCTCGGCGGTGCGGGCCTGCATCTCGGCGGCGACCGCCTCGGCGGGCTTGCCGCCGACCCGCTTACCCAGGCCGACGGCGGTGCGGCCGGCGAAGCCGAGCGGCAGGGTGGCCAGCTTGGCCGTCCGGGTCACGGCACGGCGGGGGAGGTCGGTCACCTGCTCATTGTGACCCGGCCGTCCAGTTCAGGCGCCCGGGGCGGCCAACGACACCCGCACTCGGGGTGTGTCGTCCACACCCGTCGGGTGACCAGGCCGTCGGGCAGCCGCGCCTCGAGGGTCGCCGAGGCGGCCGCCGTGGATGCCGCCCGCCCGGGCGGCGCGGACTCTTCCAGGGCGTCCAGACGTCCCAGGACCTGCAACGCCGCCAGAGCACCGGCGAGCTGCGCGAGCGTCGCTTCCTCCGCCGGCGGCCTGCGCGCCGTACGCCGGGCGAGCAGCTGGGCGAGCACCCGCGGCCACGCGGGGTCGCGGTCGGCTCGGTGCAGGTCGAGGCAACGCAGGCAGGCCCCCTGCCCCGGCACGACCAGGGGCCCGACGTCCACGCCGCCCTCGCGCACCACCACCGACAGGTGCGCCACGTCGCGCGAGACCAGCGGACCGGCGCGGGCGGCGTCCGCGGCGTCCGCCTCCAACAGCACGACGAGGTCGGGTGAGTCGGACGCGGCTGCGGTCCGTCTGGTCGGCGGGGCACCTGGAGCGCCGACGCGGCCGACGCCGGACGCGCTCAGGGCGGCTGTGAGTGCCGCGGCGACCCGGCTCCCGCCGATGGCGCCGAGCCGGTCGTGCAGCTGGACGGCGCGGTGCCGCCGTCCGGCCAGCCGTTCCCAGCCGTCGGTGTCCGCCCCGAGCAGAGACCAGGCGTCGGCGTCCGGGCAGAACCGCGCCCTGGCCGGACCGAGATCGGCCAGCCGATGAGGGTCGGTGGGTCGGCGGATGAGCAGGTCGGCCTGGTCCAGCAGCGCGACGAGGTCACGCTCCCGGTCCGTGCTGGGCTGGGTGGAGGTGTGGGAGGCGAGTCGTTCGACGAGGTCGCGGTCGCTCGCGGTCAGCCCGTCCAGGACGGTGCCTCGCCGAGGGTCGAGGCCGATCTGCACCGTCGTGGGACCACGCCAGACCAGCCGTAGGGCCGGCTTGAGCCGGACGGGCAGACCGGCGGGCGCCGAGACGGAGGAAGGGGTGGCCGCGGACATGCTTCCCACAGTGGCAGGTTCCGGGGCACTGCCCATAAGCTATCCACAGGCGAATCCACGTTATCCACAGGTGGGTCCGGCGCAGACGGCGACGGGCGGCCCCCCGAGGGGAACCGCCCGCCGGTGATCGGCTTGCGGGTTCAGGCCTTGCCGAGGATCCGGTTCAGGTTGGTGCCGCAGACCGGGCACTGACCCTTGGCCATCCGGCGGCCGTTGGTCTCGACGACCTTGCCCTCTGCCTGGCGCTTCTCCTTGCACTTCACGCAGTAGAACTCGCCGCTGTACGTGTCAGCCATGCTGGCTCCTTGTTTCGGTGATGCGCTGATCAGGGGGGTGCCTCTCGACGGCTGTCGTGTAGTGCGTCGGCACCCCCAGGCGTCAAGAACCCGGGCACACCCTAGCCGAGCCCGACGGGTGCACCGCACACGCGGGCGTCGGGCGCGTCGTCCACGGGCGCGTGAGTTTGTCCACAACGGCACCGGCCGTGCGCCGGCCGCTCCCCGCTAGCCTGCCTGGCGGAGGAGATGCCATGGTCGAGGAATCGCGCACCTATCCCCATCTGCGTCTACGGCGGCATCGTGATCACGTGGTCGTGCTCACCCTCGACCTGCCCGAGCGGCGCAACATGATGTCGGCCGAGATGACGGCCTCGTGGCAGGAGGCGGTCGCTGCCTTTCGCGGCGACGAGACGGTGCGCTGCGTCGTCGTCACCGGCGCTCCACCGGCGTTCTGCTCCGGCGGGGACCTGTCCTGGATCGGCGCCGAACCCGACCTCGGGGTGGAGGGACTGCGGGAGCGGATGGCCACGTTCTACCGGGCCTGGATGCGGATCGCCGACGTCCCGGTGCCCACGGTGGCGGCGGTGAACGGCCCCGCGATCGGGGCCGGGCTCGCCCTCGCGCTGGCCTGCGACCTGCGGGTAGTGGCGGATGACGCGGTGCTGGCTGCGCCCTTCACCCGCCTCGGCATGCATCCCGGCATGCTGACGACGTGGAGCCTGACCCAGGTGGCCGGCCTGGCGGCAGCCCGGGACCTGCTGCTCACCGGTCGTTCGGTGACCGGGGCCGAGGCGCTCGCGATGGGCCTGGCCAGCAGGTGCGTGCCGTCCGACCAGGTTCTGGCCGAGGCCCTCTCGGCGGCCGAGGCGATCGCCGCAGCGGCGCCGACCGCGACCCGCCTGACCAAGCAGGCCCTGGCCGGTGACGGTCCGGGGAGCCGGGAGCAGGCGTTGCAGTGGGAGGCGCTGGCCCAGGCGGTGACCCTGGCATCGCAGGATCTTCAAGAGGGGCTGACGGCCCAGCGCGAACGCCGCGGTCCTCGCTTCACCGGCCGGTGACCGGCGCTCCGTCACGACCTGTCCTCACGACATGGTCAGGCTCCGGGTCCGGAGCGGTGCACCTTCCCCAGTGCGCCACAGCCGGATCCCGGAGCCGGGATCGACGCTAGGGGGAGCGCGCGACGTCGTCAAGAAAGCGACCGGTCGTCGGCGGACTACCTGTGGACAACGCTGTGGATATTGTGGGGAACACGGCGGGAGCCGGCGGGGAACGTGTGAGCACACCTGTGGATCTAGCTGTGGACGAGATGTCCGAAACGTTCCGTGCAACCTGGCCCACCTGCTGGCGCGCCGTCCGCAGCCTGTGGAGGGCGATGTGTCGGCCGGGACCGGCGGGCTACGGTGCACCCATGTCGCGAGAGGAGCCGGGACCGGATCTCACGGCGGCTGCGGCACCGGGACCGCAGGGGCAGCCGGCGGTCGAGGTGCGTCGCAGCGCCCGGCGGCGCCGCACGGTCTCGGCATATCGGGATGCGGGCCGGATCGTGGTGATGATCCCGGCTGCGTTCAGCATGCGTGAGGAGCGGGAATGGGTAGACCGGATGACGGCCCGGCTCTCCGGCAGGCGTGCCGGCCGACGAAGCGACACCGAGCTCACCGCTCGCGCCGAGCAGCTGGCCCGGCGCTATCTCGACGGTGCGGTGCGGCCCACCGCGGTGACCTGGGCCGGTAACCAGAACACCCGATGGGGCTCCTGTACGCCCAGTCAAGGGACGATCCGACTGAGTGCCAGGCTGCGTCCGATGCCGGACTGGGTTGTCGACTACGTCCTGCTCCACGAGTTGGCGCACATGATCGAGAGCAACCACGGTCCTCGGTTCTGGGCCTTGCTGGAGGGCTATCCGCGGACCGAGCGGGCCCGCGGCTACCTGGAGGGCTACTCGGCGGGCTGCGGCTGATCCGAGCGCCGATCGACGTCGCGGGCTCGCATCACCTGGCAGGTCCGGACGGCGCGCAGCACGTTCTCCCGCACTCCCCAGGCGCGTGGTTCGGGCAGGTCGTCGACGTCGAACCAGGCTGCGTCGAGGGACTCGGCGCTGGTCCTCGGGGAGTCCTCGGGGACCGTGGCGGCGAACTGCACGTCCAGGTGCCAGTCGACCAGGCCCGGACGGCACGGTGCCCGGTGGCGGGAGAGCAGGACCGGCTCCGGGTACGGCTCCACGCGCAGACCGGTCTCCTCGAGAACCTCCCGGGCCGCGGCGGCAGCGATCGTCCGGTCGCCGTCCTCCAGGTGGCCGCCTGGTTGTACCCACGCCTTCAGCCGGTGGTGCAGCACCAGACAGGTGCGGTCCAGGCCTGGTGACAGGACGATGCCGGAGGCTGTCACATGGCTGGGGGTCGCGTCCCGGGTGAGCAGGGCTGGCCCGTCCTCGTCGAGCAGGGCCCGCCAGGCCCATGCCTCGAACCGGTCATCCGGTGTGGTCCGCGGTGCGTGCGCCAGGACATGGCGCAGGTCGAGGACCAGGTCCTCGCTCGGCGTCCAGCTGTTCACCGGCCGCTGTCCGGGCGGTCGTCGCCGTCCTCGGTCCCCTTCGCGCCGCCGTCGGTACCGTCCGACGTCTCGCCGTCCTGCTCGGCCTCCTGCTCGGCGTCGAGCAGCTCGGCCAGCGCGGTGTCCATGGCGTCCATCGAGTCCACCTCGCCCGTCCCGGTACCCGTCGCGTCCGCCGCGAAGGCGGTGGGGTCGGCGAATGCCCGTTCGTCGGGCACCAGGTCGGGGTGGCGCCACAGCCGGTCCCGCCCGGCGATGCCCCGGCCCTGGGTCAGGGCCGCCCAGACCGCGGCCGCCTCGCGCAACCGGCGCGGGCGCAGCTCCAGGCCGACCAGCGAGGCGAAGGTGTGTTCGGCCGGACCACCTGCGGCCCGGCGCCTGCGGACGGTCTCGCGCAGCGCCGCGGCGTGCGGCAGTCGCTCGTGCGCGGCGGCGTGCACGACCTCGTCGACCCAGCCCTCGACCAGCGCCAGCGCGGTCTCCAGCCGTTCCAGTGCCGCTTGTTGAGCAGGGGTGTGCTCGGGCTCGAACAGCCCGCTCGACAGGGCCCTCTGCATCGCCTCGGCATCGGTGGGGTCGATCTCGCGTACCGCGGACTCGATCCTGTCGGTGTCGATCTGGATGCCCCGGGCGTAGTCCGTGACGGTGGCAAGGAGGTGGCTGCGCAGCCACGGCACCGCGGCGAACAGCCGCGTGTACGCGGCCTCCCGCAGGGCCAGGTAGAGCCGCACCTCGTCGGCCGGTAGCTCCAGCCCCTCGCCGAACGCCGCCACGTTGACCGGCAGCAGCGCAGCCCGTCCGGATTCGAGCAGAGGCAGAGCCGT
The DNA here is from genome assembly GCA_963825645.1 of uncultured Actinomycetota bacterium. GTDB lineage: Bacteria > Actinomycetota > Actinomycetes > Actinomycetales > Kineosporiaceae > JADJPO01. The sequence goes on from CAWGTT010000009.1 coordinate 289,973, forward strand.
GTCGCCGCCGCCGACCACCTCCCGCGCCAGCGCGCCGATCGCCTGCCCGAGCTGTAGTCCGAAGAAGGTGCCGCCCATCGAGCGCATCATCGGCAGCGCCTCGCCGATCGCACCGCGCATCTCCTCGGGAGCCTGGGCGGCCAGCGCCTCGCTGAGCGCCTCTCCGACGCGCAACGCGATCGGCTCCACGACGCCCTGCCACGTGGGCAGTGTCTGCTCGACCCATTCCGCCCGGCTCCACGCCTCGGTGCGCACCGTGGCCGACGGCATGTCGCTGACCCGGTCCAGCCACACGTCGGCGGTGCGCAGGGCCTCGGCGACCTGTCGTCCGACGTTCTCCCCGACGCTGGGGTCCCCACCCTCGGCGGCCACCTGCCGAGCGATGTCCCGGGCCATCTCCCAGTTCACCGGCCCCTGCTCGGAGGTCGCGATCAGCCGCTGAACCTGGGCGAACATCGCCTGCAGCGAAGCCGGGTCGGTCGGCATGCCCGGGATCGAGCGCAGCATGTCGGTCAGTTCCGTGGGGATCTCGCCACCGGGGCCACCCGGACCGCCGCCTCCGAACATCGCCTTGAGCATCTCGGCAAGCGGGTCCTCGCCGTCCGGGTCGTCGCGCTCGGGGAGGTTGGCGCCACTCATTGCTCCACCGTAGCGGCGCGACGGGCCACACACCCGGCGTGGGCGGACACGTACGCTGTCGCGGTGACCGAGCAGGACACCCAGGACGAGGCTGCGGACGCCGGGAGGCCGCTCCCGGCGCGGCGACTGCACCCGTCGACGGCCACCCTTCTGGTCTCGCTGTTCGCCGCCGTGCTCCTCGGCTCGGTGATGCTGCTTCTGCCGCTGCCCTACGCAGCCGTGGTCACCGGACCGACCACGAATACCCTCTCCGAGCAGGACGGAACCCCGCTGATCTCGATCATCGGGGCGAGGACCTACCCGACCCGGGGGGCCCTCGACCTCACCACGGTGCGCATCTACGGCGGGCCGCGCTCTCGGGTCACCCCCTGGCAGATGGTCTCGGCCTGGCTGAACCGCCAACAGACCGTGGTGCCTGAGCAGGCGCTGTTCCCGCCCGGGCAGACGGCCGAGCAGACCACCGAGGAGAACCGTCTCGAGATGGTCTCCTCCCAGCAGAGCGCGACCGCTGCGGCCCTGCGATCCCTGGGCTATCGGGTGGTCGAGGAGGTGCGGGTGGCCGGCTTCACCGACACCTCGCCATCCGAGGGCACGCTGCGGACCGGGGACGTCATCGTTTCCGTGGGCGGTGCGAACACCCCGGACGCCGACTCGCTGCGCACTGCACTGAAGAAGGTGACGGCCGGTCAGCCCGCTCGGATGGTCGTGCGACGCGGCGACGCGACTGTCGACGTGTCTCCGACGACAGGTGAGAACGCCGCGGGTGCAACGGTTCTCGGAGTGCTGGTGGAGCCCGTGTTCGTCTTCCCGTTCCAGGTGAAGATTCAGATCGACAGCGTCGGCGGCTCCAGTGCCGGCACCATGTTCGCGCTCGGCATCATCGACAAGCTCACTCCCGGCGCGCTGACCGGCGGGCGCGCTGTGGCCGGCACCGGCACCATCGACGCCAAGGGGCGGGTCGGCGCGATCGGGTTCATCCAGCAGAAGATGTACGGCGCGCAGGACGCCGGTGCGGACTACTTCCTTGCCCCTCGAGCGAACTGCGACGAGGTGGTCGGCTACGAGCCGCAAGGCCTGTCCGTCATCGCGGTATCGACCCTCGATCAGGCGCTCGCAGCGGTAGAGCAGATCGGCTCCGGCAAGGGCGAGGACGGCCTGCCACGCTGCGCGTGAACGCCGGCGCGCCGGGCCTGGGTCGGCCCCACGTCTCACTCAGCCGTCGGAGTGCCCGGACGCCGTCTCCTCAGCGCCCTCCTCCTCGCGCAAGGTGATCGCCAGGGCCTCGACCAGAGCAGGCACGAGGTGGGTACCCAGGGCGACTCGGTCGTCGACGTCATGGTCGCGGGAGCGGATCGCGCAGCCGCTGGTTCCATCGCGCAGCACCGCGGCCGCAAGGCGAAGGTCACGGCGGTCCGGGTGCTCGGTGATGTACTCGACCGCGGCCGTCGCGTCCTGCGGGATCCCCTCCTCGGCCTGCGGCGGCAGGACGACTCTCTCGACGACCAGCGCCGCGCCGTCCACAGAGTCCGGCCAGGCGATCCGGGCGAGCACGGCCTCGACCGTCTCCGCATCGGGCAGGTCGTCCTGCTCGACGGCGGTGAGGTGTTCGACGTCGGCGCGGGCGGCGGCGACCACGTCCTGGGGCAGTCGCTCGGCCAGCTCCGGATCGCGATCCAGGGCACCCGCGGTCCGCACGAGAGCGAACAGCCGCCACGGGCCGTCCCAGCCGGCGGAGGCGACATGCTGCTCCAGCTCGCGCACCAGGGTGAGGACGGCTCGTTCCCGTGGTGCGCCGGTCATCTCTGCGGCGTGCATGTTCCGATCCTGTCACGGTTGTCCCGATGACGGCGTTGCCGGCTGATGCGACGTGGAACCAGAACGGGCATGGATTAAGTTGACTCATCGTGAGCAGTGACGGCGACGCATCTCAGGCACCTCGCGACAAGGCACCCACAGGCTCTCCGCCACGGAGGCGCCGCAAGGGTGTGCTGGCCCCCACCCTGGCGGTCCTGGGCGTCCTGGTGGTGCTACTGCTCGGTCTGGCGTCGATCTGGACCGACGTGCTCTGGTACTCCCAGCTCGGCTACACCTCGGTGTTCCGCACCCAGGTGCTCACCCAGGTCGGCCTGTTCGTGGCGGCGTTCGTCCTGACCGCGGCCGCGGTGTTCGTCAGCATGCTCATCGCGTACCGGTCACGGCCGATCTACGCCCCGATGGCCGTCGATACGGCGAGCCTGGAGCGCTACCGGGAGAGCATCGAGCCGCTGCGCAGACTGGTGGCGATCGGGGTGCCGGCGACGTTGGGGCTGTTCGCGGGCTCGGCGGCCAGCCAGCGCTGGCAGACGTTCCTGCTGTGGTGGAACGCGGTCGACTTCGGCCAGCGCGACCAGCAGTTCAATCTCGACCTATCCTTCTTCGTCTTCACCCTGCCCTGGCTGCAGTTCATCAACGGCCTGCTGACCACGGTCACATTCCTGGCCGGAGCGGCGGCTCTTGTCATTCACTACCTGTACGGCGGGATCCGGCTGCAGGGGCCCGGTCAGCGGTTCACCAACGTGGCCCGGACGCAGATGGCGGTTATCGCCGCGGTGTTCCTGTTGCTCCGTGCGGTGGACTTCTGGATCGGCCGCTACGCGATGACCACCAACCAGTCGACGCTGATCACCGGTCTGACGTACACCGACGCCAACGCCACCTTGAACGCTCGGGCGGTTCTGGCCGCGATCTCCACGGTGATCGCGATCCTGTTCGTGCTGGCGGCATTCGTCGAGCGCTGGCGGATGCTGCCGTTGTACGGCCTGGTGCTGCTGGTGATCTCGGCGGTGGTGGTCGGTGGTCTCTATCCCGCGGTGATCCAGCGGTTCCGGGTCACCCCGAGCCCGCAGAGCTTCGAGCTGCCCTATATCCAGCGCAACATCGACGCCACCCGCGCCGCCTACGGCCTCGACAAGGTCCAGACCCAGCGGTACAGCGCCAAGACCGAGGCGTCGTTGCAGGACCTGCGCAATGACGCCGACGCCATCCCGGGCATCCGGCTGCTCGACCCGGCGCTGGTCAGCGACACGTTCAAGCAGCTCGAGCAGAACAAGCAGTACTACCAGGTCGCCGACGCCCTGGACGTCGACCGGTACCGGGTGAACGGCACCCTGCGTGACACCGTTGTCGCCGTCCGTGAGCTGAACCTCGGTGGCGTGCCGGCCGACAAGCGCAACTGGTTCAACGACCACTTCGTCTACACCCATGGGTTCGGCCTGATCGCCGCCTATGGCAACGAGCAGACCTCGGCCGGGGCGCCGGTGTTCTACGAGGGCGGCATCCCGGTCCGGGGGGCGCTGGGGGAGTATGAGCCGCGGATCTACTTCGGCGAGTACTCCCCGGAGTACTCCATCGTCGGCGGCCCCGAAGGTGGAGTGAAACGCGAGCTCGACTACCCGGACGACGAGAGCGTGCCCCCGGAGGCGAAGACCACCTACGCCGGCAAGGGCGGCGTGGCCATGGGTTCCTACATGCTCCGGACCCTGTTCGCATTGAAGTTCCGCGAGCAGAACATCCTGCTCTCCGAGGGGATCAACTCCGAGTCCCGGATCATGTTCGACCGCTCGCCGCGGGAGCGGGTGGGCAAGGTGGCTCCCTACCTGACCCTGGACGGCGACCCTTACCCCTCGATCGTCGACGGTCGGGTGGTCTGGATCGTCGACGGGTACACGACGTCCAACAAGTACCCGTACTCCTCGCTGAGGCTGCTCAACGAGGCGACCAGCGACGCGATCACCGCCAGCACGCAGTCGGTGGCGGCGCTGGCGGGAGCTCAGGTCAACTACATCCGCAACTCGGTGAAGGCGACGGTCGACGCCTACGACGGCTCGGTGACCCTGTACGCCTGGGACGAGGCCGACCCGGTCATGCAGGCCTGGCGCAAGGTGTTCCCCAGCACGATCAAGCCGCTCTCGGCGATCAGCGGGGACCTGATGTCGCACCTTCGCTACCCCGAGGACCTGTTCAAGGTGCAGCGCTCTCTGCTGGCGCGGTATCACGTCACCGACCCGGCCGGGTTCTTCTCCGGCGGTGACTTCTGGCAGGTGCCGCCGGAGCCGACCGCCGCGAACGCGGCGGGTGCCCAGCGCCAGCCGCCGTACTACCTGAGCATCGCGATGCCCGGCCAGGACGAAGCTCGGTTCTCGTTGACCTCGTCGTTCATCCCGCCACCCGGTGGGCGCAACACCTTGAAGGGATTCCTGGCGGTCGACGCCGATGCGGGCAACACCGCCGGAACGAAGCGTGAGGACTACGGCACGCTGCGCCTGCTCCAGCTACCGACGGACGCGATCAAGGGTCCGGGGCAGATGCAGAACGACTTCAACGCCAACCCGACGGTGACCACCGAGCTCGCCCTGCTCCGGGGTGGGGCGACCGGGGCCTCGTCGGTGGAGAGCGGCAATATGCTCGTTCTCCCCGTGGCCGGCGGACTGCTCTACGTCCAACCGGTGTACGTGCGCAGCCGCGGAGAGACCTCCTATCCGCTGCTGCAGCGGGTGCTGGTTGGCTACGGGCAGTCCATCGGTTTCGCCGCCACGCTCAATGAGGCGCTCAACCAGGTGTTCGGCACCAGTGGCATTACCGGATCCCCGCCGGCCACAGGCAACGGTGATGCAGCTACCACTCCGGCACCGACGCCCTCGCCCGGCGCGGAGGGGGCCGCGGCTGACCTGCAGACGGCGCTCGCTGACGCGTTGCAAGCGATCAAGGACTCCGACGCGGCACTGAAGGCGGACGACTTCGCCGCCTACGGCGAGGCCCAGACCAAGCTCAAGGACGCCGTCGAGCGAGCCAGTGTCGCCCAGTCCCGGCTCGGTCAGACCTCATCGGGTGTGACTCTGCCCTCACCCTCACCCTCGCCCTCGCCGTCCCCATCCGGGTAGCTATCCACCCCCTGGGTGGGCACGACGTGACGTTGTACTCGCTAGACGGGCACAACGTCACGCCGTGCCCGACGGGGACGGGCACAACGTCACGCCGTGCCCGACGGGGACGGGCACAACGTCACGCCGTGTGTGGCGGCCGGCGCGGCGTCGTGCTCGAGATCACGTTGAAGATCACGTGGCGTGAAACCGTCCGATTCCGAGCCGTTCATACGCAACGTGATCTTCAACGTGATCACTGGAGGTGCTGAATTTGCAGGTAGAGCGCTCCCTCGCGTAGCCTGGCGGAGCCGACGCGGGGTGGAGCAGCTCGGTAGCTCGCTGGGCTCATAACCCAGAGGTCGCAGGTTCAAATCCTGCCCCCGCTACCACGTAAGTGCAGGTCAGAGGCCCTTCTCCCGGTTCGGGGGAGGGCCTCTGCTGGTGTTCTCCGCTAGTAGAGGTTGCCTCGAAGCTCGCCAGCGTACCCGCCCGACCCGCAGGATCCGAAGAGCTCACGTGGGTTGGCGAGGACGACGTCGGACCCACGGCGCTTCTCGAGGGTGAACCGGATCTCCTGGTCCGGTTCGAGGTGGTCGAGCAGCACCGTCCACACCGGGCCGGTCGGATGGCCGGGTGGTGGCGGGTACAGGTAGGCATAGGTGACGGAGGGGTCCAGTCGGACCTCCGTCACGGGGCCGTGTGCTGTCCGCACGGGGGTGACGAACCGCGCGTGGATGTCTTCGCCCCACGTGGTGTCGGCGTGGTCGGCGACCAACAGAACCGACGAGGTCGCCGGCAGGGGACCGTCCGTCGTGAAGCGGACGACGTGGGTCCGGTCGATCGGCGCCGCGGGCACGCAGGCCCGGACGCTGCGACGGTCGCCGTCGACGGCCCATCCCACCTCAGTGCGGCTCGCAGTCGCCAGCTGCGGCAACGAGACCCCGTCGACCTCGACGTCCGAGACGATCTGGTCGCTGACCAGCTCCACCCGTAACGGGCGGACGTCGGCCAGCTCGGCGACGGCGCTGGCCGCACTCACCTCGACCACCACGGCACCGGCATCGCGCCGATGGACGACGACGGTTTCCCGCGGCACCTGGGTCCGGCTCTCCCCGCCGTCCTCGACAACGGTGAAGGACGACTGCGGCGCGCCGACCCCACCGTCGTACACCCGCAGGACCAGGTCCTCGAAGCGCCCGCCGCCGGCGCGGTGTCCAGCGGAGTCGAGCGTGGCGTCGTCCACGTGCATCAAGGGGATGACGGCACCGCCGCGGGCGAACGCCGGCAGCCGGAACAGGCCGCCCCGGTACTCCGGTACGAAACCCACCCATTCCCCGGCGCTGTCCACGGCTGTGCCGTTCCAGTAGTCGTACCACCTGCCCTGCGGCAGGTAGACGCGGCGGGCGTACTCGCCGTGGCCGGCGACGACCGCGATCATGAGGGACGTGCCCAGCAGCTTCTGGTGCGCGATCCCGACCAGCGGCTCGTCGGGATGGACGAGACCCGGGGGCGGGCAGAGCGGCATCCCGGTGCGTGCGAGCTCATGGGCCAGCGAGTAGTAGTAGGGGATCAGCTCGTATCGGGTGCGGAGGTTCGCGAGGTTGCTGGGCAGGTGGCCGACCTCGTTGGGCGCGACGCGGTGACGGCCTGGGCCGTCGGGGGTGTTCTCGGCTCGGTTGACATAGAAGGCGTGGTTGTTGACGTGCGGCCGTAGCGGAACGTCGAACCATGCGCTGTTCGCGAACCACTGCGTGTAGAGCTCGTCGAGTAGCCGAACGTCGCGCAGCTTGTCTCGGTGGAAGCCACCGACGTCCGATCCGTAGAAGTCGATGCCCGAGCAGGACAGGTGGGCCTGGTTGTGCACCTGCGAGACGAGGACCTCCATCCGGCTGCTCGTGTCGCCCGACCAGACGGCGGCACCGAGGCGCTGCATGCCGGCGGTGGCCGCGCGCGTGAGCAGCAGCCTGCGCTGGTCGGCGTCCTCGCCGTTCGCGGCGTTGTCGTACCCCGCGTCGATGGAGCGGTGCCAGAAGAGGTTGTAGACGTTGGCGATGTCCGCATGGCGGGCCCGCACGGAGCCGTCTCCGTCCAGGTCGTGCCCGTGGTAGCCGGCGTCGGGGTGGAAGATCTCGGGCTCGCCGAGGTCGGTCCAGTGCACTCGGACGCCGTAGTCCAGCATGTACGGCTTGCGACGGTTGGCGTGGATCCAGGCGCCGACCGCCGGATCGCTCCAGTCGATCATGGCGGCGCCTTCGCCGAAGAACGCCTTGGCCAGGCGGAGCACGGCAGGGCCGACCGTGACGTACGCCCCCGGCACGGCCGCCTTCAGCTCACCGAACGTGCCGGTCGTGTCGAGGACGTAGGACTCCTCGATCAGGGCGAACCCGACATGTGCGGCCGCGTAGTCGGCGAGCCTGCGCTTCGGGTCGGGGAAGAACGGGTCTCCGACACCAGGAGTGTCCGTGATGTCCCAGGCGAGGTTGCCCATGTCGCTCGTGCTCTTGCCGGTCTGCTCGATGCCGCCGAACCAGAACAGGTCGAGCACGATGCCGTCCAGGGGGTAGCCGTCGCGGCGCAGCCCGTCGACCACGCGGTCCACGTCCTGCCAGTTCTCGTACCCGTACTCCGACATCCACAGGCCGAACGCTGTGCGCGGCGGCACGGGCGGCTTGCCCAGCAGGTCCATGACCCGGCGCCGGACGTCGAGCGGGGTGGCGCCGCCGACGACGTACAGCCGCACCGGGAACGTCGGGTTCCCGCCGACGTCCGAGCCCAGGTGGACCGACCACGGATTGGTCTCGAAGTCCGCCTCGATCCGGAAGACGTAGTCGAGTACCAGCGCGAATGGCTGCGGCCCACCGGCCACCATCAGCACGGGGATCTGAAGATAGCCCTCGATGCCCTCCTCGTAGGTCTGCGTGCCGTGCCCGTAGGGCCGGTACTTGTCGTTGACCCCCGCGTCAACGACGTTGCGCCGGCGGCCGATCCAGTCAGCCCGGGCCCCGGTGGCGCCGAAGCACTGACCCAGCCCCCAGGCCTGAACGCCGGAGGCCACCTCGACCATCAGGGTGCACGGCCCGCCGCCGGTCAGCCACATCCGGAGCAGTTGGCGCCCGTCCCCAGTCGTGATCGTGATCGGACGCCGGCCGTCCCCATCGGTCTGCCCGGTGGCCACCTGCCACACGCTGGTTCCGACCTGCTGCCCCTCGCCGACCGCCGTCCCGAAGGGGAGCGGCCGATCTAGCAGGACGGCGTGGTCGGCCACGCAGTCCTCGTCGGGCGAGGCGACGATCCGGACGACGTCTGGCAGGACGTCATGTGCGTCCTCGCTGCCCCTGGGTAGATCCACCGTGAACATGTGCGGTTCCCTTCCCACGTCCTGCCCCCTCGACAGAGGGCACAGGCTACGGCGCTATTACATCGGCATACATCCCTATACGTCTGGTGCCCCGGGAACGCCCACGCACCAGGGCGATGCGGAGGTGGCCACGCTCCACGCGCCGGGACCCTCGCTGCCGGCCCAGGGGTCATGACCAAAGGCCCCGAACGCGGCGATCGCTCGGGACGACGATGAAGGTGACGCAGGTGGCCGCGAACCGGCGGTTGGTCTCGCGCGGCCGGTGTGCCAGGGCGGTGATGTCCCGTGACGACCATGGGGGAGGACCGGACCACCGACTCGCAAGCGGCACTCGGCCGTGGGCGACGAGGAACCAGCCGGTGGCCACTGCTCGTCGTGGCCGCCCTCGCCGTGGCCACGCTCCTCGCGGTGGCCGTCTACGCGGTGACCCGCCCGGCCAAGATCTGGGACCGAGACACCCCGCAGGGCGCCGTCCAGTCATACGTCACCGCCGTGCTCGACGGTGACGCGGCGGCGGCCGCCGCCCTGCTCGCCCCTGACAGCCCCTGTGCCGCAACGGATCTTGACCGGGTCGTCGTCCAGAACGGAACTCGGGTCGACCTCGTCGGCACCGACGTGCAGGGCGCGCAGGCCCGGGTCCGCGTCCTCGTCGGGGTCGACTCCGGTGCTCAGCCGTTCGGGGGCGGCGTCGAGGAGCGGACCTTCCGGCTGACCCGGACCGGCACGCAATGGCGGATCGACGGCATTCCGTGGCCGCTCTACGAGTGCTTCGGAGGTTGAGATGTTCGGTTCGCTCCTCCTGCTCGTCGTCGTCGTTGTCATCGTGGGGGTGCTCGTCTCGCGCGCCGCCGCACGCCGCAGCGGCGGGACGTCGGCCCGCGCGCCCGCACTGCGAATGCTCTTCTCGTACGTGCTGCTCTACGGGCTCGTCGTGGTGACCTCGATCGGCGCGGCCGGCCTTGTCGGGCAGCTCCTCGACAGGCTCGGTACGAGTGGCGCGTTCGTCGCCGGGTCCGTCGAGGCGGCCCGCAACGGTGCGTTCGTCGTCGTGGGCCTGCCGCTATGCGTCCTCGTCGCGCTCCGCGTGCGCCGGTCCCTGCTCACCGAACCGGCGGAGCGGGCCTCGCTCGGCTGGACCGGGTACGTCACAGCGGTGTCCGCGACGTCCCTCGTGGTCGCGATGGTCGCCGCGCACGACAGCCTGGTCTGGGCCCTTGGGGTCGGCCCGCAGGACCCGCGGGCGGTCGGTCGGGTGCTTGTGTGGTCGCTCGTCTGGCTCGTGCACTGGCGGCTGGACCGCGCCCTGACCCCGACCATGCGCGCTGAGCCTCACCTTCTCCTCGGCTCCGCCATCGGTCTGGCCACGACCGCGGTCGGCGTCGTCGGCGTCGTGGGCAACACGCTGGACCTCGCCTTCGGCCTGCAGCGCGAGACCTTCGTGGACCCGCAGGACCAGTTGCGTCGTGCCGTGTCGACCCTCGTCGTTGGTGGGTGCGTGTGGGCGCTCTACTGGTGGCGGCACGCATCCACGGCCTCCCGCGGGCCGCTGTGGCACGGCTACGCCCTGCTCGCCGGCACCGTTGCCGGCACCGTGACCGCGGTGGTGGGCGCGGCGTGGACGCTCTCCAGCGTGCTCGTCTGGTTCCTGGGCGACCCGGAGTCCACCACTGCGGCGACCCACTTCCGCAGCACACCGCACGTGCTCGCGGTGGCAGGGGTCGGGACGTTCCTGTGGTGGTACCACACCGGACTGCTCGGTCACCCGGGCCGGAGCGCGCAGAGCGGCAGGACCGAAGTGCACCGGGTCCGCGACTACGGGTCGGCGGCCGTCGGGATCCTCGCCTGCGCCGTGGGCGGCGCGCTGCTCGTCGTCGCGCTGGTCGACGCCGTGACCCGCTCGGTCGCGGTCGCCGGCACGGCGCCGGTCAACCTCGCTCTCACCGCAGTGGCCATCGTTGCGCCCGGGCTGCCACTGTGGTGGCTGGCGTGGCGGTCGGCGCAGCGGTCCTGCCTGGCCGACCCGGGCTCGGAGCGCGCGTCGGTCAGCCGGCGAATCTATCTGGTCTCGCTCACCGGGGTCGGCGTCCTGGTCGCGGTCGGCTCCCTCGTCGGGACCGTCTACCTGCTCTTCGAGGACCTGTTCGCCGGTGCGATGACCCTCGGGACGCTCCGGTCGATGCGGTTCGTGCTCGGGGTGCTGGTCGCCTCCGCCGGCGTGGCCGGCGCCCACGCCGCGCTGTTCCGCACCGAGCGTGCCCTGTACCCGCACGTCGCGCGGCGGCCGCGGTTCGTCATCCTCGTCGGGTCGGCCGACCAGGCGCTCGCCCGTCAGGTCGCGCAGGCCACCGCCGCGCGGGTGCTGTCCTGGCCGCGGACGGACGGCGTGGAGCAGGCGTGGTCCGCGCAGGAGGTCGTGCGCCTCGTCGCAGCCTCGCCGGGCCCGGACGTCGTTGTCGTCAACGGCCCGCGGGGGCTTCGCGCCATCCCGGTGGACCGGACCCGGGGCGATGTCGCCGCCGTGACCGTGCCTGCCTCGCCCCCGTCGGACCACCCCGTCGGAGCGTGAGCAGCGCGCCACGGCCCGCCGAGGCCCTTGATCGGCTGGTCAGTGGCGGACGGCCGCGGCGACATGCCGTCCACGGTACGCGGGAGGTTCAGCGTGAAGGTGCTGCCGCTGCCGGGGCCTCGGCTGGACGCCGTGAGGGAACCTCCGTGGTCTTCGGCTATCGCACGGGCAATGGTGAGTCCGAGGCCGCTGCCGCCGCCGTCGTGGACGGCCCGGGCTGGGTCGGCGCGGCAGAACCACTCGAAGATCTGATCCACCTGGCCGGTGTCGATGCCCTCGCCGTTGTCGGTGACGGTGATGTTCACGGACGTCGCAACCACACGATGATGCCGCACCCGGTGCACTTGCACGGACACACCGTCCAGCTGGGTGCCGCCGGCGGCACCGGCCCGCGCAAGGACACCGTGCTGGTGCCCGCCATGGGCGCCGTCTCGGTCGACCTGGCCGCCGACAACCCCGGGCGGTGGATGGACCCAGCCGCTGTTCGACCTGGCGCTCGACCCTGCCGACACCGATCACGTCGTGGGCACCACCGAGCGGGGACCGGTCGTGAGCGCCGACGGCGGAGCGACGTTCGAACCCATACCCGGGGCGCCCGTGGTCGCGTTCCCGGAGCGGTTCGCTGCAGCCCGCGCACGGGGCCTCGACCCCGACCACGCCACCACCCTGGCCGGAACGTTGAGCCTGCTGTCCGAATCGACCCGGCTACGCATCCTCTACGCCCTCGACCAGGTGCCGTAGCTGTGCGTCGGCGACCTCGCCCTGGCTCTGGGGGTCGGCGAGGACGCGACATCCTACGCGCTGCGGCTGCTGCGCACCGCAGGACTGGTCGCCACCAGAAAGGACGGTCGCGTCGTGTACTACCGGCTCGCCCCGGACTTCCCCCAACCGCTGCTCGACCACTGCCTGCGCCGGCTGGTCGACCTCACTGCCGAACCGGCCGGCCGCCGTCTGGCACCGAAGACGTCACGGAAGGACAAGTCATGGCGTCGTCGCTGACGGCATGGACGAACTCGACGGGCTGGCCCTGGCGGCGGCGGTCGAACGCGAGAGCGAACACCCCCTCGCGCAGGCGATCGTCGACCATGTCCGCGAGCTGGCCGTTCGGCGGCTCCTAGCGACGGACTTCCGCAGCTTCCCGGGCGCGGCGCCACCGCGGACGTCGACGGACGGCGTGTCCTGCTCGCTGAGGATCATCATCCGGGGTGCGGTGCTCACTAGCGCACCCGACCGGCGGACAGCGCGTGGACCGCCACCCGGTCCAGGAAGCCGTCGACGAGGCGGTGGGCCCGTCCGCTCGCCTCGTGCTCGCGTGCCCTCGTGCCGGCGATGAGCTCGTCCGGGTCGAGTCCGCGCGAACGCGCGTCGTGCGTGCCCCCGTTGTCCAGCCACCCGCGCAGGGCGTCCGTGGTCAGCTCGGGATGGAACTGCACCGCGAGGTTACGACGGAGCACGAACGCCTGGGACGCGGCCTCGTTGCGGGCGAGCTCGCGGGCCTGCGGTGGCAGTCGCCACCGGTCGCTGTGCCACTGGAACCACTCGCCGCCGGGCACGATCTCGCCGTCGTCACTGTCCACGCGGGTCCAACCGACCTCTGGGCTGGACGACGCGGTGACCGACCCCCCGTGGGCCGTGGCCAGGAGCTGGCCACCGAAGCAGATCCCCAGCACCGGCACGCCGGCCTCGTCGGCGGCGCGGAGCTGGTCGAGCTCGGGGAGCACCCAGGTGCCCACGAGATCCAGGTCGTAGGCCGACCAGGGGGCGCCCATCACCACGACGGCGTCGAAGCCGGTGGGGTCGGGGAAGTCGCTCACCACGCCCGGGCAACCGAAGTGCTCGGAGTCGACGACGAGGTGGGGGACCACGGCGTAGCCCCGCTGTTCCAGCCGGTCGCCGATCGGGCCCGGCGGGGAGACGTGGTCGTGCTGGATCAGGAGTGCGCGCATGGACGAGAGCCTGACGTGTGGAGGGCGAACGGGTTTGCGGGGTGCAGCTGGGCACGTCGGCCCCCGGACCATGGTCGCGTCAGGCGCTGCGCCGAGGTGTACGGTGGCTACATTATACGGATCCAAACGATCGGCCGGCTTGCGGAGGGCTCCTGCCGGCCCGTCGGGTGAGGGTGAGCGCGCATGGGCGTTCGGGCGGTGCCGGACCGGTCCACGTTCGAGGAGACCGACAGGGCGATGCGCGGCCAGGTGGCGGCGCTCGGGCTGGACGTCGACGCCGCGCGGGCCGTGTCGAGCATCTACCGCGCGGCCAACGCCGTCCGGACCCACATCACCAACGAGGTGCTGCGACCCCATGACATCAGCTGGACCGGGTTCGTGGTGATGTGGGTGGTCTGGACCGAGGGCGCGCTCGAGACGCGACAGGTCGCCGACGCTGCCGCGATCTCCAAGGCCACCTTGACCGGGGTGGTGAAGACGCTGGCGGCCCGCGGCTGGATCGAGCGGCGGGGCCGCGAGGACGACCACCGGCTCGTCGAGCTCACGCTGACCCCGTGCGGTGTCGCGTTGATGGAGGAGGTCTTCCCGCACTTCAACGCGGTCGAGGCCGAGGTCGTCAAAGGGCTGTCCAGCCGGCGCAGGAAGGACCTGACCAGCAGCCTGCGGCACATCGTCTCGGTCATCGAGGCATCGCACCAAGGCCGTCACGAGGGCCGTCAGGAGACGGCGCGTGCCGCCTCCACGAGGGCGGAGAAGATCCCAGCCTGCTGAGCGTCGCTCTCGGCCGTGTCCTCGGGGTGCCACTGCACGCCTAGGTACCACCCGTCGTGGCCGTCGAGGTCCACGGCCTCGACGGTGCCGTCGTCGGCGAAGGCGCACGGGTGCAGACCTGCACCCAGTCTCCCGAGCCCCTGGTGGTGGTAGCAGGAGATGGTCATGCAGTCGCCCGGGACGACGGCGCGCAGCGCTGAGCCCTCGGCGACCTGGATGGTGTGCACGAGATGCCGGTGGTCTCGGCCCAGGATCTCGGTGAGGTCCTGCACGAGGTCGCCGCCCCGGGCCACGTTGACGACCTGGGTTCCGCGACAGATCGCCAGCAGAGGGATCCGATCCTCGAGGGCGGCTGCGGCCAGGGCGAGGTCGAAGGCGTCCTGGATCTCGTCCACGTCGTACTGGCTCTCGTGCGCCTTCTGGCCGGACCAATGGGCGGCGAGGTCCCCGCCGCCGGGCAGCAGCACGCCGTCGGCCATCCAGATCCGTGACCGGACGAGCGCCTCCAGCCCGGGCCGGTCGAGCTCGCCGGGCACGTCAGGGTGGATCACCAGAGGTTCACCGCCGGCCGCGTACACGGCCTGGACGAGCTTGGCCGCACTCACCTCCGCGCGGTAGCGCAGCGCCGCGGCGGACTGCGAGAACCGGGCGGGGATCACGATGAGCGGGCGGGCGCCGTCCGGACGCTCACCCATACGTGATCCAGGTCGTTTTCAGATCCGTGTACTCCTCCAGGGCGTGATGGGACTTGTCCCTGCCGTTGCCGGACAGCTTGACGCCGCCGAAGGGGACCGTCATGTCTCCCTCCTCGTAGCAGTTCACCCACACGGTCCCGGCCCGCAGAGCCCGAGACACTCGGTGGGCGCGGCCGAGGTCTGCGGTCCACACCGCCGCGGCGAGCCCGAACTCGGTGTCGTGGGCCACCTCGAGCGCCTCGGCCTCGTCACCGAAGGTCTGCACCGCCAGCACGGGCCCGAAGATCTCCTCGCGCACCAGGACGTTGTCCCGGGCCGCTTCGGTGACCACGGTGGGTTCCAGGTAGGGGCCGCCGGAGGACTCGCGCACCCGGGACCCGCCCAGGCGCAGCCTCGCTCCCTGGTCGAGTCCCTGCTCGAGCTGGTGCAGGATCCGGACCAGGGCGCGTTCGTCGACCAGCGGGCCCATCGTGGTGTCGGGGTGCAGAGGGTCGCCCGGGTGCCAGGAGGCGGCGGCCGCGGTGACGCCGGCGACCACCTGCTCAGCGACGTCACGGTGCACCACCAGCCGCGACCCGGCCGTGCACATCTCGCCGGAGTTGAAGAACACCGCCCAGGCGGCGGTGGCCGCCGCGTCGTCGAGATCCGGAGCGTCGGGGAAGATGATGTTGGGCGACTTGCCGCCGAGCTCGAGGTACACGCGCTTGAGGTTGCTGTCCGCGGCGTACCGCAGGAAGTGCCGGCCCACCGGGGTAGACCCGGTGAAAGTGAGCACGTCCACGTCCGGGTGCTCGCCGAGGCGCCGGCCCACCACGGCGCCGTCGCCCGACAGGACGTTGAGCACACCGGGCGGCAGGCCCGCCTCCAGGCCCAGGGCGGCCACCCGCTGCATCGACAGGGGGCTCTGCTCGGCGGTCTTGACAACGACCGTGCACCCGGCTGCCAGAGCGGGTGCGAACTTCCAGCTGCCGATGGTGAGCGGGAAGTTCCACGGGACCACCGCGGCGACGACACCGGCCGGCTCGCGGGTCACCAGGGCGAGCTCGCCGGCGACCGTGGGAGGAATCTCGCCCATCGCCTTGTCTGCCAGACCGGCGTAGAACCGAAGGCACCGGATCAGCGCGCGCAGCTCGATCTCCCACGCGTGCCGGATCGGCTTGCCCATCTCGAGGGTGACCAGCAGGGCCACCGCGTCGCGGTGCTGCTCGACGAGGTCGGCGAACCGCAGGAGCACCTCTGCGCGCTCGCGCGCCGGCATGCGGGGCCAGGGGCCTGTGTCGAACGCCCTCCGGGCGGCGGCCACGGCGCGGTCGGCGTCGTCCGCCTCGGCCCAGGCCAGGTCGACCAGGACGCTGCCGTCGCGGGGAGTGAGGATCGGGCGGCGGCCGCCCCGGGCCGCCTCGCGCTCCTCGCCGGCGATGAGCAGCCCCTGTGGCACGTCCAGGTCGAGGGCGGCCTGCGCCCAGTCGACCGCGGACACCGGGTCGGCGGTGGGGCTCATGCCGGCGTCCTCAATTGGTTTGGGAGAGATTGGGTTTGCGAACGCCGCGGAACTCCCAGTCTCCGCCCTGGGCCGTGGACAGCACCTCCTCGCTCTGCGTGGGCTGGGCCCCGACGTCGCTGCGGATCGGGGTCGGACCCTCGACGATGTGGTTGCGCAGCGTGCCCAGCCCCTCGACCTCGACCTCGACGACGTCGCCGGGGTAGACGGTGCGGGAGATCGCCGGGGTACCGGACAGGAGCACGTCGCCGGGCTGCAGGGTGATGGTGCGGGCGATGTCGGCGACGAGGTAGTGCATGTCCCACCTCATCTCCTCGGTGCTGCCGTCCTGCTTCACCTGCCCGTTGACCAGGGTCCGGATCCGCTTGCCCCGGAAGTCCCAGCCCTCGACCAGGCCGGGGCCGAGCGGGCAGAGCGTGTCAGCGCCCTTGACCCGCAGCATCGAGCCCGAGTCGGTGTCTCGGAAGTCGTGCAGGCCGTAGTCGTTCCCGATGGTGTACCCGCGGATGTACTCGCCGGCCTCGGCGGGAGAGATGTTGCGGGCGGTGCGGCCGATGACGATCGCGATCTCGCCTTCGTAGTTGAGCCACTGACAGCCCGCTGGGCGCACCACGGCCCCCTCGTGCGCGTTCAGCGCGGAGACCGGCTTGTGGAAGTAGGTCGGGGCGGGAGGCAGCGTGGTCATCATCTCCGCGACCCTCGAGGAGTAGTTCAAGTGCACGCACACGATCTTGGACGGCGTCACCGGGGGGAGGTGTACCGCCTCGCTGATCGCCACCTCGCGCCCGTCGTGGGCGAGGAGGCTCTCGCCACGGCAGACCACGTCGACGACGTTGCCGTCCAACAGGATCCGGCGGAACTCACGCAGTGTGCTCTGGTCGGTCATGGCGTCCTTTCGGGGGTGGGTTCAGCCGGCCGCGAGCCGGCGAGCCGGGCCAGGCTGGAGCCGCCGTCCCAGACCACGCCGACCTGGCGGTAGTACCCGCCGATGATCTCCTGGACCTCCAGGCGGGCGAGCTCCTCGGTCGGCGACTCGAACAGGCGCAGCTCGACCTCACCACGCCAGGGCTGCCCGCCGGCGAAGTCCGAGGCGCCCGAGGAGATCAGCTCGACGTAGGCGTCGGGTGCGCCGCGCTCGATGCCGGGGAAGACTCGGTGGTGGGCCATCGGGTGGCCGTTGACGAAGCCGTTGGTCTGCGACGGCTCCTGCAGAGTCAGGACGGCCTCGGCGAGCCTGCGGTCACCGGCCGCCAGCGTGGCTCCGAACATGCCTCCGGCCGCGATCTGCGGAGCGCCCTGGCCGAACGGGTGAGGGCGCGTCTGCCACATCGAGCCGAGCTTCTTGGGGTAGCCCTGGTGCATTCCGCGGGCGATGGCGAAGTCCTTGTCGACCCAGATGTAGACGCAGCGCGAGAAGGTCTGGCCACCGAAGCTGCAGCGGACGACGACGAAGGCCTCCTTGTACTGCGACCTGACCGGGTCCAGCAGCTCCTCGCGGCCGGTCGAGCAGGACTGCCAGTCCGCCCAGATGAGCGCCACCGCACCGGGGTCGTCGACAGCGAGCTCGAGCGGCTCGGGCAGGAGCTCGGCGACGCGTGCCGGGTCGGTGCGGTACTCGACGGTGAACAGGTCGCCGGAGTAGTACCAGGGCGGGTTCGGGATCAGCGAGGAGGTCCCGTGCGCGGTCCTGGGGTAGAAGAACCCCTTGACGTCTGTCATGCCTGTCCTCCTGCGCGCCGGACGTGGTCGTTCAATGATCGTTAGGATACGAACGATATGACATTCCACGCGCCCGGGCAAGAGGCCCCTGGTGGCCGGGGAGGCCTCAGCCTCGTGGGCGTGGCGCCGGACGCAGGAGAGCCAGGATCCCCACCAGTACGCCGGTTGCCGTACCGACGATGAGCAGTCCGCCCGCGACGAAGGCCAGCGCGGGGCCGACCCTGCTCTCGCGCACCACCTGTTCGGTGAACAACGTGAGCGCGAGCGTTCCTCCGAGCGTGACCAACCCTGCAGCGCAGACCGCGAGCCACCGGACCGAGCCACTTGCGGTCCGGTCCCCCGCGGACGCCGGTGGGTCGAGGTCGCCGAGCGCCGCGACGGTGGCCGTGGCGATGCCCGCCCACATCCCCACCACCAGGAACGCCGCGATCGAGTCACCGGCTCGGTGCCAGCCGGCCGACATGGTCGAGATCGCCGTCGCCGAGGCGAGGACTGCACCGAGGCCGGCGGCGGTGACCCGTGCCGAGGCGGGGAGCACGAACAGCAGCGCGGCGGCCACCGAGAAGGTGACGGTGCTGTGCCCACTAGGCAGGCTGTTCAACGTCGCCGGGGTGACCTCCACCAGGCCCAGGTCCGGACGGGACAGCACGTAGTCCTTGAGCAGCCGGGTGGTCGCGTTCGCCCCGACCATCAGCCCGATCGCGGCCAGCCCGTCGATGCGCCGCAGCCGGACCAGCGCGATCACGGCGATCACCACGACGGCAGCGAGCAGGGTGGTCACGGAGACGACGTCCAGGACCGTGTGCACGGCTCCCGACCTGGCCAGAACGGCGCCGCGTAGCGACGCGTCGCCGATCAGTCGCCCGGACGTCGTGCGGACCGTGAGCTGGTAGACGAGTGCGAAGGCGAGCAGGCACCCGATCGCGAACGCCGCCGGCAGCCACGGCCGCGACCCGGCGGACAGCCGGGCCCTGCGCGCCGCACGCGCCGTCTGCTCCTGCGCCACTCGGCCACCTCTCCGGTCACCTGTCGTGAGAGCGCCGATGTCACCACGGCGCCCTCATCAGGATGCGCCGCCCACGGCCCGGATCACAGAGGTGCGGACCAGCGACCCCGCTCGGCGTCACGCCGGGCCGGTTGACCTGTTCGGGCGGGTGTCAGTCCGGTGGCGGAGGTGATAAGAGATGGTTGCCCGAGTGGGACCGGCAGTCTCACCCAGTGTCAGGTCACGTCGTGGTCGCCTCCGTCGAGACGCACAAGGAGCATCATGCGCTTGTCCCCGCGGGTGCTGGCGGCCATCGCCGGCGCGGCACTCCTGACCGCAGCCTGCGCCGGAGGTGGCGGCGGGGCGTCCCCCAGCGGGTCCGGTGCGGCCTCGCCGTCCGGCGAGGCCGGCTCATCGGACGGCTCGCCGGTCCGCAGCGACGCCGACCTGGTGATCTGGACCGACGAGATCACCGCGTCCGCGGTGCGCCCGATCGCGGAGGAGTTCGCCGCCGAGCGCGGTATCACCGTCGGCGTCCAGGTCATCGCCTCCGACCTCCAGGCGAACGTCGTCGCCGCGAACGCCGCCGGCAACGGCCCGGACGTGTTCACCGGTGCGCACGACTGGATCGGCAACCTGGCGCAGAACGGCGCCATCTCGCCGCTGCAGATCACCGTCGACAGGCTCTCCGAGTACGCCGACATCGCGGTCCAGGCCGGGACCTACCAGGACAAGATCTACGCGTTGCCGTACGGTCTCGAGGCGCTGGTGCTCTACCGCAACACTGATGTCGCGCCGCAGGAGCCGAAGACCCTCGACGACGCGATCATGACCGGCGAGGCCGCGGTCACGGCCGGCACGGTCGACTCGGCACTGAACCTGCAGCAGGGCGACCTCGGCGACACGTACTACATGGAGCCGGTGTTCACCTCAATGGGCGGCTATCTGTTCGGCACCACCGCATCCGGCGACGCCGACCCCGACGACCTCGGGGTCGGCAAGCCCGGGTCGATCGCCGCAGCGAAGAAGATCTACGCACTCGGCGAGAAGGGTCTCGACGTGCTGCGCCGTTCGATCAGCGCTGACAACAGTCTCGCGCTGTTCGCCGGCGGGAAGGCCGCCTACGTGGTCTCCGGGCCGTGGGCCCTGGAGGATGTTCAGGCCGGCGGCATCAAGTACGCCATCTCGCCGATCCCCGGCTTCGCCGGGCAGAAGCCGGCTCAGCCGTTCACCGGTGTCCATGGCTTCTACGTCGCCTCGAAGGGCACGAACCAGGCCTTCGCCCAGGAGTTCGTCGTGAACGCCGTGAACACCGAGGAGTCCATGAAGGCGATGTACGACGGCACCTCGCTGCCTCCGGCCATGAACGTCGTCGCCGACAAGGTCGGTGCGGCAGATCCGGACATCACGGTGTTCGTCGAGGCGGCCAAGGCCGGCCATGCCATACCGGCTATTCCGGCCATGCAGGAGGTGTGGGAGCCGCTCGGTGCGGCCTACGCGGCGATCATCGGTGGGGCCGACCCCACCAAGACGATGACCGACACGGGGAAGGTGATCGCTGCCGCGATCGGCTGACCCGACCGGCCGGCGCGGGGCGCGGCACCAGGCCGGCTGATGCAAGGGTACCCCCTGGGGTATCTGATATTCTGCTGCCGTGCTTCGCCGACTCCTGCTAGTGCTCGCGGCCGTCGTCGTCGCCGTCCCCTTGCTGCTGACCGGGTGCGGGTCGTCCGTCACGGGTCGTACGGCAGCTGCGACGGACGCGGCGAGCTACACCGCGATCATCGACGTCCGCACCCCAAGCGAATTCGCGGACGGCCACGTCGAGAACGCGCTGAACATCGACGTGACCGCGCCGGGCTTCGACCAGGCGATCACCGAGCTGTCCCGCTCGGGCACCTACCTCGTCTACTGCCGCAGTGGCAACCGCTCGGCGCAGGCCGCTGAGCGGATGCGCTCGGCGGGCCTCGACGTCGCCGACGGCGGGGGCCTCGACGACATGCGTGAGGCCGGGTACCCGTTCACTGCCTAGCCGATCATCCGTTCGCCACCACACGAGTTGCCGACCAGCCCCAGCCAGTACGACTTCGTGATCGAAGGAGACCGCCCCATGTGCAGCCCCGCCACCTGCAGGACCTGTGGCAAGGCCACCTACACCGGCTGCGGCCAGCATGTCGACCAGGTGCTTCGCTCAGTCCCCAAGGCCCAGCGCTGCGCCTGCCCTCCCGAGGCGCGCAGCACCGGCGGCTTCTTCAGCAGGATCTTCGGGCGCTGATCGAACGCCGCCTCGACGGCGGGCGGTGACGAAACCGCGAAGTCCCCCCTCGTCCAACACTCAATCGGAGCAGCGAACGGGCCGAGAAGAAGCCAGAACGGTGACATCACGCTGCACGCCCGCGTGCGGTGCGGCCGAGAGGGAGACCGGTATGGCTTCGATTCTGGTCGTCGACGACGACCCGGACATCTGCACTTTGCTCGAGTTCAAGCTGCGCAGCGGCGGCCACGACGTCAGTGTCGAACACGACGGCGAGGGCGCGCTGGCTGCCTTGGACACCGGCGACGTCGACCTGGTGCTGCTGGACTGGATGATGCCGCGAATGGGCGGGCTCGAGGTCTGCCTGGCGATGCGCGCCGACGAACGGCTGTCCCGGATCCCGGTGCTCATGCTGACGGCGAAGGCGCAGGAGGCGGACGTGCAGCGCGGCCTGGCCGCCGGGGCGGACGACTACATCCTCAAGCCATTCAGCCCCCGCGAAGTCGCCGCCCGGATCGACGCCTCGCTGGCCCGTGCTACTCGGTGACGGTGCCGGGATCGGTCTGGTCACTCTGGTCACCGAGGTCCTGGCCGTCGGCATCGTTCTGATCGTGGTGCTCACCGCGACCGTCCGTACCCGGCGGCACCGCCTGGTCCGGCGTCGCACCGCCGCCGAAGAGCTTGCCCGGCCACTGCTCATGCAGGCGTTGGCGGCCGAGCCCGGTGGGCCGGCGGGAACCGCTGAGCCGAGTCGGGTGCGGATCGAGGAATGGGTCGGGCCGTACCTCGACGCCATGGCGACCGGTCTGGCCGCCAAGCTGCGCGGCGGCGACCGGGCCGCCCTGGTCAGGTTCCTGGAGGGCCGCGGCACCCTGGTCCGGGCGCGCAGCCGCACCCGGTCGATCGGCCTGCGTCGCCGGCTGCAGGCGGTCGAGATGCTGGGAGGCCTGGGGGACACCTCAGCGGTCGATGACCTGGTGGCACGTCTCGCCGACACCGACGGCGAGGTACGGCGCAGCGCCGTCCGGGCTCTGGGCCGCACCGGCTCACCGGAAGCGGTGCCGGCCCTGCTCGCCCTGCTGGACGCCGACGCAGACGTTCAGGACCGAGTGCCCCCGCACTACGTCACCCTGGCCCTGCTCCGGATCGGCACGGCCGGAGTCGGTCAGCTCCAGGTCGCGCTGCGCAGCCACGGCCCGAACGGGCGCGCCGCCGCCGCCTCGGTGCTCGGCTGGCTCGGGGAGACGTCGGCGGTGCCCGGGTTGACCAGAGCCCTCGACGACGCGGAGGTCGCGGTACGGGCCGCCGCCGTCGAAGCCCTCGGCCGGATCGGGCTGCCCACCCAGATGGCACGGATGTGCGACCTGCTCGACGTCGACCAGCCCGAGCCGGTGCGGGTCGCTGCGGCCCAGGCTCTCGGCCGACTGGGCGACGACCGGGCGGCAGCCGCCCTCGCCGCCCTGTTCACGGGGTCCCATCTGTCCCGCCGCACCGCTGCGCAGGCGCTGGTCCGTCTTGGGGCGCCCGGCCGCGAACAGCTCACCGGTCGGGGCGACCTGCCGGAGGTGCGTGAAGTGCTGCCCACGGGGGACCGTTCGCCACGAGAGTTGAGTCCAGCGTGAACCAGACCGTCGCAAGCCTTGTCATCGGGTTCAACTGGGTCGTCTTGGGCTACGCCCTGGTGATCGCCTTGGCCCAGCTGGTGCTGCTCGGGGCCGCGGCGACCAGCCTCGGCCGGTCCCTGCGACGCAACCCGGTCAGCCGGACCGAGGACATCTTCGCCCACCCGGGGACCCCCGGGCTGTCAGTGATCGTCGCCGCCCACAACGAGGAGGCGACGATCGTCGAGTGCATTCGCTCGGTCCTGGCCCAGCGCTACCCCGAGCTGGAGCTGCTGGTCGTCGAGGACGGGTCCACCGATGCCACCTTCGCCAGGTTGAGTGAGGCCTTCGACCTCGTCCAGGTGGAACGCTCGATCCCCGACGACGTGGCCACGGTGGGCACCGTCCACTCGGTGCATGCGCCGCGCGGCGGCGGTCCGCTGGTGGTGGTGCGCAAGGAGAACGCCGGTCGGGTGGCCGACGCGCTCAACGTCGGCCTGAACGCCGCCCGGATGCCGCTGATCTGCACCCTCGACGCCGACAGCGTGCTGGAAACCGACGCGCTGCTGCACGTCGTCCGGCCGCTGGTCGAGCAGCCGGGGCTGGTACTGGCCGTCGGCGGCGTGGTGCGGCCCTCGAACGGGATGCGGCTGCGGCGCGGTGCGGTGGACAAGCTCGAGCTGCCCCGGCGGATGATCGTGCGGGCTCAGATCGTCGAGTACCTGCGGGCGTTCATGCTCGGCCGGATCGGCTGGACCACACTGAACGGGCTGCTGGTCATCTCCGGCGCCTTCGGCGCCTACCGGCGCTGCGACGTCGTCGAGGTCGGCGGGCTGGCCACGAACAGCCTCGGACAGGACGCCGACCTGGTCGCCACCCTGCATCGGCTGGCCCGGCGCAAGGGCCAGCGTCGCTACCAGATGATGGTCGTTCCTCAGGCGGTGTGCTGGAGCGAGGCGCCCGAACGCCGCCGCGACCTGCGCCGGCAGCGGCGACGGTGGTCGCACGGTATGGCCCAGGTGCTGTTCCGGCATCGCCGGGCCATGCTCAACCCCCGCTACGGGCGGTTCGGCCTGCTCGTGCTGCCGTACAACCTGCTGTTCGAGCTGCTCGGCCCGGTGGTCGAGGTGCTCGGCCTACCGGCGGTGCTGGCCGCCTGGTGGCTGGACCTGCTCAACCCGGTCTACGCCGTGGCGGTCTTCCTGCTGGCGTTCGGCTTCGGACTGCTGATCTCGGTGGCCGCCGTGCTCGCCGACGAGGTCGTCGCCGAACGGTACGACCGGTGGCGCGACCTGCCGATCCTGCTGCTGGCGGCGGCGTTCGAGGCCACCCTGCTGCGCATCCAGCTGTCGTGGTGGCGCGTGCTCGGCCTCGTCGACGCGGTGCTGCGACGCAGCACGACCTGGACGGCGATCCCGCGGGTGGGCTTCGGTCGGACCTCCTGACCCCACAGTGCTCATCTGGGTCCGCCCGCTGCCGACGAGGAGGGTGGATTCGCAGAGCACGGAACGGTCCGTGCCGATGACGAGCGCGCGGGGGGTGGACGGTGGCCGGGAGCGTGTGGCCGGCCGGACCGGGCGTCTGTCCGCTGGCCACCCAGGACTGCAAGGACCTCGTGGGGTCGGTGAGCGCGGCCCTGGCCGACCTCGACCGGATCAAGCAGGATCTGATCAGCACGGTCAACCACGAGCTGCGTACCCCGTTGAGCAGCATCCTGGGCTACTGCGAGCTGCTGGACGACCACGCCGATCTCGACCCGGCGGCCCGGTCGATGGTTGATGTGATCCAGCGGAACAGCCTGCGGTTGGTGGCGCTGATCACCGATCTCCTCCTGCTGGCCCGCCTCGACGGCGACGTGCCGGCCGAGGCGAGGGAACTGGTGGATCTCGACGAGCTGGTCACCGCGGTGGCCGGTCGGGTCGGACCGGCGGCGGGCGAGGCCGGACTCGCCGTCCGGGTCAGCCGCGCCGCCTCGCCCGTGCAGGTGCTCGGTGAGCGCGGCCTGCTCGAGCGTGCCGTCCACCATCTGGCCACCAACGCGATCAAGTTCGCCGCAGGTGGGCGGCACCTCACCTTCCGGGTCGGCGTCGACGTGCCGGATCGCCTCGCGACCGCGGTCGTCGAGGTGGCCGACGACGGCCCGGGCGTGAATCCCGACGAGCTGCCCAGCATGACCGAGCGGTTCGCCCGGGCCGACCTGGCCCGGCGCGACCAGGTTCCCGGCGCCGGGCTCGGCTTGTCCGTGGTCAGCTCGGTCGCCGCCCATCACGGTGGCCGGCTCGAGCTGGTCTCCCAGCCCGGGGCGGGTGTCACGGCGCGGATCCGGCTACCCCTGGCCACGGCGGCGAAACGGTCAAGTGGGACCTCGGGCGTGTCGATGCCTCGCACGTGAGTCGAGCCCTGCGCGCCTGCCGCCCGAGGTGGGGGCGGAGCCTGGCCCCGCTGGTCTGGTTCGTCCTCGCCTTCCTGGTGCTGCAAGAGGTCGGGCTGGGCCTGGCGTTCCCGCCCGCAGAGGTCGCCGGGTACTGGCCCGCCGCCGGCTTGGCGATGGGCGTGCTGTGGCGGACCTCACGACGCCGGTGGCCGGTCTACCTGCTCGCGCTGGCCGCGGCGAACCTGGGGGGCAACCTGGCCCACGGGGTCGGCGCCGGCGCCGCGCTCGGGTTCGCTGCGGCGAACTGCCTGGAGGCGTGGCTGGGCGCCGTGCTGCTGACCGCGCTACTGGGTACCGAACCCGAAGCAGCGGCCGATGGTCCGCGCTGGCTGATCCGCGGCCTGATCCCGGCGGTCGTCCTGGCCAGCGCGGCGGGCGCCGTGGCCGGGACGACGGCCCTGCTGCTCGCCGGCTCGCCGGCCTCGATGATCAGCCTGTCGTGGACCTGGTTCTCGGCCGACGCCTTCGGCGCACTGTCGATCCTGCCCGCTCTGGAGGCCATCCGGCAGTGGCGCCGGCAGTGGCGGGCGATGGCGGTACGCCGGCCCGGTACTCGGCTGGTCGCCGAGGCCCTGGCGCTGCTCGCCGTCCAGGGGGCGCTCTGCCTGGCGGTGCTGGCGCCGTCAGTCGCCCCGGTGCATCCGTTGCAGTTCGCCTTCCCGATGATGCCCGGCGTGTTCTGGTCGGTGATCCGGTTCGGCCCGCGCGGCACCGCGGTCCTGCTCTTCGGTGTGAACACGGTGACCGTCTGGGCGGCCGCGCGGGGGCGCGGGGTCTTCGTCTGGGCCGGCGGGGTGGACGGCGCAGCCTCCAGGCTGCTGACCGTGCAGGCACTCGGGGTGTTCCTACTGGTCGGCTCGCTGGTGATGGCCGACATCGTCTCCGGTCGCCAGGCGGCCGAGGCGGCCGCGCACAGCCGGCTGCTCGCCCTGGAGAACGCCGTCGAGGGGATCGCGTTCATCGGCACCGACGGGGTGATCCAGCGGGTGAACGCCGCCTACGCGCGGCTGCTCGGCCGGGACCGCGACGACCTGGTCGGCAGCGTCTGGGCGCTCACCCTCGACCCCGACGACCCGCCGTCCGCCGAACTGCGCGCCCTCGACCTGCGCGATCTCGACCCGACCGAGTCCGAGCGGTCCGGCAGCGTGCTGGCCAGGGCCGTGGTTCGGGCCCGGCGAGCGGACGGCGGCACCGTGGTCGTCGAGGTCACCCTGGTGCCCGAGCCCGGGCCGGACGGGTGGCCGGTGGGAGTGCACTGCTTCACCCGTGACATCACCGAGCGCCAGGAGGCGATGGATCGGGTGGACCGGCTGTTCCGGCTCTCCCCGGAGCTGCTCTGCGTGCTGGACGGCGAGAACCGGTTCTGCCGGCTCAACCCGGCCTGGACGCATGTCCTCGGTCATTGCGTCGACGGGCTGCTCGGCCGGAGCATGCTCGCCCTTGTGCATCCTGAGGACCTCGACCACACGGTCGCGCAGCTGCAGCGGGTACGCCGCGGCAGCGAACCGGTGACGATGCAGAACCGGTACCTGGCGGCCGACGGCTCCTACCGCTGGCTGCACTGGAACGGTGCGGTGGACGGCGACGGCGGGCTGGTCTACGCCGTCGCGCACGACATCTCGGCGACGAAGATGACCGAGCAGGCGCTGGCTCACGCCCGCGACCAGGCGGTCGAGGCCTCCCGCATGAAATCGCAGTTCCTGGCGACGATGAGCCACGAGATCCGCACCCCGATGAACGGGGTGATCGGCCTGTCCGACCTGCTGGCCGAGACCGAGCTGGACCCGGCGCAGCGGGACTTCGTGGAAGGGATCCGCACGGCCGGCACGGCACTTCTCGCGGTGATCAACGACATCCTGGACTTCTCCAAGATCGAAGCCGGTCAGCTCAGCCTGGACGAGGCGGACTTCGAGCCGGCCACCCTGGTCGCCGAGGTGGTCTCGTTGGTCGAGGGGACGGCCCGGACCAAGGACCTCAGCGTCACGGTGGACCTGGACCCCAAGCTGCCCCAGGTGCTGCGCGGCGATCCGGCCCGGATCCGTCAGGTGCTGCTCAACCTGGTCGGCAACGCCGTGAAGTTCACCGCCGACGGCTCGGTGACCGTACGCATCGACGTGATGCAGGCCGCGGACTGCGGGCTGGCCGCGGTCACTGAGCCCGTCGACAGCGGCGCCACCCGGCCTCTCGCCGTCCGGTTCGAGGTCATCGACACCGGGATCGGGATGGATGCCGCCGCCGTGTCCCGGCTGTTCCAGCCGTTCACCCAGGCCGACGCCTCGACGACCCGGGTGTACGGAGGGACCGGCCTCGGACTGGCGATCAGCCGCGAGCTGGTCGAGGCGATGGGGGGGTGGATCGCGGTGCAGAGTGCCCCGGGAACCGGCACCACCTTCCGGGTGGCCCTGGCGCTGGCCCCCGCGACGGCGCCCATGTCCGGTGAGAACGCCGTGGCCGTGCGGACCTGCCGGCCGGTGGACGCCTCACGAGCGATGGCGCCGGGCGTGTCCACGAGTCGGGCGCCGGGTCAGTCGGCGACGCCGACCGGGAACGACGACAGGGTGCCCGCGGCGCGGGTGCTGGTCGTGGAGGACAACGAGATCAACCAGAGGGTGGCCGTCGGCATCCTGCGCCGGCTCGGGTACGCCGTCGACCTGGCCGGTGACGGCGTCGAGGCGCTGGGGATGGTCGAGCGTGAGAGCTACCAGGTGATCCTGATGGACTGCCAGATGCCCCGGATGGACGGCTACACCGCCACCCGGCTGCTGCGCGAACGGCCGGCGAGCGCGCAGGTGCCGATCATCGCGATGACGGCGAGCGCGTTGGCCGAGGACCGGGACCGTTGCCTGAGGATCGGCATGAACGACTATCTGGCCAAGCCGATCCGGGCTCAGGAGCTGGACGCCACAGTGCGTCGGTGGCTGGACGGACCCGCTGTCCCGGCGCCGCGCCGACCCGCCGACGACGCCCCAGGCGCGGTAGGGACTGTGCAGGAGCGGCTGGGGGAGCTGGCCGGTGACCGTACTCCCGAGGAGGTGGAGCTGGTGCGCAGCATCGCGGCGTCGTTCCTCGAGCGCTCCGTCGGCCTTGTCGTCACCTTGCGTCAGGCCCTGGCCGACGGCGACGGGGCCCTGGCGCAGCGCTGTGCCCACACGCTGCGCGGGGCGTCGGCGAACGTGGGAGCGAGTAGGGTGGCGACCGCGTGCGAGCAGGTGGAGCTGCTGGCCGAGCGGGGTGAGGTGACGGCGGCGAGACGCGCCGTCGAGAGGCTGACCACCGAGCTCGACGGGGCCCGCTCGCAGGTCGAGACGTACCTGGCCTGAGGGTCAGTCGTCGATGACCCGGTGCTGCATCGCTCGCTCCACCCGGGCCAGCAGGTCGCCGGCGTGGAACGGCTTGATCACATAGTCATCGGCGCCGCAGGCGTATCCCCATTCCAGGTCGTGATCCTGGCTGCGGGCACTCACCATGATCACGGCCGTATGGGCGAGGTCAGGGTCCTCGCGCAGGGCGCGACACACTTCCACGCCTGACCGGTGCGGCAGCAGCCAGTCCAGCAGGGCCACGTCGGGCCGCAGCCGTAGGGCGGCGTCGAGGCCGGTCTGGCCGTCCGCCTCGGTCCACACCTCGTACCCGGCGCGGTTGAGGACGGCGAGCATCAGAGAACGCAGGTCGGGGTCGTCGTCGACGACGAGAGCAGTCGGCATGCCCGATGTATCGGCAGGACCCGGCCGCGGGCTGAGCGGGTGATCCTGCCAGTCAGCTGACGGCGGCGTACCCGTCGCTGACGGTCACCGTTCGCAGACCCGAGGCCTTGACCGCGGCCATCTGGTCCGCGAACTGGCTGGGTGTCACCGAATACTCGTCTCCGCCCTCACCGACGCCGTGGTAGACGAGGATCGTCCAGGCGTTGGCGTTCGCCGCCTCGCTCATCCATCCCGTCACGGTCGAGGCGGTGGTGGTGTTGGTGACGTACTTCATCCGCAGCCTCGACCGGTCGATGCTGCCGCGCGCGTTCAGCCCGCCGTCGGTGGTACGGGCGGTCTGGTAGAGCTGAGCCGCCTGCGAGACCACCGCGTCGTTGTAGGCGCCGTACGGATACGCGAGGCTGCGGATCGTGCCGAACGATGCCTCGAGCCGGGCCTTGCTGCCGGCCAGCTCGGTGGTGAGCTGAGCACCGGAGAGCTGGGTCAGGTAGGGGTGCGTGGCGCTGTGCGAGCCGATCTCGTTGCCCGTCGACTGCAGCGCCTTCGCCTGGGCGATGCTCATGTACGGGCCGGACCCGAGGTAGTCGGAGATCAGGTAGAACGTGGCCGGGATCCCGTTGGCGCTCAGCACGGGGCGGGCGTTGGTGTACTGGTTCGCGATCCCGTCGTCGAAGGTGATCGAGACCAGGGCGTTCGAACTCGAGTTCGGCGCCGGCGCAGGGGCGGGCGCCGGCTTCGGGGCCGGAGCGGGGGCCGGAGCGGGGGCCGGAGCCGGCTTCGTGGCCGGAGCAGCAACGGGAGTGGACCGCTTGCGCAGCAGCGTCGCATCGACGTCCAGCGTCCCGGGCGAGGTCAGCAGCCGTTCGATGCTCAGCCTGACGGTTCCGCGCGGAATGGTGAAGGTGATCCCGGACCGGCGCCAGCCGTTGGTCCGCGGTTGGACGGCGAAGGAGCGGTAGGTGACCGTACCGGAGGCGTTGACGTAGCGCGCCCGCAGCACGGTGGCGGTGTTCGCGCGGTAGGCGTCGCCATAGGTGTAGCTGGCGCCGCCGACGACCTTCACCGGCGCGAAGCTCCACCCGGCGTACCCGCTGCGACGGGCGGTCACCATGGTCCGGACGAAGCGCCGTCCATCGGCCGCTCCGCCGTGCAGGTGCCGGAAGGTGCGCGCGTTGGCCCCCGCGGCGATCTGTAGCCAGTAGGCGGGCTTGGTTCCGGCCGACCGCTCGACGGACTGGTTGGGTACCAGGTTCGACGTGGCCGCCTGGGAGCTGCCGATGGGCAGCGCCAGCAGCGACGCCAGCAACGTCAACGCCGCCACGACGATCACGACGGTGCGCGGACGTCCCCGTCCGATGGCAATCATGTGTTCCCCCGAGCAGGTTTCGGTCTGTCGGCCGCCGACGACCCTCGTTCTGTCATCTGCGCAACCCATGTGACTGGCTCTGTTCACTGTCATTGACCCTGGTCAATGTCACTGAACCTGGTCAATGTCACTGACTCTATGGTTGCGCCGGCGAGATGTCCGGCGCTTCGCCGAACTCGCGGATCGCCGTTGCGCCTAGGCTGGCGTGAGTCGAAGTCATCGCCCGCCCCACCGGCGGGCCGGGCGCGAGGAACGGTGCATGACTGAGAAGTGGCGACGATGCGATACCTGCCGCAGGGTGAAGCCGGTCGAGGACTTCACCGCGGCGGAGCCGACCTGCCAGGGGTGCCTGTCCCCGCCGGTCCGGTCCGGCCCGCGAACCA
This sequence comes from uncultured Actinomycetota bacterium, assembly GCA_963825645.1. Classification (GTDB taxonomy): domain Bacteria; phylum Actinomycetota; class Actinomycetes; order Actinomycetales; family Kineosporiaceae; genus JADJPO01. Next base: position 320,796 of record CAWGTT010000009.1, read on the forward strand.
CGACGCGTGCGTCCTCCTCCGGTCCGCGCGCCGCTCAGCAGGGAGACGGGTCGAACCGACGGCCAGGGGCCGAGCCCGCCGCCACGACCACGGTGAGCCGGGTGGCCACGATCGCTCCGCGTGACATCAAAGGCCGCGGCGACCCCGAGGTACGGGCCCGGCGAGCCCGGCTCCGCGCGGTGGAGCGTCTCATCGAGCGGTATCCGGACGACTTCGCAGGATTGCTGGCGGAGGAACGGGGCGCCGAGCGGCTCTGAGCGGCGCAGCTGTGCTGAGGCGTGCTCGGGTGGTGAGTCTCACGTAACCTCGCGGGCCCGGGTCGCCGCGCGAAGGCTACCGTCCAAGCCATGGCCATCATCGGCGCCCGCCCCGAGTTCGAGGCCGCCGGCCTCGAGGTCCGGGAGCGGATTGCCCGGGCCGGTTTGGAGCTCTTCGTCGACCAGGGCTATGAGCGCAGCACGGTCGAGGCGATCGCCGAGCGGGCCGGTGTGGCTCGCCGCACCTTCTTCCGCTACTTCCGCGGCAAGGACGAGATCATCTTCTCCGGTCACGATCGGGTGATCAAGAAAGTGGCCGGTCACCTGGAGGCCCTGACCGACATGCCCCCGTTGCGGGCGGTCTGCAGCGGCGCACGCCTGGTGTTCCGCAGCTACGTCGACGACCCGGTCGTCTCGGTGCAGCGCTACCAGCTGATCCATTCGGTCCCAGCGCTGCGGGACCGCGAGATCGCCTGGGTCTCGCAGTACATCCGGCTGTTCGAGCGGTACCTGCGCGGCCGCCTGGGCTCCGACGCCGAGAGCGAGCGCACCGCGGAGGTCGCCGCCGCGGCGATCGTGGCGGCGCACAACCACGTCCTGCGACAGTGGCTCCAGGGTGGGGGAACGACCGACCCGTTCCCGGCGCTGGACGAGGCGTTCACCTGGGTCACCGCCCGGTTCGACACCGATTCCGATGCGAGGGTCGTCGCCGTCTTCAGGCCGGGGGAGCCGATCGAGGATGTGCTGCAGCGGATCTCCCGCTCGCTGTGAGGAGTGTGGTGACCGTCCGGCGCGGTGCGACGACCGCCGGAAGAATGATGTGGCCGATCAGACAATTGTGCCCCGAGGGCCCTTGCGTTCGGCATTGAGTGCCGCAAGTCTGGCACTGAGTGCCACCCGGGTGCGGGCCTCGACGGCGAGGCTGGGGTGGCGCCGTCTGGAGGACGGTTGCGATGACGAGCTCCACCGTTGCCCTGGCCCCGCGGACCGCGACGCGCGAGGAGTTGTTCGTGGTCTCGACGCACAAGGTCCGGGACGACGCGTCGTCCGGTCCGGGCCACTGGGTGCCCTACGGCACCGAACACGCATGGCGTCCGGGAACCCGGCGCACCCTGTGCGGGGAGTTCACCGGTGGCTGGACCGTGTTCTGGGAGCGGCACTTCTCCGCCCGGACCCCGGCGGCCTGCGCCGCCTGCATCGAGATGACCCTTCCCGAGGCCTCGCGGCGTCGCCTCGACCGGATCGAACGGCGCGCGGCTTCCTGAGTCCACCGGCAGCCGCAGCGGCGATCTGCGCGTGGATCGGTGCGGTCCTGCTGGTCGACGCGGTGCCGCTGGACGCGGCGCTGGAGGTGTGGCGCCAGGTGGGTCTCGGCCTGCTCACCTGGGTCGCGCTGGTCGCCGTCCTGGCTCGGTGCACTGCCCTCGTCCGCGCGCAATGCCTGGTGGTGGTGCTGCTGGCCACCGCGGTGGAGTACACGTTCTCCCCACTGCTCGAGGCGTATGTGTACCGGATCGGGACGGTCCCCCTCTACGTTCCGCCCGGACACGGGCTGGTCTACCTGGCCGCCTTGTTCCTGGGCCGGTGGGCGTTGGTGCGCCGCTATGCCCGGACGGCGGTCGCCGCGACCGTGCTGGTCGGGTCGGCCTGGGCCGTGCACGGCCTGACAAGTGAGCGTGGCGACGTGCTCGGCGCGTTCTGGTTCGCCTGCCTCCTGGGCTTTCTGCGCTGGGGCCCGAGCCGGCTACTGTACGTCGGCGCCTTCGTCGTGGTCGGCTATCTCGAGCTGCTCGGGACTGCGCTGGGCACGTGGACCTGGGCCCCGGTCGACCCGGTGCTCGGCGTGGTCGGGCAGGGCAACCCGCCCTCGGGTGCCGCCGGCGGCTACGGATGGTTCGACCTGTACGCCCTGCTCGCCGCGCCGGCCCTTCTGGCCGGCTACCGCCGCGTGGTCGCGTTCTCCTCAGCCTGGTCGCCCTGGTCGGTCTCGGCGTTCTCGTCGGTGCGCAGCAGACTGAGCACCTCCTGGTGGAGGATGCCGTTGCTGGCCAGCGCGTTGCTGCCGGAGCAGCCCGGCTCGCCGTCCAACGAGGTGAAGGTGCCGCCCGCCTCGACCACCACCGGCACGAGCGCCGCCATGTCGTACACCGCCAGCTCCGGTTCGCAGGCGATGTCGACCCCGCCCTCGGCGAGCAGCATGTACGACCAGAAGTCACCGTAGCCGCGCGAGCGCCACACCGACCGGGTCAGGGTCTCGAAACCGGTGCCGCGGCCGGCCTTCTCCCAGGAGTGGTAGGAGGAATACGACAACGACGCATCGGCCAGTCGGGCCACTTTGGAGACCGAGAGGCGCCGGGCCGAGGACAGGCTGCGGCCGGTCCATGCGCCGATCCCATCGGCGGCCCACCATCGCCGTCCCATCGCCGGTGCCGAGACCACCCCGACCATCGGTCGGCCGTCCTCGACCATCGCGATCAGGGTGGCCCAGACCGGCACGCCGCGAACGAAGTTCTTGGTGCCGTCGATGGGGTCCACGATCCATTGACGCTGCGCATGCCCGGTCGGGGCGAACTCCTCGCCGATCACCGCGTCCCGGGGGCGGCTGCGCTTGAGCTGAGCGCGGATGATCTCCTCGGCGGCCTTGTCCGCGTCCGAGACCGGGGTCAGGTCGGGCTTGGTCTCGACCTCCAGGTCGAGGGAACCGAACCGGGACGTCGTGTGCGCGTCCACCATGTCCGCGATCACCAGGGCGAGCCGGAGGTCGTCCTCGTAACCGGCCACCGGCGTCCTCGCTCTCGGCTCGCGGCGCACCCGTCGCACCGTCACCGGCGACGGTACCGCTCGCTCGGGCTCGACGGGGGCAACTCGCCCGTTGAGAAAACTGACGCGTCAGTTATCGTAGGGTGACGGTGCACGTCATCGCCGGCCGCCATCGGATGCGGTGCGACGTAGCGGATCCGCTCGGACGAAAGGTCATCCCACCGTGTTCGACACCATCACCGGCCTTCCGGTGCACCCACTGGTGGTGCACGCCGTCGTGGTCCTGCTCCCGCTGGCCTGCGTGGCCACCGCAGCGGTGGCGGTCCGTGCGAGCTGGCGGCGGTTCGCCCCGGCCGTGGCCGCGCTGAACGGCGCGGTGCTGCTGGCCACCTTCGCCGCCAAGCAGTCGGGGGAGAACCTCGAGCGCCGCATCGCGCAGTTCTCGGTCCCGCCCGGCCTGGACGATCACACCCAGTGGGGCTCGCGGCTCTTCCTGCTCGCGCTGGCGCTGTTCATCGGAGCCCTGGTGGTGTGGTTCGTGCACTCCCGCGGCGGGATGGGGACGCTCGGCCGGGTGGTCGGCGTGCTGGCCGTGATCGGGGCGTTGGCCACGATCGGCGTGACCGTCTACGTCGGCCACACCGGGGCGAGCGCCGTCTGGAAGCAGACCATCGAGAACACCTCGGCGCCGTAACACCTGGCCCCGTTCATGATCGCCGCCGAGGTGAGCGGACGACCCATCCGGTGGGTCAGGCCCTCTGCCTCGCGGCGATCACCAGCGGATCAGGTCTGCTCGGGCTCCATCTCGATGGCGCCGCACGGGCACTCGTGCATGCACAGGCTGCAGCCCTTGCAGTAGTCGAAGTCGAACTCGTAGGTGCCGCTCTCGACGATCTTGAGGACCGCGTTGTCCGGGCACACCCCGTAGCAGTTGTCGCAGCCGAAGCAGTTGCCGCACGACATGCACCGGCGAGCCTCGAAGAGCGCGCTGCCGGCGTCCAGCCCACCGACCACCTCCTCGAAGGTGGAGCGGCGGCGGGCGGCGTCGAGCACAGGACGCATCGTCTTCGGGGCGTCGCTGTAGTACCAGGTGTTCATCCGGTCCATGGTGGCCAGCGGCGCCTTGGCCGGCGGCGTGTACCGGGTGCCGCGAAGGTAGGCGTCGATGTTCCGAGCCGCCTTCTTGCCGTGGCCGATGGCCACCGTCACCGTTCGCTCGGCGGGCACCATGTCACCACCGGCGAAGACGCCCTCCGCGCCGGTCATCAGGTCGCCGCCGACCTGCACGACGCCGTCGGTGATCTGCAGCCCGGGCAGGTTGCCCAGCAACGACAGGTCGACCTCCTGGCCCAGGGCCAGGACGAGCGAGTCGGCCTCCAGCTCCTCGGTCTGCCCGGTGGGCTGGGGGAAGCCGCTGTCGTCGAGCTCCATCCGCTCCACGACCAGCCGGCCCTCCTCGGCCCGCTTGACCGTCGACAGCCAGCGCATCAGCACGCCCTCGGCGAGGGCCTCCTCGACCTCGGTGTCGTGGGCCGGCATCCGCTCCCGGGTGCGCCGGTAGACGATGATCGCGTCGGTGGCGCCGAGCCGTTTGGCGGTCCGGGCGGCGTCGATCGCCGTGTTGCCGCCGCCGTAGACGACCACCCGGCGGCCGAGCAGTGGCCTCTCCTCACCCTCCATCGAGCGCAGCAGGCTCACCGCGTCGAGGATGTGGGCGCTCTCCCCGGCCGGGATGTAGGCCCGCTTGCCGATGTGCGCGCCGACGGCCAGGAAGGCGGCGTCGAAGCCGCCGTCGCGCATCTCCTGCCGTAGGTCCTCCACCTTGTGGTTGAGGATCAGCTCGACGCCCATCCCGGTGATCCTGGCCACCTCCGCCTCGAGGACGGAGCGGGGCAGCCGGTAGGTCGGGATCCCGAAGCGCATCATCCCGCCGGGCACCGGTCCGGCCTCGCAGATCACCACGTCGTGGCCGGCACGCCGGAGGTGGTAGGCCGCGGACAGCCCGGACGGTCCGGCCCCGACGATCAGCACCTTCTTGCCGCTGGTCTGCGTCGGCGCCTCGATGGTCCAGCCGCGCTCGATGGCCACGTCGCCGAGGAACCGCTCCACCGAGTTGATCCCGACCGTCTCGTCGACCTCGACACGGTTGCAGGCGGTTTCGCAGGGGTGGTAGCAGACCCGGCCCATCACCGCGGGCAACGGGTTGTCCTGCATGATCTGTCGCCAGGCGGCCTCGTAACCGTGCCCGCCCTTGGCGTCGCTGCCGTCGTCCGTGACGTCGCCGGCCTCGGCCGCGTACAGCCACTGCTGGATGTTCTCCCCCGCCGGGCAGGCGTTGTTGCACGGCGGCAGCCGGTGCACGTATGCCGGGCGCTCGGTACGCCAGGATCCGGTGCGGTTGGCCAGGCTGGACCCGACGTCCAGTGTGATCGCGAACGGCTTGTCCATCAGCGCGTACCGCCTTCTGCTCCGGTCTCGTCCTCGAGCAGCCCGTACCGGGCGATGTTGCGGTCGGCGCTCTCCTGAAGCCGGGCGATGACGTCCTCGCGCCGGGTGGGAGAGAACAGGTGGGCGTATCGCTTCTGCATACGCAGGTACTCCTCGACGGCGACCCGACGTCGGATCGGGGTGACTCCGGTGACCTCACCCGCCTCGGCCTCGAAGACCGGGAAGAGCCCGCTCTGCGTCGCCGCGCGGGCCACCTGCACCGTCAGCCCGGCCGGGCTGCCCCAGCCCAGCGGACAGGGCACGAGCACGTGGATGTACCGCGCACCGTGCATGCCCATCGCCTTGGTCACCTTGGCCTCGAGGTCGCGCAGGTCGGCGACGGTGGCGGTGGCGACGTACGGGATCTCGTGCGCCATCGCGATCCTCGGCACGTTCTTGCCCTGCCCGAAGACGTTGCCCGGCTGCGGTCCGACCGCCTGGGTGGTCGTCGTGCGGGCGGCCGGGGGCGTGGCCCCCGAGCGCTGCACGCCCGTGTTCATGTACCCCTCGTTGTCATAGCAGAGGTAGAGCACGTCGTCGTTGCGCTCGAACATGCCGGACAGGCAACCGAAGCCGATGTCGACCGTGCCGCCGTCCCCGCCCTGAGCCACCACCCGTGCCGTGGGCCGGCCGTCGCCCTGCCCGGCCGTCAGATCCTTCGCGGCGCGCACCTTCAGCGCCGCGGCGACACCGGTGGCCACTGCCGGGGCGTTACCGAACAGCGAGTGCAGCCACGGCATCTGCCATGAGGTCTCGGGGTAGGGGGTGGAGAACACCTCCAGGCAGCCGGTGGCGTTGACCGCCACCATCCTTCCCCCGGCTGCGGCCATCGCGGCGTCCAGCGCATATCGGGCGCCGAGGGCCTCGCCGCAGCCCTGACAGGCCCGGTGCCCTGAGGTGAGCGTGTTGCTGCGGTGAGCGTCGGACTGCACCGAGCGCTCCTGCTCCTCTACCAGGCGGTTGCCGACGGCGAAGCTGCCCACTTGGTAGAACTTCACCTGCTGGGTCACGGATCGGGCTCCTTCGCTGGGATGGGCTGAGAAAGGCGGGACGGCGCTCACACCGGCCCGGCGGCGACCGCGCCGATGTCGCGCAGGATGTTCTCGGCCTCGGGCCCGGAGCGGCGCCGTAGGCGCTGGCGCTCCAGCTCCTTGGCCACCACCTCGCGGTTGAGGTCGAGAAACGTCAACGGCTCCAGCTCATCCCGCGAGGCGGCCTCGACCATCTCGTGCAGGCTGGCCCGCGTGATCGGACGCCCGCCGAGCCCCGCGATCACGGTATAGCCGTGCAGCTGCACTCCGGACAGCGCCATCCGCACGTTGGACGACATCGGGCCGCCGATGCCCACCGAGAGCGCCTTCTCGAGCACCACCACCCGCTCGGCCCCGGCGAGCACTGCGCGGACGGCGTCCAGCGGGAACGGGCGGAACGAGCCGATGCCGAGAGCGCCGATCCGCCGTCCGCGTTCGCGCTCGGCGTCGATGACGTCCTCGATCGTGCCGAGCACCGAGCCCAGCGCGACGATGATGGTCTCGGCGTCCTCGCACCGATACGGGTGTACCAGGCCCCCGGAGTCCCTGCCGAACTGCGCGGCGAAGTCGGCGGCGATCGCCGGGATCCGGTCGAGCGCCTGCATCTGCTTGGCGTGGGCCAGGTAGCGCACCTCGGTGAACGCCTCGGGGCCCACCATCGCTCCGATCGAGACCGGCTCGTCGGGGTCGAGGATCTGGCGCGGGATGAACGGCGGCAGGAACTCGTCGACCTGCGCGGCGTCCGGGATGTCGACCCGTTCGACGGCGTGGGTGAGGATGAACCCGTCCATGCAGACCATCACCGGCAGCGAGAGCTCCTCGGCGAGCCGGAAGGCCTGAACGTGGAGATCGGCCGCCTCCTGGTTGGTCCGTGCGTAGAGCTGCATCCAGCCCGAGTCGCGCTGGGACATCGCGTCGCTGTGGTCGTTCCAGATGTTGATCGGTGCCCCGATCGCCCGGTTGGCCACCGTCATGACGATCGGCAGGCCGAGCCCCGAGGCGTTGTAGACCGCCTCGACCATGAACAGCAGGCCCTGGCTGGCGGTGGCGGTGTAGGTGCGGGCGCCGGCCGCACTCGAGCCGATCGCCACCGACATCGCCGCGAACTCGCTCTCGACGTTCACGTACTCGCAGGGGCTCAGCTCACCGGACTTCACGAGCTGGGAGAGCCCCTCGACGATGTGGGTCTGAGGTGAGATGGGGTAGGCGCAGACCACGTCGGGACGGCAGGCGGCCACCGTCTCGGCGACCGCGCGGGAGCCTTCAACCTGACGTAGCACCGGAGAGCTCCTTCGATTCGGTGAGCACGTGGTCGTAGGCGAGGCGGGCTGCCTCGATGTTGCGATCGCCCACCTCGCCGGGGAAAGTCGCGGTGATCGCGTGGTCGACCGAGGAGAGCGAGATCAGTCCGGTCGCCGCGGCGAAGGCGCCGAGCAGGGCCGCGTTCGGCATCGGCCGGCCCACGGTGCGCCGGGCGTACTCGCCGGCCGGGACGGTCAGCAGCCGGCTGCGCAGGTGCCGTTCGAACAGGTCGGACAGGCCCAGGTCGCCGAAGGCACGCTCGGTGTTGATGATCACGTAGCCGTCCGGGCGCAGCCCGGAGAACACGTCGACCTGGTGCAGCAGTGTCGGGTCCTGGATGATCACGGTGTCCGGATCGACGATCGGCTCGCGTGACCGGATCGCGTGGTCGTCGATGCGGCAGAAACTCACCACCGGTGCGCCGGTGCGCTCGGACCCGAAACTCGGGAAGGCCTGTGCGTGCCGACCTTCGTCAAAGGCCGCCAGGGAGAGCAGCTCGGCTGCGGTGACCACCCCCTGACCTCCGCGGCCGTGGATGCGCACCTGGAACATCTACTCTCCCCTCGAGACGTCGCGTAGGGACGCGTGGACGCACCGTCTCGGTTGAGCCAGCACGGGACGTACTGGGGACGCTATGCGCCATCCCCTAAGAGCGTGCGGGTCGTTCGTCCTGCTCCGTGAAACCCTCCCCGGCACCGTCGCTGCGACCGCGCAGCAACCGGCGAAGTGACTCCAGCCGCGCCATTCCGGCGCCGCCCGCGCCGCCGGCGGCGACGAAGGCGTCCAGTGCGCACTCTACTTCGTCGTGGGTGCACCCCCGGGGGCACCCGCCGGTGCCGGCAGCCAGGTCCGGGAAGGTTCCGATGATCCGATCGACGTCGATGTGGGCCAGGCCGAAGGAGCGGACCCCCGGGGTGTCGATCACCCACCCGCCGTGGGGCAGACGCAGCGCGTAGGCCGAGCTGGAGATGTGCCGGCCCCGACCGGTGACGTCGCTGACCTCGCCGACCGCCCGGGCCGCGCCCGGGACCAGGGCGTTGACCAGCGTGGACTTGCCGACCCCGGAATGCCCGATGAGCACGGTGATCCGGCCGGTGAGGGCCTCGGCGAGAGCGTCCAGGCCGATCACTCGCGGCTCGTCCTCGTCGCCGTGCTCGCCGCCGACGGGTTCGGCCACCTGAGTCACCACGGCCGGCACGTCGAGCGGGGCGTAGTCGGCCAGGAAGGGCTTCGCCGGTGCCAGGTCGGCCTTGGTCAGCACGAGGAGCGGGTCCAGGCCGGCGTCATAGGCGGCGACCAGGCAGCGGTCGACCATCCGCGGCCGGGGCTGGGGGTCGGCCAGGGCGGTCACCACGGCGAGCTGGTCGGCGTTGGCCACGATCACCCGCTCCACCGGGTCGGTGTCGTCGGCGCTGCGTCGCAGCACCGACCGGCGCGGGTGCACCCGGACGATCCGGGCCAGGCTGCCCGGTCCTCCCGACGTGTCGCCGACCAGGCCGACCCGGTCTCCGACGACGACGCGGCTGCGTCCCAGCTCGCGAGCGGTCATCGCGATGACGGGCCGTTCGTCCTCGGCCAGGCAGGTGTACCGGCCGCGGTCCACGGTGATCACCCACGCGTCCTCGGCGTCCTCGTGCCGGGGCCGGTCCTTGCTGCGGGGCCGGGTGCCCCGAGGGTTCGGTCGCACGCGGATGTCGGACTCGTCGAGGTCACGCCGGCGCCGGGCGGGGCTCATCGCCACCTCATCACGGCATCACGGGCGGCATCACGGGGCGCACCTGATGGGTCACGGGTTCAGCGGTGTCTCGGCGAGCATCGCCGACCAGAGCTCGGTGAACTGCGGCAGGGTCTTCGCGGTGGTCGCGATGTCCTCGACCTGTACCCCTGCGACGGCGAGCCCGAGGAGAGCACCGGCGGTGGCGATCCGGTGGTCGGCGTAGCTGGCGAACACGCCCCCGTGCAGCGGGCGGGGCTTGATCACCAGGCCGTCCTCGGTCTCGGTCACGTCTCCACCCAGGTTGTTGATCTCGGTGCGCAGGGCGGCCAGGCGGTCGGTCTCGTGCCCGCGCACGTGGGCCAGGCCCCGTAGCCGGGAGGGGGTTGAGGCCAGCGCCGCGAGCGCGGCCACCACGGGGCAGACCTCGCTGGCGTCCTGCAGGTCCACATCGATCCCGTAGAGCTCTCCGGTGCCGCGCACGGTCAGACCGGTTCGATCCAGGGAGACGTCGGCGCCCATCGCGTCGAGCAGGTCGCGCATGGCGTCGCCGGCCTGCGTCGTGTACTGCGGCCAGCCCGGCACGTGGATCTCGCCGCCGGTCACCGCGGCGGCGGCGACGAACGGCGCCGCGTTGGACAGGTCCGGCTCGACCTGGACGTCGAGGGCCCCGATCGGTCCCGGCTCCACCCGCCACACGGACGCCGCGACGTCCTCGTCGACGACCACCCCGACGTCGCGCAGCGCCTCGACGGTCATGCTGACGTGGGGCTGGCTCGGGATCGCTGCCCCGACGTGGCGCACCGTGAGCCCCTCCTCGAACCGGGCGGCCGCAAGCAGCAGAGCCGAGACGAACTGGCTAGAGGCCGAGGCGTCAATCTCCACTGTTCCGCCGCGCACCGCGCCGGTGCCCTCGATCCGCAGCGGCAGGTGGTTGCCCGGTGCCGACCGGACGTCGACACCCAGCTCCCGTAGCGCGCTCACCACGGCCGCCATCGGCCGCTCCCGGGCCCGGGCGTCGCCGTCCATCTCCACCGGGCCGTCGGCCAGGGCCGCGACCGGTGGCAGGAAGCGCATCACCGTGCCGGCCAGTCCGCAGTCGATCTGGGCCGGGCCGCGCAACGCGGCCGGGGTGACCATCCAGTCCGGGCCGAACTCGGACTCGCCCGGGGTGTCGTCCACCCAGGTGCCCAGCGCGCTGAGGGCCTGCGCCATCAGGGCGGTGTCCCGGGAGCGCAACGGGGCGCGCAGCCGGGAGGGCCCTGCGGCCAGAGCGGCGATCACCAGGTACCGGTTGGTCAGTGACTTCGAGCCGGGCAGCCTCACCGTGGCCCGCACCGGCCCGGCGGCGGCGGGCGCCTGCCAGGGCTCAGCGGTGGGCGGCTCGCTCATGCCGGCGAGCCTATCCGGGTCCTTGTTCAGCCCGGCAGCACCTCCTTGGCGGCCTTCTGCGCCGACCGACGGGCCGTCTTCTGGGCCGACCGCACGGCCTCGCGGGTCTCGAGCCGGGCCTGCCGGCGCAGCTGACGGCCGGCCCAGCGCGCCTGGCGTGAGGCGCGGTGCACCTGCCGTGAGGCCCGGTGCGCGCTGCGCTCCACCTCGGTGACGGTGTGCCGACCACGCCAGGCCAGGCCGGGCCGACCCTCGGTGTCGACACCGGCCAGCAGCAGCCCGCCGATCAGGCCGACGTTGCGCAGGAACATCGAGCGCTCCTCACGACGGCGCTCGGGGTCCTTCTCCTGCCAGAACGGATGGTCGACGTAGGTCGCGGGCACGCTGGAGGCGACCAGGGTGAGGGCGGAGATCCGCGGCAGCGTGCCGGTGGCCAGCATCACGCCGGCGCCGGCCATGACGGCTCCGTTTCCGCGCACCAGGATCTCGGGGTTGTGCGGGAGGCGGTTCGCGCTGTCCAGCCTGACGAGCCGTTCGATGAGCGGACCGGCGCGTTCGGCGCGCTTCATCGGGTGCAGGAAGGCATCGATGCCGCGAGCGATGAAGGTGGCGGCCAGCAGCGGTCGGGCGACGGCCCGGACGAGACTCATGTCCCCACCTTGGCCCGCCCGAGGGGGCCTCGGCCAGTCCTGGACGACCCATGTTCGGTCAGTTTCGGTCCCTGGTGGGCAGGCTCGCCACGAGGCTGGTCTGGCAGGCTTGGCCGGGTGTGCGGACGCTACGCCTCCAGCCGCCGTCCCCAGGACCTGGTGGAGGACTTCGACATCGAGTTCCTGACCGGTCCGGGCCCGGGCGCCGATCCATCCGCGGCCGAGCCCGACTACAACGTCGCCCCGACCAAGACGGCGATGGTCGTCCTGGAGCGGCGCCCGCGGACCGACCGGGTGGCCGACGCGGACGGCGGCGGAGGGTCGGACGACGCGGTCGAGGACGTGGTGGTGTCGGCCGTCGACGAGGACGGTGAGGCGACCGTGGACGCCGTCCTGCAGACCGCCACCGACCAGCCGTCCGATGCCGAGCCGGACCCGGTGCGCTGGCTGCGCCTGCTCACCTGGGGCCTGGTGCCGTCGTGGGCCAAGGACCGCAAGGTCGGTGCCCGGATGATCAACGCCCGCTCGGAGAGCCTGCTGGACAAGACGTTTCGCCGCGCGGCGTTGACCCGCCGGTGCCTGGTGCCGGCCGACGGCTGGTATGAGTGGCAGCGCAGTCCGACCGAGCGCGACGCCAAGGGCCGGCCCCGCAAGCAGCCGTTCTTCATTCAGCCGATCGCCGCGGGGCCGATCGCCTTCGCCGGGATCTACGAGTTCTGGCGCGACCCCGCGGCCCCCCCCGAGGAGGCGGACCCCTGGCTGACCAGCTACGCCATCATCACCACCGACGCCGAGCCGGCGCTGGCCGCCGTCCATGACCGGATGCCCCTGGTACTGCCCCGCGAGCGCTGGGACGACTGGCTCGACGCTCGGCTGCAGGACGAGGACGCCGTCCGCGCGCTGATGGTGCCCCCCGTGTCGGGCCGGTTCGGCGCGGTCGCCGTCTCGACCCGGGTGAACGCGGTGGCCAACAACGGTCCGGAGCTGATCGCCGAGCTGCCCCGCGACCAGCTCCGCGGAGTGCTCGACCCGGCCACGGGGGAGCTGATCGGCGGTGGGGATGTCGCGCTCTTCTGAACGGTTGCCGCGGGCGCCGGGCCGTCCGGAGAACGAGCCGCTCGTCGAGCTGGTCGAGACCCCGGTGGGCACGGCCCGGCTGACCGTGCACAGCCCCGGGACGTCGTCCGGTCGCCCCCGCCCGGCCGGCACCCTGGCCCTGGGCCACGGCGCCGGAGGAGGGATCGGCGCGGTCGACCTGGTGGCCGCCGGCGAGGGCGCGCTGGCCGCCGGCTGGCGGGTGATGCTGTTCGAGCAGCCCTGGCGGGTGGCCGGACGAGCGGTCGCCGTCGCCCCGCCCCGCCTGGACCGGGCGTGGCTGGCCGGGCTGGCCCGGCTGAGTGACCTCGGCGTCCCGCCGGGGGAGCCGCTGGCGGTCGGCGGTCGCAGTGCCGGCGCGCGGGTGGCCTGCCGCACGGCGCCGGAGTTGCACGCGGTCGCGGTGATCGCGCTGGCGTTCCCCTTGCACCCGCCCGGGCGGGCCGATGACCCGGCGCGCAGCCGGGCGGGCGAGCTGGCCCGTCCCCAGGTGCCGCTGCTCGTCGTCCAGGGCCGGCGTGACCCGTTCGGTACGGCGGCCCAGGTGCGTGCCGCGATCGGCGCTGGGCGGCGGGGTCGCGGCGCTGAGGTGGTCGAGCTGGACGGTGACCACGCGCTGGCCGCTGACCCGGATCGGGTCCGCGATGCGGTCCACCGGTTCCTGGCGACGGCGGCCGGAATGCCGTCGTGATGCTCCGCGTTGCCAGCACCAGTAGGTCACCAGGGCAACAGGAGAGGGGCGCGTCGTGCTGGTCTCGGTCCTCGGGCAGGAGTGGACGGGTGATTCCGTCACCGGCCCGTTAGGCTCGGCCACGATGAGCAATCACGAAGCAGCCTCTCCTGCGGCCTCGCAGGAGAGCACGCGGGCTCCGGCCGATGAGAGCAGCGACGACCGCGCGGCGCGGTTCGAGCGCGACGCCCTGCAGTACCTCGACCAGCTCTACTCGGCCGCCCTGCGGATGACCCGCAACGCCGCCGACGCCGAGGATCTGGTCCAGGAGACCTTCGCCAAGGCGTTCGCCGCGTTCCATCAGTACCGGCCCGGCACCAACCTCAAGGCGTGGTTGTACCGGATCCTCACCAACGCCTACATCAACACCTACCGCAAGAAGCAGCGTGAGCCCCAACAGTCGGGCTCCGAGGAGATCGAGGACTGGCAGCTGGCCCGGGCCGAGTCGCACACCTCCTCCGGCCTACGGTCGGCCGAGACCGAGGCGCTGGACCGGCTGCCCGACTCCGACGTCAAGAAGGCGCTGCAGGAGATCCCCGAGGAGTTCCGGATCGCGGTCTACCTCGCCGACGTCGAGGGGTTCGCCTACAAGGAGATCGCCGAGATCATGGGAACCCCGATCGGCACCGTGATGTCGCGCCTGCACCGCGGACGACGCCAGCTGCGTGAGCTGCTGACCGACTACGCGCGCGAGCGGGGCCTGGTGGCCGCCGCCAGCGGTGACGGCGGTGCGCCATGAGCTGCGGGCGTCCCCACGCGACCGACTGCAGTGAGGTGCTGCAGCGGGTCTACGAGTACCTGGACGGCGAGCTCACCACGGCGGACCTGATGCGGATTCGCGAGCATCTCACCGAGTGCGGCCCGTGCCTGAGCGAGTACGGCCTTGAGGAGGCGCTGAAGGCGCTGCTTCGGCGCAGCTGCGCCTGCGAGCCGGCTCCCCAGGACCTGCGCGAGAGGATCATGGTTCGGATCACTGAGGTGCGCGTGCAGCTCGAGGGCTGACCTGCAAGTGGCCGTGCGTCAGCTGTTGGGACGCTTGCCGTGGTTGGAGGCGTTGCCCTTGCGGGCGCGACGGCGGCGGGCGCGACGGCTCATCAACGGGCTCCTGTTCTTCTCGTCGGGTGAGTGTTCTTCTCTGGTGAGGCCGGACCCCATCCTGGCACGCCGGTCGCCCCGTCGACGTCAGGCCCGTCCCGCGTCGGCGATGATCTGGGCATGACACCGCTCGACCTGCTGCGCAGAGCCACCGTCCGGCGGGTGGAGCTGGCGGCGTTGAACCCCCTCGCTCAGCTGCGTGCCGGTCGGCTCGGCCACCGCATGGTCCAGCTCGTTGCGGGACTGCTCCTGTTCGGGGTGTCGATGGGCCTGCTGGTGCGGGCCCGGCTCGGACTGGAGCCGTGGGGGGTGCTGCACTTCGGCCTGACCCGGCACGTCCCTGTCTCCTACGGGGTGATGACCATCGTCGTCTCGTTCGTCGTCCTGCTGCTGTGGGTCCCGCTGCGGCAGTGGCCCGGGCTGGGCACGCTGCTCAATGCGGTGGTCATCGGGCTGGCCATCGACGCCACGCTGGCCCTGGTGCCGGACGTCGAGGGCCTGTTCTGGCAGGTTCCGGTGATGCTCGTGGCGCTCGTCGGCAATGGCCTGGCCGGCGCGATGTACATCGGTAGCCAGCTCGGACCCGGCCCGCGGGACGGCCTGATGACCGGTCTGTCCCGGCGCACGGGACGGTCGATCCGGGTGGTTCGCACCACGCTGGAGGTCACCGTCGTCACCCTCGGCTGGCTGCTGGGTGGCGTCGTCGGGGTCGGCACGGTCGTGTACGCGCTGGCGATCGGGCCTGTCGTCCAGTTCTTCCTGCCGATGCTCACAGTCCGCCTTGACGTGGTCTCAAGGACGTCGTCTCAAGTCACCACGGTCCGCCGTCGATGGGGCATCCGTGAGTGAGATCGCCGAGCAGCCCGCGCCGACCCGGGTTGGGCCGTACCTGCGCGCCCTGACCGACCTGCTGGGCTCCGACCTGCACTGCAAGGTCGGCTCCCCGCCACGGGTACGCATCGACGGTCGGCTGCGCCGCCTCGACGCCCCGGTGCTGACCCCCGAGGACACCCAGGCGATGCTCGCGGAGATCCTCACGCGTCCTGACCTGTGTCACCAGTTCGAGCACACCAACGAGGCCGACTTCGCCTACGCCGTGGCCGGGATCGGCCGGTTCCGGGTGAACGCCTTCCGTGCCCGCGGTTCGGTGGGCATGGTCTTCCGCCGGGTCTCCACCGCGGCGATCCCACTGGAGACGCTCGGGATGCCGGACGCGGTCGGGGCGCTGGCCCTGGAGCCGCGCGGTCTGGTGCTGGTCACCGGTCCGACCGGGTCGGGCAAGACCACGACCCTTTCGGCGATGGTCGACCTGATCAACCGCACCCGCGAGGTGCACGTGGTGACGATCGAGGACCCGATCGAAGTCCTGCACGAAGACAAGATGGCCATGGTCAACCAGCGGGAGATCTCGGTGGACACCGAGGACTTCAGCCGCGCGATGCGTGCCGCGATGCGCCAGGACCCGGACGTGATCCTGGTCGGGGAGATGCGCGACCAGGAGACGGTCAAGGCCGCTCTGGCCGCCGCCGAGACCGGTCACTTCGTCATGTCGACCTTGCACACCACGGACGCCCGCGAGACGGTCACCCGGATCATCGACTTCTTCCCTCCACACGACCAGCGACAGCTTCGGCTGACCCTGGCCAGTGTCCTGCGCGGGGTGGTCTGCCAGCGGCTGGTGACACGCGCGGACGGCAAGGGGCGGTGCGTCGTGGCCGAGCTGTGCGTGAACACCGGCCGGATCACCGAGGCGATCATCGACCCGGACAAGACCCAGAGCATCGAGGCCCTGGTCGCGGACGGCGCCTTCTACGGCATGCAGACGTTCGACCAGCACCTGATCGC
Source organism: uncultured Actinomycetota bacterium (assembly GCA_963825645.1). GTDB lineage: Bacteria > Actinomycetota > Actinomycetes > Actinomycetales > Kineosporiaceae > JADJPO01. The sequence goes on from CAWGTT010000009.1 coordinate 337,154, forward strand.
GTTGCTCCGCGACGGCGTGATCACCCTGAACGACGCGCTGTCGGCCTCCAGCAACCCGCACGACCTGCAGGTCGAGCTGCGACGTCAGGGCCTGGTGGCCTGACCTCCTACGCTGGCCCGATGAGGACGGCGACGCTGGTGTTCACGGTGACCGAGCCGGACACGGCGGCGGCGCTCGGCAGCGGTGACCTCGAGGTGCTGGGCACGCCGCGGTTGCTCGCCTGGTGCGAGGCGGCCACCTGCCGGGCGGCCGAGGAACGGCTCGACGAGGGGCAGACCAGCCTCGGGACCAGGGTCCAGCTCGAGCACCTGCTCGCCTCCGTGGTGGGGACGGTTGTCGAGGTGAAGGCCGATCTCGTCCATCGGGACGGGCGCTTGCTCGAGTTCGACGTCACCGCGGTGGACGCCCGCGACGGGCGCCTGCTCGCCACCGCCCGGGTGCGCCGGGTCGTCGTCGACCGGGAGCGGTTCCTGGCGCGGTTGCCGAGGTGAGCGGTCCGGCTCTCCCGACCCCGGGTCAGCACCCGGCGTCGTCCGGATGCCCCCGCGGCTGTACCGGATCGCCGTCGTCGTCGACGTGTTCGGTATCGACCGCGTCGTCCCGGTCATGAGCCTGGACGACGACCCGCCGCCGGCCCTGATCCGCGAGGGGCGCGGCTCTGCGGGTCTCCCAGCGACGGCCGAGGGGACGGCGGACGGCGACCATCCTCGGCGCGTCGGCGGGGGAGTGCTTCGCGCTCGACGCGGTCTTCTGCGCGCGGCGGCGGGCTCGATCTCGCCGCTGGACCTCAACGTTCTGCTGATCAATGGGATGGGGTTGACCGTACGTGCTTCCCGCCCTGGCCGCCGTCCTGGGCGAGAGGCTGTCCGGCGGGTTCATCGGCACGATCGCGGTTGTGGTGGGGCTGGCGCTGATGGTGTTCGGGGTGGTGCTCTGCGCGCTGGGCAGCGCTTATCACCGCGAGCCGGCTCCACGCTGAGTCGGGCGAGGGGCGAGAGTTCTTGCGAGATGATGTCGCGGATTCGCGATGTCGCGAATCCGCGACATCACCGCGCACGATGGTCGACCTTGTGCTCTGGCGCTCGTGATCACCGGGTTGGTCAGGCGGCGGCTGGGCCACCCACACCTCACCCCGCACGACCAAACCGGTGATCATCCGAGGTCAGAGCACTAGGCCTTCTTGGTCTCCCAGAAGATCTCGTCGATCTCGGCGATCTTCCCCAGGAGCTGGTCGGCCACGGTCTCATCCAAGGAGCCCTTGGTTCCGCCGGCCCCGGCCAGCTTGGTCGCCTCGTTGAACAGCCCATGCAGCTGCGGATACTTCTCGAAGTGCGGCGGCTTGAAGTAGTCGGTCCACAGCACCCAGAGGTGGTGCTTGACCAGCTCGCTGCGCTCTTCCTTCACAGCGATCGCCCGTGACCGGAACGCCTCGTCGTCCGACGCGTGGTACTTGGCGATCGTCGCCTTGATCGACTCGGCTTCGATCCTGGCCTGGGCGGGGTCGTAGACACCGCATGGCAGGTCGCAGTGGGCGCTGACCTCGGTGGTGGTCAGCGCACGGGTGATGGTCTCGGCGAGACGCGTCAGCATCCGGTCACGTCCTTTCCTCGTCGGTAGTGGATTGCTCGGTGAGGGATTCGTCGGTGGGGATTCGTCGGTGGGGATTCGTCGGTCTGTTCGGTCGGGGCGACCGTGAATCTGCCCGTCGAACCGAACGCTACTCCCGCGCCTGCTCCGTCGCCCATCCACCCGAGGTGGGCACGGCGTGACGTTGTGCTCGCCAGACGGGCACGGCGTGACGTTGTGCTCGCCAGACGGGCACGGCGTGACGTTGTGCCCGTCCCGCGGGGATCGTGCGCGGATCGTGCGGGGAGCCGGAGCCGAGGGCGATCACGGGCAGGACGGACACCGCAACGTAATCGGTTCGATACCCAGCGTGTAACACTTTCGGGCCAATCCGCGGTAGAACAGGTGCAGCAGGTCGCGCGACGGGGGTCGAAGCAGACCGCGCACGAGGTCTGAGCATCGACGTTCGGGGAGGACCGTGAACAGCGACGGCCAAGGCGCCGACGTGTTGGGCCGCGCACGTGCAGGTGACGAGCGAGCTTTCCTCGCCCTGTACCGCGCCGCCCAGCCGGGGCTGCTGCGCTATCTGTCCGTGCTGGTCGGCGGGGCTGCCGAAGAGGTGGCGGCGCAGACCTGGGCGGAGGTCAACCGGGAGCTGTCGGGTTTCGGAGGCGAACTCGACTCCTTCCGCGGATGGGTGGCCGGCATCGGCCGACGCCTCGCCTGCGAGCATCTCGATCGGCAGGCCCGGCTCGGGAAGGCACCGGTGCCGATCGACACTCTCGGCGGGCCGACGCCTCCGCGTGCCGCGCGGGCGCTGCAGATGATCGCCCAGCTGCCTCCCGCCGAGGCAGAGGCGGTGACGCTGCGCGCAGTGATGGGCATGGGCGAGGTCGAGGCGGCGTCGGTGCTCGGGTTGCGGCCCGGTTCGGTGCGCCGGACGGCGGAACGCGGCCTGCGCGCCCTCACCCGGCGTCTGCAGCCGGTGCCGGTCGAGCCGGTCGACGACCTGGCCGCTGTCGAGCTGCCGCGGGTGATCGGGATCGAGGTGTCCCGATGAGCATGCGCTTCCCCGGTCAGCGGCGTCCCCCGGGGCAGCGGCTGACCGACCCTCTCGGCTCGGCGCAACCCGACCTGGCCGTCCTGCCGGCACTCACCCTGGTCGGCGAGGGTGGTCGGCACGCGCTACGGGTACTCGACGGCTGCGCTCCGTTCGGCGCCGGATGCGATGAGCTGGTCACCCTGCTGGGCGATGCGTGCGCCCCGGCCGACCCGCTCGAGCTGCGCGGCGAGGAGGAGGCGCTCGCCGCCTTCCGAGCGGCCCACGACCGTGTGGTCCGTCATCGGCTGCCGGTGGCCGGCACCAACCGCCGGGCAGCTGCTCGGCGCGCGGCGCGGCGTGCGCACCGGCCGCCCGCCTCGACGTCCGGCACGGCTCCCCTGGTCGGGTCCGCGCTGGCGGTGGCTGCCTCGGCAGCGGTGATGGTGCTGGCCTACGGCAGCTCGCTCGGCATCCCGCGACCCATCGAGAGCGGGCGTGGGTCCGGGGCGGGCACCGTGCAGGGGGTGCTTCAGCCCAGCGCCGGGAGCGGTGGCGGCGGTTCGGTCGCGGCCGGCCCGGTCACCACCTCGACGACCGCGCCCAGCGGCACCGTGGCCGACGTCGGCCAGCCATCTGGACGGCGCGAGAGCACGCTGCCTTCCACGGTGGACAGCGCCTCGGCGCCGGTCGCGGCGAGCCGGTTGGCCGCCGGCGAGTCGGTGCGGACCGCCGCGGCGTCGCCGAGTCCCTCGGCGTCCAAGTCGCCGAGGTCGTCGCCGACCCGAGACCGTCGGGCGCACGTCTCCGCCCCGGGCGATCCGGGCGGACCCAACGGCTCGGACGCCGGCACGAGGCTCTCCGGCCGCAGCCAGGACGGTGCGTCCGACGGGACGAGTGCCGAGACGACCCGGCCGACCCGGACCGGTCGTTCCGGCTCGTCGCGCGGGCCGCGGCGGGCCGATCGTTCCGGGGAGGGTTCCACCGACACCTCGGCGCGCTCCACCGATCAACGGGGGCCCTCGACGACCCGCCCGAAGCTGTCCACCGGAGAGAACGGGCCGTCGACGACGCAACGTGAATCGGCCGGCGGCACCCTCGGTTCGCGCGCGGTGCCCTCGAGGAAGCCCAGCGGGTCGACCAGTCCCACCGATGTCCCGACGCTAGCAAGCACCGTGGCGGCCGGTCGGGTGATCGTGTTCGGCGAGGCGCTGCGGCCCGTCCTGCGTGGTCGGTGCATCGCCTGGAAGGACGGCACGAGCCGACCCGAGGACGACCGGCTCCTGCTCTTCCTGGCCGGCGACGAGGAAACCGTCACGACGGTCTGCGCCGACCTGCTGATCCGCACGCGATAGACGCGTTGGTCGGGTGGGCGAAGCGGCGCTCTGACGGGTCGGCATCGTGAGCCGATCATGGGCGAGCGGGGTCACAGCCGCCGAGGGCGTGGCCACAGCCGAGCCTGGACGACGCCGAGCACGTCCTGTTCGCCCACCGCGCCGACCAGCCAGGAGTCGACGCCGCCGGCGGGGTTGTCCCGTTCCACCCACCATCCGTCGTCCTGGGCGAAGGCCAACCGCTTGACCGCCACCGGTCGGTCCCCGGGCAGGCGGATCAGACCGATCCGTCCCGCCTGCGGCCGGGCGGCTCGCCCACCGCGGGCGACCAGCACGAGATCGCCGTCGGACAGCGTCGGCTGCATCGACACCCCACGGACGCGGACCACGGACCACACACCCCGATTGTGGTGCCTGCCGGCGCACCGCGGCGGGTAGCGTGAGGTCATGCTCGCTGCCTACGCCACCCGTCTGGACCCCGAGAACCCACTCAGTGCCCTGGAGGTGGGGCAGCGACCGGCGCCGGAGGTGCCCGACGGCTGGGTCCGGGTGCGGGTCAAGGCGGCCAGCCTGAACCACCACGACCTGTGGAGCCTGCGCGGCGTGGGACTGTCCGCCGACGCACTGCCGATGATCCTGGGCTGCGACGCTGCCGGCCTCGACGAGGACGGCAACGAGGTGGTCGTCCACGCGGTGATCAGCAGCCCCGACCACCGGGGCGACGAGACCATGGACCCGCGCAGATCGCTACTCTCAGAACGGTTCCAGGGCGCGTTGGCCGACGAGGTGGTGGTGCCGCGGCGCAACCTGGTACCCAAGCCTGCCGAGCTGTCCTTCGCCGAGGCCGCCTGCTTGCCCACTGCGTGGCTGACGGCCTACCGGATGCTGTTCACCCAGTCGGGGATGGCCCCGGGGTGCACGGTTCTGGTGCAGGGTGCCGGTGGGGGAGTGGCCACCGCGTTGATCGTCCTCGGCCGGGCGGCGGGCCTGCGGGTGTGGGTGACGAGCCGGGACGGCGCCAAGCGCGATCGCGCCCTCGAGCTCGGCGCCGACACGGCGTTCGAGAGCGGGGCGCGGCTGCCCGAACGGGTCGACGCGGTGATGGAGACCGTCGGCGCGGCCACCTGGAACCACTCGCTGCGCTCGCTGAAACCGGGTGGCACGGTGGTGATCTCGGGCGCCACGTCGGGGCCGAACCCCAAGGCCACCGAGCTGAATCGGATTTTCTTCCTGCAGCTACGGGTGGTCGGCTCGACGATGGGCACCAAGGACGAGCTGGATCGGCTCATCCGGCTGTGCGTCGGCACCGGGGTGCGTCCGGTGATCGACACCGTGCTGCCGCTGGAGCAGGCTCGCGACGGGTTCACCAGGCTCGCCGGTGGCGACGCGGTCGGCAAGGTCGTGTTCACCCGGCCGTGACCGGCCGCTCTCCAGCCGACGGGGCAGGTCATGACGGCGAGAGGCCCAGGAACTCGGTCCATCCTCCGTGCAGCACCAGCCAGGCGATCAGCCCGTAGCCGGCCTGCCCCGGGTGCCGTCCGTCGCCGGCGGCCAGGTCGGTGAGCCAGTCCTCGTGGGTCAGCAGCGGGGTGAAGGTGTCGATGTAGCGCACCCGGCGACGCTGGCACACGTCGGCGAACGCCCCGGACAGCTCACCGATCTTGGCGTTCAGCCGCTCGTCCGGTCCTGGCGGCGGGCCGACCACCAGCGCCGGCATCGGGCGCTGGGCGCACTCATCGAGCAGGTTGGCCAAGTTGAGCCGGGAGCGCGGTAGCGAGACCAGCTGGTAGACGTCCTCCCGGCCCAAGCCGACCACCACGCGGCAGTCCTCGGGGGCGGAGCCGGCGAACCGGCGCGAGGTCTCCTCCTGCCAGCGGGCCAGCAGGTCCGCCGTGGTCTCCTCGGGAATCCCGAGGGCGAACACCGACACATCGGCCTCGCTGCGCGGCGTCCGGGCACTGACCCGGCCGACCCAGCCCAGTGAGCGGGCATCCCCGATCCCGGCGACCAGATCATCGCCCACGACGCAGACCCGCAGACCGCGGCGGGCCAGGCGCGAGGCGGCGTCCGGGTCGAGCACCATCTCGCTGCGCCGATACTCGCTGGGCTCGTTCATAGAGGGTCACTCATCGTCGTCTCCGAGGCGGGCGAGCCAGGTGGCCAGCCGGTCGACCGCGGTCTCGAAGTCCGGGTGCTCGTCGACGAAGTCGCGCAGCCGCGCGGCCAGCCATTCCAGGCTCACCTGCTCCTCGCCGCGACGTTCGGCGAGCTCCTCGATCCCCCGGTCGGTGAAGTACACCCCGGCATTGTCTCCCGCAGGCCCGCCGGTCGGCGGCAGGCGCACCGGGACGGCGCCCGCCCGCCGTCCCCGGTCGCCTCAGCGGTCGAAGGCCTGCGCGAGCAGGGTCGCCTGCTCGGCCTGGTGCTTCTTCGTCGACCCCGCGGCCGGCGAGGCCGAGGCCGGACGGGAGACTCGCAACAGCGGGCGCCCGCCCAGGTGCTCGGGCAGGTTGAGCGCGATGAACGGCCACGGTCCCTGGTTCGCCGGCTCGTCCTGGATCCAGACCAGCTGGGCCTCCGGGTACGGGTCGAGGGCGTCGAGCACGTCGCCGGCCTCCAGTGGGTAGAGCTGTTCGAGCCGCACGATCGCGGTCGCGGTGTCCTTGCGCCGAGTGCGTTCGGCGAGCAGCTCCCAGTAGATCTTGCCCGAGCACATCAGCACCCGATCCACGCCGTGCAGCTGCGCGGCGTCGGGGATCACCGGCCGGAACGTCCCGGAGGTGAACTCCTCCGCCGGCGAGGCGGCGGTCTTGAGCCTCAGCATCGACTTGGGCGTGAACACGACCAGCGGACGGCGCGGGCGCGCGTAGGCCTGCCGTCGCAGCAGGTGGAAATGCGAGGACGGCGTGGAGGGTTGCGCCACCGTGATGTTCTGCTCGGCGCACATCTGCAGGTACCGCTCGATCCGCGCTGAGGAGTGGTCCGGGCCCTGCCCCTCGTAGCCGTGCGGCAGCAGCAGCACCACCGAGGAGCGTTGCGACCACTTCTGCTCCGAGGAGGAGATGAACTCATCCACGATCGTCTGCGCCCCGTTGCCGAAGTCGCCGAACTGGGCCTCCCAGATCACCAGAGCGTCCGGCCGCTCCACCGAGTAGCCGTACTCGAAGCCCATCGCGGCGAACTCGCTCAGCAGCGAGTCGTAGATCCAGAACTTGCCCTGCTCCTCGCTCAGGTTGGCCAGCGGGGTCCACTCGGCCGCGGTGGTCTTGTCGGTGAGCACGGCATGCCGCTGCACGAACGTGCCGCGACGGCTGTCCTGACCGGCCATCCGGATCGAGGTGCCCTCCAGCAGCAGGGAGCCGAAGGCGAGCACCTCGCCGAAGCCCCAGTCGATGCCGCCCTCGATCACCATCGCGGCCCGGCGCTCCAGCATCTGCTGCAGCTTCGGGTGCACGGTGAAGCCGTCCGGCGGACTGACATGCGCATCGCCGATACGCTTCATCACGGCCGGGTCGACCGCCGTGACCACCGACTTGGGTGTGTCGTCGTCCTGCAGCTGCGCCGTGGGCAGCTCGAGCCCGGCGGTGACGCTGCTGCCCGGCTCCCTGAGCGGGGTGGTGGCAGCCTCCCTAGTCTCGGCGAAGACCCGCTCCAGCTGCTCCTGGTAGTCGCGCAGCGCCGACTCGGCGTCCTCGACCGTGATGTCGCCGCGCCCGATCAGCGCCTCGGTGTACAGCTTGCGAACGCTGCGCTTGGCCTCGATCAGGCCGTACATCAACGGCTGGGTCATCGACGGGTCGTCGCCCTCGTTGTGACCGCGGCGGCGGTAGCAGATCATGTCGATGACGACGTCCTTGTCGAACGCCATCCGGAACTCGAACGCCAGCCGGGCCACCCGCACACAGGCCTCGGGGTCGTCGCCGTTCACGTGGAAGATCGGCGCCTGGATCATCCGGGCGGCGTCGGTGCAGTACACGGTCGAGCGCGAAGACGTCGGCGAGGTGGTGAACCCGACCTGGTTGTTGATGATCACGTGCACGGTGCCGCCGGTGCGGTAGCCGCGCAGCTGGGACAGGTTGAGGGTCTCGGTGACCACGCCCTGACCGGCGAACGCGGCGTCCCCGTGCAGCAAGACCGGCAGCACCGAGAAGAACGCCGATCCGCGGTTCAGCCGGTCCTGCTTGGCCCGCACCACGCCTTCGAGCACCGGGTTGACCGCTTCCAGGTGCGAGGGGTTGGCAGCCAGGTAGACCCTCGTGGTCTCGCCGGACTCCCCGGTGAACGTGCCCTCGGTGCCGAGGTGGTACTTCACGTCGCCGGAGCCCTGAACGCTGCGCGGGTCCTGGGTGCCCTCGAACTCTCGGAAGATCTGCCCGTAGCTCTTGCCGGCGATGTTGGCCAGCACGTTGAGCCGGCCGCGGTGCGGCATCCCGATGCACACCTCGTCGAGCTGGGCGTGGGCCGCCTCGGAGAGCACGCCGTCCATCAGTGGGATGACGCTCTCGCCGCCTTCGAGGCTGAACCGCTTCTGGCCGACGAACTTGGTCTGCAGGAAGGTCTCGAACGCCTCCGCCGCGTTCAGCCGGCGCAGGATCCGCAGCTGCTCGTCGCGGGACGGCTTGGCGTACGGCTTCTCCACCCGATGCTGGATCCACGCCCGCTGGTCCGGGTCCTGGATATGCATGTACTCGATGCCCACCGTGCGGCAGTAGGAGTCGCGCAGCACGCCGAGGATGTGCCGCAGCTTCATCACCGGCGCCGAACCGAAGCCGCCGGTCGGGAACTCACGGTCCAGGTCCCACAGGGTCAGGCCGTGGTTGGTGATGTCCAGGTCGGGGTGGCGGCGCTGCTTGTACTCCAGCGGGTCGGTGTCGGCCATCAGGTGGCCGCGCACCCGGTAGGCGTGGATCAGCTCCTGCACCCGCGAGGTCTTGTTGATCTGATCCTCGTGCGAGATGGAGATGTCCTGCACCCAGCGGATCGGCTCGTAGGGCAGGCGGAGGGCGTGGAAGATCCGGTCGTAGAAGCGGTCCTCACCCAGTAGCTTCGCGTGCACCGCCCGCAGGAAGTCGCCGGACTGAGCGCCCTGGATGATCCGGTGGTCGTACGTCGAGGTCAGGGTCATGATCTTGCTGACCGCCAGCCGGGCCAGGGTGTCCTCCGAGGCCCCCTGATATTCGGCGGGGTACTCCATGGCACCGACACCGATGATCGTGCCCTGTCCCTTCATCAGGCGCGGAACCGAGTGCACGGTGCCGATGGTGCCCGGGTTGGTCAGGCTCATCGTGGTGCCGGCGAAGTCGTCGGCGCCGAGCTTGCCCGCCCGCGCGCGCCGGATGACGTCCTCATAGGCCGCCCAGAACTGGGCGAAGTCCATGCTCTCGCAGTGCTTGATGTTGGGCACCAGCAGCTGGCGGGTGCCGTCCGGCTTGACCAGGTCGATGGCGATCCCGAGGTTGACGTGCGCCGGTTTGACCAAGGTGGGCTTGCCCTCGTCGGTCTCGGCGTAGCTGTAGTTCATCTGCGGCATGTGGGCCAGCGCCTCGGTCAGCGCGAAGCCGATCAGGTGGGTGAAGGAGACCTTGCCGCCCCGGGACCGGGACAGGTGGTTGTTGATCACGATCCGGTTGTCGATCAGCAGCTTGGCCGGGACGGCGCGCACGCTGGTGGCGGTGGGCACCTCGAGGCTGGAGGCCATGTTCTGGGCCACCCGAGCGGCCGGACCCTTGATCGCCACGGTCTCGGTCTCGGCGCCCGCCCGGGGCTGGGCGGGGGCGGAGGCCAGGTCACGAGGGACCTGCACGTTGCGCGGTGCGTCGCTCATCCGGCTGACCGGGGTGGGGGCGGGTGCGGTCGCCGCAGGCGGTGGCGGCGGGGCGTTCACCGCCGGCGGCGGGGGAGCGGCCGGCGCCGGCGTGGACGGGACGGGAGTGGACGGCCGGAGAACGGAGGGTGGGGGAGCGGGCGGCGCCTGCGCGGGAGTCGGTCGCGCGACATCGGTCGCCGCTCCACCGTTGGCCTCGGCGCGACCGTCGTCGGCGGGTGTGGCCTGCTGGCGGTGCCCCTGGGGCACCTCGGTGGGCTGGTAGTCGGCGAAGAACTGCCACCACGTGGGGTCGACGGTGTTCCGGTCGGCCAGGTACTGCTGGTAGAGCTCGTCGACCAGCCACTCGTTGGGACCGAAGCCCGGCTGGGAGGAGGAGGAGTTCGGGGTCACGGCGTGCCCACTTCCCGTTCTTGACAAGGCGTCATCGACTCCTTCTCACAGTATCCGCTGATCCTGGGCTCGCCGACTCCTAGGCGCCGAGCGGCCGATGGGCGAGAGGCGATGCGCGCTGAGCGGTAGCCGTCCGGCTGCGCCCCGGCGCGCGTGCATACGGGAGACTTCTCTGGTGCGATTCCTCGACGACCGTCGCCCGGATACCGACCTGACGTACTCGGACGTCTTCCTCACGCCGAACCGGTCCGGGGTGGGCTCACGCCTGGACGTCGACCTGACCACTGATGACGGCACAGGGGCCACCCTTCCCCTGGTCGTGGCCAACATGACGGCGGTGGCCGGACGGCGGATGGCCGAGACCGTGGCCCGGCGCGGGGCGATCGCCGTCCTGCCCCAGGACATCCCGCTCGACGTCGTCGCCGACGTGATCGCCTCGGTCAAGGCGAGCCACCCCGTGCTGGACACCGCGCTGACCCTCGGCCCGGGCAACACCGTGCTCGACGCCCTGCACCTGATCGGCAAGCGAGCGCACGGCGCGCTCGTCGTCATCGACGAGGACAGGCTGCCGATCGGCGTGGTCACCGAGGGGGACTGTCGGGCAGTGGACCGGTTCACCCAGCTGCACCGGGTGATGACGCCCGACCCGCTCACCCTCGAGCTCGCCACCATCGAGGCTGCCGACGGCCTGCGGACCGCGTTCGAGCACCTGGACGGCGCCCGGCGCAAGTTCGCTCCGGTCGTGGACGACGCCGGGGTGCTGCGGGGGGTGCTCACCCGGACCGGGGCTCTGCGCTCGGCGCTCTACCGCCCGGCCGTCGACGCCGCCGGCCGCCTGCTGGTGGGCGTGGCGATCGGTATCAACGGGGACGTCGCGGCGAAGGCCACCGCGGCGCTGGGCGCCGGCGCCGACCTGCTCGTCGTCGACACGGCGCACGGACACCAGGACCGCATGCTCGAGGCGCTGCGCCGGGTCCGCGAGGTGGTGCCCGGTCCCGGCGGCGCAGCCGCCGCGGTCCCGCTGGTGGCCGGCAACGTGGTCACCTCCGCAGGGGTGCGCGACCTGGTCGAGTCCGGCGCCGACATCGTCAAGGTAGGAGTGGGGCCGGGTGCGATGTGCACCACCCGGATGATGACAGCCGTGGGCAGACCACAGTTCTCGGCCGTGCTGGAGTGCACGCTGACCGCCCGGGAGCTCGACTGTCACGTCTGGGCGGACGGCGGTGTGCGCTACCCCCGGGACGTCGCCCTGGCCCTGGCCGCCGGAGCGAGCCAGGTGATGGTGGGCACGTGGTTCGCCGGCACCTACGAGAGCCCCGGCGACCTGCTGCTCGACGAGCAGGGCCGCCCGTACAAGGAGAGCTTCGGCATGGCATCGGCCCGGGCCGTGGCAGCCCGGACCCAGGGGGACAGCGCGTTCGACCAGGCGCGCAAGGCGCTGTTCGAGGAGGGGATCTCGACCTCGCGGATGTACCTCGACCCACGCCGTCCGGGGGTGGAGGACCTGATCGACCAAGTCGCCTCCGGAGTGCGCAGCGCCTGCACCTACGTCGGCGCGGCCACCCTGAGGCAGCTGCACGAGCGGGCCGTGGTCGGCGTCCAGTCCGGGGCCGGGTTCGAGGAGGGGCGCGCTTTGCCGAGCGGCTGGTGAGCGGTCGCCGTCCGGGGGCCCTGCCCGGGTCGGCCGGGTGGCGTGGACGCGGGTAGGCTCTGACGGTGGTCGCCTGGTTGCTCCTCGCGATCGGGGTACTCCTGACGATCGGCACCGCCCTGTTTGTGGCGGCGGAGTTCTCCCTGGTCAGCCTCGATCGGCCCACCGTCGAGCGGGCCGTGGCCGCCGGGGACACCAGGGCCGAAGGCGTGCTGACTGCGGTGCGTTCGCTGTCCACCCAGCTCTCCGGCGCTCAGGTGGGGATCACCCTGACCACCTTGGTGGTCGGCTACCTGGTCGAGCCGTCCCTGGCCACCTTGCTCTCCGGACCGTTGACCTCGGCGGGGTTGGCTGCCGACGCGGTGGAGCCGGTGGCGGTGGGCTTGGGGCTGCTCGTGGCGACCGTGTTCTCGATGATCTTCGGCGAGCTGCTTCCGCAGAACCTGGGCATCTCGGTGCCGCTGGCGACGGCGAAGGTGGTCGCCGGACCGCAGCGGGCCTTCACCAGGGCCGTCCTGCCGTTGATCACCCTGCTCAACGGCAGCGCCAACGCCTTTCTGCGCCGGTTCGGGGTCGAGCCGCAGGAGGAGCTGTCCAGCGGGCGCACCCCGGAGGAGCTGGCCGCCCTGGTTCGACGCAGTGCGCAGGCCGGAACGCTCGACGAGCAGACCGCGAACCTGATCACCCGGTCCCTGGACTTCAGCGCCCACACCGCGGACGACGTGATGACGCCACGGGTGCGGATGGAGACGATGCGACCCGGCGACACCGCGGCCCAGGTCATCCGGCGGGCCCGGCGTACCGGGCACAGCCGGTTCCCGGTCGTCGACGAGGACGTCGACGACGTCGTCGGTGTCGTGCACCTGAAGTCCGCGGTCGCCATCCCCAGAGAGCAGCGCGACGAGGTACCCGTGGCCGCCCTCATGGCCGAGGTGCTTCGCGTCCCCGAGACGTTGCGCCTGGACCCGCTGCTGCTCACCCTGCGCCAGCACGGGCTGCAGCTGGCCGTGATCGAGGACGAGTACGGCGGCACGGCGGGCATCGTGACGCTCGAAGACGTGGTCGAGGAGATCGTCGGGGAGGTCTCCGACGAGCACGACCGCAGCCGCAGTGACGTGGTGCGCCGCCGGGACGGCTCCTACAGCCTGTCCGGGCTGATGCGGCCGGACGAGGTGCGTGAGGCGATCGGGATGGCGATCCCGGACGGCGTGGCGTACGAGACCATCGGCGGGTTCGTCCTGGAACAGCTGGGTCGCCTGGCCGAGGTCGGCGACACGGTCACCGTGCCTGGCGCCAGGCTGACCGTGGAGCGGATGGACCAGCGTCGGATCGACCGGCTGCGCGCGGTGGCACGGCCGCTGGCGGACGGCGAGAGGGGCGGCGCCGGGGCCGCCGCTCGATCCGCTCGCGCCAGCGTCGTCCGTAGGCCCGCCGTGGCCGAGCACCCTGCTGGGAGCGTGAGGACGTCGTGAGTACCTCGAGCGCCCTGCTCGTCGGCGCGGTGCTTCTGCTCCTGAACGCCTTCTTCGTCGGGGCCGAGTTCGCGGTGATCTCCGCTCGGCGCAGCCAGGTCGAGCCGCTCGTCGCGGCCGGTCGACGGGGAGCGCGCACCACGCTGTGGGCGATGGAGCACGTCTCGCTGATGCTCGCCGCCGCCCAGCTGGGTATCACCGTCTGTTCCCTGGGTCTGGGCGCGGTGGCCGAGCCGGCCGTAGCCGGGCTCCTCGAAGGGCCGTTCCACGCTCTCGGTCTACCGGAGGGCCTGATCCACCCCGTGGCGTTCGCGATCGCCCTCGCCGTCGTGGTGTACCTGCACGTCGTGGTCGGGGAGATGATCCCGAAGAACCTGGCTCTGTCCACCCCCGAGCGCGCGGCCCTCGTGCTCGGTCCAGCGCTGGTGCTCGTCGCGCGGGCCACGTCCCCGCTGATCCGGTTGCTACGAGCGATCACGAACGCCCTGCTGCGGGCGATGAGCGTGGAGCCCAAGGAGGAGCTGACGAGCGCCTTCACCGCCGAGGAGGTGCACGCGATCGTCGCGGAGTCGCGCAAGGAGGGCTTGCTCGAACCGGGCCATGACCTGCTCACCGGCGCCCTGGAGCTCTCCCAGCGCCGCGCGGCGGACGTCATGGTGGCCTGGGACCGGTTGGTGTCGGTCTCCCCGGGGTCGACGCCGGAGAACGTCGACGATCTGGTGGCGAGGACCGGGTACAGCCGGTTCCCGGTCCTCGATCCGTCCGGCGCCGGGGTGGTCGGGTACCTGCATCTGAAGGACCTGCTCTATGCCGACGACGAGCGGTACCGCGAGCCCGTTCCGGACAAGCGGGTGCGCAGCCTGGTCTCGGTGGGCGCCGACGAGGAGATCGAAGAGGTGCTCGGAGCCATGCAACGGGCGGGAGCGCATCTGGCCCGGGTGGTGGACCGAGCCGACGGTGTACGCCCTGTGACGGTGGGCGTGGTCTTCCTCGAAGACGTACTCGAGGAGTTGGTCGGGGAGGTCCGGGACGCCACACAGCGTTCCAGCGCTGTCATGCGAGCCGCCGGAAGGCATTACGGCGTGTGACTCGAGTCACCGATATCTGTGCAGGTAGAGCGACCTTTCCGCGAGACGTCCCGCGATAGTCCACTACGCAACGTGACGGCCTGATGTTACTCTCAGTAGGTGTGTCATGACGTTGTGGAGCATGAGCGTTAAGGAACTGACATGACCTGGTCAAGACACGCCACGAAACTTGCCTTGGCCCGTGACCGGCCAGTTATATGGCGCGCGAGTCCGCAGTTCACCTGCACACCTCGGAGGCCCAGTCCGTGCCGTCGCAATGTGTCGACGCCCCACCGCCGGAGATCAGCCGGGGCAGGCGGGCCTCACGGACCGGCAGGCACGCGTCTCCCGTCCCCCTCACCGTCGACCTGCGCGATGAGCGAGTCGATGCCTCCCGGGAGCAGGACTGGGATGAGCTCCTGGCAGCCGCGCTGCGGAAGACACCAGTGCCATCGCCCGAGCCTGTGCAGTCGTTACCGTCCGCCGCCGCGCCGGTCCCCCAGACCGTGGCGATGGGCGTCCTCCCGCCCGGGGTGATCGACACCCGCCCCGCCGGGGTCCGGGTGATCGACCTGCGGGACGGCGTGCAGGTACGCGACGGAGTCCTGGACACGCGCCCGCACGGGATCGCCTCGCTCGTGGACACCCCGCCGAGTCCGTTCGACGTCGACACCCTCGAGGTGCGCCGGGTGGTCTCCGGTGCGGCCCCGGATGCGGTCGTGCGGGCAGACCCGCCGCAGGTGCCGGTCTCGAGTGGGCACGACGCCGACGCCTCGCCGGACGGCTGCGACGCCGCGGCGCCGGCGTCTGCGACGCGGTCGGCCCACATGCGCCGCTCGGAGATGCGCCGGTTGGAGTCCCGCGCGGCGAAGCGCTCCTCAGGAACCTTGAGCGTCCCGCAGGTCGGGATCGCCAGCGCCCTCGGTCTGGCCACCATCGCTGCGCCGCTGAGCGGCGCGTTGAGCGCCCCCGGACAGGCCGGCATGAACCAGCTGACTCGTTCCGCGGCCTCGGCTGTGGTGGTGGCCGCAGCCCCCGCACCGGTGGCCGTGAGCTTCCCGCATACCGTCCCCGCCCCGCCGAACGCCGTCGAGGCCGCCCGAGTGGTGGTCGACGACACCCGGCTCAGTGACGTCCCGAGCGCGCTGGCTCCTCCCGGCCGGCTGCTGGTCACCCGCGCGTCCCGGGGCAGCGCAGGGCGGGCCGTCCTGCCGGGGTGCGACGGGGTGGTACCGCCGAGCGGCCTGAACGCACTCAACGGCAGGCTTCCCGCGTCGGCGCTCTGCACGCTGTGGGACGGCAATGAGAAGCTGCGCGCCGACGCCGCGGTCGCCTTCGCCAAGCTGAACGTCGCGTACAAGCAGGAGTTCGGCAAGAGCATCTGCGTCACCGACTCCTACCGCACCCTGAGCGAGCAGTACACGGTCAAGGCGCTCCGCGGCGGGTACGCCGCCGCCCCCGGCACCAGCGACCACGGTCGGGGCACTGCGGTCGACCTGTGCGGTGGAGGCTCCGTCGCGCGCACCCCGATGTTCACCTGGCTTCGTGCCAACGCCGCCCGCTACGGCTGGGCCAACCCCGACTGGGCGAAGTCCACGCTCTACGAGCCCTGGCATTGGGAGTACCTGCCCGACGCGTGAGGGTGTAATCGGCCCCGGTCTCAGCTCGTAAGGACGTCGACGTCGCTCGTCGTCTGACGCCGGGTCTCGATGAGTACCCCCGGCAGGATTCGAACCTGCGCCACCGCCTCCGGAGGGCGGTGCTCTATCCCCTGAGCTACGGGGGCTCGGGCGTCCACGACGATATCAGGATCGAGGGCACGCCTCGGTCACGCACCGGCCTCGTCGATCAGCTCGTCGAGGAAGCATGCCGCCTCCTGGCCGGCACGATCGGCGTCACCTCTCTCGATCGCAGCGACCATGGCAACGTGGTCGTCCTCGTCGAGGCGACCCTGGCGGGCCACGTTGCTCCGCACGCTCTCGTTCAGCGCCCCGACGAAGTTCTCGTACAGCTCGATCAGCAGCGGGTTGTGCGAAGCCCGCACGATGGCGCGATGCAGCCGGACGTCGGCGTCCGCGGCCGCCTCCGAGTCGCCTTGGCGCGCCGCGGCGTTCCGCTCGGCGATCAGCCGATGATGCTCCGAGGCGTCCTGGTCGGTGCGATACCGCGCGGCGAGTCGGGCTGCCCCGACCTCGAGTGCCCGCCGCACCTCCAGCACGTGTCGTGCCCGCGACCCGGCGATCTGGCGTCCCACCAGGACGGCCAGCTCGCTGTCGGCCAGAACGTAGGTCCCAGAGCCCTGCCGCCGTTCCAGCAACCCCGCATGAACCAGGGACTGGACCGCCTCGCGCACGGTGTTCCGGCTCGTTCCGGTGAGCTGGGAAAGCTCGGTCTCGGTCGGGATCCGGCCACCGATCGGCCAGCCGCCCGACGTGATCTCGTGGCGCAGCTGGTCGATCACCTGGTCGATCAGGCCGGCGCGGCGTGAAGTACGCAGCGGCACCGTCTGCATCTGGGTCACCGGGTGCTCACCTGTTTCGTCACCGAAGTCGAGTCACTGCATTGGCCTCATGGTAGACCGGCCACCGACCCCGGTACTGACGGTTACGTAGCCGGTGGCTCACCGGACGAACCGTTGACGCGGGGTCACGGCGCTAGCCGTGCGCGACCAGGTCGCCAACCTCGATACCCTGAGCCGGTGACTCCCGCCGAGCTGGCCGCCGCGATCAGGGCCTGCCTCCAGCATGCCGTCGACGACGGTGACCTCGCCCTGGACGCCGCATCTCTGGCGGCCGAGGTGCGTGTGGAACGGCCCAAGCAGCGCGAGCACGGGGACTGGGCGACGAGCATCGCACTCCAGCTGGCCAAGCCGGCGGGCCGGCCGCCGCGGGAGGTGGGCGCCGTCCTGGCCGCGCGGCTCGGTGAGGTGCCGGGGATCAAGAGCGTCGAAGTGGCCGGCCCGGGCTTCCTCAACGTCGTGCTGGACGCCGCCGCGGCCGGCGAGCTCTCCCGCACCATCGTCGAGGCGGGCGCCCGGTACGGCACCAGTGACGTCTTGGCCGGGCAGCGGCTGAACCTCGAGTTCGTCTCGGCCAACCCCACCGGTCCGCTGCATCTGGGGCACACCCGGTGGGCTGCGGTCGGCGACAGCCTGGCCCGGATCCTGCTCGCGCTGGGTGCCGACGTCACCCGCGAGTTCTACTTCAACGACCACGGCGCACAGATCGACCGGTTCGCCGGTTCGCTGCTGGCGCGGGCCAAGGGAGAGCCGACCCCACAGGACGGCTACGGCGGCGCCTACGTCGACGAGATCGCGGCTCGGGTGCTCACTGACCTCGCGGCGGCCGGTGAGCCCGACCCGCGCGGCTTGGACGACGCCGAGGCCCAGGAGGTCTTCCGCGAGCGCGGTGTCGCTCTCATGTTCGAGGAGATCAAGGCCTCGCTGAGCGCGTTCGGAGTGCATTTCGACGTCTTCTTCTACGAGAACGACTTGTACGCCTCCGGCGCGGTGCAACGCGCCATCGACAGGCTGGACGCGATGGGCCGGATCTACGTCCAGGACGGCGCTACCTGGCTGCGCAGCACCGACCTGGGCGACGACAAGGACCGCCCGGTGATCAAGAGCAACGGTGAGACCGCCTACATCGCCGGCGATCTGGCCTACTACCTCGACAAGCGGGAGCGAGGGTTCGACCGAGTAGTCATCATGCTCGGCGCCGATCACCACGGCTACATCGGGCGGATGATGGCGATGTGCGCCGCCTTCGGCGACACCCCTCGGGTGAACCTGGAGATCCTGATCGGCCAGATGGTGAACCTGATCTCGGGCGGTGAGCCGATCAAGATGAGCAAGCGGGCCGGAACCGTCGTCACCATGGAGGACTTGGTCGATGCCGTCGGTGTTGATGCCGCCCGGTATGCGCTGGCCCGCTCGGCCGTCGACTCGACGATCGACATCGACCTCGACCTGCTCGCTCGCTCCACCAACGACAACCCGGTCTACTACGTGCAGTACGCCCACGCCCGGATCTGCGGCGTCGTCCGCAACGCCGAGCAGGCCGGAGTGCGCCGCGAGGACGGGTTCGACCCCTCGCTGCTCGACCACGAGACCGAGTCCGTCCTGCTCGCGGCACTCGGTGAGTTCGGCCGGGTCGTCGCTCAGGCCGGGGAGCTGCGCGAGCCACACCGCGTGGCCCGCTACCTCGAGGAGCTGGCCGGGTTGTTCCACCGGTGGTACGACTCCTGCCGGGTCACCCCACGCGGTGAGGAGGCCGTCACGGACACCCATCGCACCCGGCTGTGGCTGGCCCAGGCCTGCCGGACGGTGCTCAGCAACGGGCTGGAGCTGCTCGGTGTGAGCGCCCCGGAGCGGATGTGAACGCGCACGAGGCCGGAGCGCTGCACACTCCCGGGTACGGCGGGGTGGCCACGGTGCCCGGCTGGCTGCGCCCGCCCGACGACGTCGACGAGCTGCTGCCGTCGCTGTGGGCGCGCACCGTGCGCCGCGCACCTGTCGCGGACGGCGGGGCGCTGCAGGTGGGCGGCGTCGACGTGCGTGACCTGGCCACCGAGTTCGGCACGCCCGCCTACGTTCTCGACGAGGCCGACTTCCGGTCCCGGGCCGTCGCGTTCCGGGAGGCGTTCGCCGAGTCGTTCGACGGGGCAGGCGTGTACTACGCAGGCAAGGCATTCCTGTGCACGGAGGTCGCCCGCTGGATCGCCGCTGACGCGTTGTGCCTCGATGTCTGCACCGGAGGTGAGCTGTCCGTCGCCCTGCGCGCCGGCGTGCCGGCCGAGCGGATCGCCTTGCACGGCAACAACAAGAGCGACGCCGAGCTCGATCGCGCGGTGCGTGCCGGCATCGGCCGGATCATGCTGGACAGCTTGGAGGAGGTCGACCGGGTCGCCGACACGGCCGCCCGCCGCGGCGTGGTCGCGCCGGTCATGCTGCGGGTCACCGTTGGGGTGGAGGCGCACACCCACGAGTACATCGCCACCGCCCACGAGGACCAGAAGTTCGGCCTGTCCCTGTCCGGTGGTGTGGCGGCTGCGGCGGCTGCGGCGGTGCTGGCCCGGCCGTCGTTGCGTCTGCTCGGCCTGCACAGCCACATCGGCTCGCAGATCTTCGACACCGAGGCTTTCGAGGTGGCGGCCCGCCGCCTTCTCGGCCTGCACGCCCAGATCGCCCAGGACCATCTCGACGGAGACGATACCGCGCTGCCCGAGCTCGACCTCGGCGGCGGGTTCGGGATTGCCTACACCTCCGAGCACGACCCGCTGGAACCGGCGGCGCTCGCCACGTCGCTCGCGGGGATCGTGGCCCGGCAGTGCGAGGCGCTGCGGATCGCCGTCCCGAAGGTCAGCGTGGAGCCCGGGCGGGCGATCGCCGGGCCGAGCACGTTCACCCTCTACGGCGTCGGGGTGATCAAGGACGTGCTGCTCGACCACGGTGCCCGGCGCCGGTACGTCGCCGTGGACGGCGGCATGAGCGACAACATCCGCACCGCGCTGTACAACGCCGACTACTCCTGCACCGTGGCGTCGAGGTCGTCATCGGCGCCCGCAGTGCTGGCCCGGGTCGTCGGAAAGCATTGCGAAAGCGGCGATGTCGTCGTCCGCGACGAGTTCCTGCCCGGCGATCTACGCCGCGGCGACCTGCTCGCCGTCCCGGGAACCGGGGCCTACTGCCGCAGCATGTCCAGCCAGTACAACCATGTGCCGCGCCCACCGGTGGTCGCGGTCCGCGACGGGACGGCGCGGCTGCTGGTGCGTCGGGAGACCGAGGACGACCTGCTCGGGTTGGACGTCGGGTGAGACCTCCCATGGGGGATGTGTCGTGGACGTGATGCCCGCTCGGATCGAGGAGGACGGCGTGCAGCCGGTCAAGGTGGCCCTGCTGGGGTGCGGGGTGGTCGGCACCGAGGTGGCCCGCCTGCTCACCCAGCATGGCGAGGAGCTCTCGCGGCGGGTCGGCGGGTCGCTCACCCTGTCCGGAATCGCGGTCCGCCGGATCGGCCGCTCCCGGGGCCTGGACGTGCCCGCCGACCTGTTCACCACGGACGCGGTCGGCCTGGTCAAGGACGCCGACATCGTCGTGGAGGTGATCGGGGGCATCGAGCCCGCGCGAACCCTGATCCTCGAGGCGATGGCCGGCGGGGCCGGTGTGGTGACCGCGAACAAGGCGTTGCTCGCCGAGGACGGCCCGACCCTGTACGCGGCGGCCGCCGAGCACGGGGTGGACCTGTACTTCGAGGCGGCGGTGGCCGGGGCGATCCCGCTGCTGCGCCCGCTGCGCGAGTCGCTGGCCGGCGACCGGGTCACCCGGGTGCTCGGAATCGTCAACGGCACCACGAACTACGTGCTCGACAAGATGGACACCACCGGAATGGGTTTCGCCGAGGCGGTGGCCCAGGCCCAGGCTCTCGGCTACGCCGAGGCCGACCCGACCGCCGACGTCGACGGCTTCGACGCCGCGGCCAAGGCGGCGATCCTGGCCAGTCTGGCCTTCCACACCCGGGTGAGCGCCGCCGACGTGCACCGGGAGGGGATCACCGAGGTCACCGCCTCGGACATGATGGGCGCGGCCCAGATGGGTGCGGTGGTCAAGCTGCTGGCCATCTGTGAGCGGTCGGTGACCCCGGGCCCCAAGGGTTCCAGCGGTTCCGACGGCGTTCGAGCAGAAGGGGTTTCAGTGCGGGTGCACCCGGCGATGATCCCCCGCAGCCATCCGCTGGCCGGAGTCCGGGAGGCCTACAACGCGGTGTTCGTGGAGTCGGAGGCGGCCGGCGAGCTGATGTTCTACGGGCGCGGCGCCGGCGGTCAGCCGACCGCCAGCGCGGTCCTCGGCGACGTGATCAGCGTCGCCCGCAACCGGGTGGCCGGCGGGCGCGGACCGGGGGAGTCGGCGCATGCCGACCTGCCGGTCATGCCGATGGGCGAGGTGCTCACCCGCTACCACATCAGCCTGGACGTGGCCGACCGACCCGGCGTGCTGGCCCAGGTGGCCCAGGTGTTCGCCGACCACGACGTCTCGATCGAGACCGTTCGCCAGCAGCAGCAGAGTGTGCGCGAAGGACAGGTCGCCGCCCCGGCCAGAGCTGCCCTGGTGGTGGTCACCCATACCGCGCCGGACGCCGCGTTGACCGCGACCGTCGACGCGCTGGCCGCGCTCGATATCGTCGAGGCCGTCGACTCCGTGATGCGGGTCGAGGGAGCCTGACGATGTCCCACCCCCGGCCGCTGGTGCGCCTCGGTGTGCCCGTCACCGCGTGGACACCGGCCTCGAGCGCCAACCTGGGTCCCGGCTTCGACAGCATGGCGCTGGCCCTCGACCTGCACGACGAGGTCACCGTGCTCGCCTCCCCGCGCGAGCCCGGCCGCCCCGGTGCGCGGATCGAGGTGGCAGGTCAGGGCCAGGGGGCGGTGCCGCTCACCGAGGACCACCTGGTCCTCAGATCGCTGCGGGCCGGTCTCACCCGCGCCGGCGCGGGGCGTGCCGAGCAGCAGCCGCACCTGCACCTGCGCTGTCGCAACGCGATCCCGCACGGCCGTGGCCTGGGCTCCTCGGCAGCCGCGATCGCGGTCGGACTGGTCCTGGCCCGCGGGCTGCTCACCCAGCCGGACCGGCTGGACTCCCAGGCCGTCTTCGACCTGGCCAGCGCGGCGGAGGGGCACCCGGACAACGCCTCGGCCGCCCTGTTCGGCGGCTGCACCCTGTCCTGGGTCTCCCAGCGGGGTCCGGACGGCGCCGGCTCGCTGCCCCGGGCCCACTGCGTTCAGCTCGAGCTCGATCCCCGGATCACGGCGGTGGTCTGCCTTCCCGACGCCGAGCTGGCCACCTCGCGCGCCCGGGCGATGCTGCCCGAGCACGTACCGCACGCCGACGCGGCGTTCAACGCCGCCCGCACCGCCCTGCTGGTGCACGCCCTCGCCGGACGGCCCGACCTGTTGCTCGAAGCCACCCGGGACCGGCTGCACCAGACCCAGCGAGCCCCCGCGATGCCGGCCAGTGCGGCCCTGGTCGCCGCGGTCCGGGAGCGCGGGGCGGCCGCCGTGGTCTCCGGGGCGGGTCCGAGCGTCATGGTGCTCGGGAACGGCCCACAGCCGATCGACGCCGCGCGGCAGGCCCTGGCCGACCAGCCGGACCGGCTGGGGAGCTGGACCGTGATGGCCCTCCGCCTCGACTCTACCGGGACCGTTCTGCTGGATCCTGAGCCCGGCGGCGGGCAGTCCTCGTCGGCCGTTCCTGTCGGGCTGGCCGCAGTGGCTCGTCGATCGGCCTCGTCAGGACCTGAGCCAGGCGGCGGCGTCGTGGGGCAAGGCGCCGTCCTCTAGCGGGAGGCTGGACAGGATCACATCGTCATCCGGGCCCAGCGACAGCGCCGCACCCGACAGGTTGACCACGCACCGCAGCTCGTCCCCGCGGGCGAAGTCCAGCACCCCGGGGGCGGAGGGGTTCCAGCTGAACGCATCGGTGGCGAACCCGGGCTGCTCATGGCGCACCCGAAGCGCCTGCCGGTACAGCGACAGCATCGAGCCCGGATCGGCGAGCTGGGCCTGGACGGTCAGCTTCGCCCACTGCGGTGGCTGCGGCAGCCAGGGCCGCACACCGTCCGCGGTGAACTCGAAGGGCGGGGTGTCCCCGCCCCAGGGCATCGGCACCCGGCACCCGTCCCGGCCCCGGACCGTGCCGCCCGAGCGGAACCACATCGGGTCCTGGAGCACCTCATCGGGGAGGTCGTCGACGTTGGGCAGCCCGAGCTCCTCCCCCTGGTAGAGGGTGGCGCTGCCGGGCAGGGCGAGCATCAGCATCACGGCGGCGCGGGCGCGTCGGCGTCCCAGCGCGAGGTCCACCGGCTGGCCCTCGCCGTCGGTGAGGAACATCAAGGCGGTCTCGGGGCGTCCGTACCGGGTCACGTGCCGAGGCTCGTCGTGCGAGGACAGCACCCAGGTGGGCGGGGCGCCGACCGGGGCCAGGGTGGCCAGGGTCGCCTCCACGACCGCCCGGATCGGGCCGGCCTCCCAGGGCGCCTTGAAGTAGGCGAAGTTGAACGCCGTGTTCATCTCGTCGGGGCGCACGTACAGACTCAGCCGGTGCGGGTCGCCGACCACCGACTCGGCGATCCAGACCCGGTCCCCGTCGTAGGTGTCCCCGATCGCCCGCCAGCGCCGAACGATCTCGTGGACGTCGTCGAGGTCCCAGTGGGGGTTGTCCACCCAGTCCATGGTCCGGAACTGCGGCACCGGACCGTAGTCGGCGTCCCGCAGAGCCGGGTCCTTGGCCATGGCCGGAACGGCGTCCACCCGGAACCCGTCCACTCCACGGTCGAGCCAGAACCGCAGGATGTCGTCGAAGTCGGACAGCACCTGCTCATTGCGCCAGTTCAGGTCGGGCTGCTCCGGCGCGAACAGGTGCATGTACCACTGGCCCGGCCGGCCGTCGGCCTCGGTGACCCGAGTCCAGCTCGGGCCGCCGAAGCAGCTGATCCAGTTGTTCGGCGGCAGCTCGCCGTGGCGACCCTTCCCCTCACGGAAGAAGAACCTGTCCCGCTCCGGCGAGCCGGGCCCCGCCGCGAGAGCGGCCTTGAACCAGGGATGGGCGTGCGAGCAGTGGTTGGGAACCAGGTCGACGATCACCTTCAGGCCGTGCTCATGTGCGGCGTCGAGCAGCTCGACGGCGTCCTGCAGGCTGCCGAACATCGGGTGGATGTCGCAGTAGTCGCTGACGTCGTAGCCGCCGTCCGCCAGGGGCGAGGCGTACCACGGTGCGATCCAGATGCCGTCGACGCCGAGATCGGCCAGGTACCCGAGCCGCTCCCGGATGCCACGCAGGTCGCCGTCCCCGTCGCCGTTGGCGTCGCTGAAGCTGCGCGGGTAGATCTCGTAGATCACGGCATCGCGCCACCACGGACGCCGCCCGGACTGGTCGAGATCCTTCACGTCAGTCTCCATCGTGGATCGGACCCGGCACGGCCGGATGGCCTGACACGGCTCGCTTGATAACCCCTACCACGCGCCCGACGGCGTGCGGGAGCCCTAGGGTGGGCCGCTCGGCATCAGACGTCGATAGCTGGGGTTGCGCAAGGGCCACCGCAGCGGTGTTACAGTATGTAGGCAGCCGCGCGGAGGCTTCGATCCTCGAGCCCCAGCCGCTGTCAGCCACCGCGCTCTTCCCAGACGTTCTGACACGTTCATGCGCGGATTCATTCGGTCCGGGGAACGAACCCCGGACGTCGACCCGCTCCACGCGCTCGCCACCGCGGGCGCCGGAGGCGAAGGGAACCCAGTTGACCGACACCAGCGAGATCGCCGACGCGCAGAGCTCCTCGGACGCCGGCGCCACCGCGCCGCAGCGCTCCACCGCGAGCGGGAGCCTCTCCGGGCTCCGCCTGCCCCAGCTGCAGGCGATCGCGTCCGAGCTGGGCATCAGCGGCACCGGTCGGATGCGCAAGTCCGACCTTCTCGAGGCGATCCGAGCCCGTCAGTCCGGCGGGGCCTCGACCCAGCCCGCGCTCTCGCTGCGTGAGAGCTCGAGCGCGCCGAGCGCTGAGCAGGCCCCCTCGACCACGAGCCCTGCGGGCGACGGAGCCGCCTCGTCGAACGGAGCCGCTCAGGCCCCGGCCGCGGCCCCGTCCGAGGCGCCGGCCGTCGGAGCGTCGACGGAGCAGCGCGAGAACCGGGCCGGCCGCGACGGCCGCGGACAGCGCGACAACCAGAACAACCGGAACAACCGTGACCGCCCCCCGCAGCGTGACACCCAGGCCCGGCAGGGGGAGCACAACCAGAACCAGGGCCCCCATCAGGGCGCCGCGCGCGACGACGACGAGGACGGCGATGGCCGGGGCCGCCGCCGCCGCGGCCGGTATCGCGACCGCAAGCGGCGTACGCGTGGGGGCGGGGACGCCGGGCCCGGCATGGCGGAGGAGCCGGAGGTGACCGAGGACGACGTCCTGATTCCGGTCGCCGGCATCCTCGACGTGCTGGACAACTACGCGTTCCTGCGCACGTCCGGGTACCTGCCCGGCCCCGGCGACGTGTACGTCTCGCTCGGCCAGGTCAAGAAGCACGGGCTGCGCAAGGGCGATGCGGTGACCGGCGCCGTCCGGCAGCAGCGCGAGGGCGACAACCAGCGGCAGAAGTTCAACGCCATGGTCCGGCTGGACACGATCAACGGCTCCACGCCCGAGGAGGCCCGGTCCCGCGCCGACTTCGGCAAGCTGACCCCGCTCTATCCCCAGGAACGGCTGCGTCTGGAGACCGAGGCGAACCAGATCAGCACTCGGATCATCGATCTGGTCGCCCCGATCGGCAAGGGCCAGCGTGGCCTGATCGTTTCTCCGCCGAAGGCCGGCAAGACCTTGATCCTGCAGGCGATCGCCAACGCGATCACGCAGAACAACCCCGAGTGCCACCTCATGGTCGTGCTGGTCGACGAACGGCCCGAAGAGGTCACCGACATGCAGCGCACGGTCAAGGGTGAGGTGATCGCCTCCACCTTCGACCGCCCGGCCGATGACCACACCACCGTCGCCGAGCTGGCGATCGAGCGGGCCAAGCGGCTGGTCGAGCTGGGCCACGACGTGGTCGTGCTGCTCGACTCGATCACTCGGCTGGGCCGGGCCTACAACCTGGCCGCACCGGCCAGCGGCCGGATCCTGTCCGGAGGGGTCGATTCCAGCGCCCTCTACCCGCCGAAGCGGTTCTTCGGTGCGGCTCGCAACATCGAGCACGGCGGCTCGCTGACCATCCTGGCCACCGCGCTGGTCGAGACCGGCTCCAAGATGGACGAAGTGATCTTCGAGGAGTTCAAGGGAACCGGCAACATGGAGCTGAGGCTGTCGCGCAACCTGGCCGACAAGCGCATCTTCCCGGCGGTCGACGTGAACGCCTCCGGCACCCGGCGCGAGGAGATCCTCATGTCGCGCGAGGAGCTCAACGTCGTCTGGAAGCTTCGCCGGGTGATGGGCGCGCTCGAGCCGCAGCAGGCGATCGAGCTGCTGCTGGACCGGGTCAAGGGCACCAAGAGCAACGCGGAGTTCTTGATGCAGGTGCACAAGACCACCCCGGTGCCCGGTCGCGACGACGACTGAGAGAAGGACGACGACTGAGAGAACAGAGAAACCGGTCATGCTCGCGGGTGCACCTGTTCGGGACTATCCAGGCCCGGTTTGGCGTTCACCTGCCGAGCATGAGCAGGTTTGAGGTCTGGCACACTGGTGCAGGCTCCGGTTCACGGTCTCGTGGCGAGACCGACCCGGCGGCAACGACTCGAGGAGACAACGTGAAGAGCGGCATCCACCCGGACTACGTCGAGACCACGGTGACGTGCACCTGTGGCGCGACGTTCACCACGCGCAGCACGGCGAAGAACGGCGTCATCCACGCCGATGTCTGCAGCCAGTGCCACCCGTTCTATACGGGCAAGCAGAAGATCCTCGACACCGGCGGCCGCGTGGCCCGGTTCCAGCAGCGCTACGGCAAGAAGCAGGGCGGCAAGTAGCTCCACTCGCGGCGCCGGCCGCACCGTTCCCGTCGACCGTCCGGTCGATGCAGGGGCCGTGCGACCGGCGCCGCCGTCGTGTCACCGCCGGATGCTCGGTCAGGGCCGGATGCTCGGTCAGGGAGGTGTGGTGAGGTGAGCGACGCGCTGACCGGCGCCGTCCAGCCCCTGCTGGCCGAGCACGCCGAGATCGAGCGCCGCCTTGCCGACCCGGCGGTGCACGCCGACGCCGCGGTGGCGCGACGCCTCGGACGGCGCTACGCGGAGCTGACCGGCGTCACCGAGGCCTACCGCGCCTGGCGCGTCCTCGCCGGCGACCTGGAGACGGCCCGCGAGCTCGGCGAGCTGGACGACGCGCTGGCGGCCGAGGTGCCCGACCTGGCCGCCGCTGAGGAGAAGGCGCGCCAGCGGCTGCGTCGGCTGCTGCTGCCCCGCGACCCGGACGACGACCGCGACGTGATCCTCGAGGTGAAGGCCGGTGAGGGCGGCATCGAATCCGCGCTCTTCGCGGCCGACCTGGTGCGGATGTACCTGCGCTACGCCGAGCGGCGCGGTTGGCGCACCGAGGTGATCGACGCCACCGAGAGCGAGCTGGGCGGCTACAAGGACGTCTCGGTGGCCATGGCCTCGCGCGGGCGGCCGGGCCCCGGCGAGGGGGTGTTCGCCCGCCTCAAGTACGAAGGCGGGGTGCACCGGGTGCAGAGGGTGCCGGTGACCGAGTCCCAGGGCCGGGTCCACACCAGTGCAGCGGGTGTGCTGGTGCTCCCCGAGGTCGAGGAGGTGGAGGTCGACCTCAAGGAGGACGACCTGCGCATCGACGTCTTCCGGTCCTCCGGCCCGGGCGGCCAGAGCGTGAACACCACTGACTCCGCGGTGCGGATCACCCACCTGCCGACCGGGATCGTCGTCTCGTGCCAGAACGAGAAGAGCCAGCTCCAGAACAAGGAGTCGGCGCTGCGGATCCTGCGCGCCCGCCTCCATGCCGCCGCCGTGGAGGAGGCGCAGGCCCAGGCCGCCGCCGCCCGGCGCTCCCAGGTACGCACCGTGGACCGCAGCGAACGGATCCGCACCTACAACTTCGGTGAGAACCGGATCGCCGACCACCGCACCGGTTATAAGGCATACAACCTCGATGCGGTGCTGGACGGCGATCTCGACCCGGTGATCCGGTCCTGCCTGGATGCCGACGAAGCCGCCAGGTTGAGCCTGCTCGAGGACGCGTGAACCCGGCGCCGCCCCTACTGTCCGCAATCGTCTTGGACGCCGTGCAGCGCCTGGCCGCCGCAGGGGTCCCCAGCCCGCGGGCCGATGCCGAGTTGCTCGCCGCCCACCTGCTCGGGCTGAGCCGTGGCGAGCTGGCGGCGGCAATGGCCCGTGGTGATCGCTGGGACGGCGGCACGCCGGACGTCCACGACTACCACGCCCTCGTCGTCCGGCGGGCGGCCCGCGAGCCGGTGCAGCACCTGACCGGGCGGGCACCGTTCCGCCGCCTCGAGCTGGACGTCGGACCCGGGGTGTTCGTCCCGCGCCCGGAGACCGAGGTTCTCGCCGGGCTGGCCGTCGAGGAGGCCGATCTCCAGTCCCGGCGGCGGGGTGGCGAGGTGCTCGTCACGGACCTGTGCACCGGGTCGGCGGCCGTGGCGCTCGCCGTGGCGGACGAGGTGGCGAGGGCCCGCGTGGTCGCCCTCGAGCTGGCCGAGCCGGCGCTGGCCTGGGCCCGCCGCAACCTCGCCGGGCTCCCCGCGGGCCGGCGGGTCGAGCTGCGGGCGGGCGACGTGATGGGTGCCGCCGAGCCCGGTGGTGCGCTCGCCGACCTGGCCGGCTGCGTCGACGTGGTCACGGCGAACCCGCCGTACATCCCGGACGGCGCGATGCCGGTCGAGCCGGAGGTCGCCACCCATGATCCGCACCTGGCGCTGTTCGGCGGCGGCGACGGTCTGGACGTGCCGCGGGCGGTGGTGGCCACCGCCGCGGTGCTGCTTCGTCCCGGTGGGCTGCTGCTCATGGAGCATGCCGACGTCCAGGGGGCGGCCACCCGCGAGCTGGCCGAGCTCGCCGCGTGGGGACCGGTGCGCAGCGTGGTGGATCTGGCCGGTCGGGAGCGTGTGCTGCACGCCCGCCGCAGATGACAGACTGCCCGGTGTGGCCCTTCGCTTCGACTGCACCGAACCGGCGGGGAGGCGACGTGGCATCGACCGGGCGGCGACGTCGGTCGGTCTCGGCGAGCTGGTCGTGTTCCCGGTCGATGCGGCCTACGGGCTGGGCTGCGACGCGTTCTCCGGTGCGGCGGTCGCTCGGCTCCGCGCGCTCAAGAAGCACACTCGCCACCAGCCGCCTCCGGTCCTGATCGGTCGGGTGGGCGCCCTGGACGGGATCACCACCGGACTCATCACCGCCGCTCGGGATCTGGTCGCGGCGTTCTGGCCCGGGCCGCTCACCCTGCTCTGTCGTTCCCAGCCCACCCTGGACTGGGACCTCGGCGACACCGGCGGCACGGTCGCCGTCCGGATGCCGCTTCATCCGGTCGCCCTGGAGCTCTTGCGACGCACCGGACCGATGGCGGTCACCGGGGCCGGCGCACCGGCCGGCGGGTCGGCCGGCGGCTCGGCTTCCGGGCCGAGCACCCAGCCCCAGTCGTGCGCCGAGGTACGCGCCACGTTCGGCGATGACGTGCACGTCTATCTCGACGCCGGCCACCTTCCGCCCGCTGAGATGTCCAGCATCGTGGACGTCACCGGCGAGCATCCGCGGCTGCTGCGCCGGGGCGCGCTGGACGGTGCAGCGCTGCGTGAGGTGGTCCCCGACCTGCTCGACCCGCTCGCCGCGTCGGCCGGGCAGGGCTAGGGGACGGCCCGGTGCGCGCCTACCTCTTCGTGCTGCTGGTCGCCGCGGCGATCACCTACCTGGTGACCCCGCTGGTACGCCGGATCGCCCGTCGGATCGGGGCGATCACACCGGTCCGGGACCGCGACGTTCACGACGTGCCCATTCCGCGGATGGGCGGGACGGCGATGCTGGCCGGGTTCGCTGCGGCGCTCCTCGTGGCCAGCCGAATGCCGTTCACGGCACCGATCTTCGACAGCGGGGCCCCATGGGGTGTGCTCGCCGGGGCCACTGCGGTCTGCGCGCTCGGGGTGGCCGACGATCTGTGGAGCCTGGACGCCGTCACGAAGCTGGCCGGGCAGGCCCTGGCCGCCGGGCTCATGGCCTGGAAAGGGGTCCAGCTGCTGATTCTGCCGATCGGCGGGGTCACCCTGCTGTCCTACGGGATGTTGTTCGTCGTCACGGTGCTGGTCGTCGTGGTCACCATCAACGCCGTCAACTTCGTCGACGGGCTCGATGGACTGGCCGCCGGCATCGTCGGGATCGCCGGGTCGGCGTTCTTCGTCTACAGCTATCTGCTCGCCCAGCACGCCAGCCCGCGCGACTACGCCTCCCTCGCCTCCCTGGTCACGGCCGCGATGGTGGGCTGCTGCCTGGGCTTCCTGCCGCACAACTTCAACCCGGCCCGGGTCTTCATGGGTGACTCCGGCTCGATGCTGCTCGGACTGCTGGTCGCGGCCTCGACGATCACGATCACCGGTCAGGTGGACCCGACCGTGGTGTCCCGGGCGCAGATCGTGCCGGCCTTCTTCCCGCTGCTCATCCCGTTGGCGATTCTCGCCGTCCCGCTGGTCGACCTCGCCATGGCGGTGATCCGGCGCACCCGGGCCGGGCAGAAGCCCTGGCATCCGGACTCCTCACACCTGCACCACCGGCTGCTGCGGCTCGGTCACAGCCACGCCCGCGCCGTCCTGATCTTCTACATCTGGACGGCGATCGTCGCCTTCGGCGTCGCCTTGATGGCGTTCATCCCCGTCCCGACCGCCTTGGCTGCGGGGGCGGCAGCGATCATGGTCGCGCTGGCGTTGACCCTCGGCCCGCTACGTGGCCGGGGCGGCGTGAGCCAGCGGCGCTCCGGACACGCAGGGTGAGCGAGAGGTGGGATCGTGATTCGTTTCACAAGCGCTCCAGGGCCGGTCGGAGCGCCTGCGCCGGGCACGGTCGACACTGGTCCGCAGACCGCGTCGGTTCCCATGCTTCTGCTTCGCGCGGCCATGGTCCCGGTGCTCGTGGTGACCGTGGCGGCATGTGCGATCTCGGCGCTGAGCTCCGGTGCGGCACTCACCGGGGCGCTGCTCGGCGCAGGGCTCGCCGCGGTGGCGTTCAGCGTCGGTCCGGCGGTCATGTCGGTGGCCGGGACGTGGTCGCCACCTGCGGTGATGGCCAGTGCGCTGGCCGCCTACCTGACCCTCGTCGTCCTGCTCGGCGCCATTTTCGCCTGGCTGCGGTCGCAGCCCTGGCTCTCGACGACACATCTGGGGTGGACCCTGCTGCTCACCGCCGCCGCCGCGGTCGCCGGTCAGGCGCGCGCCACCAGCCGGCTTCGGGTGCTCGCCTTCGGGTCGCCGCCTGGTGAGGCCGACACCGAGAACCCTGGTCAGGAGGCGGAACGGGGGGGTCCGCACACGGGGCGTGACTGATAGGGTTTCGACCCGATGGACGACGACGCCCGGTCGATCAGGCCGCTCGGCGAGGCCGCGGCGTGGACAGTCCTGGCGTACCTGATCTCCGGACCTGCTCTGTACGGAGGGCTTGGCTGGGCCGCTGACCGCTGGTTGGGCACCTCTCCGGTGTTCGTCTTCGTGGGCATTGTCGGTGGCATGGCTCTCGCCCTGTACGTGGTCTGGGTCCGGTACGGTTCGCACGACCGACGCCCGCCTGCGGCGTCCTCGGACGCCGGTCACGCTGAGTGAGGAGACCTGTGAGCCCTCTGCTCGCCGCCAGCCAGGAGGGCGGTTACGAGTCCCCGGGGACCGAGCTGTTCTGGCAGCCGCTGTTCGGCACGGACGGCGCGTTCGCGATCACTCGTGCCTCCATCGTCATCCTGCTGTCGGTCGGGCTGCTCTCCTGGTGGCTGCTGGCCAGTACCCGCCGGGCGCAGGTCGTGCCCGGCAAGAGCCAGTTCTTCACCGAACAGGTCTACGGGCTGGTCCGCAACTCGGTGGCCCGCGACATCATCGGAAGCCGCGACTTCCTGCGGTTCGTGCCGCTGCTGTTCTCGATGTTCGTGCTGATCCTGCTGAACAACCTGTTCGGCGTGATCCCGCCGATCCAGTTCCCGACGATGAGCCGGTTCGCCTTCCCGGTCGCGCTGGCCCTGATCGTGTTCGTCGTCTACCACGTCGTGGGCATCCGGAACATGGGCCTGAGCGGGTACTTCAAGCACATGGTCCCGCCGGGCGTGCCGGGCTGGGTGCTGGTGATCCTGTTCCCGCTGGAGCTGCTCACCTACTTCTTCACCCGGCCGGTCACCCTGGCATTGCGACTCTTCGGCAACATGTTCGCCGGGCACCTGCTGTTGGTGCTGTTCATCACCGGCGGCGAGTACCTGGTGCTCGAGTCCGGCAACGCCGCCTACATCCCGGTCGGGATCTTCTCCTGGCTGATGGCCTTCGTGATGACCGTGTTCGAGCTCCTGGTGGAGTTCCTCCAGGCGTACATCTTCGTCCTGCTCACCGCCCTGTACATCGCCGGCTCCCTGGCCGACGAGCACTGACCCGCACGACGCACTGATGCACCAGAGCGCGGTCGGCACACGCCGTCCGACGACCGACCCTCCGAAGCCGGCCCGGCGACGGGAGAACGAAAGGGAAGCACCGTGACAGGAAACATCGCGATCCTCGGCTACGGCCTCTCCGCCATCGGCCCCGGTATCGGTGTCGGCCTGATCTTCGCCGCCTACATCAGCGGCGTGGCACGCCAGCCCGAAGCCCGCGGGATGCTGCAGCCGATCGCGTTCCTCGGCTTCGCCCTCGCCGAGGCGCTGGCCATCTTCGGTCTGGCTCTCGCGTTCGTCTTCCGCACCTGATTCGCGACCGACAGGCTTGGTCGCCCCGTCATCACACCTGACGCCGAGCTGCGAGGAGAGCAGACGTGACCTTCGTATTGACACCCGCCGTGCCGGCGGCGGAGGGGGAGGGCTTCTGGGCGACCGCGTACCCGATCCTGCCCCACCCGGGAGAGCTGATCGTCGGGTTCATCGCGATCGGGATCCTCTACTGGGTCGTCCGGACCAGGGTCGTTCCGCGGCTGGAGCTGGTCTATGAGGAGCGAACGACGGCGATCGAGGGCGGCATGAAGAAGGCCGAGGCCGCCCAGGCCGAGGCCGCCGCCGCTCTGAAGTCCTACCAGGACCAGCTCACCGAGGCTCAGGGTGAGGCGCAGCGGATCCGGGAACGGGCGCGCTCGGAGGGCGCGGCGATCCTCGCGGAGATGCGTGAGCAGGCCCAGACCGAGGCGTCCCGGATCGCTGCGGCCGCTCAGCAGCAGATCCAGGCGGAGCATCAGCAGGCCGTGGTCCAGCTGCGCGGCGAGGTGGGTTCGATGGCCACCACGCTGGCCTCCCGGATCGTCGGCGAGTCGCTGCAGGACGACGCCCGGGCCTCGCGGGTGATCGACCGCTTCCTCGCCGAGCTCGAGTCGGATGCCTCGGTGGGCCGTGCACCAGCGGAGTCCTGATGAGGGGGCCTAGCCGTGACGCGCTGGCTGGTGCGGCCGAGCGCCTGGAGACGCTTGTGGCCGGCATCGGCTCGGACGACGCAGCGACGCTCGCCGAGGACCTGTTCGGGGTCACCGAGGCCCTGGCCAGGAACCCGAGCCTGCGCCGGGCGCTCACCGACCCATCGCGTGACGGCCAGGACAAAGCGGCGCTGATCGCCCGACTGTTCGGTGGCAAGGTCTCCGACGCCGCGATCGACCTGGTCTCCGGCCTGGTCCGCAGCCGCTGGTCGGCCGGCGGCGACCTCACGGACGCCACGGAGCAGCTAGCCGTCTCCGCGGCTCTGGCCGGCGCCGAGAAGGCCGGGCGACTCGATGCGGTGGAGGACGAGCTGTTCCGGTTCTCCCGCGCCATATCGGGCGACCAGGGCCTGCGCGACGCCTTCTCGGCGCGGACCGAGGGCACCGATCGCAAGGCCGAGCTGGTCCGCCGCCTGCTGGGTGACCAGGCCGCCCCGGAGACGGTGCGGCTCGTCGTCCAGGCGGCGTCGGCACCCCGCGGGCTCCGCACGGAGCGGATCCTGGAGTCCTTCGTCGAGGCCGCCGCACATCGCCGTCGCCAGCTGGTCGCCCAGGTCGTGGCGGCGATCCCGCTCACCGAACGCCAGCGGGAGCGGCTCACGGTGGCCCTGCGCCGGATCTACGGTCGCGCCGTCCGGTTGAACATCGACCTCGACCCCGAGGTACTCGGAGGGATCCGCGTCGAGGTCGAGGGCGAGGTCATCGACGGAACGGCCGTCGGCAGGCTCGATGAGGCCCGCCGCCGACTGGCCGGCTGAACCCGACCAGCGAACGAACAGCAACGTCCACGACGACAGCACGACCACCCGAGAGCACAGAGAGCAGAGGGACCGACACCATGGCGGAATTGACGATCCGTCCGGAGGAGATCCGGGACGCCTTGGACGCCTTCGTCCAGTCCTACGAGCCGGGTGCGACCTCACGCGAAGAGGTCGGCCGGGTGGCCGACGCCGGGGACGGCATCGCCCACGTCGAAGGCCTGCCGAGCGTGATGGCGAGCGAGCTGCTCACCTTCGAGGACGGCACCCTCGGACTGGCGCTGAACCTCGACGTCCGCCAGATCGGCGTGGTCGTGCTCGGTAACTTCGCCGGGATCGAGGAGGGCCAGGAGGTCCACCGGACCGGGGAGATCCTCTCGGTCCCGGTCGGCGACGGCTTCCTCGGCCGAGTGGTCGACCCGCTGGCCAACCCGATCGACGGCCTGGGCGAGATCGTGGCCGAGGACCGCCGGGCGCTCGAAGTGCAGGCACCCAGCGTCGTCCAGCGGCAGAGCGTGCACGAACCGTTGATGACCGGCATCAAGGCCATCGACTCCATGACGCCGATCGGCCGCGGCCAGCGCCAGCTCATCATCGGGGACCGGCAGACCGGCAAGACCGCGGTGGCGATCGACACGATCATCAACCAGAAGGACAACTGGGCCAGCGGGGACCCGGCCAAGCAGGTCCGCTGCGTCTACGTGGCGATCGGTCAGAAGGGCTCGACCATCTCCGGCGTCCGGCGGGCGCTGGAGGAGGCCGGGGCGCTGGAGTACACCACCATCGTGGCGGCCCCCGCCTCGGACGCCGCGGGCTTCAAGTTCCTCGCGCCCTATACCGGCTCGGCGATCGCCCAGCACTGGATGTACGCCGGCAAACACGTCGTGATCATCTTCGACGACCTGACCAAGCAGGCCGAGGCCTACCGGGCGGTGTCGCTACTGCTGCGTCGCCCGCCTGGTCGTGAGGCCTACCCCGGCGACGTGTTCTACCTGCACAGCCGGCTGCTGGAGCGGTGCGCGAAGCTCTCCGACGACATGGGCGCCGGTTCGCTGACCGGGCTGCCGATCATCGAGACCAAGGCCAACGATGTCTCGGCCTACATCCCGACCAACGTCATCTCGATCACCGACGGGCAGATCTTCCTCGAGTCCGACCTGTTCAACGCCAACGTCCGCCCCGCGGTCAATGTCGGTATCTCGGTCAGTCGCGTCGGTGGCGCCGCCCAGACCAAGGCCATGCGGAAGGTCTCCGGGTCGCTCCGCGTCGACCTGGCGCAGTACCGCGCTCTCGAGGCGTTCGCGATGTTCGCCTCCGACCTGGACGCCGCGTCCCGGGCCCAGCTGGCTCGCGGCGCCAGGTTGGTCGAGCTGCTCAAGCAGCCGCAGTACTCGCCGTACCGGATGGAGGAGCAGGCGGTCGCCATCTGGACCGGCACCTCCGGCGAGCTCGACGCCGTCCCCGTCGAGGACGTGCACGCGTTCGAGCAGGAGTTCATCGACCACCTGCGCCGCAACACCTCGATCCTGGACACCATCCGGGAGACCATGACCGTCGACGACGACACCGAGGCCTCGTTGAAGAAGGCGATCGCCGAGTTCAAGTCGCGCTTCCGCGGTGGCAGCGGGCATGCGATCGGCGCTCTCGGCAAGGAGGCGGTCGAGGAGGCGCTCGAGGAGGAGGCGGTCGAGCAGGAGAAGATCGTCCGGCAGAAGCGCGGCTGACATGGGCGCCCAGCTCCGTATCTACCGACAGCGGATCCGCACGGTCCAGGCGACCAAGAAGATCACTCGCGCCTTCGAGCTGATCGCCACGTCGCGGATGGTCAAGGCACAGCAGCGCACCGCGGCGTCCGTGCCCTACACCCGCGCGATCACGCGGGCGGTCTCGGCGGTGGCCACCTACTCCAACGAGGACCACCCGCTGACCACGGAGAAGCCGGACGTGACCCGGGCTGCGATGCTCCTGGTCACCTCCGACCGCGGCCTGGCCGGCGCGTACTCCTCCAATGTGATCAAGGAGGGGGAGCGGCTCGCCGAGCTGCTCCGTGGCGAGGGAAAGACGATCCAGACCTACATCGCCGGGCGTAAGGGCGTGGCCTACTACACGTTCCGGCGCAGGGAGATCGCCGGGCAGTGGACCGGCTTCTCCGATTCGCCGACCTTCGATTGGGCCAAGGAGATCGCCGACACGCTCATCAAGGCGTTCCTCACTCCGAGCGAGGAGGGCGGCGTCGATGAGATCCACATCGTCTACACCCGGTTCGTCAACATGGTCACCCAGGAGCCCGAGGTCGTCCGGTTGCTGCCCCTCGAAGTGGTCGAGGGCGACGAGCCGCCGGCCCCGGACGATGTTCTGCCGCTGTACGAGTTCGAGCCCTCGGCCGGGGCCGTGCTCGACGCCCTGCTGCCCAACTATGTCGAGTCGCGGATCTTCAACGCGCTGCTCACGTCCGCTGCCAGCGAGCTGGCCGCGCGACAGCGGGCCATGAAGTCTGCGACCGACAACGCCGAGGAGCTCATCACGCGCTACACCCGGCTGGCGAACACCGCGCGCCAGGCCGAGATCACTCAGGAGATCAGCGAGATCGTCGGTGGCGCCGGGGCTCTGGCCGACGCCGGCTCCGCCCACTAGCCGCCCCGAGACCCACGGACCGAACCCGGAAGCGATGAGTGAGAGAGACATGACTGCCACTTCTGTTGAGTCGCCCGCCGCCACCGAGGCGGCCGGGGTCGGCCGGGTATCCCGGGTGATCGGCCCCGTCGTCGACATCGAGTTCCCGAGCGACGCGATGCCGGAGATCTACAACGCCCTGCACGTCGACGTGATCATGGGCGAGCGGACCCGAACCCTCACTCTCGAGGTCGCCCAGCACATCGGCGACAACATGGTGCGGGCCATCTCGATGCAGCCGACCGACGGCATGGTCCGCGGGTCCTCGGTACGCGATACGGGTAGCCCGATCCTGGTGCCCGTCGGCGACGTGACCAAGGGGCACGTGTTCAACACCATCGGCGACTGCCTCAACCTCAAGCCCGGTGAGCGGCTCGAGATCAAAGACCGCTGGGGGATCCACCGCAACGCCCCGGCCTTCGACCAGCTGGAGTCGAAGACCGAGATGTTCACCACCGGCATCAAGGTGATCGACCTGCTCACCCCGTACGTGCTGGGCGGCAAGATCGGCCTGTTCGGCGGCGCCGGTGTCGGCAAGACGGTGCTCATCCAGGAGATGATCTACCGTGTCGCCGAGAACTTCGGCGGTGTGTCGGTGTTCGCCGGGGTCGGCGAGCGGACCCGTGAGGGCAACGACCTGATCGCCGAGATGACCGAGACCGGGGTCATCGAGAAGACCGCGCTGGTCTTCGGCCAGATGGACGAGCCGCCGGGTACCCGGCTGCGGGTCGCCCTGTCGGCGCTGACCATGGCCGAGTACTTCCGGGACGTGCAGAAGCAGGACGTGCTGCTGTTCATCGACAACATCTTCCGGTTCACCCAGGCCGGGTCCGAGGTCTCGACCCTGCTCGGCCGGATGCCGTCGGCCGTGGGGTACCAGCCGACCCTGGCCGACGAGATGGGCGTTCTTCAGGAGCGGATCACCTCGACCCGGGGTCACTCGATCACCTCGATGCAGGCCGTCTACGTGCCCGCCGACGACTACACCGACCCCGCGCCGGCCACCACGTTCGCTCACCTCGACGCGACCACCGAGCTCAGCCGGACCGTCGCCTCGCTGGGCATCTACCCGGCGGTGGACCCGCTGACCTCGACCAGCCGGATCCTGGACCCGCGCTACATCTCCGCGGCGCACTACTCCACCGCGGTACGGGTCAAGCAGATCCTGCAGCGCAACAAGGAGCTGCAGGACATCATCGCCATCCTCGGTGTCGAGGAGCTGTCCGAGGAGGACCGGATCATCGTCAACCGGGCCCGCCGGATCGAGCGCTTCCTGTCCCAGAACACCTTCGTGGCCAAGACCTTCACCGGGCTCGACGGGTCGTTCGTGCCGCTCGAGGACACCATCGAGGCGTTCACCAAGATCGCGGACGGCGACTACGACGACGTCCCGGAGCAGGCCTTCTTCATGTGCGGCGGCCTGGACGACGTGGAGCGCAAGGCTGCCGAGATCAAGAAGCAGACTGGCTGACCCTGCGGACGTCGCGGTCGCTATCCTTGAACCGGGGGCGGAGCTCGATGTCCGCCCCCGGCCCTGTTTCAGCGGGAGGTTCTCGGTGCCACTACAGGTGGAAATGGTCTCGGCCGATCGCAAGGTCTGGTCGGGCGAGGCATCGATGGTCGTCGCCCGAACGGTCGACGGCGACCTCGGCGTGCTGCCGGGCCACAGCCCCGTGCTGGCGGTGCTCGCGCCGTCCGAGATCACGATCAGCCCGAGCTCGGGCAGCGATGTCACGGCACACTGCGACGGCGGCTTCCTGTCCATCGAGCACGACCGAGTCATGATCGTCTCGGACAGCGCCGCTCTGGGTGCAAGACCCGCGGCAGACAGTTAGCAGGTGGGCGGCATGAGCGATCTCGTCGTTCCTGTCGCCGTCCTGGGTGTGCTCGCCATGGTGGGGCTGCTGGTTTTCCTCGCCGTCCTGGTCCTTCGCCGAACGTTGCTCAGCAGAGGCGTCGGCGCGTTCGACTGTTCTCTGCGCCGTCGTACCGAGGGCAGGGGCTGGGTGTTCGGCGTCGCCCGCTACCAGGACGACCGGCTGGAGTGGTTTCGCCTGTTCGACATCTCCTGGCGTCCGAGCCGATCCCTGTCCCGATCGCGGTTGACCATCCTGGACCGCCGCCGCCCGGACTCCCCGGACACCTCCGTGCTGTCTCCCGACTGGGTGCTGGTCCGGTGCGTGTACGACTCCGCGACCCTGGAGCTCGGGATGAGCGAGACGGCCTACACCGGCCTGTCCACCTGGCTCGAGTCGGCCCCGCCCGGCGAACACCCCCTCCTGACCTAACCCCGACACGGCACAACCCCCCGAAACATGGGCACAACGTCACGCCGTGCCCGCCTAGCGGGCACGGCGTGACGTCGTGCCCATGTTGGACGGGCACGACGTCACTCGGAATCGGCCAAACGTTCACGGTGTGTCACTTCACCGCCGAGCTGGTGACGATGTTCCGTCCTCAGCGTCGGTCTGAGCGTCCGTTGTCCACAGGCACGAAGATCTCGCTGGATCACACAGGACGACGCCAGCAGGCTCACCGACTGTGACTCGCTCTCGATTCGATCGATCAGAACTCAACGAGGTGCTCGCAACGCGGGGCTTCGTGGCAACCCATGATCAGCTGGTTGCCCTTGGGGTCTCGAAATCCACCATCACTCGACGGATCGCGCCGTCCGGTCCATGGCAACGGCTCCTGCCAGGCGTCGTTCTGACCCATCGCGGGACACCCACTCGGCACGAGCTGATCTTGGGAGCACTGGCATTCGCCGGCGACAACGCGGTCATCACCGGCCTGGATGCTCTGCGGGCGCACGGTCTTCGCTCCGTGCGGCCCGATGATCGGGTAGATCTGCTCATCCCGATCGACCAGCAGCGCAAGTCCAAGGACTACGCCCGCATCGAGCGCACCCGCCACCTGCCCACGGCTCGAATCATCGACTCGCTGCCCTACGCGCCCGTCTCACGGGCGGTGATCGACGCGAGCCGGCGCAGCGAGACCCTCGTCCACGTGCGTGACCTCGTGGCATCGAGCGTCCAGAACCGCTTGGTCACCGTCGCCGAGCTCCAGGAGCAGGTGCGGATCGCAGCTCGTGCGCGCACCGCCCTGGCCCGCTCGGTCCTGCGAGAAGTGGGCGAAGGGGTCCGGTCCGTGGCCGAGGCGACGGCGCGTGACGTCATGTGTCAGTTCGGAATCCCGGCGCCCCTGTGGAACGTGAGGGTCTACACCGTGGACGGCGCACTGGTGCTGTCGCCCGACGCGTTCTGGCCGCAACTGGGCGCCGCCCTGGAGATCGACTCCTTCGCGTGGCACCTGCTTCCGGCCGACTACCTGCACACACTGCAGAGATCACGCCAACTGGTGGTCAACGGCATCATGGTCATGCACTTCGCACCCGTCGAGATTCAGTCGGACCCCGAGCGCTTCGCCCGCGAGGTGATGGCCCTCTTGGACGCCGCGCGGCGTCGTCCCGCTCCGGAGGGTATCGTCGTCCGGCCGGCCGCCTGATCAAGACGACGCAGAGTAGTGATTCCCTGGGCGCTGAGGGGTGATGTGCTCATCCCGAGTGGGCACGGCGTGACGTCGTGCCCGCTAGACGGGCACGGCGTGACGTTGTGCCCATGATGGGTGGGGGGGGTCAGGCGGTGGGGTCGGGAACGCGGCCGCCGCCGGGCTGCCAGAGCACGTCGCCGTCGCCCTTGCCGAGGTTGGCATACCGGCACAGGATGAACAGCAGGTCGCTGAGCCGGTTCAGGTAGCGGGCGGTCAGCGGGTTCACGCCGCCGTCCGGTTCGGTCCCGTAGGCGGTGACGGCGGCCCAGACCGCGCGCTCGGCCCGACGACACACCGTGCGCGCGACGTGAAGGTTCGCCGAGGCGAGGGACCCTCCGGGCAGCACGAACGAGCGCAGCGGGGACAGGTCGGCGTTGAACCGGTCGCACGAGGTCTCCAGATCGGCGATGTACTCCGCGGTGATCCGTAGCGGAGGGTGCTCCGGTGCCTCGGTGAGCGGGGTACACAGATCGGCCCCCACGTCGAACAGGTCGTTCTGCACCCGGGAGAGCACCGCGACCACCTGGTCGGACAGCCCGCCGTTGGCCAGGACGACGCCGATGGCACTGTTCGTCTCGTCCACATCGGCGTAGGCGATCAGCCGTGGGTCGTTCTTGCTGGTCCGGCTCATGTCGCCGAGCGCGGTGCTGCCGTCGTCGCCGGTACGGGTGTAGATGCGCGTCAGGTTGACCATGCGAACAACCCTACGTGTCCTCCAAGAGATGGCGGGCGATGCTCTCGTCCTTGGAGAACACCATGACCGCCGGACCCTGAGTGGTCGGCGCCAGCGTTGCCCGCACGCCCGCGTCCACCAGTCGGCGCCGGATCATCTCCGCCTCGACGAAGGTGGCTGGCGCGGCGACCCGCACCAACAGCCCGTACTCCTGAGGCGTGCCGGGTGTGCTGCGGCGCTCGACCAGGGAGCGCCCGTGCCCGAACGCCCAGCGCAGCAACAGGATCAGGACGCCGACCACGAGCAGCGCGACGAGCGGTCCGAACATGAACGACACGCTGGTCCGGCTTCCCACCGCTCAAGTCTGCGCGCAGATCGCCGGCGGCACCATAGCGAACCCATTGATCGGCGCAGCTGCTCGCCGCCGCCGGATGCGGACTCGCCCCGGCCGGGTCCGGGACAGCACAGACCGTCATAGCGTAACGTTGAGCGTCAGAACAGTTACCACCCGTAGTGTGGCGTGGTGGTCGCGGATGGCGACGCGGTGGGGGCACCACGTGGACGTAGGACTGGACATCGATGTGTCAGGGCGCGGTGACGAGATCACCTTGTCCGGGCGTCTGGACGCGCGCACGGCGCCGATCGCTCGAGCGGTTCTGTACGCCGGCGTGGACGACGGGGACGGCGATCTGCTCGTCCGCGTGGCCGACCTGGAGATCTGGGACGCCGTCGGCATGGGCGTCCTGGTCGGTGCGCATGCCTGGGCCCGTCGCCGTGGCCGGCGGCTGGTACTGGTCGACGTCCCGCCGCGTCAGCTGCGCCTGCTCAAGGCGACCCGGGTCGCTCGTGTGCTGAGCGTGCAGCCCCTCGCGGTCGCCTGACATCGCTCGCGCACGGGCGGTCGCTGCGCGGCGGCCGGTGCACTAGGTTCCCTGCGTGGGAGGTTCGATCCAGGCCGCCGAGATCGTCGGTCTGGTGCTCGTCGCGGCACTGATCGCCGGGGCATCGACCCGCTGGGGCGTGTCCGCACCACTGGTGCTCACCGCGGTCGGGATCCTCGCCTCCTTCGTCCCCGGGATCCCGCAGTACACCATCGAACCCGATCTGGTGATCCTCGGGATCCTGCCGCCCCTGCTGTACGCCACCGCGATCCGGACGCCGTTCGTGGACATCCGAACCAACCGCCGGCCGATCCTGCTGCTGTCGGTGGCCCTTGTCCTGGTCACCGCGCTCTGCGTCGGTCTCGTCGTCTCCTGGCTGCTGCCGGGGGTGCCGTTGGCCGCCGGGATCGCCCTCGGTGCCGTGGTCGCACCGCCGGACGCCGTGGCCGCGACCGCCATCGCCCGCCGGGTCGGCCTTCCCCGCCGGGTGGTGACGGTGCTGGAGGGCGAGAGCCTGCTCAACGACGCGACCGCCCTGGTCACCCTGCGCACCGCACTGGTCGCGGTCTCGGCCAGCGTGACCCTGCTCGAGGTGACGCTGGACTTCGCCGCCGCGGTGGTGATCGGGACGGTTGTCGGCTGGGTGGTCGCCGCGTTCGTCAGCGCGCTGCGGCGCCGGCTCGAGGACCCGGTGCTCGACACGACCTTGTCGTTGCTCGCCCCGTACCTGGCGATGATCGGCGCGGAGGAGGTCGGTGGCTCCGGCGTCCTGGCGGTCGTGGTCGCCGGGCTCATCCTCGGCCACCGCTCACCGAGGATCCAGAGCGCCGCCTCGCGGGTCACCGAGCGGACCCTGTTCCGGACGGTGCAGTTCCTGCTGGAGTCGGTGGTCTTCCTGCTGATCGGCCTGCAGCTGCGCATGCTGATCGAGGGTGCTGTGGCCGGCGATGTTCCCACCGGGCGGATCGTGGGAGTCTGCGCGGCGGTCGTGGTGACCGTGATCGTCGTCCGGATCCTCTGGGTCTTCCCGGCCACCTACCTGCCGCGGTGGCTGGTTCCGGCGGTGCGCCGCAGCGATCCGACGCCGCCCTGGCAGGCGATAGCAGTGGTCTCCTGGGCCGGCATGCGCGGGGTGGTCACTCTGGCTGCGGCGCTCACCCTCGACAGCATCCAGGGGCACGAGACGCTCGTGCTCGCGGCCTTCTGCGTGGTCGTGGTCTCCTTGCTGGTGCAGGGGGCGAGCCTGCCCGCCGTGGTCCGGCGCCTCGGGGTCCCGGGTCCCGACCACGCCTATGAGGCGCTGCAGCAGGCCCTGGTCCTGCAACGGGCGGTGGACGCCGGCCGGGCCCGCCTGGACCAGAAGGCCGGGGCGGCACCGCCGACCGTCGTCGCCGCGCTGCACAGCTGGAGCGAGCGGCTGGCGAACGCGGTCTGGGAGCGACTCGGCACCAGCGATACCGGCGTCGAGCCGCCGGCCAGAGCCTTCCGCCGCCTGCGCGTGGAGATGCTGGACGCCGAGCGCGAGGTGGTCGCCCGGGTGCACGCCTCCGGGGCGGTGGCCGCCGAGGTGCTCGAGTCGGTGCTGGAGCGCCTCGACCAGGAGGAGGCGATGCTCACCGGCTTCGCCGATACCGGTGCGGACGGCACCGGCGACGGTTCGCCGTCCACGTCGGCGGGGGGAGCGCCCGGCGGGTCCGGACGGCGCGCGGCCGCCGACGACTGCTCACACCTGCGCGGGGCGCCCGAGCTGGTGCCGGCGATGACCCCTGGCGGCTGCCAGGAGTGCCTCGAGATCGGGGAGCGAGGCTGGGTCTCACTGCGGATGTGCCTGGGTTGCGGGCACATCGGCTGTTGCGACTCCTCGCCGCACCGGCACGCCCAGGCCCACTTCGAGGAGACCGCCCACCCCGTGATGCGCAGCATCGAGCTCGGGGAGCAGTGGCGCTGGTGCTACGTCGACCGCCGGCTCAGCCCGGGGTGAGCCGGGTCACCGGCGTAGGGGTGGGACCGGAACGGGCCCGCGGCTAGGGTCCGAGCATGTCGGCCAAACGTGATCGCCCGTGGTTGATACGGACCTACGCCGGGCATTCCAACGCTGCCGAGTCGAACGCCCTGTACCGACGCAACCTGGCCAAGGGCCAGACCGGCCTGTCGGTGGCCTTCGACCTGCCGACCCAGACCGGTTACGACCCCGACCATGAGCTGGCCCGGGGAGAGGTCGGCAAGGTCGGAGTGCCGATCGCCCACGTCGGTGACCTGGGCGCGCTGTTCGACGGCATCCCGCTCGCCGAGATGAACACCTCGATGACCATCAACGCGCCGGCGATGTGGCTGCTCGCGCTCTACCAGGTGGTCGCCGAAGAGCAGGGTGCCTCGGTCGCCGCGCTGACCGGGACCACCCAGAACGACA
Source organism: uncultured Actinomycetota bacterium (assembly GCA_963825645.1). Taxonomy (GTDB): domain Bacteria; phylum Actinomycetota; class Actinomycetes; order Actinomycetales; family Kineosporiaceae; genus JADJPO01. The sequence continues at coordinate 381,565 of CAWGTT010000009.1, forward strand.
TCGTCAAGGAGTATCTGTCTCGCGGGACCTACGTGTTCCCGCCGGGCCCGAGTCTGCGGCTGACCACCGACACGATCGCCTACACGGTCACGGCGATGCCGAAGTGGAACCCGACCAATATCTGCAGCTACCACCTCCAGGAGGCCGGGGCCACCCCGGTGCAGGAGGTGGCGTTCGCGCTCAGTACGGCGACCGCCGTGCTGGACGCGGTGCGGCAGAGCGGGCAGGTGCCGGCCGAGCGGTTCGGGGAGGTGGTCGGGCGTATCTCGTTCTTCGTGAACGCCGGCGTGCGGTTCGTCGAGGAGATGTGCAAGATGCGGGCCTTCGTCGAGCTCTGGGACGAGATCACCCGTGACCGCTACGGGGTGACCGATGAGGCGCAGCGCCGGTTCCGCTACGGGGTGCAGGTCAACTCCCTGGGCCTGACCGAGGCCCAGCCGGAGAACAACGTGCAGCGGATCGTGCTGGAGATGCTCGGGGTCACGCTGTCGAAGCGGGCCCGGGCTCGCGCCGTCCAGCTGCCCGCCTGGAACGAGGCACTCGGCCTGCCCCGGCCGTGGGACCAGCAGTGGTCGCTGCGGATCCAGCAGGTGCTCGCTCTGGAGAGCGACCTTCTCGAGCACGAGGACCTGTTCGACGGTTCGCCCGTCGTCGAGGCCAAGGTGGCCGAGATCATGGCCGGCGCCCGCGAGGAGATGGCCCGGGTCGCCGAGCTGGGCGGGGTGATCGCCGCCGTCGAGAGCGGCTACCTGAAGTCGGCCCTGGTCGCCTCGCACGCCACGCGTCGTCAGCGGATCGAGAGCGGTGCGGACACCGTCGTCGGGGTGAACGCCTTCACGACGACCGAGCCCAACCCGCTGACCGCGGACCTCGACCGGGCGATCCAGGCGGTCGACCCCGAGGTCGAGGCGAAAGCCATTGCCGCCGTTCAGGAATGGCGTCGTCGCCGGGACGCGACCGAGGCGGGCCGCAGCGCCTGCCGGGCGGCCCTTGACCGGCTGACCGCGGACGCCGAGAGCGGGGCCAACCTGATGGCCGCCAGCCTGGACTGTGCCCGGGCGGGGGTGACCACGGGGGAGTGGGCCGGGGCGCTGCGCGCGGTGTTCGGGGAGTACCGGGCACCGACGGGGGTCTCCGGCGCTGTCGGGGTGGCCGAGGTGGGCAGCGACCCGCACTGGGCCGACCTGCGTGAGGCCGTGGCCCGCACCGGGTCGGAGCTGTCCGGGCCGGGTGGCCGGCTGCGGTTGCTGATCGGCAAGCCGGGTCTGGACGGTCACTCCAACGGGGCGGAGCAGATCGCGGTGCGGGCCCGGGACGCCGGGTTCGAGGTGATCTACTCGGGGATCAGGTTGACCCCGGAGCAGATCGTGGCCTCGGCCGTCGCCGAGGACGTGCACTGCGTCGGAGTGTCGGTGCTGTCCGGGTCGCACATGGAGCTGGTGCCCTCCGTGCTCACCGGCATGCGCCAGGCGGGCCTGGACGACGTCCCCCTGGTGGTCGGCGGCATCATCCCCGAGGCAGACGGCAAAGCCCTTCTCGCGCAGGGTGTTGCAGCTGTATTCACGCCGAAGGACTACAGCCTCAACGAGATCATGGACCGGATCGTGACCGAGATCCGCCGATCCCGAGGTCTTGACCTGAGCCTGGTTACCAGCCCGGCCGGGTAGCGCTGATCAGCGCCTCGGCCAGCTGGTCGGTGAGCATCCGCGCGGCCAGCACGACGCGTTCGGAGGCCTCAGGCCCGGCCTGGTCGGCCCAGCCGGCCAGCTCGCGGCGCAACGGGCCCCGCATCGAGGCGATGTGCCCGCTGTGCCGCACGTAGCGCTGGGGCAGCGGGGTGTGGCTCGCGGTGTCCGAGAGATGCTCGACGTCGGCGGCGAGCACGGCCACCTCCTGGGCCAGCGTGACCGCGACGTAGGCCGCCGCGGTGATGAACGCGGCGTCGACGTCCTCGTGCTGGGTGGGCACCGCGGGAGGCGCGACGGCCGCGCTGGCGCCGACGTGACGCCCGCCCGGGCCTCGGTGCGGTCCGCCACCGGCCCGAGCCAGGTCGCGCAGGTCGGCCTCGATCTGACCGGCCGCGTCGATCCCGGACGCCGGCAACGCCGTGAACGGCCAGACCGCCTCGGCCTGCTCCACCGTCGGCATCAGGACGGCGTTCCACGCGGCGCCGGTGCGCCGCAACCAGGCCAGGTAGCGGGCCACCGAGGTGACCGTCTCGGGGTCGCCCAGGCGCTCGGCCGCGCTGTAGCGCGAGATCCAGGTCTGGCTGTCCAGCTCGGTGAGGAAGGCCATCCGGCGCGCGTAGTCGTGCACGCTGCTGGCCTGGGCGTCGTCGCGGCGCAGGCGGTGTGGAGTGGGGAGCGGCATCATGAGTCCTCTGTCGGCTGATCACCCGCTCGGGCGCAGCCCTGGAGTGGAATCTCCGCCGAACGGGCGAACGGTTGGCCCGGCGGACCTCGCTCTCGGCGCTCAGCGCTCGCCGGTCGGCGCCGTCCAGGCCCGGGCCAGCGCGTGCACGATCCGCTCCAGACGCTCCGAGGACGTCGCCAGGTTGACCCGGGCGAACTGCCGGTACCCGGCGCCGAACCACCGACCGGGGTGCACCATCACCCGCCCACGGGACAGAGCAGCGGTGCTCGGGTCGTCCAACCCGGTGCCCCGGGCGTCCAGCCAGGCCAGGTAGGTCGCTTCCATCGGGGTCCAGGCCACGTGCGGCAGGTGCTCGGCCAGCAGGGCGGCGAAGGCGGTGCGCTGGGCATCGAGGTGGTCCAGGACGGCGTCCAGCCAGGCCTCGCCGTGGGTGTAGGCCGCGATGCTGGCCACGATGCCCAGCGGCGAGGTGCCGTGGTTGGCGGTCAGCGGCGCGGCCCGCAGCGCGGCGAGGTCGGCAGGGGTGCCGGGGATCACCTGGGCGCACTTGAGCCCGGGCATGTTCCACGCCTTGGACGCCGCCAGCACCGTCGTGACGTGTTCGGCCGTGCCCTCGAGGGCGCTGTAGGGGGTGTGCCGGGCGCCGCGGAGCACCAGCGGGGCGTGGATCTCGTCGCTGATCACCCGGGCGCCGTGAGCGAGGACCACGTCGCGCAGAGCGGCCAGCTCCGTCGCGTCGAAGGCCCGCCCGAGCGGGTTGTGCGGGGTGGACAACAGCACGGTGCGAGCGCCGTCGGCCAGTGCCGCACCGATCGCCTCGATGTCCAGTGCCTGCTCACGGCAGGGCACGGTGACCAGCCGGCGGCCGCTCACCTCGGGTACCTCGAGGAACGGCGGGTACGCCGGGACGGGCACCACGACGGGGGCGCGCTCGCACAGCACCTCCAGCACCAGCCGGATCCCGGCCATCACGTCGCCGCAGGACACCACCCGGGCCGGGTCGACGTCCAGGGAGAACCGGCGGGCCAGGAAGCCCGCCGTCGCCTCACCCAGGCCGCTGACCCGGTCCTGGGGCGGGTAGCCGGTCATGCCGCGGTCCAGGGCGTCGTCCAGGGCGGCGCGGATCACCGGGGCCATCACGACATCCATCTCGGCCACCCAGGCCGGCAGCACGTCCGGGCCGGAGTGGGTCCACTTGACCGTCCCGGAGCGCCGCAGCCGCTCGTCGTCCAGATCCCAGTCCGGCGCCGCGGACCTCTCCTCGAGCGGCTCAGGCATGCCGGCAGTCTGACAGGGCCCGCAGGCTGTACTGCTCAGCGGGCCGTCACCAGCCCCAGGGTCGCCGGTCGGTGGCCGGGGAACACCGAGGAGGTTGCCGAGATGCCGCACCGCGCCGTGAGGATCTCGGCCATCACCGACCGGTAGTCGGTGGTGGCGGCCAGGTCGCCGTCGTCGAGCGCGCCGGCGGACAACCCTGGCCAGCGCCCATAGACCCTGCCGCCGTTGACGGCGCCACCCATGATGAGCACCGCGTTGCCGTGCCCGTGGTCGAGACCGCCGGACCCGTTCTCGGCCAGGCGACGTCCGAACTCGCTGAGGGTGACCACGGTGACCCGGTTGAGGTGGTCGCCCAGCTCGGCGGCGAACGCGGCCAGGGCCTCGGACAGCTCGGTGAGCTGGTTGAACATCCAGCCGTCGGTGCCGTCGCCCATGTTCTGGTGCATGTCCCAGTTGCCGAAGTCGACGGTGGCGAACCGCATCCCGAGGTCGGCCCTGACCAGCCGGGCCACATCGTGCAGGGCGGGCCCCAGTGACCCGCCGGGGTACCCGGCCTCGTTCGCGCTGCCGGCCTTGGGCACCTGCTTGAGCGTGGTCACCGCGGCCAGCGCATCGGCGGTGGGCTTGGTCACCTCGGGGCGGGCGCCCTTGTGCAGGGTGGCCATCGCCCGGGTCCAGGCCGAGACCGGAACCAGGTCTTCACCCACCCCGACCCGCACGTCGTTCAGCTCCTGGACCGCGAACTTGGGGTTCGGCCCGTACAGCGAGCCCGGCATGCTGGCGTTGCCCACCTGGGCGGCGGTGAAGGAGCCCTTCTCGGCGAGCATCCCGATGCTGCGGTCGATCCAGCCGGTGCGCAGTGAGGACCCCGGCGCCGCGCGTTCCATCTCGGCCATCGCCTCGAAGTGCGAGCGGGTGGCGTCCTGCTGGCCGACGGCGTGCACGGCGGCCACTTTCCCGGCGTCCCATAGCGGGTAGAGGGCCTTCGCACCCGGGGCCAGGCCGAAGGTCGAGTCGACCTTCTTCAGCGTCGAGGCCGGGACGGCGAGGCGGGGCCGGGCGCGGGTGTAGCCGGGGTCCGCGGCCGGTACGACGGCGGAGACCCCGTCGAAACCGCCGCGCAAGCTGATCACGACCAGCACGTCGGCGGCGGAAGCGGCGGGAGTGGTGGCGGCGAACGCGACCCGGGCGCTGTGGGCCGTGGTGGCGGTGACCAGCCCGGCGGCGGCGGTCAGCTGGAACAGGTGCCGGCGGGTCAGACCGGTCCGCTCGTGCTCCTCGCAGCCGCAGACGGGTGCGGCCGCCGGGCTGGTCGATGCGGTCTCGACATGGCTCATCGGGCGCCTCTCGAGCGGGTCAGCGGGTCAGGAAGGCCGGGGAGTTGAACAGCACCAGCGCGCTCAGGGCTACGGTCTCGTCGCGCCCCCAGCCCGGTCGGCTGAAGGTCTTCGGCAGGTCGGTCGAGGCGAGGATGGTGTTCACCGCCGCCTTCTCCGCCGTCGTGGGCAGCCGGCCGAGCAGCCGCCGGCTGACCGCGTCGATCGCCGCGGCGCGGGTGGACGGCGGCGTGGCCAGCAGCTTCGTCGGCCCCGGCAGGCCCAGTTTGTCGGGCCACCACCGGTGCACCAGGCCCGAGGTGTCGTTGATCATCTGTAGTGCCGTCGCGGGTGACTGCCAGGCGCTCGCCACATCGGGGAACCCGTCGGGCGTCGGCCAGTCGAACGGGTTGTGGCCCAACCGCTTGACCATCCAGTAGAGCTGCATCATGGCGTCGTGGCTGCCGTTGAAGGAGGTGTTCAGGGTGCGCAGGGTGGCCACGACCCGCTCGAACGGCCGCCGCACCTTGGCGTTCCTGGCCTGCGCGAACTCCACGGTGCCGAACAGCCGGCGCAGCACCGGCGCGATAGCGGTCGTGTTCTTCAGGTAGGTCTGGGCCAGCGCCTCGACCAGCTCCTTCGAGGGCTCGTCGGAGACGAACCGGACGGCGAGCTTGCGGCAGACGTGCCGGGCCGTCGAGGGGTGCATCGCCAGGTGGGCGATGAAGTTCTTCTGCGCCGTGCGGGCCGTGCCACCCGACCCGTTGGCGATCCTGCGGCCCAGGATGGTGACCGGTTGGGAGTAGTGCCGCGAGGAGACCCATCGGGTGGTACCGCTGTCCCACGGGGTCTCCCAGCCGGTGAGCAGGAGGGCGGCCTGCTGGACGTCGCGCTCGGTGTATCCGCCCTCGAGCCCGAGAGTGTGCAGCTCCATCAACTCACGGGCGTAGTTCTCGTTGGGCTTGTCCCGAGTGGACTTCTCGTTGTCCAGGTAGGCGAGCATCGCCGGGTGCGTGGAGCTGGCCACCAGCATGTCCTGGAAGCGACCGAGGGCATGCTTGCGGATCACGTCGGCGTCGTAGCGGTGCCGGGCCCAGGACCCCTTGTCCGCCGGTGCGGGGATGTGCAGGTGGTCGGACCAGAACTCGACCATCACCTCGAACAGCTGTCGCGAGCTCCAGATGGCCCGGCCCATGTGGTTCAGGCTGGGTTCGTAGAGGAACCTGTAGTACTCCTCGTTCTGGCCGCGCATGGCGTGCACCCGCTGACTCGACCAGGCCAGCCTGGGGTACATCGCGCCGACCTTGTCGCCGAGCGCGTCCTTGATCGTGCTCGGCGCGAGCTGCGTCGCCAGCCACCGCTCGGGGCCGAGCCGATCCATGTCGGCCCGCATCGTCGCCGTGGCGCCGTAGGTGACCCGGCGCATCAGGTGCTCAGGGTCCAGGTTCGTCGCCAGGGCCACCGGTGACAGCGCCGCGGTGGTCGTCGTGTTCCCGGCCGCCGACGGTCCCGTCGAGGCCGGGGCGACCGAGCCGCCACCGGTCAGGCCATCGCCGCCCGCGGCCGACGACGGCTCGGGGGTCTGGCCGGCACCGGGGGTCACCGGCCCGGACAACGACACCTGCCCGGTGCCGTCCGACAGGGCGACGGCGGCCAGACTGCCCACCGCCGCGGCCGCCGCTGCGGCGCCGACCGCTTCGCGCCGGCTGAGCGTCACCGGTCCGAACAGCGCGGGAGCCCGTCGCGACTCGGCGGGGGCACGCTCGGCGTTCGGAGCCTCGCCCTGGTGCCGGACCATCACTCTCCCCTCGGTGCTGCCGTGCGGGCAGCGCGTGGTCCGCACCCCTCGGACCACCCGAGTCCTGACTCAACCAGGTCGGATGATGATGATCGGTAAAGGACCTGCAAAGCAGGGACAAAGCCTGTGACCGACCCGGGCTCAGGCCGCGCCGACCGTCGTGAGCAGCGACAACACCTCTGCGGCGCAACCCCAGGACAGGCTCAGCCCGGCCGTGCCGTGCCCGTAGTTGTGCAGCAGGCCGACCCGCGCTGCCCGGTCGGTGCCGCCGATCGGGGCGTCATGACCGATGCGGACCTGCGCCCGCTCGGCGCGGACCGCCGTCCGCTGGCTGAGCACCCTGGCCCCGGCCAGGCGCGGCTCGACGGCGATGGCCCGGGTGACCAGGTCGGAGGGCGGGGAGTCGTCCCCGCTGACCATCACCGACAGACCGTCCGGAACGATCAGCAGCCGGCATTCGTCGCCGTCGTCGACCAGGGCCGTCCAGTCCTGAAGTCCCGGATCGACCAGGCGCACCACGCAGCGCGTCCGCGGGACGACGAGCGGGTCGGGCACCAGGGCGCGGGAGGCGACGCCCGTGCAGTTGACCACGAAGGCGGGCATCGGATCGGGCAGCGCCGGCAGCGCCATCCGGGTCAGGGTCCCGCGGGCCCTCAGCAGCCGACGGGTGAGCCCGCGCAGGTACGGCACCGGGGCGACGACCGGCACGTCGGCGCGATCCGGCTCCGGGCCGGATCCGTCCTCGCGCAGCAGCCGGCCCGGCCGCACGCGCACCCCGGAGGTACCCGGCTGATCACCGTCGCCGTCGGCGAGGGCGGTGAGCACCTCGCGAGTGGTCCGCGCCCAGCCGGCCGCCTCCTCGCCGAGGTGGGCCGCGGGTGGGAGCCAGGGTGCCGTCGCCAGCGACGAGGCGGTCTCCCCGGGCAGGTCCCGGGCGAGCACGTTCACCTGGTGGCCGGCCTCGGCCAGCTGGACGGCGCAGGTCAGGCCGACGATGCCGGCCCCCACCACGATGACTCGTTCGCTCACGTCGCCACCACCGGCCTCAGAACAGCCTGTTCTCGCTGGAATCCTGGCCCCGCAGCGCCTCGTAGTCGAGAGTCAGGCACCGGATGCCGCGATCGGTGGCGAGCACTCGGGCCTGGGGCCTGATCTCCTGAGCGGCGAAGACCCCGGTCACCGGCGTCAGCAACGGGTCGCGGTTGAGCAGGTCCAGGTAGCGGGTGAGCTGCTCCACCCCGTCGATCTCGCCGCGGCGCTTCACCTCGACGGCCACCGCGGCGCCCCCGGCGTCGCGCACCAGCAGGTCGACCGGGCCGATCGCGGTCGGGTACTCACGACGCACCAGGGTGAACCCGGCGCCCAGGGTGCCCACCTGCTCGGCGAGCAGCTGCTGCAGGTGCGCCTCGACACCGTCCTTGACCAGGCCCGGGTCGATCCCCAGCTCGTGGGAGCTGTCGTGCAGCACGTCGTGGATGCTGACCACGAGGCGGTCCTCGGACTTGGCGTGCTGCACCGTCCAGACCTCCTCGACGCCCGCCTCGACCTGGTGGCCTGACGGCGCGGCGATGCTCAGCCGGCACGGCGGGCTCATCCAGTTCAGCGGTTTGTAGGAGCCGCCGTCGGAGTGGATCAGGACGCTGCCGTCGGCCTTGACCAGCAGCAGCCGGGTGGCCGGGGGGAGGTGGGCGGTGAGCCGGCCGGCGTAGTCGACCGAGCAGCGGGCGATGACAAGGCGCACCCGTGCACGCTACCGGTGTGGTGTGCGCCGCACTTTCAGCTCCCTGCGCCCGACCCCGGCGGTGCGAGACTGCCGGAGGGCCCCGTCACCGTCGCCTGGGGCCGGTCGAGGAGGATTCCATGCCACGCGAGTTCGCCACAGTTGCCGTGATCGGGCTGGGCACCATGGGGGCCGGCGTCGCCGAAGTGCTGGCCCGCAAGGGCCTGTCGGTGATCGGGGTCGAGGTCGACGACGAGGCGATGGAACGATCGCGCGCCCGGATCACGTCCTCGACCCAGCGTGCGGTCAGTCGCGGAAAGATGAGCGAGGCCGACGCCGAGGAGCTGCTCGCCCGGCTCCACTTCACGGTCAACCTGGACGAGGCGGCGCCGGCGGACATCGTGATCGAGGCGGTGCCCGAGCGGCTGGAGCTCAAGAAGGACATCTTCGCCAAGCTCGGCTCGCTGTGCCGCGAGGACGCGGTGCTGGCCACCAACACCTCCAGCCTGGGGGTGACCGACATCTCGGTGTCGACCGGGCAGCCGCGCCGGGTGGTCGGGATGCACTTCTTCAACCCGGCCCAGGTGCAGAAGCTGGTCGAGGTGATCCGCACCGTGGTCACCGACGACGGTCGTGGTGGACGACGTGGCGGCGCTGGCCGAGCGGCTCGGCAAGACCCCGGTCGTGGTGCAGGACAGGGCCGGGTTCATCGCGAACAGCCTGCTGTTCGGCTACCTCAACCACGCCGTGCAGCTGCTGGAGTCGCACTATGCCAGCCGCGAGGACATCGACGCGGCGATGACCCTGGGCTGTGGGCTACCGATGGGTCCGCTGGCACTGATGGACCTGATCGGTCTGGACACCGCCTACGAGGTGCTGGACACGATGTACCACCAGGGCCGGGACCGCCTGCACGCGCCGTCCCCGGTGATCAAGCAGATGGTCACCGCCGGTCTGCTCGGCCGCAAGAGCGGGCGTGGGTTCTACACCTACGACAAGCCAGGGTCCTCCAAGACGGTGCCGGACGCGATGACCCCGGCTGAGGGTGCCGTGCAGACGGGGGATCTTCGCCCGGTCCTGCGGGTCGGCGTGATCGGGTCGGGCACCATGGCCACCGGCATCATCGAGGTGTTCGCCAAGGCGGGCCTCGCCGTCCGGTTCGTCGCCCGCAGCGACGACAAGGTCGAGACGGTGCGCGGCAAGGTCGCCGCCAGCATGGAGCGGGCGGTCAGCCGCGGACGGCTCGACGAGGCCGCCCGAGACGCGGCGCTGGACCTCATCCAGGGCAGCGCCGACCTGGAGGACCTGTCCGACGTCGACCTGGTGGTCGAGGCCGTGGTCGAGGACCTGGGGGTCAAGCAGGCGTTGTTCGCCCAGCTGGACCGGATCTGCCGTCCGGGGGCGATCCTCGCCACCACCACGTCGTCACTGCCGGTGATCGAGTGCGCCGCGGCCACCGCCCGCCCCGCCGACGTGATCGGCATGCACTTCTTCAACCCGGCGCAGGTGATGAAGCTGGTCGAGGTGGTGGACACCGTGGCCACCGCCCCTGACGTGGTCGCCACCGTCGTGGACCTGTGCGGACGGATCGCCAAGCATCCGGTGACCTGCGCCGACCGGGCCGGCTTCATCGTCAACGCGCTGCTCTTCCCCTACCTCAACGACGCAGTTCGGATGCTGGCGGAGCACTACGCCACCGCCGACGACATCGACCTGGCGATGAAGAACGGCTGCGGCTACCCGATGGGTCCGTTCGAGCTGCTCGACGTCGTCGGCCTCGACGTCGCGCTGGCCATCCAGAAGACCTTGTACCTGGAGTTCCGCGAGCGCGGCTGGGCGCCGACGCCGCTGCTCGAGCAGATGGTCACGGCCGGGTACCTGGGGCGCAAGACCGGGCGGGGCTTCCGCATCTACACCTGAGATGCCTCATCCGCACCCGCACCCGCCGCCACAGCACCCGCCACCGGACGCACCGGTGGGAGCGGCGGCAGCGGGGGCGCCGCCGCGCGCGAACGCGATCGTGGGCAGCAGCCTGACCGTCTCATCGTGCCCGGCCGGGCACGGGGCCGGCTCGTCGAGGCGGGCCATCGGTCGGACCACCTCGAATCGGGTCCCGCAGGTGCGGCAGCGCATGTCGTATGTCGGCATCACAGGTCTCCCGGGTCTCTACCGTGCCCAGACTAGGCTGCCGGCATGACGGCCGTGCCCCTGGTCCTCCTGCACGCCTTCCCGCTCGACGCCGGTATGTGGCGTCCGGTGGTCGGGGAGCTGGACGTCGGCTCACCGCTCGTCGTCCCGGACCTTCCCGGTCTCGGCGCGGCCGACCTGCCGGAGGGCGAACCCGACCTCGCGGTGAGCGCCGACCTGGTCGCGGCCGAGCTCGAGGCGGCCGGGCATCGGCACGCGGTACTGGCCGGCGTGTCGATGGGCGGGTACGTGGTGATGGAGTTCGCGCGCCGACACCGTGACCGCCTGGCCGGGCTGGCCCTGATCGACACCAAGGCCGAGGCGGACGGCGAGGCGGCGCTGGCCAACCGGGAGCGGGTGGCCCGCGAGGTGACCGGCGAGCAGGGGACGACTGTGCTGCTGCCGATGCTCGACGGGCTGCTCGGCGCGACCAGCCTCGCGCAGCGGCCTCAGGTTGTGGACGCCGTACGGGCTGCGGTACTGGCCGCCCGGCCCGAGGGGGTGGCCTGGTCGCAGCGCGCGATGGCTCGTCGCCGCGACAGCCTCGACCTTCTTGCCTCCCTCGACGTCCCGGCTGCGGTGATGGTGGGGGAGGAGGACACCCTTTCGCCGCTCGCACAGGCGCGGGCGATGGCCGACGCACTGCCCGACGCGGTGCTCACCGTGCTGCCGCGGGCCGGGCACCTGGCGGCGGTGGAGACGCCCCGAGCCGTGGCCGCCGCGCTGACTGCGCTCCTGGTACGGGTCCGTCCGAGGGGCTGACCTCAGCTGCGCTGCTGGCGCGGGATCAGCACCTCCTGGATGACCAGTAGGACGCCGGCGGCGATCGGGATCGCGATCAACGCCCCGAGCACGCCGAGCAGGGCGGCGCCGACCAGGGCGGCGATCACCGCCACGAAGCCGGGTAGCTTCACCGTCCGGGACATGATCCGCGGGGCGATGAGGTAGTTCTCCACCTGCTGATAGACCAGGTAGTAGACGAGCACGATGATCGCGTACTGCCAGCTGACGAACAGTGCGACCACGGTCACCACGATCGCGCCGAGGGTGGCTCCGATAAGCGGGATCAGCCCCAGCACGCCGACCGTGATCGCCAGGACCAGGGCGTACGGCAGGCCGAGGACGCTCAGCCCGATGTAGGTGAACAGCGCATTGATCGAGGCGACCGCGATCTGACCGGCGGTGTAACCGCCGATCCGGCGGATGATCTCGTCGCCGAGCAGCTGTACCCGGGGGCGGCGCGAGGCCGGCACCAGCTCGTAGGCCGCCTCCCGCAGGGTGTTCAGGGAGGCGGTGAAGTAGAGGGTGAGCACCAGCACGGTGAACACGCTGAAGGCTCCCGAGATCACCGCCTGGCCGGCGCCGAGTACCCCGCCGAACAGCTGCAACACGGTTTCGCCGCTGCTGAGCCGGGCCTGTAGCTGCTGGTTGAGGTTGTTGACGATGCCGAACTGCTGGTCCAGGCGCTGCACCCAGGGCGTGTTCTGGAACGACTCGGCCAGCTGCGGCAGCTGACCGCTGAGGTCGGTGGCCTCGTTCACCAGCGGGGGCACCACGGCGAACCCGAAGCCGACGAACAGGGCCAGGACCCCCAGGAACACCAGGCTCACCGCCGGCCCGCGACGCAGCCCACGCGCCTGCAGAGCGCGGACCAGCGGGTCCAGCGCCAGGGCGAGGAACAGGGCGATCACGACCAGGGTGAGCACCGAGGAGAGCCGGCCGAGCAGCCCCAGCAGAAACCAGGCGGCCAGTACACCGGTGGCCCCGAGGAAGCCGATGACGAACGGGTGGCCCTGGCTCAGGGGTGGGCCGGGCATCCCGAACGGCGCGCGTGACCCGCCGGCTCTCTGCGGTGGCTGCTCGGGCGCCGGCTGGTCGGCGGCGTTCGGCTGCGGGTCCACCTCACGAGAGCCGGAACCAGGGCCGGACGGCGTCGGCGCGCCGGTGGTCTGCACCGTTGGCGGCGCCGGGTGCTCGGTCGTCGTGGGCGAGGAGGGTGTGGGCGCGGAGGGTGTGGGCGAGGAGGGTGTGGATGGCGAGGATGGCGAGGTGCGCATCTCGGGCCCGAGAACCCCCAGGGTCCACGGGTCGGCGGCCCGTCGTTCGCGTTCGGCGAGGGCTTCGCGATGCCGGCGCGCCAACCGTTCCGCCAGATGGCGAAGCCGGGGCGCGCGAACCCGACGCGGCGTCCAGGGACTCACGCCGTCAGGGTGTCACGGACCCCGGCTCCGCGCGCGCATTCACTGCGCGCCTGGCTGCCGGATGTCGTCGGCCGGTGGCCGGCCGGCGAACGGCTACTGACGCACCGGCTCCTCGGCGGGAAGGTCCATCGCGCCCTCGCTGTCCTCGGCGATGTCGCCTGCTGTGGGCACACCGTCGGCGAGGTCGTCGTCCTTGGTCGCCGAGCCCGAGCCGTCCGATGAGGAGTCGGCCGCAGCGGTGATCTTGTCCAGGCCAGGGATTGGCATGGTGGCGCCGAGCAGCGAGCGCAGCTGGTCGAGGTGACCGGTGATGTTGTCCCGCTGGCGGACCAGCTCGTCCACCTGACGCTGCGCCGCACGGCGGTTGCGGTCGGCCTCCGACTTGGCCTCGGAGAGGACCTTGTCCGCGTGGGCCCGTGCCTCGGCGATCACCTGGTCGGCGTTGCGCCGGGCGTTGCCCACCAAGCCCTTGGCGTGTTCGTCGGCGTCACGCCGCACCGACTCGGCCTGCTCGACGGCCTTGGCGGCGCGCTGCTCTGCGGCGGCGGCACGCTGCTCCGCCTCGGCGACCAGCTGGGTGGCCTGGGCCACGGCCTGCTCGTGCCGCTCGGCGTCGATGCGCTCCGCCTCCTCGCGGCGGGCGGCCAGCATGACCTCCAGGTCGGTGGTCATCTGCTCGACCTTGTTGCGCGTCTCGTCGTGCAGCTGGGCGGCGGTGGCCCGCAGGTCGTCGGCCTCCTTCTTGGCCGCAGCGCGGTGCTCGTCGACCTCGCGCTTGGCGGCGGCCCGCAGCTCGGTGACCTCACGCTCTGCGGTGGCCCGCAGCCGAGCGAGCTCGCGGTCGACCGTGGTGCGCTTCTCGCTGGTCTCGTGCTCGGTGACCGAGCGCAGCTTGGCGGCCTCGCGCTCGGCGACGGCCAGCATCTCCTCGGCCTTGCGTGTCGCGGTGGCGACGATCTCCTCGGCCTCGGTGGTGGCGTTCTGGCGCACGTCGGCGCTCTCACGCTGAGCGCTGGCGGTCAGCTCGGCGGACTCGTTCTGCGCGGCGGCCCGCATCTGCGCGGCTTCCACCCGGGCCTGGGCGAGCGCCTCGTCGGCGTCCTTCGTGGCAGCGGCGATGACGTCGCTGGCCTGCTCCTCGGCGAGTCGGAGCAGCTGCTCGATCCGAGCGCCCAGGCCGCTGTAGGAGGGGCGCTCCACCTCTCGCAGCTGACGGTGCGCATCGGCCACCTCACCGGAGAGCTTCATCGCCCGGGCGTCGACCTCTTCGACCCGGGCGCGCGCGTCACGAAGCTGGGCCTCAAGGGCACCAACCCGTTCGTCGACCTGGGTCTTGTCGTAGCCGCGCATGACGATCTGGAACGGCTGGTGGTGGTTCTGGTCGCCGGCCACTATCTCGAGACCTCCTCAGGCCCCAAGGGGCCGCCTACACGTCGCGGAACCTCATTATTGCGTCGATGTGCCGGTCACGGAGAGCCGCATCGCGGACTCCCAGATCAGGTCCCGGCGCTAAGCAGAGTACCCCCACCTTGCCCTGGTGCAGGTTGCGATGGACATCAAAAGCAGCCTGTGGGGCTAGCGCCAATGGATACGTTTTGGACAAGGTCGGATGGATGAGACCGCGTGCTATCAGATCGTTGGCCGTCCACGCCTCTGCGTAGTTGGCGAAGTGGGATCCGATGATCCGCTTGAGGCTCATCCACAGGTACCGGTTGTCGTAGGAGTGCATGAATCCGGACGTCGACGCACACGTGACGATGGTGCCGCCGCGACGGGTCACGAAGACGCTCGCCCCGAAGGTCTCCCGCCCGGGGTGCTCGAAGACGATGTCGACGTCCCGGCCACCGGTCAGCGCCCGGATGTCGGCGCCGAGGCGGCGCCACTCGCCCGGATCCTGGGTGTGCTCGTCCCGCCAGAACCGATACCCCTGCTCGGTCCGGTCGATGACCAGCTCGGCGCCCATCTTGCGACAGATCTCCGCCTTCTCCGGGCTGGAGACCACACAGACGGGCGTGGCGCCGGAGGCCAGGGCCATCTGCGTGGCGTAGGAACCCAGGCCGCCGGAGGCACCCCAGATCAACACGGTGTCACCGAGCTTGAGCGCAGCGCCGTTCTTCGAGACCAGCTGCCGGTACGCGGTGGAGTTGACGAGCCCGGGGCAGGCCGCCTCCTCCCAGGTCAGGTGACCCGGCTTGGGCATCAGCTGGTTCGCCTTGACCAGGGCGATCTGGGCGAGGCCGCCGAAGTTGGTCTCGAAGCCCCAGATTCGCTGCTCGGGGTCGAGCATGGTGTCGTTGTGGCCCTCGGGCCGCTCCAGCTCCACCGACAGGCAGTGGGCGACCACCTCGTCGCCCGGCTTCCACACGTGCACGCCGGCGCCGGCGCGCAGCACGACGCCGGACAGGTCGGAACCGACGACGTGGTAGGGCAGGTCGTGACGCTTGGCCATCGTCGAGATCCGGCCGTAGCGCTTGAGGAAGCCGAACGTCGAGACGGGCTCGAAGATCGAGGTCCAGACGGTGTTGTAGTTCACGGCGCTGGCCATCACCGCCACCAGTGCCTCGCCCGGGCCGGGCTCCGGGGTGGGAACGTCTTCGACGTGCAGGCTCTGGCGCGGGTCCTTCTCGCGGCTGGGAAGGCCCTCGAACATCTCGACCTCGTCGGAGTGCACGGTCAGTGCCGTGTAGGACTCGGGGATGTCGAGGGCGGCGTAGTCCTCGCTCGTCGCCTGCCCGGACATGATGGCGTCGAGAATCTTCTGCACGATGGCCTCCCATACACTGTGGCCGCCCGGCTCGAGGGGCTCGCTCGAAACTACCCATGGCCGGTGGCCACGGGGATGCTCGCTCGGGTGACCTGAGTCTCAGGCGATCTCACCAGATGTGGCTCAGGTGAGCAGCAGGGTGTCGAGCCGGCGCCGGACGACGACCAGGCCGACCGCTCCGGCCAGCGCCAGATACCCCACGGAGACCAGCGAGGCCCAGGACGGGGTGCCCAGCACCAGCTCCCGGCACAGCACGACCCCGCGGTACAGGGGTGTCACCTCGACCACCCAGCGCAGTGCCGGCGGGAAGGCCGTCACCGGGAAGAAGGTGGCGGAGAACAGGAACAGCGGCAGCGTCACCAGAGTGATCTTGTCGAAGTCCTGCCAGCTCGTCATGTAGGTGGTCAGCGCCATGCCGACGGCCCCGAACGCGAGGGCGATCAGCAGCGCCGCCGGCAGTGCCGCCAGCGCCCACCACGAGGAGACCAGGCCCAACGCGGCCATCACCGTGAGGAAGGCCGCCGAGTACACCCCGCCGCGGATCAGGCACCAGGCGAGCTCGGCGCGCGCGACGTCCGTGGTGGTGATCGGCGTGGCCAGGATCTGGTCGTAGAGCTTGATGTAGCGCAGCTTGAAGAACAGGTTGAAGGTGGCGTCGAGCAGGGCGCCGTTCATCGCCGAGGCGGCCAGCATGCCCGGTGCGACGAACGCGGCGTAGCCGATGCTGCGTCCACCCACCGTGAACGACTCGACGAGCTGGCCGACCCCCACCCCGATCGAGAGCAGGTAGAACACCGGCTCCAGGAAGCCGGTGACGAACAGCTTCCACGCCGATCGGTAGGCGATGACGTTGCGCTCGAGCAGCAAGGCGACCGCCTCCACCGCGCGCAGCGGCCCCGCCGATCCCGATGCGGTGGCGAGGGCGGCCATCAGGTCACCATCCGGCGGGTCAACCCGGTCACCGACCACCGCCGGCCGAGGACGACCAGGGCCACCAGAACGGCCACGTGGACGGCAGCCGGCCCCGCGCGAACGGTGTTCAGGGTGAGCATCCTGGCCAGGTCCACCCCGTGCCACAGCGGGGTCAGCCGGGCGATCCCGGCCAGGATCGGGCCCAGGTTGTCGATCGGGAAGAAGGCCCCCGAGAACAGGAACATCGGGAACACCCCGAGCCGGTACATCACCCCGAAGCCCTCCTCGGAGCGGATCCGCACAGTGATCGCATAGACGCAGGTGGCGAAGGCCATACCGACCAGAAGCTGGGCGCCCAGTGCTGCGAGCGCTCCCCACCAGGTGGCGAACACTCCGAAGGGGGCCAACGCCAGCATGAACACGGTGCAGGTGACGGTGAGTCGGACCAGAACGAAGGACAGGTGGGCGGCGACCAGGTCGGCCGGGGTGAGCGGGGTGGCGAGCATGGCGTGGTAGCTGCGGTCCCACTTGATCTTGCTCATCACCGGCCAGGTGGTCTCGCCCACCGCGATCTGCATCGCGTGCGCGGCGATCAGCCCCGGGACGACGAAGGCCAGGTAGGACGGCGCTCCGTCGAGCCGCTCGCCCGCCTGAATGAAGCCGCCGAGCAGGACGCCCATCGCCAGCACGTAGAACATCGGGGCGACGAAGGAGCTCACCACCGACCCGCGCCAGGTCCGCCGGTAGACGGTCCACCAGTAGTCGGCCTGGCGCCTCAGGTTGGTCCACGTCGGGTTGGTCACCGTGGCGGTCTTGCGCATCAGTCGACCAGGCTGCGGCCGGTCAGGTGGAGGAACACGTCCTCCAGGCTCGAACGCCGGACCAGAACGGCCACCGGGTTCAACCCATGCTGGTGCACCCGGGCGACGACCTCCTCGCCGTCCTCGGTGTAGACCAGCAGCCGGTCCGGCAGCACCTCCATCCGCTGGTCGGCGGTGAGCAGGTCGGTCACCTTCGCTGCGGCCTGCTCGTCCTCGCCGACCCCGAAGCGCAGCTCGGCGACCTCACGGGTGCTGTAGCGGCCGATCAGCTCGCGTGGTGAGCCCTCGGCCGCGATCAGACCGCGGTCCATCACCACGAGCCGGTCGCACAGCTGCTCGGCTTCGTCCATGTAGTGGGTGGTCAGTACCTGGGTGACACCCTGCTGCTTGAGCCGGAACAGCTTGTCCCACACCAGGTGCCGGGCCTGCGGGTCGAGACCGGTGGTCGGCTCGTCGAGTAGCAGCAGCTCGGGGGAGTTGGCCAGCGAGCGGGCGATGGTCAGGCGTCTCTTCATCCCCCCGGACAGGTCGTCGGTCCTGCTCTCGGCCTTCTCGCGGAGCTGCACGAAGTCGAGCAGCTCCTCTGTGCGCTCGCGGGCCACCGCCCGGGGCAGTCCGAAGTACCGGGCGTAGACGTAGAGGTTGTCCCGCACGTTCAGCTCGGTGTCCAGGGTGTCCTCCTGCGGGCAGACCCCGAGCCGGGCCCGGATCGCCGATCCGTGTTCGGCCGGGTCCAGGCCGAAGATCCGCAGCTCACCCGCGGTGCGGGGTGACACGGCCGCGACCATCCGCATGGTGGACGACTTGCCCGCACCGTTCGGGCCGAGGAAGCCGAACACCTCACCGCGGCGCACCCGGACGTCGATCCCGCGGACCGCCTCGACCGCGCCGAAGCTCTTGCGCAGCCCGGTGGCCTCGACCAGGAACGGGTTCGCGGCCGCTGATCGGTCTGTCATGACCGGCCCTGCGACCATGACCGGCCCTGCGACATACGCCCGACCCTACCTGTGCGTGCTCCGCCCGTGGCCTGCGCGATGCGGCGACCGGACCGCCTGTGGACGTGGCGCCGGCGATGCCCCGTCCCCAGGTGGGCGGGTAATAGCCTTGGTGTGCAACGTGTTTCGGCGCTGTCTTTGTTGACTGCTACTTGCCCACCCACTAGGGTTCGAACATCTGTTCGACGCACGTGAGACTCGTAATCGGGGGAACCCGGCGCTGGCTCCACTCGCCGTCCTGGCCAGGGTGGAGAATCCCGCCGATCGGCCGGACCTGCTGAGATCGGCACTGGCCGTAATAGCCCGCCATGCTCGGGCGGAGCGCGTCGGTGATCTAGCCGGTCTCACCCTCGTGCTGGCTGGCGTTCACCTGGATCCCGATACCATCGAGTCTGTCCGAAGGGAGGCCGCAATGCCGATCAATCTTGAGGGCACCGTCGCCGGGAAGATCATCGAACAGCGCGCCCGCGCCGAGGGCGAGGCGGTCGGTCGCGCCGAGGGCGAGGCGGTCGGTCGCGCCGAGGACGAGGCGGTCGGCAGGGTCCGGATGCTCGTCCACGTACTCACCGATCGGTTCGGGCCGGACGATCGCCATCCGGCCATCGCTCACCGGTTGCTCGTCGATGACCCTGACGGCGCCGTGCATGCCGCACTGGCCGCGACGTCCCTGGACGATCTGAGCGGCGACGATCTGAGCGGCTGAGCGCCCTGGGTGGCGGTTCTGCCACGTGGAGGTCTGGCGGTCAGTCGTGCCCGGCGGCGGGTTCGACGATCTCGACCAGCACGCCACCGGCGTCCTTGGGGTGGACGAAGTTGACCCGGCTCTTCGCCGTCCCGCGGCGGGGGGCGTCATAGAGCAGTCGCACCCCGCGCTCGCGCAACGTCGCACTCACCGCGTCGATGTCCTCGACTCGGTAGGCGATCTGCTGGAGGCCGGGCCCGCTGCGCTCCAGGAACTTGCCGATCGTCGACTCCGGGCTCAGCGGCGCCAGCACCTGCACGCACGACCCGGACCCGCCGACCCCCATCATCGCCTCGCGTACCCCCTGCTCCTCGTTGACCTCCTCGTGCAGGAGCCTCATGCCCATCACGTCGCGGTAGAACGCGACGGCGGCGTCGAAGTCGGCCACGGCGACTCCCACATGGTCGATGGCCGTGAACAGTTCGGACGACGAAGCGTTCATAGCGCCAGGCTAGGTCGACATGCCCGGGCATGGCCTGGGGGAACCTGTGAGCAAGACCACCCGCAGTGACCGAGCCAACGTTCCCCATGTGTCGGCGCCGTCGCGGCCGGGTGAGAATGTCGTCATGACGGCTGCGCGAAGGTCGGTGATCCTGGCGGGTGCTCGAACCCCGATCGGCACGTTCATGGGGAGTCTGTCCACCATGCCGGCGACGGCCCTCGGGGCGGTGGCCATCGAGGCGGCGCTGGAGAAGGCGAAGGTGGCGGGCGACCAGATCGACCAGGTGATCATGGGGCAGGTGCTCACCGCGGGAGCCGGGCAGATCCCGGCCCGGCAGGCCGCGTCGCAGGCCGGCATCCCGATGACCGTGCCGGCGACGACCATCAACAAGGTCTGCCTGTCCGGGCTGAACGCCATCGCCCTGGCCGACCAGCTGATCCGCCTCGGCGAGGCCGAGGTGGTCGTCGCCGGGGGACAGGAGTCGATGTCTCAGGCGCCGCACCTGCTGGCCGGCTCACGCACCGGGCACCGGTTCGGCGCGATGGAGCTCGTCGACCACATGGAGCACGACGGCCTGTGGGACTCCTTCACCCACCAGGCCATGGGGCCGCTGGCCGAGTCGGGCAACTTCGGCATCGCTGAGGTCGGCCGCGCCGACCAGGACGCCTACGCGGTGATGTCGCACCAGCGCGCGGCCAGGTCCTGGCGGGAGGGGCTGATGGCCGAAGAGGTGGTGCCGGTCAAGGTCCCACAACGTCGCGGAGCACCGACCGTCGTCGATCAGGACGAGGGCATCCGAGCCGACACCAGTCTGGAGAGGTTGTCCCGGCTTCGTCCGGCCTTCGCCGACGGCGGCACCATCACCGCGGGCACCTCGTCGCAGATCTCGGACGGCGCGGCCGCACTCGTCGTGATGAGCAAGGAGAGGGCCGAGCGGGAGCGGCGCCGCTGGCTCGCCGAAGTGGTCACCTACGCGAGCGTCGCCGGCCCCGACTCCAGTCTGCAGGTGCAGCCGGCCAACGCCATCGCCACCGCCTGCGAACGGATCGGCATCGCGCCGACCGACCTGGTGCACGTGGAGATCAACGAGGCGTTCGCCGCCGTCGCGCTGTCTGCGGCCAAGCTGATCGGACTCGGTCTGGATCGCGTGAACGTGGACGGAGGAGCGATCGCCATCGGCCACCCGATCGGTGCCTCGGGCGCGCGGATCGCCCTGCACCTGGCCCTGTCCCTGGCCCGGCACGGCCAGGGGGTCGGTGTCGCGGCGCTGTGCGGCGGCGGTGGCCAGGGTGACGCGCTGCTGCTACGTGCCGGGCCCCGGTCGGGGCGCGGTCGCCGTGGAGCGGCTCGATGAGGCGACGGAACGACGTCGGGTCCCTGGTCGAGGCGGCCCGTCACGGCAGCCCGCGCGCCGTCGCCCGCCTGGTCTCGCTGGTGGAGAACGCCGACCCGGCGCTGCGCGAGGTGATGGCCTCGTTGAGCCCGCACACCGGGCGGGCCCGGATCATCGGGCTGACCGGATCGCCTGGCGTCGGCAAGTCCACCACCACCTCGGCCCTGGTCAGCAACCTGCGCGCGCGGGGGCTTCGGGTCGGCGTGCTCGCGGTCGACCCGTCCTCGCCGTTCTCCGGTGGAGCGCTGCTCGGCGACCGGGTCCGGATGCAGGAGCACGCCACCGATCCGGGAGTGTTCATCCGGTCGATGGCCACCCGGGGCCATCTCGGCGGCCTGGCCTGGGCCACCCCGCAGGCGCTGCGGGTCCTCGACGCCGCGGGCTGCGACGTCATCCTCGTCGAGACCGTCGGGGTGGGGCAGAGTGAGGTCGAGGTGGCCGCCCTCGCCGACACGACGGTGGTGCTGCTGGCCCCGGGCATGGGGGACGGCATCCAGGCCGCCAAGGCCGGCATCCTCGAGGTCGGTGATGTGTTCGTGGTGAACAAGGCCGACCGGGACGGCGCCCAGCACACCGTGCGCGACCTGCGCCACATGATCAGCCTGGGGGAGCGGCGCCAGTCCGGCCAGTGGCGGCCACCGGTGCTGACCACCGTCGCCAGCGACGGGCAGGGGATCGGGGAGGTGCTGGACGCGCTCGACCACCACTACGAATGGGCCTGCGCCAGCGGCACTTTGGAGGAGCGACGGCGTCGCCGCGCGGCGGGGGAGATCGAGGCGATCGCGCTGACCGAGCTGCGCCGGCGTCTCGGGGACCTCCGTGGCGGCGGCTTGCTGGAGGATCTGTCCGCGCGGGTGTCCAGCGGGGGGCTCGACCCCTACAGTGCGGCCGAAGAGCTGGTCGCCGACCTGGCCGCCAGCCAGCGCAGCCCGGTGCCCGCCGCTGCTGCCGCCACCACCAGCCCGCACTCGGGCTGACCGAGGCTGCGCGCCTCGTCGAGCGCGGCGTCGGCGGCGATCTCCAGGGTCGTGGCGTCGTCCGTCCGGTCGTCGTCGAGCCCCGCCAGCCCGATGGTCACCGTGATCGAGTCGGTGTCCCGGACGATCGCCCGCCAGATCGTGGTGGCCACCTCGAAGGCCTCGTCGAGGGTGGTCTCGCGTAGTACCACGGCGAACGTGAGCGCCCCGGTGTGGTAGGCGAGTACCCGGTCATCGCAGGCGCCGATCGCGCCGAGCGCCGCTGCGGCCGCCCCGATCTGCCGCTCGGCCCATCGCCGCCCGGCGCGAGCGGCCAGCGCTTCCACGCCGTCCAGGCCCACCAGGGCCACGGTGATCGGGGCCCCGCGACGGCGCTGCCCGATCAGCCGGTCCAGGTCGGCCTCGAAGATCTCCCGAACCTGCTGCTGGGCCGGCAGCGGGGCAGCGGTGTGGTGGGGGTCGCGGCCCGCCCGGAGCTGGCTGAGGAACATGGCGGCCTCCCTGCATGCGGCTCGTCGCCGCCCGCCGGCCCGTCACCGGCGGATCGCCGTCCCCGTCGGCATCGCCGCGGCGGCCATGAGCGACCGCTCCAAGCGCCCGGTCCGGCTCCACCGAACGGGGGAGTCACCGATGCATCCCACCCGCCCCGGCGGCCCGTGAGGCCGAAGGTTCAACTGCCCACGGAGAGTAGGGATCAATCCTCTATCAAGGCCGGCTCATGTCTGTGCGGTCACTCTTGGCGACGAGAACGACGGCCCGTACGTTCCCGTACGTGCCCAATCGGGCGTATCCGGCTGAACCCTCCGGGAGCCTCAGTTGACCGAGCCGCGACCCTTCTCCGACGACCACCAGCGTCCGGGTTTCGAGATCGACTCCAACGATGATCCGTTCGACGCTCTCGTCACGCCGGACGCGTCACCTCCGCGCGAGCGGGCCACCGTCCCGGCCGGCACGCCTCGGCGCAGGTCCGCCGGCGGCGGTGGGGAGGAGCCTCGTGGTCGGCGAGCAGATCGGACGACGTCTCGGCGGTCGCTGACCGGGGGGGCACTGGGCACGGCCCTGCTCGGCGCCGCCAGTCTGGCAGCGGGCTGGAAGGCCGGTCTGTTGGACGCTCTTCCGGGCGTGGCAACTGGAGCGGGCTCCGGCGGATTGGGCTCGGACCCGAGCCGCGCGAGCCGGATGACCTTGGATTCGTTCGGTTCGAACGACGTCGCCTATGCCCGTTCCATCGGCAAGATCCCCAACGGATCCATCATCCTCGATCCCGAAACGGGCATGCCGATCGACGGGATCGCACTGGCCCACTTCAACTCGGGCTACCGGCGCGGCAAGGGGTACAAGTACGGGAGCCGCCGCAAGCACCGTCATCGCCGTCGACACCGCGGCCGGTCGACGACCAAACCGACACCGAGCGCCACCAAGGCGTCGAGTCCAGCGGCCAGCGCGTCGGCGTCGCCGAGCCCGTCGCCGAGGCGTCGGAGAGCCCGTCGGCGTCGCCGAGCCCGTCGCCGAGTGTGTCGGAGAGCCCGTCGGCGTCGCCGAGCCCGTCGCCGAGTGTGTCGGAGAGCCCGTCGGCGTCGCCGAGCCCGTCGGAGAGCCCGTCGGCGTCGCCGAGCCCGTCGGAGAGCCCGTCGGCGTCGCCGAGCCCGTCGGCCAGTGCCTCGGCGTCGCCGAGCCTCTCGGGCTCGCCCAGTCCCACGCCGAGCCCCAGTACCCCGGCTCCCCCGATTCCCCCGGTGCCGGCAACGACGGCGACCGAGCTGGTGCTGAACCGTGCGACCTACGGGGCGACGCCCCAGCTGCGGGCGGAGATCCAGCAGATGGGGGCCTCGGCATGGCTCGACAAGCAGCTGGCCGCCGATACGATCGCCGACCCCGAGGGCAACGCCGTCGCCGCGCAGTATCCGACGTTGACTCGCACGATGGCCTCGCTCCAGGCGGAGTTCGATGCGGGCAACACCAACAAGCTCTCGCCGACGCAGGATCTGCAGGCTGCCCACATCGGGCGGGCCGTCTGGAGCCGGCGCCAGCTGTTCGAGGTCATGGTCGACTTCTGGTCGAACCATCTCAACGTCCCGATCCAGGGGGACGACGCCGCCGCCACCCGCGCGGACTACGACCGCACCGTGATCCGGGAGTTCGCGCTCGGTCGGTTCGAGGACCTCTTGGTCGCCTCCGCGAACCACCCGGCGATGCTGGCCTACCTCGACCTGGCCAACTCCACGGGGTCGAACCCCAACGAGAACTACGCCCGCGAGCTGATGGAGCTGCACACGCTCGGAGTGGACGGCGGCTACACCGAGAACGACATCAAGCAGGCCGCCAAGCTGCTGACGGGTATGCGGATGGACCACAAGACCAAGACGGTCGCCTTCGACCCGGCCCGCCACTACGTGGGCCCCGTGACGGTCATGGGCTTCAGCCACCCGAACGACGTCGCGGCCCAGGGCCCGGTGGCAGTCCGGGAGTTCTACGACTACGTCGCCTTCCACCCGAGCACGGCGAACTTCCTGGCCACCAAGCTCGCCCGCCGGTTCGTCAGCGACGACCCGCCGGCCGCGCTGGTGGCTCGCCTCGCCGGTGTCTACCTCGCCAACGACACCCAGATCGTCCCGGTACTGCGGGCGCTGTTCTCCTCGGCGGAGTTCGCGGTGAGTAGCGGGCAGAAGGTGCGCCGTCCGATGGAACAGATGGTCGCCACGGCCCGGTCGATCGGGATGCAGCCGAGCACGGACGCGAAGACGTTGCGTGACACCATCTGGATGCTCTCGGCGTCCGGCCACATGCCCTTCGCCTGCCCCACTCCCGACGGCTACCCGGACACGGCAGCCGACTGGCAGGGCGCGGGTCAGGCCCTCGCCGAGTACTCGGTGGCCAGGAACCTGCTGAACGGGTACTACCCGAAGGGCTTCGGGTACCAACCGGCGTCGTCCCTGCTCACCGATCCGGCCAAGGCGACGACGCCGGCGGCAGTCGGCGAACAGGTGTGCGCCCGGCTCTTCGGCCGTGCCCCGACGGCGAACGAGGCGGCGGCGGTGGCAACGGTTCTGTCCGGACCTCAGCTGTCGAAGACGTACACCCCCGGCTCTTCTCAGGACAACGCCACCAAGTCCGCCGCACTCCTGCTCATGCACGCCTACGCGTTCTTGACCCGCTGATCGCGTGTCGACATCGGCGTGGAGCTCCCACCCGAACCGGAGAGATCATGACCTCGTCTGTCCCGACCCATGCAGCCCCTGAACACGACGCCTGTGGGTGCCGCGAAGGACAGCGCCTCGAGCTGTCTCGCCGCGGGATCCTCAAGATGCTCGGCGGCACCGCCCTCGTCACCGCCACTCTGGGCGATGCCCAGCTCGCCTTCGGGGCGACGGCGGGAACCAAGTCGAACGTCCTGATCACGATCGTGCTGGGGGGCGGCATCGACGGGCTCTCCGTCGTCGTGCCCCTCGGTGACCCCGACTACGCCCCCAACCGTCCAGGCATCGCGGTGCCGGCCTCGACGGCGCAGAAGGTCGACTCGATGTTCGGGCTGCACCCGGCCCTGTCGCCGCTGTACCCGTTGTGGAACGCGGGCACGTTCGGCGCCGTCCAGGCCGTCGGGCAGGCATCGCCGTCCCGCTCGCATTTCGAGGCGATGGACGAGCTCGAGCGGGCCGCGCCCAACTCCTCGCTGCGCACCGGCTGGCTGAACCGCACCATCGGTCTGCTGCCCGAAAGCGGCCCGCTGGAGGCGGTGGCTCTGGGCAAGGCGGATCTGCCGGGCCACCTGCGTGGCCCCAACCAGAAGCTGGCGGCAGGCAAGTTGGACGACATCACTCTGCCGCTCGACTACGGCACCTCGCTGTCCACGTGGCAGCAGGCGTTCTCCCAGCTGCACACCGGTGAACGGGCCGAGGTGTCCGCGCCGATGAAGGGCGCGCTCGCCGCGGCAGGTGCGGCGGGCGCCGTCCCGGCATCGACGGCCACCGGGTACCCCGGCAACTCGTGGGGGACGGCGCTGAAGGACATCGCCCGGATGGTCAAGGCGGACGTCGGTCTGCGAGTCGCCAGCGTGCCCTACGGCGGCTGGGACCACCACGAGAACTTCGGTGGGCCGACCAGCACCGGCTCGACGTTCGCCGGGCGCCTCTCCGGCCTGGCCCAGGGGCTGGCCGCCTTCGCCGACGACCTGGGGCCTGACTTCGACCGGGTGACGATCATGACCCTCACCGAGTTCGGCCGGCGGGTCAAGGAGAACGGCAGCGGTGGTCTGGATCACGGCCACGGCTTCTCGGTCCTGCTGCTCGGCGGTGGTGTCAACGGCGGCAAGGTCCATGGCCGCTGGCCGGGCCTGGCCACCGCGAACCTCGACAACAGGCTCGACCTGGCCGGGACGACCGACTACCGCTCGATCGTCAGCGAGATCCTGGTGGGGCGCATGGGGGTGTCTGCGGCGGCGCAGGTCTTCCCGGGGTTCACAGCCAGCGCGGTTGGAGCCGTGCGCTCGTCCTGACCCGCCGGCACAGCGTGTGCACCCGGCCGTGCGCCACCGGACACGCGAGGACGCCAGAACCGTCGGGTGGAACGCCGGGGTACCGTCCTGGTGTGCTCGTCGCCTTCTCGGTGGCCCCGTCCGGCACGGGGCAGTCCTCTGACTCGGTCAGCGCGGCGGTCGCCGACGCGGTCCGGGTGGTCCGCTCCTCCGGCCTGCCGCACCACACCGATGCCATGTTCACCACCCTCGAAGGTGACTGGGAGGACTGCTTCGACGTGGTCCGGCGCGCCGTCGAGGCGGTCGGCGCACACGGGAGCCGGGTCGCCCTGGTCCTCAAGGCCGACATCCGCACCGGCGAGCAGGCCGGGCGGACCGGCGAGCTGCAGGGGAAGCTGGACCGGCTCGAGGCGGCACTGGCCGCGGCAGCCACGCAGGATGCGAGCGCGCCCGGGTCGTGACGTCGCCTAGATTGGCCCCAGGAGGCCTGCGCGCCAGGCATGACATTCGCGACGAAGGGTCAGCACGACGATGAGCACCCAGCCCGGCCGAGCCCCGCGGCCCACCCTCGATCTGCACGGCGCCGTCGACCTCAGCGCGCTGGCCAACCGCACAGCTGCTCCGGCGTCCGGGCCGACCCGGGGCGGCGCCCCCGGCGTCCCGGCGGCCGGGGACGGCGAGGGCTCCGGCGCCGTGGTGGCGGTCACCGACGCGACGTTCGTGCCCGAGGTCGTCGAGCGGTCCTCGACGGTGCCGGTGGTCCTCGATTTCTGGGCCACCTGGTGCGGCCCGTGCCGCCAGCTCTCCCCGGTGTTGGAGAAGCTGGCCGGGGAGTTCGGTGGTCAGTTCCTGCTGGCCACGGTCGACGTCGACGCCAACCCGCAGCTGGCCCAGGCCTTCCAGGTGCAGTCGATCCCCTCGGTGTACGCCGTGCTCAAGGGTCAGCCGATCCCACTGTTCCAGGGCGCCCAGCCCGAGGCGCAGGTCCGCCAGGTGATCACTGAGCTGCTCAAGGTGGCCGAGGCGAACGGGGTGACCGGGCGGGTCGACGTGTCCGGACCGGTCGCGGCCGGCGACGATGACGCCGATGTCGAGGTCGCCGAGGAGCCGTTGCCGCCGCACCACCAGGCCGCCTACGACGCGATCGACGCTGGAGACCTGGACGCCGCGGCGGCCGCCTACCAGGCTGCCCTGGCCGAGAACTCGGCCGACGAGATGGCCCGGCTCGGGCTGGCTCAGGTTCGGCTGCTGCAGCGCACCACCGGGGTCGACGCGGCCGCGGCCCGGGCGGCCGCGGCGGCGGATCCGGTCGATGTCGACGCGCAGATCCTGGTCGCCGACATCGACGTTCTCGGAGGCCACATCGAGGACGCGTTCGCCCGGCTCGTGGAGACGGTCCGGCGCAGCGCCGGCACCGAACGGGACACGGCCCGGCTGCACCTGGTCGAGCTGTTCGACGTCGTCGGTGCCGAGGACCCTCGGGTCGCCTCGTCCCGACTGGCGCTGGCCAACGCGTTGTTCTGAGTCCGGCTCAGTTCTGAGTCCGGCTCACCGACCCGTCTGACGGGCGGTCACCGATGCCGGACCATCAGGCGTCCGGAACCAGCCACACCGCACCGAGCGGAGGCACCCGCAGCTCGGCTGAGGCCGGCCGCCCGTGCCATTCGACGTCCTCACCCCTGACCAGGCCGAGGTTGCCGACGCCTGATCCGCTGTACTCGCCCGCGTCGGTGTTGAGCACCTCGTGCCACTGGCCGGAGTAGGGCAGGCCGACCCGGTAGTTCTCGTCGGGGATGCCCGAGAAGTTGACGATGCACACCAGTGGCTGCTTGTGGGCCTTGTCCCAGCGCATGAACGAGAACGTGTTGTGGCTGGAGTCGTTGGCGTCGATCCACTCGAAGCCTTCGGGGGCGAAGTCGACCTCGTGCAGCGCGGGGTGGGCGAGGTAGTTGCGGTTGAGGTCGCGCACCAGCTGCTGCAGCCCCGCGTGCCAGGGGGTCTCCTCGAGCCACCAGTCCAGACCGCGCGACTCCGACCACTCGGCTTCCTGGCCGAGCTCGGCGCCCATGAACAGCAGCTGCTTGCCCGGGTGGGCCCACATGAACGCGAGGTAGGCCCGCACGTTGGCCAGCTGCTGCCAGCGGTCGCCGGGCATCTTGCGCAGCAGGGATCCCTTGCCGTGCACGACCTCGTCGTGGCTCAGCGGCAGCACGAAGTTCTCGCTGAACGCATACATCAGCGAGAACGTCATCTGGTGGTGGTGGTACTGCCGGTGGATCGGTTCCTTGCCCATGTAGGTCAGCGAGTCGTGCATCCACCCCATGTTCCACTTCAGGCCGAAGCCCAGGCCGCCGACGTGGGTCGGCCGGGTCACGCCGGGCCAGGCGGTGGACTCCTCGGCGATGGTGACGATGCCCGGGCAGCGCTTGTACGCGGTGGCGTTCGCCTCCTGCAGGAAGGAGACCGCCTCCAGGTGCTCGCGTCCGCCGTAGATGTTCGGCGTCCACTCGCCGGCCTCGCGCGAGTAGTCGAGGTAGAGCATCGAGGCGACGGCGTCCACCCGCAGTCCGTCGATGTGGTACTCCTCGAGCCAGTAGATGGCGTTGGCGACGAGGAAGTTGCGGACCTCGGTGCGACCGAAGTCGAACACGTGGGTACCCCATTCGGGGTGGTCACCCTTGCGCGGGTCGGCGTACTCGTACAGCGCCTGGCCGTCGAAGCGGGCCAGCGCCCACTCGTCCTTGGGGAAGTGCGCCGGCACCCAGTCCAGGATCACGCCGATCCCGGCCTGGTGCAGGGAGTCGACGAGGAAGCGGAAGTCGTCGGGGGAGCCGAAGCGCGACGTCGGCGCGTAGTAGGAGGTGACCTGGTATCCCCAGGAGCCGCCGAACGGGTACTCGGCGACCGGCATGAGCTCGATGTGGGTGAAGCCCAGATCCTTGACGTACTCGACCAGCTGGATGGCCAGGTCGCGGTAGCTCAGGCCCTGGCGCCATGAGCCAAGGTGCACCTCGTAGATGCTCATCGGGTCGTTGTGCACGTCCCTGGTCGCCCGTTTGGTCATCCACTCGTCGTCGGCCCAGGTGTAGGTCGAGTCGATGACCATACTGGCCGTGGACGGCGGGATCTCGGTGCCGTAGGCCATCGGGTCGGCCTTCTGCCGCCAGGCGCCGTCCTTGCCGAGGATCTCGAACTTGTACCGGGCGCCCGCACCGACACCGGGCAGGAACAGCTCCCAGACGCCGGAGGAGCCGAGGCTGCGCATCGAGTGTCCACGGCCGACCCAGTGGTTGAAGTCGCCGATCACCCGCACCGCCAGGGCGTTGGGTGCCCAGACGGCGAACGATGTGCCGGGGGCCTCGCCCATCGGCCCGTCGTAGCTGCGAACGTGGGCGCCGAGCACATCCCAGAGCTGCTCGTGACGGCCCTCGCCGATCAGGTGGAGGTCGATCTCGCCCAGGGTGGGCAGGTGCCGGTACTGCTCGTCGACCCGGGATACGCCGATGCCCTCGTAGGCGACGTCCAACCGGTAGTCGATGACGTGGTCGATCGGCAGGACGGTGACCCAGATGCCCTCCCACTCGTGGGTCATGGCATGGGTGGACCCGTCCGGCATCACCACGCTGACCGACTCCGCGAACGGGCGCAGGGTCCGAACCGTCACCGCGCCGTCATGCGGATGGGCACCCAGCACGGAGTGCGGGTTGAAGTGGGCGCCGCCG
Organism: uncultured Actinomycetota bacterium; assembly: GCA_963825645.1. Lineage (GTDB taxonomy): Bacteria > Actinomycetota > Actinomycetes > Actinomycetales > Kineosporiaceae > JADJPO01. Next base: position 411,677 of record CAWGTT010000009.1, read on the forward strand.
GCCACCTGGGACAGGGTGGAGCGGTCGACCGGTGCCGGTTCCGGCGACGTCGCCTCGCCGGCCGGCTTGGTCTTCGTCGACGCGCGCGGAGTCTTCGACCCGCCGGACGTGCCGGTCGTCGACGTGCCGGACGTGCCCGACGCGCTCGTACCACTCGATGCGGCGGCCTCGGACGTCGGGCTGCTCGCGGTGGGCGGCTGGTCCTGCGGACTCTGGCTCGGCATGGGCGTCAGTCTGTCGCGCCTGGACCGCCGCGCGCTACCGCCGTCGACATCTCGCCCCCCACGCCCCGGCGGTGGCGGCTCAGACCAGGCGGCGTCGTGGCCGCAGCGGCGCGCTGTCATCATCGGGTGCGTGGCCGAGGTCCTGCATGTCTGTCTCGCCAACCAATGCCGCTCCCCGCTCGCCGAAGTGGTGATGCGCCACCGGCTGGCTGAGCGGGGCCTGGCTGATCAGGTGACCGTCTCCAGCGCCGGAATCCGGGCCCGGTCGGGCCGGCCGATCTGGCCCCCGGCGGGGGAGCTGGCGCGCAGACGAGGTCTGGACGTCACCGGCTGCGCTGCTCGGATGCTGACCCCGGCGATGGTGATCGAGGCCGATCTGGTGCTTGCGGCCACCCGAGCACTGCGTGATGAGGTCATCACCCTGGTACCGGCGGCGATGCGCCGAACGTTCACCTGGCGCGAGCTGGCCTGGCTCGTGGACGGCGTCACGCCCGGCTCGCCGGCCGGCGACGATGCGGCGGCGCGGCTGCGTGCCCTACCGGCGCTGGCGGCGTCGCGGCGGGGGCACCGTCCGCCGGTGGCCCCCGAAGAACTGGACGTCGTGGATCCGGTGGACCGCGATCCGCAGCTGCTTGTCCTCGCGCTGGCGCAGATCGATACATCCGTCACCGCCGTTGTCGACCTGATCGCGGTGTGATCCGAGCCACATTGTGGATTGGTCACAGAGAACTACCGATGCACTACCCAACGTGTGCAAGGATCGGTCCCGTTCCAGCAGGGTGCGGCACCGCGGGGGTGCGCCGGACCGGCCGAAGCGATCATCAGACGATGGGGGAGATTCATGGTGCAGGCGTCGCGGCGGACAGTGGCCAGGTTGGTGGCGATGGGGGCCGGGGCGGTCGTACTGGCCGGATTGGCCCCGCTGGGGGCTGCCGGCGCGTCAGCACAGACGATGGCGGTGAAGCCGGCAGCCGGTACCGGCGCCGCGGTCGCGACGCTTGTCCAACTGCCGGCCCGTAAGGCCGACAAGAAGCGCGGGCGGGGTCGCGACGGGTACGGCGGCGAACACAGTGGCGGTGCGAACTGCTCGGGTGACCGCTCCTGGTACCGGCATCACAGCCCTGGCAAAGGCAAGGGCAGCAAGAACGGCAACAAGAACGACAGCGGCAACAATAACAACGGCAATAACGGCACTAACGTGAACCATGGGAACAACGGCAACAACAACAACGGCAACAACAACAACGGCCGCGGCGACAACCACGGCCGCGGCGACCACAACGGCCGCGGCGACAACCACGGCCGCGGCGGTAGCAACGGGCACCGCAACCACTGTCACTACCCGCCGAGCCGTTCGCCGCAGGTGACGTTGAGCGGCCCGAACCGCACCCGCAAAGGTCGCACCGTCACGCTGACCGGCAAGGTCACCACCAACGGCTGCGGGATGGACTCGGTCAAGCTCGGCCTGTACAGCTCCCACGACGGCAAGACCAACTGGGTCATGATCCGCGACGGCGAGATCGACAAGAAGGGCAACTTCAGCTTCCAGGTGCCCTCGCACGCGACGCACTACTACCAGGCGGTCGTGGCGGCCGGGAACGGCTACGCCGTGAGTTCGTCGGAGATCCTTCCCCTCATCCTCCGCCGCAGCGGGCGGTAGCGAGCGCGCACGTCGACGCCCTGCCCATGACGCACGTCATGGGCAGAAACAGCACGGACGCATGGGGGCTGAACCAATGAGAAGGCGCACGCACGTGATCGTGGGTGCGGCGACGCTGGGCATGGTGTCGGCTGCGGCCGTGGGGTGGCTGGCCTGGACGGCGCAGACGGTGCGCACGGAGTTGCTCGCCGCCAAGGCCGAGCTGGATCCGCTGCGCAGCGAAGTGATCAACGGGGATCCGGCGGTGGCGCAGCGGATCGCCACGCTCCAGCAGCACGCGCGTGCCGCGAACGAGGCCACTCACGACCCGGTCTGGGCGGCGGCAGCCGTTCTGCCGTGGTTGGGCAGCCCCGCGGCCACGGTGCGCGGGCTGACCGAGTCGGTGAACGGGATCGCCGCCGACAGCCTTCCTGCGCTCAGCGCCGCGACGACGGACGTTCACCCGGCCCGGATCCTGGATGCCGGAAGGATCGACGTGGCCGGGCTGGCGCAGGCGGCCAAGCCGCTGGGCCAGGCAGCGGCGTCCTTGCAGGTCGAGCGGGACGCGGTGCAGGCGCTCGCGCCGTCCTGGGTCGGCGCCGTCCGTCAGGCCCGAGATGATCTGCACGAGCAGCTGGTCACCCTGAGCGAGCTGACCTCCTCGGCGCACACGGCGGCGCAGGTGGCTCCGGGCATGCTCGGCAAGGACGGCACCCGGCGCTACTTCGTCGCCTTCCAGAACCCGGCCGAGGCCCGGGGCACAGGCGGCCTACTCGACGCGTTCGCCATCGTCCGGGCGCAGGACGGCAAGCTGGTCGTCGAGCGGACCGGCGCGAATACCCAGCTGCCGCAACTGCCACCGGTGATCGAGGGTATCGACCAGAACTTCGTCGACCGGTACGGGGCTCAGGGTGCCACGGACCTGTGGTTGAACAGCAACCTGAGCCCTGACTTCCCCGAGGTGGGCGCGGCCTGGCTGGCGATGTGGCAGGCCTCGACCGGTGAGCAGCTGGACGGCGCCGTGGCGCTGGACCCGGCGGCGCTTGCCCAGGTGCTCGCCGCCACGGGTCCGGTGACCGCGCCGGTCGTCGGGACGGTCGGCGAGGACCAGGTGGAGAACCTGGTGCTGCTGGAGCAGTACAAGCGGGCCGACCTGGCCGACCAGCGCAAGCAGCTGATGCTCCGCGTCGGTGTGGAGGCCATGGACGCGGTGCTCGCCGGCAAGGCGGCTCCGCAGGAGCTGGTGCCCCGGCTGCGCGACGCCGCTCACCAGGGTCACGTGCTGCTCTACAGTGCCACCGAGTCCGAGCAGTCGGCGCTAATGCGTTCGAAGGTGGCCGGTGCGGTCCCGCAGGGCCCCGAGCCGTTCGCCCAGGCCGTGCTGGTCAACGCCGGGGGCAACAAGCTCGACACCTGGCTGGAGCAGTCGCTCAGCTATCGGGTCCTGGAGTGCCGTTCCGCCGGGCGGACGGTCGCAGTCACCGTGCGGCTGCAGAACCGAGCGCCCATCAAGGGGCTGCCTGCGTATGTGACGGTGCGCAGCGACAAGCCGCAGTTCCCCACGGTCGAGGGGCAGAACCGGGTCGAGCTGCAGCTGCTGGTCACCAAGGGCGCCGAGCTCGACCTCGGCGAGCCTGGACGGCGTGCCATTGCCGCTGGCTCCGCCGGAGGGCGACCTGCCCGCCACCCTGCCGACCGGCGGGCTGGCCACCGGCGGGCTGGATACCGGTTTCCTCGAAGAGGACTACTCCGCCGGCCGGCCGGCGTACGGCCTCGATCTGGAGCTGGTGCCGGGGGTGCCCCGCACGCTGGAGGTACGGTTCACCGAACCGGCCGGGCTCAGTGGCTCTCCGCTCCTGCCGGTACAGACCCTGGTCGTGCGACCCACCGTCGTAGCCGACGTGTCGGCCTGCGGGAGCGCGTCATGACCACCGTTCCGCAGCAACGCTTGTACGTCGACCTTCGGGACCTGCCCGAAACGGCGCCGTTGGACGTGGCGGCCCCAGGGCCGGCCTCGTCCTCCTGGCTGCGTCCCTACGTCGCCCTGCTGGTCGCCCTCGACTCGCTGGCGGTTCTGGTCGCCGGCGCCGTCGCGATGGTGGTGTGGTTCGGGACGTTGAGCGAGCCGCTGAAAGGGTCCACCTACTTCGCGTTCGTGGTCGCGGCAAGCGGGGCGTGGGTGGCGACCATGGCGGCGTGCCGGGCGTACGAGCCACGGTTCCTCGGCTTGGGCAGCGAGGAGTTCCGTCGGGTGGGCAACGGATCCGTCCGGTTCACCGCGCTCGCCGCGATGGTGGCCTTCGCTCTCAATGTGAACCCCGACCGCGGCATGGTGGCGATCGCGCTGCCGGCCAGTGCGGCGCTGACCCTGGTCCAGCGGTACGGCGCACGACAGGTGCTGCACCGGTTCCGGGGCCAGGGGGCCGCCTGTCACCGGGTGCTGCTGGTCGGCGAGGGCCCCGCCGTGGAGGCGCTGGAGCGTCGCCTGGCCACGAGCCCGCATGCCGGGTTGCGGGTCGTCGGCCACTGCGTGCCGGGGCTGGAGGGTTCGCTGGCGCATGTCCGGGCGGCGATCGAGGACTGCGCGGCCGACACGGTCGCCGTGGCCCATTCGCCGGGTGTCGGGCCGGAGGCGCTGCGGCGAATGGCCTGGGCGCTGGAGGGCGCCGGGGTCGACCTGCTGGTCGCCCCTGCCTTCACCGACGTGGCGGGACCGAGGATCCACGTGCGGCCGGTCTCCGGCCTGCCGTTGCTGCAGATCGCCGCTCCGCGGTTCAGCGGCGGCCGGCGGCTGCTCAAGCGCACCATCGACGTGGTCTCGACCCTTGTGCTTCTCGTGCTGCTCTCGCCGGTGCTGCTCATGGTCGCCCTGCTGGTGCGGCTGACCAGCCATGGTCCGGTGGTGTTCACCCAGGAGCGGATCGGTCGGGACGGCAAGCCTTTCCGGCTCTACAAGTTCCGCAGCATGTGCGTCGACGCCGAGGCGCGGCGGGCCGAGCTGCTGTCGGTGAACGAGAGCGACGGAGTGCTGTTCAAGCTGCGCCACGACCCGAGGGTGACGCGGGTGGGGCGGTGGCTGCGTCGCTACTCGCTCGACGAGCTGCCGCAGCTGGTCAATGTGCTGCGCGGCCAGATGTCCTTGGTCGGGCCGCGTCCTCCGCTGCCGAGCGAGGTCGAGCAGTACGAGCAGCACGTGCACCGCCGGCTGCTGGTGACGCCGGGGATCACCGGCCTGTGGCAGGTGAGCGGGCGCTCGGAGCTGAGCTGGAGCGAGACGGTGCGCCTGGACCTGTACTACGTGGAGAACTGGTCGGTGGCCCTCGACGCCGAGATCGTCTGGAAGACCGTCTTCGCGGTGCTGCGCGGTAGCGGGGCACACTGAGGTGATGACGGTCGGATCGATGCAGCCTCTTGATCGTGACGCCCGGGTCTATGTCGCGGGGCACCGCGGCATGGTCGGATCCGCAGTCTGGAGATGTTGTTCGGCGCACGGCTTCACCGATCTGGTGGGCGCCTCGTCGGCGGAGCTCGACCTGCGTGACGCCGCCGCGGTGGAGGCGTTCTTCGAGCACACGTTGCCCGAGGTCGTGGTCCTGGCGGCGGCCCGGGTCGGCGGCATCATGGCGAACGCGAGTGCCCCGGCGGACTTCCTGGCCGACAACCTGCGGATCCAGGTGAACGTCATGCAGGCCGCGCAGCGCGTCGGCGTGGACCGGCTGCTGTTCCTCGGCTCCAGCTGCATCTACCCCAAGCTCGCCCCGCAGCCCATTCCCGAGTCGGCGCTGATGACCGGGCCGCTGGAGGAGACCAACGACGGCTATGCGATCGCCAAGATCGCCGGCATCGTGCAGGTGCAGGCGCTGCGACGCCAGCACGGCGTCCACTACATCTCGGCGATGCCGACGAACCTGTACGGGCCGCACGACAACTTCGACCCCGGCAGTTCGCATGTGCTGCCGGCCATGATCCGCCGCTTCCACGAGGCGAGACGCGATGGTGCGCAGAAGGTCACGCTGTGGGGGACCGGGACGCCGCGCCGGGAGTTCCTGCACGTCGACGACCTCGCCTCGGCCCTGCTGTTCCTGCTGGACCACTACGACTCACCCGAGACGATCAACGTCGGCACCGGCGTGGACGTGACGATCCGGGAGCTGGCCGAGCTGGTCGCGGACGTCGTGGGCTGGTCGGGCGAGATCGGCCAGGACACGTCCAAGCCGGACGGCACCCCCCGCAAGCTGCTCGACGTCAGCCGGATCACGGATCTGGGCTGGACGGCGCGGATCGGCCTGCGCGAGGGGATCGAGTCCACCTACGCCTGGTACCGCGAGCACGAGGGCTAGGCCATCCCCGCAGGCCGGAGGGCGCGCCGAGAACGGCGCGCCCTCCGACGTTACCTGGCTGCGGCGGTGCCGCTTTGCGCCATTGTCACTCGACAGCGGACAGCGAGCCCACCGACTCCTTCAGGGCGGCGTTGCGCCAGGCCGCGACGGCGACCGCGCCGACCAGGACCAGGTGTCCGCGGGCGGTGGGGTGGATGTCGCAGTCGGGCTTCCCGTTGGGTAGCTCGCCCACCTTGATCAGCAGCCCGGCGGCACAGGGGTCACCGCCGTAGCGGTACGACGCGAGCCGGAACGCATTGAAGCCGTCTGCGATGATGGCGTCAGAGCCCTGCGTCGCCTGGGTCAAGACGGAGTTCAGGAGCTGGGTTCCCTCCACCACCTCTTGCGTGGTGTCATACGCGTAGTAGTTGACCAGCACCAGGGGGCCGCTGTAGTTGCCGCCCTTTTCGTCATTGCTGCGCAGCCTGGACAGGATATCCGCGAGATTCGCGCCGGCCTGCCCGACCGTCTTCTCCAGGTCACAGTCGCCCCCCTGCTCAATGATTGCCTGGCAGCGGAAGACGTCGTTGGCGCCGATCGTTAACGTCACCAGCCGGGTGTTGGGGTGACTCTGCAGGTACCCCACGGCGTACTCAAGCTGCGACTGGCCCGTGTAGTCGACGTGCAGATCGTTCCCGGCGGCCAGGTAGCTCGGGCAGAGGTACGGGTCTTTACCGTCGATCAGGCTCTGGGTGGTCTCGCCCGGGCAGGACGCGTTGGCGAGGTTCAGCCCGGTCAACCTGGCGATGTACTCGGGGTAGCCCTTGAGGTTCGACGCGTTCGTACCCGGATCGATGAGCGGATTGAAGCCGAACGGAATGGAGTCCCCCAGGGCCAGGTAGTCGCCTCTACTGCCGAGGCTGGAGGTCGAGAGTGCACTGGCGGTGCTCGTCACCGGTGCGGCGCCGGCTGGTGCGGCGGCGACCAGCCCGCTCGATACCAGCGCTGCCACGACGAGCATCGCCTTCGCCGCAGATCGCCCGAAGCGCGGCGTCCGTAGCCTGACCATGTGAATCTCCGTCCCGTGCCCGCCTCGTAGAGGTGGCCCCCTCGGCGCACCCGTCACGGGCACGCCACCGACCGTTGCGTGACCGAACGATTGTGTCAATGGCATCGAATACCCGATTAGTCGATGATCACCTTTCCCAGTAGGGGATATGCCCGAAACGAGTACGTCTGCGGTGTCGATTCCTTCATTGCCATTCCGAATTGCCAAATGACGGGTTGCCGACGACGCGGATGCCATATACTCCGGGGCCCTGAGCGCTCCTGTCTGGCCGTCGACGTCCGAGCTTCGCATCGGTCTCGGCTGCATGCGCCTGTCCACCGGCGAGGACCGCAGCGAGCCCCTGGCCCTGGCCACGATCGCCGCCGCGGCCGGAGCCGGGATCACCGTGTTCGACACCGCCCGGGCCTACGGGCGCGACGAGACCGACCTCGGACACAACGAGCGGCTTCTGGCCCGTGCGCTGCGCCGGTGCGGGGCGGACGCCTCGGCCCGAATCGTCACCAAGGGCGGGATGGCGCGGCCCGGCGGGGCCTGGGCTCCCGACGGCCGGGCGACGGCGATCCGGCGTGACTGCGAGGCGAGCCTGATCGCGCTCGACGGCCTGCCGATCGACCTTTACCTGCTCCACGCCCCCGACCCCCGCACGCCCTGGGCCACGTCGGTCCGGGCGCTCGCGCGTCTGGTCGACGACGGCCTCGTCCGGCGCGTCGGGCTGTCCAACGTCACCCGGACCCAGCTCGACGAGGCGGTGGAGCTGGCCCCGATCGCGGCCGTGCAGGTCGCCCTCAGTGCCCTCGACGACACCGCGGTGCGGGCCGGCACCCTCGCCCGGTGTGATGAGCTCGATATCGCGCTGATCGCCCATTCCCCGCTCGGTGGCCCGGCCCGGGCCCGCCGCTCCCTGGGCCGGGAGGCGGCCCTCGCCGCCGTGGCGCAGCGGCACGGAGCCGAGCCCGCCGAGGTGGCGCTGGCCTGGCTTCTCACGCTCTCGCCGCATCTGGTCGCCATCCCAGGAGCGCGACATCCCGAGACGGCTCACTCGGCGGCTCTCGCGGCCGGGCTGGTGCTCGATGACAGCGACCGGGCGGAGCTCCACCGCCGATTCGGTCGCCATCGCCCCGCCCGGTCCGCGAAGCACGTTCCGACGCCGACCGACCGAGAGGTCGTGATGGTCATGGGCATCCCGGGCGCGGGCAAGACCCGCACAGCGCGCGAGCTGGCCGCCGAGGGCTATCTACGCCTGAACCGGGACGAGCGCGGCGGCTCGCTGCGCGACATCGCCCGCGATCTCGAGCAGGCCCTGACCGACCACCGAAGGGTGGTGCTGGACAACACCTACCTCACCCGGGCCGCCCGCAGCCACGTGATCGACGCCGCGGCCCGGCACGGGGTGGCAGTGCGGTGCGTATGGCTCGACACGCCCCTCGCGCAGGCCCAGATCAACCTCGTGGCCCGGCTCCTCGACCGCTTCGGTCACCTGCCCACGCCGGAGGATCTCGCGGAGGTGGCGCGTCGGGAACCGGGCCTGCACACTCCCACCTCTCAGATGCGAGCCCGGCGCCAGCTCGAACCCCCCGCGGACGACGAGGGTTTCGTCGCCGTCGAGCAGGTGCCGTTCGTCCGCGCGGAACCGACCGTCGGTAGCGTGGCGGCGGTGTTCGTCGCCGCCTCCGCCGTCGGCCGGACCGGTTGGGAGGACGCCGTGGCCGCTGCTCACCCAGCGGCGCCGCACCTGCTCTTCGACTGGCGCCCAGCCGGGTCCAGCGACGACCTCGCTGAGGTGGCCCGGCGGCTGGCTGTCGTGGTCGCCGGCCCCGTCGAGGCGGTGTCGTGTGCGCACTCCGGTGGCCCGCCCCGCTGCTGGTGCCGCCCGCCGATGCCCGGCCTGCCCCTGGCCTTCGCCCGCCGGCACAGCGCGGCCATGTCCCGGTCGGTGCTGGTCGGCACGAGCCCAGCGCATCTGACGCTGGCCCGGGCGCTGGGCAGCGCACACATCGGGCTCTGAGGCACCACCGGCTCAACCACCCGGCGGAGAGCGGAGTCAGGTCGTCGGTCCCCACGCGTCAGCGGCCCGGACCCGGTCGGTGGCTGTGCCCGCTCCGGCGGCCACCAACACACCCGTCCGGGCCCGGCGGGCGAGCGTTGCCAGCTGGTCTCGGTCGGGCGGTGCAGCCATGGCGTCCCGGGAGATCGCCTCGGTGACGGCGATCTGCGCGTCCAGGTGGGCGAGGTAGGCCTGCCGGGCCGCGCGCAACTCGCCGTGCCACGGTAACGGGGACACCTCGCGGCAGCTGCGGGCGGCCTGGCGCAGCCCGGGCAGCGACTGCCCCGCGGCTCCGGAGATCAGCTGGTGGATCCCGTTCCGGGTCGCGGCGGGCAGGTCTTTCGTGAGCGACGACGAGACGTACTGGGTGATCCCGGCGACCCGCCGCTCGGCGTACCCGATCGACGACTGGCCGCCGGTGACACACGTCAGCAACGCGTCCAGCTCGCCCGAGCGGCGCTCTTGGTCCCAGCCCCAACCCGCCCCGAGCAGCAGTAGCCCGGCGACCAGGGCGGTCAACGCCCACCGTGTGCGTCGCCTCCAACCCACCGCGGCCGCGACACCGTCGTCCTCGGCCACGACGACACCGTCCGCGAGATCGAGCTCCCAGCCCGACCCCGAGGCACGCTCGGACGAGACCCACGCGATGACCACCGAGCCCAGTATCGACCCTCGGCAACTCCGCGAACATCTGGCCGTCTGCCGTCTGAGGCACCTCAGGCGGGCTGCAGCCCCCGGGCATGACCCGCAGATACGCCGACGTGCCGATGTGGGTGCCTACCTCATCCGGCGAGCCTGGGACCAATCCCGAACCGAGGAGGGTTCCCATGTTCGCCCACAACCAGATCCTGCACCCCTACCTCGCGGCGGAGGTCCAGGAACGCTTCCGCGCCGCCCAGCGGCGTTCAGTCCGCCAACGCCCGATCGTCACCCGGCGCCGGCGAGGTCGGCTCGTGCTGGCCCGACTGGCCTCGTGGGTGGGTCAGGTGGGGTTCGCCCCCCGGCCCCTGCCACGATGGACGTCGTGGCGCGAACCGTGACGGGGCCCGGTGAGCTGGTCGGCCGGGACACCGAGCTGGCCGAGCTGGTCTCGGCCCTGGACCTGCGCGCTCATCGCGACGGCGCGGGGACCACCCAGAGCACCGGGGCCGCACGGATGCCGGCCACCGCCGTCCTGCTCGCGGGCGATGCCGGCATCGGCAAGACGCGCCTGGTGGAGGCCCTTGCCGAGGTTGCCCGTGATCACGGCTGGCGGGTCTTCGCCGGCCACAGCCTCGATCTCGGCGAGAGCGGGCTGCCGTACCTGCCGTTCTCCGAGGTGGTCGCGCGGATTGCCGACGACCTGCCCGAGGTGATCGCCGAGGCGACCAGCACCCATCCGGCGCTCGTCCGTCTCCAGCCCGGGCACCGCGTGCTGGGTCCGGCCCGTCCGGACGGCGACTGGGAGCGGCTGGATCGTGGCGCCCTGTTCGAGGCCGTCCGGCACGTCCTGGAGTCCGCAGCTGCCACCGGCCCGGTGCTGGTGGTCATGGAGGACCTGCACTGGGCCGACCAGTCCAGCCGCGACCTGCTGAGCTATCTGCTCTCTCGGCCGTTCGGTGCACCGGTCGGCCTGGTCGTCTCCTACCGCTCCGACGACCTGCACCGCCGTCACCCGCTGCGCCCGCAGATCGCCGAGTGGGCGCGGCTGCGACGCGTCCACCGGATGCAGCTCGGGCCGCTGGCACCGGCCGACGTCCGCACGCTGATCGCCTGTCTGCACCCCGTGCCGCTGCCGGCCGGCCAGGCCGGCGCCATCGTCGAGCGGGCCGAGGGCAATGCCTTCTTCGTCGAGGAGCTGGTGGGTGCCGTCACCGAACCGGCCGGCCCGCTGCCGGCCGACCTTGCCGATCTGCTGCTGATCCGCCTCGATCGGCTGGACGACGTTGCGCGACAGGTGGTCCGGGTGGCCGGCGTGGCCGGACGGCGGGTGCCGCATTCCCTGCTGGCGGCGGTCTCCGGCCTCGACAGCGCCGGGCTGGACGACGCGCTGCGCCAGGCGGTGGAGATGAACGTCCTGCGCACCGATGGTCAGCACTACGCCTTCCGGCACGCGCTGCTCGCCGAGGCGGCCTACGACGACCTACTGCCGGGGGAGCGGGTGAGGCTTCACGCTCGCTACGTCGAGGCCCTGCAGGACGGTCGAGGCACCGGCACCGCGGCCGAGCTGGCCCACCATGCGCGCCGGGCGCTGGATCGGGACACCGCCATGGCCGCGAGCATCGAGGCCGCCCGCGAGGCGATGTCGGTCGGGGGTCCCACCGACGCCACCCGGCACTACGAGGCCGCGCTGGAGCTGCTGGCCGACACCGCCCGCGCGGCGGAGTCCGGTCTGGACCTCTCGGTGATCGTCGCCGAGGCCGCGGAGGCGCTGATGGCCAGTGGGCACGTTGTGCGGGCCGCCGCGTTGGTGGCCGACCAGCTGGGCCGCCTGCCGGCGGGGGCGCCGCCGCAGTGGCGGGCCCGGCTGCTGTCAGCGCGGGCCAGCGCTTTGAGCGTCATTGACCACGAGGAAGACCCGGTGGCCCTGTCCGCGGCGGCGGCCGGGCTGCTGTCCGAGGACGACGGCCAGCTGCGGGCCAAGGTGCTCACCACGCACGCGCGGATCCTCTCCCAGGCCGGGCGGGGCGAGGAGGCGCACGCGGTCGGGCTGGAGGCGATGACGCTCGCCGAACGTCTGCGGCTTCCGCTGCTGGCCAGCGACGCCCTGACCACGATCAGCAGGATCGCACCCCACGACTCCTCGCCGCAGCGCCGCGCGGCGCTCGCTGAGGCGGTGGCTCACGCGCGGGAGGCGGGCAACCCGACGGCGGAGCTGCGCGGGCAGTACTGGCTGGGTCTGTCCTACGCCCTGACCGGGGAGGCGGACCACGCCGAGAAGTCCCTGCGGGCCGCGATGAACCTCGGCATGGCTGCCGGAACCCCGTGGGCGCCTTACGCTTTCGAGTCGCGCTGGTACCTGGGGTGGGTGCTGATCGTGGCCGGCCGATGGGACGACGCGCTGGTGGAACTCGAGGACCCTGACGAGTGCCCGCCGCCGGTGCCCGGGGCCCTACTGGACGTGCAACGCCTGCAGATCCGGCTGGCCCGCGGTGAGGGCGGCCCGGACGCTGCGGGGCGGCTGCCCGCGATGCGGGCGATGTGGCCTGGGGAGGGACTGCTCGCCATCCACGCGGCCGGGTTGGAGATAGAGGCCGCGTCGCGGGCCGCCCGCCTCGCCGATGCGGTGGGCACCTACGACGACGTCGTCGAGGTGATGAGCCGGGTCTGGAGCCCTTGGTTCGAGGCCCGGCTGCGGCTGGCCACGACTGCGCTGACGGCGGTCGCCGACGCCGTGGAGCTCGTGTCGGCCGCCGAACGCCCCGATGCCTCCGCCCGCGCCGATCGACTCCTCGCCGACGCACAGGGCGTGCTCGACCGTGTCGCCACTCGAGGACTCGAGACGGCGGCCTGGGCTGACCTGGCGCACGCCGAGCACCTGCGATTCCGCTGGCTGGTCGGAGAGGACCCGCCGTCCGCCGCCGACCTGGTCGCCGCCTGGACGGCGGCGGTGAGCAGCTTCGAGCGGTTCGGGCACGTCTACCTGACCGCCCGGATGCGGGCGCAGCTGGCCGAGATCCTCACGGCCACAGGAGACGTGGACGGCGCCCGGGCCGCGGCCGGGCAGGCCCGCGAGGTCGCGGTGCGGCTGCGGGCGACCCCGCTGGTGGCGCGGATCGACCGGCTGGCGCCGCGCCGGCCGCCCGTCCCGGCCACCGCCCGGATCGCCGAGGCGCTCACCCCGCGCGAGAGCGAGGTGCTGGCTCTGGTCGCCGAGGGGCGCAGCAACGGCGAGATCGGCAAGCGCCTGTTCATCAGCACCAAGACGGTCAGCGTGCACGTCTCGAACATCCTGGCCAAGCTCGGGGCCTCGGGGCGGACCGAGGCCGCCGCGCTCGCCCGGCGTCGGGGTCTGCTCAGCGGCGGCGGCGACCCGGGGTGATCTGCTGGGCCCGGGTCGAGTCCAGGCTCATCGGCGGGGCCGGCGGAACGGGGTCGGACGGCGCCTCGTCGACACCGAGCTCGTCGCGGCCGATCTGGTGCCGCCCGTACTCGCCGGTGTCGCGATCGTCGGGAAGCGGATCGGTCAGCGGGTCGTGGCGGTGCGCGCCATACGCGGGGCTATCAGGGCGCGGGGCCTCGTTCCAGGGCGACCCCCAGTCGATCGGCGGCCGTGTCGAGGCACCGCTGGTCGTCGGTGTGGGCGACTGCCTCGGCAGGTCCCAGACCGCGCGCTGCGGCGGCGGCACCTCCGGCTGGTACCGGTAGGCGTACCCCGCGGACGGCGTGGCGGAGGGCGAAGGCGTCTCCTCCGGGGCGCTCAGGCCACCAGGCATCGTGTCGTCGTAACGGCGTGGTTCCTCCACCGGTGCCGGGTGGGCCCAGCTCCCCTCGGCGTACTCGGGCTCGTGTTCGTGTGGCTCGGGGGAATCGGGTTGGGGGAAGTCGGGCTGGGGGACGTCGGGCTGGGGGTACTGCGGCTGCGGATACTCCAGCGAGGAGTACTCCGGTTCGCGGTACTCAGGCTGGTGGTACTCCGGCTGGAGATATTCGGCCCGTGGGTACTCGGTCTGGGAGTACTCCGCCTGGGAGTGTTCCGCCTGGGAGTACTCCTGCTCGCGGTACTCGGGCTGGTAGTACTCGGTCTGCGGATACTCGGTCTGGGAGTACTCGGTCTGCGAGTACTGGGTGTGCCGATACTCAGGCTGGGAGTGCTGGGTCTCGGAGGGATCCGGCTCGTGGTACTCGGACTCCGCGACCTCCCAGGTGCTCCCGGCCCCTTCGACCGTGTAGCGCAGGGGTTCGCCAAGAGCCGGCTCGTCGACGGTCGTCTCGGCTTCGGGCGACGGTTGCGGAGCCTGCGCAGGAAGCGGCGAGCCCACCTCGGAGAGCTCGAACCATCGGACCTGCTCGCCGCTGGGGATCTCGTCGCTGGACAGCGGTGGCAGATCCTCTGGTGGCGCCGAAGCCTGCAGTGCGCTGAGGCTCTCGGCGGCGGCTGGGTCGACCGGCGCATCCTGCTCGACGGCGTGCTCGGCAACCTGCTCGGGGGCCTGCTCGACTGCGTGCTCGGCCGCCTGCTCGGCCGCCTGCTGGACGACCTGCTCGGGCACATCCTCGTACTCCGGAACCTCGTGCGCCGCAATGGTGTCCGGGATGCCCACGGGCCACAGCGACTCGTCCGGTGCCTCGGGAGCGCCGTCCGGTGAGCCACCGAGCATCGACTCGACGGCCGCCGCAAGGGTGTCCGGGGGAGCGACCCGACTGGCCGGTTCGCCCGCCGTGTCGAAGCCGTCGAGGCCCGGCGACGACCCGCCCACCGGCACCTGCACGACGGTCGGGGCCGGACGCCGCGAGCCGAAGGAGCGCCGTCGGCCGGCCTGGGCGTGCGCCGCTTTGGTGGGGGCGGCGCGCTGGCCGGTACCCGGCGTCGCGTTGAGGGTCACCCCGAGCACCCGCACGTCGATCGAGCGCAGCTCCTCGATGGTCTCGACCAGGTGGTCGCGGCGGGTGACGCCACTGCGGACGACGAGCAGCACGCCGTCCGTCTGTCGGGCCAGGGCCATGGCGTCGGCGACGTCGCGCAGTGGCGGCGCGTCGATGACCACGGTGAGCCCGTGGCCGGTGAGCGCCCTGACCAGGGCGGCCATCCGGGGCGACCCGAGCAGGTCGCCGGGGTTCGCCACCGCCGGACCCGACGTGATCACCCGGGGGCCGACCCCGGGCCGGGGCCGGCGCATCACGTCGGAGATCGGGGCCGACCCGGTGAGCAGCGAGGTGAGGCCCGGGGAGGGGTCCATACCGAACACCGGAGCGATCGCCGGTGTACGCAGGTCGGCGTCGATCAGCACGGTGTCGACGCCGCTGTGCACCAGGGCGAGCGCCAGCCCGGCGGCGCTCGACGTCCGCCCCTCACCGGGAACGGTGCCGGTCACCACCACGCTGCCAGGGCCACGCCCGGACGGCGCGTGGTGCAGATGCGAGCGCAGCCGCCGGAATGCCTCGTCGTACCCGGTTCCGGCCTGCTGGTCGTCGGCGATGATCCGGTGCGCCGCGACCAGGGGGACCTCGGTCAGGACGGGCACGGCGGCTGCCCGGACCACGTCGGTGCGGGTGCGCAGCCGCCTGTCGAGCAGGGTCTGCGCGGTGGCCCCGGCCAGGCCGAGCAGCCCACCGCCGACCAGGCCGAGAAGCGCGCCCAGCAACGGCCGCGGCGCGACCGGGGAGGCCGGCACCGCCGCGGGGGTAGTCACCCGAAGCTCGATGCCGGGGGTGAGGCGGTCGAGCTCGGCGATGGCGGTCGGCAGCTGCAGCCCCACGGCGTTGGTGATGTCCCGCGCCCGGGTCGCGCTGGCGTCACGGACCGAGAGGTCGATGAAGACGGTGCCCGGGTCGGCGCTGGCCCGGATCCGGGTGGCCAGGTCGGCGGGCAGCATCGGCAGGCCGAGCTCGTCGATCACGGCGGTGAGCACCTGTTCGGAGGTGGCGAGCCGGGCGAAGCTGCGCACCTGCTGCGTGGCGGTCGCGGCGTCCCCCGCCAGCTGGCCGTCGGCGGTACGGGCGGTGGTGGTGACGAACAGCCGGCTGGTCGCCTCGTAGCTGGTCGGGGTGAGCAGCACATAGCCGACCGCGACCAGCGCGCCGACGAGGACGCCGAGCAGGATGGTCGACCACCGCTGCCGGTAGCCGAGCACGAGCTGAGCCAGCGTCACGTCCACCTCTCGTCGCTGCCGAGCGGATCAGCTGCCCGGGCCTGCGTGAGGGACCCCGGCACCACGAATGTGACTGAATGTTAGCGACTAACCACTGACAGTGCGCCGCGCCACACGGGTCGAATGGGGCCGATCGGGCTCGGCAGAACGGACCGGGTCAGGGCGTGGTGAGCGCCTGCGCGTACACCTCGACCAGGTCGCCGGCCGTGGTGGCGACGAACGCCGTCCCGCCGCTCGCCTCGGCGATCGCGGCGAGCGCCGTCCGGTCGGCGCCGGAGCCGAACGCGATGGTCATCACCGGCACCCGTTGCGGGGTCGGGACGGCGGTGATCCGGTCGAGTACCTCGCTCAGGGACAGCCCGCCGTCGAGGTCGTTGCGCCCGTCGGTGATCAGCACCACGAGCGGACGGCGGCCGTCGGCGGGGCGTTCGGCGATCGAGGCGTAGGCGGCGGCGAGGGTGGTGTAGAGGCTGGTGCGCCCGCGGGCCCGCAGCGCGTCCAACGCCTCGGCCAGCACCTCCCGGCGTGGGGTGGCGTCGACGACGGCGTCGATCGGGCCGATCGGTACCCGCTCGGTGTAGTCGGCGATGCCCTGCCCGCCGGAGAACGACCAGAGCCCGACCTCGTCGCGATCGGTGAACCCGGCCAGCGCGGTGGTGAGCACGTCGGTGGCGGCTTTGATCTTTGTGATCGGCCCGCCGTCGCCGTCGATCTGTCCGGCCATCGACCCCGAGACGTCGACGAGGTTGAGCACGCTCAGCGGCACGTCCAGGGCGTTCCAGCGGGCGAGCAGGGCCTCGGCTTGTTGCGGGTCGGGCGGGTCGAGCGTGACGGCGGGCTGGCTGGCGTCCAGACCCAGGTCGCTGGCGTCGGCGGCGTCGGCGGCGGTGAGCGCACCGGCGGCGTTCCGGAAATGCGCCGCCTGGAACGCGGTCCGGGCCTGCGGGCCGAGCAGGAACTCGCCGAACGCGGCGGCCGCGGCCTGCGTCTGCGGCGTCACGCCGTCGCCGGCGAGGACGGCGTAGGGGTGGTCGGCGACCTGGGTGCCCCCCGTGGGGTAGATCGCCACCAGCGGCACGGCCGGGTTGTCCTGGTTGTAGCCGGCCACCTGGCTCTCGTCGGTGATCAGCCCGGAGAGGTAGGTGAGTGCCTCGCCCGCGGCGTCGGCCGTCGCCCAGTCCTCGGTGGTGGCTCGGGTGGCGCGCAGCCCGGCCGGGGCCACGAGCGGTGTCGATGTGCCGAGCCGGAAGGCGCCCCACTCCGGGTGGTCGTAGGCGCCCCAGCCGTCGGGGTCGAGGGCGACGCGGCGGATGTCGGACCAGCCGATCGTCCGATCCGGCCAACCGAGGGCGGTGGCCATCGGGCGGGGCATGGCGAGCACGATGGGCGTGCTCGCCAGCTGGGGGAGGTCGGCGGCCGGGTCGATCGGTGCCGGCTCGATCGGTGCGGGGCGCTTCAACGCCGTGCGACGCGCCTCGACCACTCGTACCCAGGCCGACGCGGACGGCGTCCAGACGTCGGGCCGGGCTCCGGCGGCCGGGTCCCAGCCGTCGGTGAGCGCCTCGACCGCGGCGGCGTCCTCGATCGGCACGACACTCACGCTCACGCACCGGCCGTCGGCGTCGGCGCCGCCGGCGGAGAAGTCGGCGGCGAGCGATGCCAGCACGGGGGCCGTGTCGGGTGAGGAGGCCACGACCAGGTCGGTCGCCGGGGTGTCGCAGGTGCCGTCGGCGACCGGTGCGGCGGCGGACGACGTCGCGCTGCCGTTCGGATCGGCCGCGTCACGGGTGAGCCGGTAGGCGCCGGTCGCCCCGGCGCCGGCCACCAGGAGCGCCCCGAGCGCCGCCGCGATGATCCGGCGACGCCGCCGCCGCGCCCGCCGCGCCGCGAGCACCGCCTCGAACCCGGGCGGCAGCGGAAGTTGCGACATCAGTTGCCCCGCAAGTCATCAGTAACCGGGTCAGGGCCAAGGCGGCGCGCGACGCCAAGATCCTGCCGCGCTGTGTAACCGATGACAAGCGGCCACGCGGGCGCGGGTCGGTGTGATGACGCGCTGTGACGGACTCCGGCCGCTCCTCTCGTCTATCGAACGGTGGGTTGGCATCAACACCCTCGCCCTGTCGGTGTTCGAACGGACCCGTGAGATCGGCCTGCTCCGTGCCGTCGGGCTGACCCGGCCCCAGCTGTTCCGGATGATCACCATCGAGTCGGCCGCCACCGCTATCTTCGGCGCCCTGCTGGGAGCAGCGCTCGGGCTGGGCCTCGGCATCGCCCTGCAGCGGGCGACGGCCAGCGAGGGGTTGGAGACCCTCGCCACCCCGTGGACCACCCTCGTGATCGTGATTCTGGCCGCTGCGGTGGCCGGCGTCGTGGCGGCCGTGCTACCCGCCATCCGGGCCATGCGGCTGGACGTGCTCCGCGCCATCACCACCGAGTAGCCGCGGCGCAGAGCACGGGCCGTGGGTCAGGGTGTTCTCTGCATCTCCCGCTGATTGTCGTCTTCGGTGATCGCCCGCTGGAAGTACACGGTCCACCCGTTGAGTGCTAGCCCGATGCCCCAGCCCATGATGACCCAGATCGGCCAGAAGTAACCGGTGCCGGAGAAGGCCCAGATGCCCACGAGCAGGGTGTTGACGATCAGGTACACGGCCGCGTGACTCTTGAAGTCCCGCTTCGCCTTCACCCGCTTGACGGCAGCCTCACGACGCTTCTCGTTCTCGTCCATGCCGACGTTCCCCTCTCGTGTCGTGTGCTTGGTGGGCGCGCCCGTGGCCGCGAAACGAGTACCCGACCGGTGTGCTCCTGCGCCATCACGCCCACGGCAACCTCCCGGTGGACCCAGCCACGGTGGTAGATCAATTGTCCCGTCCGCGGACCCCGCACCGCTGGGACCTTGGCCCACACGTGGGAGGTCTGACTACAAGCCGGCGTCGTGGGCCAGGAGGGCGATCTGGGTCCGGTTGTTGAGGTCCTGCTTGGTGAGGATCCGCGACACGTGCTGCTTGGTGGTCGCCACGCTCATGAACAGCTCGCCACCCGCACCACCGCTCGCAGATCTCCGCGGGCGAGATCGTCGTCGACGCCGAGGACCCGCACCGGACCGGTCACGTCGTCCACGGCAGCCATGCCCAGAGCCGGAACTCACCCGCCGGGCGGATCTCTGGGCCACCCGTATGCCTCTGTAGGGTGGTTGAGGTGCCGACCCTGCTGCTGGTGGAGGACGACGAGTCCATCGGCGGCACCGTGTCAGCGACGCTCACAGGCGCCGGTCACGACGTGACGTGGGTCAGGACCGGCGGTGAGGCGTTACAGGCTGCCGAGAACACGCCCTTCGATCTGGTCCTGTTGGATCTCGGGTTGCCGGACGTGGACGGGGTGCAGGTGTGCCTCCGTCTCCGTCCGCTGCTGCCGGCTGCGGTCGTCGTCATGTTGACGGCGCGCACCGACGAGATCGACGTGGTCGTCGGGTTGGAGGCCGGCGCCGACGACTACATCACCAAGCCGTTCCGGCTGGGTGAGCTGCAAGCCCGCATCAGGGCGCACCTGCGGCGGTCGAACCCTCCGGCGGGCGCTGCCGGTGTGATCACGTTGGGTGACCTGAGGGTGGACACGTCGGCCCGGCGGGTATGGGTAGGTGATCGGGAGGTCGCGCTGCGGGCGAAGGAGTTCGACTTGTTGACCAGGCTGGCGGTGGCGGCGGGTTCGGCCGTGAGCCGGGAGTCGTTGATGAGCGACGTGTGGGACGAGAACTGGTTCGGCTCGACGAAGACTCTTGATGTGCACGTCGCGGCGTTGCGCCGGAAGCTGGCCGCGGCGGCGCAGGACAGCGCGCTGCCGACGCTCTCGACGCTGCGTGGCGTTGGATACCGGTTGGAGAGGCCCTAGCAGGAGACGGTGACGCCGGAACCGTTCAACGACATCTCGGAGCCATCGGCTCGCAGATTCGGAGCCATCAGGTAGCTCGGAGCCATCAGGTAGATACGGGTAGTGCACCGTCCCCAGACCGACCGGACGAAGCGCACTCGACCTGTTTCGAGGAGGCGGGTCTCCTCGACGGGGTTGACGTAGATGATCCGGATGGGCCGTGGGTTGCGGTCGATGGACTCCAGCAGCCGCCGTATAAAGGTGTCGAACACGATGCCGGTGAACGGGTTGTACATGTACACGATCGTGACGTCGTCGGGCACGGTGTAGTCGGTGATGTCAGCGTGGACGAGTTCGACATCTGTGGTGAGGCACCGGCCGCGGTTGGCGGTGATGTTGTCCGAGGCGATGCGGTACAGGGAATGGGTCAGCTCGACTCCGATGACGCGGCGGAACCGGTACCTGAGAGCTGCCTGCAGAACGATCCGCCCCTTCCCGGCCCCCGCGTCGAGGAACACGTCCTCGGTGCCGACCTCCCGTGCCGGCAGCGCGCGCCTCAGCAGCAGCCAGCCGGACGGCGCGTAGTGCACCCGGTCGGTGGTGGGGATGTTCAGGGTATCCAGCATGACGTTTCCCTCGGTCTGGATGCCGTGCCGGGCATCGAGCACCGATCCGAACACTCCTCTCAGCCATACATACGGTGGCTTCGCGGCCCGGAACAGCAGCCCCCGCCGTGGGCGCGCCGACGTACGGGCCGGATCCGTAGCGACGCCTGGTTGCTGACTCGTCATGTAACGACGGTAGGTGGCACCGGGTTAGTCGGAGCCCAACGCAGGTTAGCCGCCGGCAAAGCCTGAGGCGGCCCGGCCCCGGTGAGCCACCCCGGTCCTGCCGGGAGGCATCATTCGGGCAGGCGTGCGCGGACGTGAGAGGCCGGGGACGGTGAACGGAGGGGCTCGTGAGAGCCAGGATCATTGGGCTGACGTTGCTGGTGTCGCTGCTGGCGATCGCAGTGTTCGGGCTGCCGCTGGCTGTCGGCGTCCGCCAGTACGTCCTGGCTTACGAGCGGTCCGAGCTGGAGCGGGTCGCCGATGAGGCGGCCCTGGTGGTGTCGGCGGACCTGCTGAGGCACACTCGACCGCCGCTGCCGCCGGCGCCTCGCCCGGGCGTTCAGATCGCGGCATACGACGTGGGCGGCGGCCGCCCGGTGGTGGGGGTCGGGCCGGCGAACCCGGACGAGCTCATTCGGACGGCGCTGACCGGCAGCGCAGCCCGCGGCGGGGACTCCGCCCGGATCGCGGTCGCCGTACCGGTCAGCCACGACGGTGAGGTCATCGGTGCGGTCTGGGTCTCCGAGAGCCGCGCCGTCGCCTACCGGAGGGTGGCCATCGCCTGGGGTGTCATGCTGGGACTCGCTCTGGCGGCGTTGGCCGGGGGCTGGCTGCTGGCGCGTGCCCTGGCCAGCCGCCTGACGGGACCGCTCGAGCGGTTGGCGACGACAGCGGGTCGGCTCGGGGACGGCGACTTCAGCGTTCGGTCGCCCACCACCTCGATCGCGGAGATCGACGCCGTCGGCGCGGCCCTCGACCGGGCCGCGGTGCGACTGGATGACCTGCTGGCTCGCGAACGCGCCTTTTCCGCGGACGCCTCTCACCAGCTGCGCACGCCGTTGACCGGGATGCGGCTGCGGCTGGAAGCCGCGCTCGAGCAGCCCGGTGAGCAGAGCTCGGCGATCAGCGCTGCCCTGCGGGACGCGGATCGGCTCGAGCAGACCATCCACGAGCTGCTCTCCCTCGCGCGGGGCAACGGCGCGGGTGGTCAGCCGATCGATCCGGTCTCGCTGCTCGACGACGTCGAGGCGACGTGGCGCCCTCGGCTGGAGGACGCCGGGCGAGTCTTCAGCGTCCTCCATGAGGATCCGGTCCCTGTCGCGGTGGCCTCGACCGCCGCGGTGCGTCAGATCCTGGATGTGGTTCTGGACAACGCGGCGACACACGGCGCCGGTGCGGTCACCCTCGGCCTTCGCGACGCCGGAGAGACCCTTGCCGTCGACATCTACGACGAGGGCAGGATCGCGGTGCCGGACAGCGAGCTGTTCGAACGACGCCCCGCGTCCGAAACGGGACACGGGATCGGGCTGGCCCTGGCCCGACGCCTGGCCGAGGCCGAGGGCGGTCGCCTCAGCCTGGCTCGACGGAACCCGACCACTTTCACCCTCCTGCTGCCCACCGCAGAGCCCCGGACACCGTGACGCCACGTCGATGCCGCCGCCGAGGGGATCGTCCAGGGGCCTACGGGTATGCGGCCCTCGCGCGGGTTCGCGTTCGGCTCCGGGGAGGTCGAGGTCTAGGTCGACCATCTTGCGCGGTGATGTCGCGGATTCGCGACATCGCGAATCCGCGACATCACCGCCGGGGGTCAGCGGGTGACCAGGCGGTGGTCGAGTCGGGCAGGTCGTCGATGCCGGCTTGGGCGTCCGTGGTGAGTAGGTCGTCGAGGAAGGCCGCCGCAGCGGCGACGACGCCGCCGGTTTCGAGGATCAGCCGCGCCATGGATCCTCGTCGAGTCCCGGCTCGCCCTCGGCATCGTGGGCCAGGAGCGCGATCTGGGTCCGGTTGTTGAGGTCCAGACGTCTGCCGCTGCCGACCTTCGACGCATGCGGCGCGGTGACGGTACGGCAGGCTGGCGGTGCGTCGAACGACGCTGATGGATCCGGATGAGGAGAAGCCGATGGTGGCACGGGACGGCAGGCTGCCCACAGAACGGCAGGTTCATGGGGACGCCGGCATTGCCCGGTGGGGCGGTCTGGCCGGTATCGCCGGCGCCGTCCTGTTCCTTGTGGTCTTCGCGATCGTCGCGATCTTCGTGGGCTCGGAACCCGCCGGTTCCGCGGGTCCGATCGCCCGGTTCCCGGAGGTCAGGGTGGCGCGAACCGTCGAGAACGGCCTCTACCTGGCGGTGCTGGTGCTCTGGGTGCCCCTCGCGCTCGCCCTCCTCCACAGCCTGCGCAGGACTTCTCCCGCAGCCGCGCTGTTCGGCGGCGCCCTGAATATCGTCGGTCTCACCGTGCTCGCCGCCGGGGCGATCCCGCACGTGGTCACCTCCCGGCTCTCCGACCTGTACCACGCGGACGGCGCGACCCCCGACCAGCAGGCGGCGCTCGTGCTCCTGTGGCAGGCGAACCAGGGCATGTTCGACGCCCTGCTGCTGGTCGGGCTGCTGGTCATGCCGGTCGGCGTCATCCTCCTCGGTCTCGCCATGCGCCAGAACCCGGCCTTCGGCACGGTCGCCGGGAACGCCGGCGTGGTGCTCGGCGTCGTCGGGCTCGCCGCCGCGATCGTCATGCTGGTCGACCCGCTCTCTGCGGCCGCGGCACTCGGCGTCTTCGCCCTCATCGGCTTCCACCTCGTCGCCGGCTGGAAGACCTACCGCCTCTCCACGGGCCGCCTCTCCACGAGCGCCAACGACCACCAACCACTCAGGTAGCTAGCAATTCTTGACTAGTCAGAGTTTACTAGAGGAATGACATCCTCGACGGCGACCCCCGCCCCGACCTACACCTTCGTCAGCGTGTCCACGCCCAAACCCGGCCGGATGGACGACCTGATCCGCGTGGCCAGCGCCCCCAGCGCCCGGATGGACGAGAAGGTGAGCGGCCTGATCGCCCGGCAGGTGGGCGTCGACCGGGAACGCAACACCGTCGTGGTCTGGACGACGTTCGACACTAAGCAGACCCTCTACGACTTCCTCGCCACCCCCGAGGGGCGCGCCGACCACGGGGAGGACGAAGACCTCTCCGAGATCATCGAGACCTTCGAGATGTACGACCTCACCCCGGTCGCCACCAGGCTGTGACCCGTGGGACTGACCGCGTCCCGGGAGCTCGCCGTCCTCGGGGTGCTGCGCGAGCACCCCGCTCACGGGTACGCCCTGGCGGAGGCGCTGGAGGCGACGATCGGTGCCGCCCTCGGCCTGACCCGAGCCAACACCTACGCGATCCTGAACCGGTTCACCGACCGCGGCTGGATCCGCGGAACGCGCGCCGCCACCGCGAGCGCCCCGGACCGGGTCGTGTACGAGGTGACCGAGGCCGGCCGGACGGCGTGGGCCGGCCTGGTCTCGCAGGCGGCCCGGGCCGAGGAACCGGCCGCCGCCCTCGTCGGGCTGCTGGCCCATCTCGACGGCATCGACCCACAGACCCGCGACCAGCTGCTCACCAGGTTGATCCGCGACCGCCGCGACCGGCTGGAACAGCTCGAACCGCTGCTCGAGCACCCCGGCTCCTTCGGGGCGGGCCTGCGCCTGCGTCACCGCCTCATCGGCGTCGAACTGGACGCCCTCGAGAAGGCCCTCACCGCACTCCCGACGCCGGAGGACATGTCCCGGATGCCATGACGCAGGTGGAGCCCCGACAGGCGCGCCGGCCGACGAGGTGCTGGACTTCGCCGCTGGCCTGCCGACAGGCCCGGATGCGCTCCCCGGTCCCGGGGTGGGCGTGACCGGGCGCGTGTGCGCTGCCCACCCCGGACTCCTGGCGGCGAGGGACATCCTCGTCCTGGCCGGGAAGGGCAAGGCCTTCGGATGCCTGGACAGGCTGCTGGTCCGTCAGGGCGGCCCGCAGGTGCTCGCCGGGTCAGTCCTGGCCCTGGCGGCGACGATCGCCGCATGGGAACGGCTGACCGGAACGTCGTCGGCCGAGCTTGTCGCCGGCGTCGTTCGCTGAGGCACCGGGCGTTCGCCGAGCCATCGAAGGTCCGACGGCGAATCTCCCGCCGCCCTCCACGGGGTGATGATTCGCACCGCAGTGACGGCGACGGTCGAGAGAACTGCCGAGCATCACCGTGCTCCCGAGGACGACGAACGCAGGGCTCAGGGTGCAGGGCCTCGCGTGGGGTCGTCGAGCAGACGACGCGGACGGCGCGTCAGCGGGTCAGCGGGTCAGCGGGTCGGTACTCGACGTCGGGTAGGTCGGCGAAGCCGGCCTTGGCGTCGAGGGTGAGCAGAGTGCGCCGAGTGGCCCGGGCCGATGCGGCGAGGATGAGGCAGTGGGCTCCGCGGGGGCGCCCGGACCGGCGTGTGTGGGCCAGGAGGGCTGCATGGTGGCGTGCCACCTGCGTCGTGTAGTCGATCACCGGGACAGCGGCCAGCAGGTCGTCGAGGAAGGCCGCCTGGGCGGCACGCCGGGCGGGGTCGTCGTCCAGTTCTACCCCTGGGATACGGCCGGTACACGGTGCACGGCGGGGACTGGGGCAGCACGATCGGCACCGCCCTGGCGTCGCTCGCACCCCGACGAGGTGGCGGCGCTGCGCCTGGACTGCGCGCCGGCCGCGGCGTGGGACGCGCCGTCCACTGAGGGTTCCTCGACCGCGGACGACGGGGCGTGGGCACCGGCCCGGGTCGAGTGCCCGACCGCGTTCGCGTTGTTCCCCCGGGACGTCGCCATGGCACCGCGAGCGCTGGCGACCGGCACTACGCCGTGGAGCGGTTCACCGTGATGCCCCGCGGTGGGCACTACGCCGCGCTCGAGGAGCCGCACGTCGGGGAGGTTTCGAAACCGGCCAGCTCTTGTCTCGTCGCCTGCTGAGCCGTCTCACCTCAAGGAGATCCGAACACGGTGAATCGACGAGACGCTACGACGAGGTGGCACGGCCCGTGACGAGAGCGCTGGGTGACGATCTCTCGGTATCCTCGAGCCATGAGGGAGCCGACCGCCGCGACGCTGCGGCTACGTGCTGCCCTCACGTTGCATCGGAGTCGCATCGGCGAGGTGCTGGACCGGTATGGCGCTACCAACCCACGCCTGTTCGGTTCAGTGGCCCGTGGCGACGCTCGCGAGGACAGCGATCTGGATCTTCTGGTCGACCTGGCTCCAGGTGCCGGAAACGAGCTTCTACGCGTGTGCGGGCTCGCCGAGGAACTAGGCGAGCTCCTGGGCGTGCGAGTCGATGTTGTGGCGGCACCCCTACTGCGTGAACAGGTCTCCGCCACCGCCCTCGGAGACGCGGTGGCCGTGTGACACGCAGGCACGCCGTGGCCTTCGATCGCGGGTCTGCGCAATGTGGTTGTCCATGAGTACTTTCGGGTCAACCCGAACATGATCCGGGACATCGTGGCCAACGAGCTGGCACCACTGCTGGACGACATCGGCTGAGCGCCACCGGCGCCGTCCACCCCGGCCGGCCTGCGTGGTGCGCGGCGTCTCGTCCGCGGCTACCAGCGCGAGGTGACCGGTTGGCGCAGGATCGTGCGCAGCTTCGCCGGCTCGGTGCGGCGGGGGTCGGACAGGTAGATCTCGTGGTGGCGGCCGTTGAAGGTCAGGCCGTGCTCGGGCAGGTACTCCTGGTGCAGCCGGGCAAGGACGGGCGCCTCGGAGTCGTAGGAGCCGACGCCGTCTCGACGATCTCGGGGGTGATCCAGGCGGGTTGGGTGATCATCATCGTCCAGTCCCAGGCGCTCTTGTCCCCGGCGACGAAGGCGCGGGGGTCCTCGGCGCTCCACAGCCCTTCCAGTGGCCCCACGGTGTGCACCCGCCCGAGCTCGCGCTTCGCGGTCGCGCGGACGGCGTAGGAGAGGGCGAACAGCGCCTGGACGGCCTCGGCGTAGGCGTGGGAGACGTTCGGGTCGCCGTGCCCGTCGACCATCAGGAACGACAGCTCGGGAACCTCGACGACGTGGAAGCCGCCGGCCCGGGGCGCGTACAGCGCGGCGTGGTCCTTCTTGATGTCGTAGGGGTTGATGTCGTAGGGCTTCGCAGGGTGGGCCGTGGAGTCGTGGGCCTCCGGGTCGCGGGCGTCCATGGCGCCAGTTCTCAGCGCCGCAGGTTCCGCGCCCCGATGAGGACCGCGGCCGTCAGGGACCCGACGAGCAGCCCCTGGCCGACGGCCCAGAGCGCCGGCCGGCCGGGTCGGGTCATGCCCATCACCGCCCCGGCGTCCCTGGCCGACATCACCGACCCCAGGCTCGCGAAGGACATCGCCGACCCGGCGCTCAGCGAGCTGCCGACGCTGAAGGCCGAGAACGCCGAGGCGATCGACCCGATCGACGCGACCGAGCCGACCGAACCGATCGACAGGGCCGATCCGCGGCTGGCGATGGAGAGGAAAGAGTCCTCGGAGGCGATGGACCACGTGGAGGGCATCTGGCCAGCATGGTGACTCCCACGTCGACCCGCCAGTCCTGTCGGCCGTCGACCGTGGACGGCGATCCGCCCTCAGCGGGTCAGCAGCCGGTACTCGACCTCGGCTAGGTCGTCGAGGAAGGGTGGGCGTCGGGCAGCGGTCAGCCTGCCTCAGGTTCCACGGCCACCGGCCCAGGGGAGCGTCGCCGCCGTGACCAGGCCAGGTGGATCGCCGCACCGAGACCGAAGAGCAGGACCAGCAGGCCGAGCCAGTCGCCGACCACGGGCAGCGAGGTGAGGATCACGACGACGAGGAGGCCGAGCACCAGGCCGAGCCAGCGTCGGCTCCGCGGTTCGTCGCCGAGGGCGAGGGCGCCCAGGGCCAGGGCGACCGCTGCCGGGGCGAGAAACGCCGCGATGACGAAGAAGACGAACCCGGTGATGACCAGGAGGGTCAGCGCGCCGAACAGCGCCAGGGCCACGAGATCCCCCAGCCCGAGCAACCCGAGGACCACGGCCAGCAGGATCCCCACGACCAGCACCGCGACGACGGAGATCACCAGGCCGATGATTCCGAGGACGCCGAATCCCAGGCTGGGCAGCGGGCGGCGACGGACGCTGTCGGCGGTCCCTCGCAGGATGCCGGGAAGCAACAACAGGGCCAGCGCTGCGACCGCGAGCACGCCGATCCACCGCTGCAGTCCGTCGACCAGCCGGGACGCGACGGTCGGCTCTGCCTGCTCGACCTGTTCGGCGATGGTGACGTTCTCGGTGCCACCGACGGTGCCACGCTTGGTGTAGTTCGCGGTGGTCCCCAGCACGCTGCCGGTGACGTCGCCGTCGAGCGTCATCTGCCCGGCCCCGAACACGAGGTCCTGCCCGACCTGCGCGGAGGAGGTCACGGTGGCCTGCCCGGCCCCGAGCAGGAGATCCTGGCCGATCGGTCCGCTCACCGTGACCCGGCCACCGAACAGCCGGGCGTCACCGCCGACCTTCCCGGAGACCTCGACTGTCCCGCCGGCGGCCAGGACGTCGTTCTGGACCTCACCCGTCACCTGCACCTCGCCGCCGGCCGCCACCAGGTCCCCGGTGACCGTTCCCTCGACGCGGACGGTCCCGCCTGAGACGTACAGGTTGCCGTCCACGGTCTGCCCGGCAGGGATCACCACGTCTTGGCCGCTGCGGACCTTTCCGCCGAGGTCGTTGTCCTGCGCGAAGGCGACCGTCGCGCCGAACAGCACGAAGGCCGCGGCAATGAGGGCCACAACGAGGGGTATACGTGAAGACCGATGGGGGATCGTCTGCATGATCTGGCTCCCTTGGGGTGACTCGCCACGACCCCGCGCGCGGGGGACAGCGAGGAGGATCAGGCGCGTGAGTGCTCCGCATCCGACACCGGGCCCAGCTCGGACTCACCACCCAGCCTGATGACCGGGCTGCCGCTTCGGTCAGGACGTTGGGGCCGACCTCAGCCCGCCCTGCTCACCGAGGACGTCGTGGCCTCCCGCCCCAGCGCGCCGCCGCCGCGAGGCCGCGGATCCACCGACGAGACCGAGGTGACCGGTTGGCGCAGGATCGTGCGCAGCTCCTCCTTTCGCGCGGACAGCACGGCGAGAGAGGACGACGCGCACGTGCTGATCGAGGCGGATGCTCGCTTTCAGGCAGTCTTGGCGTGTCGTCCGCCGTACCGCTTGCGGGCGGCCTCGCCGGAGGTTCCGAGCATGCCGCCGATCGCGGACCACGGCACACCGGCTTCGCGAGCGGCGGCGACTGCCTCGGCGAGGCGACGCTCGCTGACGGCCCGCTCGGTCACTGCTTCACGGATCCCATGCAGTGGCGCAGCGTCGCGAACATCTGTCGGCTCGTGTTCCTCGAACCGACGCGCCAACTCATCGGCGTGGTCGAGGATCTCCTGCAGGCTTCGTGGCATGGTCATCACCTCAAGTACTTCTTGCGGGCGGTCATCGCGTGCACGATGACCGGTCCGTAGTCCGTGTCGATGAAACCGACCTCGATCAGATGTGCGGATCTGGCCGGTCCGACGATCATGTCTCCAACGTACGGTTCGGTCTCTCGAGATGCAACTTAGGTTGCGACGTGGCGGCACCCGCACGACCTTCGGGGGCCATGCGCGACCTGCCTGCCTGCCGAGCCACGTACACGGCCCACGTGCGCGCCCCCGGCGCAGGGTCAGATCTACCTACGAGACCGACGTGACCGGTTGGCGCAGGATCGTGCGCAGCTTCGCCGGCTCGGTGCGGCGGGGGTCGGACAGGTAGATCTCGTGGTGGCGGCCGTTGAAGGTCAGGCCGTGCTCGGGCAGGTACTCCTGGTGCAGCCGGGCCAGGACGGGCGCCTCGGAGTCGTAGGAGCCGATGTGCAGGATCTGCACGCTCCTGCCCTCGGTGTACGGACGCGAGGCGCACGCGGTCCAGCGCCGCGAGCTTCTTCTTCCGCGCCGTGCTCATCGCTGTCTCGACGATCTCGGGGGTGATCCAGGCGGGTTGGGAGATCATCATGGTCCAGTCCCAGGCGCTCTTGTCCCGGGCGACGAAGGCGTGAGGGTCCTCGGCGCTCCACAGCCCTTCGAGTGGGCCGACAGTGTGCACCCGCCCGAGTTCGCTCTTCGCGGTCGCGCGGACGGCGTAGGAGAGGGTGAACAGCGCCTGGACGGCCTCGGCGTAGGCGTGGGAGACGTTCGGGTCGCCGTGGCCGTCGACCATCAGGAACGACAGTTCGGGAACCTCGACGACGTGGAAGCCGCCAACCTTGGGGGCATACAGCGTGGCGTACTCCTTCTTGATGTCGTAGGCGTCCATGTCGCCAGTTATTCCATCTGACACCGTGTGAGGGTCAAGTCGGCACCGGCTCCGCTATGCGCGCAGGCCCAGTCTGCAGAGGCCGCACGAGTGGCCGCGTCGTACCCGCCCCCAACCCGGGCCGACCCCCGGTCCGGCTCGCGCATGGCCCGCTGGCGGCTGTGGTTCGGTCGGCAGAGGCGGGGGCGGCACCGGTCGACCCCTGGGCTCGGATTGAGATCGTCGTCCTCGACCTGGACGACGGCCGGCTCGACGATGTGGATGGCCCGTGAGATCGCGTCTCCGGACGGTCACTGACTCGTCGGACGGCGCGGCGCCGGATCCACCGGGCTCGCCGCCTCTGTCCCGCGCTATCGGGGCGCCTGCGGGCGGCCGCGGGTCGGCGGTGCCGGCTAGAACGACGGCGCACTACGGCCGCGAGGCGGGTTGATGTGCGCTGTCGGGCGGAGACGGGCGGGCGCCGGGCGCCCGGCAGGTGCTGGGGACTGGCTGATCGGCTGACTCTCGACGGGGTGCGGGTGTGCACGACCGGGCATTCCTGGGACGAAGGCCAACATCGACCACATCGCCGTCGGGCCGGCCGGGGTGTTCGTGATCGACGCCAAGAACTACCGGGGGCGGGTTGAAGAGAGGTCCGAGGGCGGCTGGGGTCGGCCGCGCATCCAGAAGCTCGTGGTGGGCGGGCGTGACCGCACCAAGCTGGTCGGCGGCATGCACTTCCAGCTGCAGAAGGTGCGGGAGTCCCTCGACGCCGCCCGTGGCGAGACCGTGCCGGTGACCGGCATGCTCTGCTTCGTCGACTCGGACTGGCCGCTGCTGAGCGGGCCGCTGGTGATCGACGACGTCCACGTGCTGTGGCCGAAGAAGATCCGGGACTTCGTGTTCCGTGCGCAATCGCTCGATCAGGCCGCCATCGACCACTGGCACCGAGTGCTGGCGGGCGCGTTCCGGGCAGCCTGAACCTCGGCGGGACGAGGGTCGACGGCCTCCCTTGACACATAGCAATGCTAGGCATAGCGTGCCGAGGCATGAAGGGCGAGACCCTGAAGGGGCATCTGGACCTGTTGGTGCTCAGCGTGCTGGCCGACGGACCGCGGCACGGGTACGCGGTGATCGAGGCGTTGCGCGAGCAGCAGCGAGCCAGATGTTCGACCTGCCGGAAGGCACGGTGTACCCAGCGCTGCACCGGCTGGAGAAGGCCGGGCTGCTGACGAGCGAATGGAACGTGGTCGGCGGACGGCGCCGGCGCACCTACCGGCTCACCGATTCCGGCACCAGCACGCTGACCGAGCTGCGGACGGCGTGGCTGGAGTTCTCGACCGCTGTGACCCGCGTGCTGAGGGGGCCGACATGGACCATGACCTGATCGATGGCTACCTGATGGAGCTGCGCCGTGCCCTGCGCTGGCGCGCCGACCTGGACGACGTCTGCGCCGAGGTCGAGGACCACCTGCGCGAGAACGCCGAACGGCTCGTCGCCACCGGCGTGGCGCCCGCCGAGGCCCAGCGGCGCACCCTGGAGTGCTTCGGCGACCTGGGCATGGTCGCGCGCTCGTTCGCCGCGACACCGTCCGGCGGGCTCGCGGTGCCCACCACGTTCACCCGGCGCAGTGGTCGGATCGCCGTCGGGGCCGGCGTTCGCCTGGCTGGTGGCGGCGCTCGTCGTACTGGTTCGCGGAGGAGTCGCTGCTCCTGTCGGGATGGTCGATGCAGCGGTACCTCGTCTTCGCCGCGATGACGATGCTCGCCACGGCGGTCACGACCGTGGCCCTGCTCGGCCTGGCGGTCCGGGCCGGGGGACTGCGCAGCCGCACCACGCTCGCGGTTCTCGGTCTCGGCGTGGTCAGCGCCGTCGTGGTCGGCGCGATTGACCTGGATGTGGCCGATCGCGGCGCTGCTGCTGACGCTCGCGGGCGTCTCGCCCTGCGCGGCCTGCGCGGCGTCGGGCTCGATCACCCGTCCTGTCCGCGCTGCTGCTCGTGGCGTGGCCCCTCGGCGCGGGGAGCGCTGTACACCCTGAACGCGGTCTGGCCGATCGGCCAGGTGGATTAGTACGGCGACTATCCGCTGGCGTTCGCGCTCTCGTTCACCGTCGCGGCGGCACTGTTCGCGGCGGGTCTGATCGGCTACGGCCGCAGGCTCTCCCGCGAGGTCCCGGCCGACCTGCCCGCCCCCTCGCCGACGGCACCCGACCTGCTCGCCGGCTGAGAACCCGACTGACGAGGCCAGCGGCGCCGGCCCGTCAGTTGCGGTGTCGGGCGCCGTTCGCCGGGTCCCCACCGTTGCCGTTGATCTCGCCGCTGCGGGGCGAGGCGATGAGCGCCGGCAGGTCACCCCACTCGATGTGCCAGGTGCTCGGCATCTGCGGGTCGCTGTCGACCGGGTCGAGCCGGCTGATCGTGGCACGGTCGGGGTCGATGACCAGGTCGTCGCGCGGGTCGCTGACCGGGCGCAGGGCGTCGCGGCGGGCCTCGGGTGGTGCCGCGGTCCACAGGCCCGGCACCAGGTCGTGATGCGGCTGGCCGGTGGCCGGCTCGTGCCCGTTGGCCGGCTGGTACGCCGTTGGCCGACGCAGGTGCGTCGGTGGCCAGGCGGCGCGGACGGCGTCTGGCCGCCGGTTCGGCGGTCGGCGGGGCGGCGGGGATGCGGATCGGAGATCAGCCGCACCCCGGGCAGGTCGATGAGGTCGCGGTCGTGACCGTTCGCCGCCGGCTCGGGGTGCGTTGTCACGGACGGCGTTGGCACGGGCTGCGCGGCGCGCTCCGGCGCGGCGGGGACCTCGGCCCGGGTGGTGCTGCGGTAGCCGCGGTAGCCGTCGTACCCGCCGTAGTAGGCCGAGCCGCGTCTTGCGCGGCACCCGGTTGAGGACGACGCCGAGCACGGTGGCGCCGGCGATCCGCAGCGCCTCGCAGGCCCCGGCGAGCTGCTCGACGTGGGTGGAGGCGGCCCGGGTGACGACGAGCGCGCCGTCGGTGGCCCGGGCGAGCAGGGCGGCGTCGGTGACCGGCAGCAGGGGAGGGGAGTCGAGGACGACGGTGATGCCGTCGTCGGCGAGGGTGTCGATCAGCGCGGCCATCCGGGCCGAGCCGATCAGCTCGGCCGGGTTGGGCGGGATCGGGCCCGGCGGTGAGCACCCGCATCGGCAGGTCGTCGCGCCAGGGCTGCAGCGCCTCCTCGATCGGCGACGTCGCCGAGCAGCACCGAGGTGAGCCCGACCCCGCTGGAGAGGGTGAACACGTCGGCGATCGTCGGCCGGCGCAGGTCGGCGTCGATCAGGACGACGTTCTCCCCGGCCTGGGCGAGCGCGATCGCCAGGTTGCACGCGGTGCTCGTCTTGCCTTCGGCGGAACGGAACTGGTGACCACCAGGCTGCGCACGGCGTGGTCGACGGACAGGAAGCGGATGTTGGTGCGCAGCTGCCGGAACGCCTCGGCCCGCGGCGAGAACGCGTCGTGGGTGATCAGGCGGTGCTCGGTCGGCCTCGGGGTCCTCGCCGACGGCGGTCAGCACCGGGGCCTGGGCGACGTCCTGGGCGTCGTCCTTGCTCTTGATCGTCTTGTCGAGGCTGTCGCGCAGGACGGCGAGCCCGACGCCGAGGCCGAGGCCGACCAGCAGGCCGAGCAGCACGTTGAGCTTGGTGCGCGGCGAGACCGGCACGGACGGCGTGACGGCGGCCTTGGTGCGGGAGACGTTGACCGGCGACTTCGCCTCTCCTGGAGGGGTTTCCAGCTCGGCGATCAGC
>CAWGTT010000010.1:0-376931 GCA_963825645.1 uncultured Actinomycetota bacterium
CCACCACGTATCGCTGGAGATTCAAGCCATCGAGGACGGCAACAGCGACCCCGAGAACAATCCGTTGAAGCACGCGCCGCACCCGTCCTCCGTGATTTCGGCCGCCGACTGGGACCATCCCTACTCGCGCGAACAGGCCGCTTTTCCGGCCCCGTGGGTACGCGAGCGCAAGTTCTGGCCCTACGTAAGCCGGATTGACAACGTCTATGGTGACCGCAATCTGTTCTGCGCCTGTATTCCCACTCAGGTAATACGCGGCATAGCCGCAGCTGATTGTAAGCTGAAAGGAGCGGCCGGGAAGCCGCTCCTTTTTTGTTTGGCTACGCGGCCTTTTCAAGGATCGTCAGGACCTGCTTAGTGGCCTGCTCCCATGTGAAGCGCCGCACATTGAGAAACCCATCGTGAATATTAAGTCTAGCGCGCAGAGCCTGATCCGTAACAACCTGCTGCATCGCCGCCGACAGTGCGGCCGAAATCCAGCGGATCCACCAGCAATGCGGCATTTCCTGCCACTTCCGGCAGAGAGCTGGTGTTGCTACAGACGACCGGCGTGCCACACGCCTGCCCCTCCAACACCGGAAAGCCAAACCCCTCATACAGTGATGGAAAAACCAGCGCAGTAGCACCGGACAAGAGCGCCGCCTTGTGGCTTTCATCGACATAGCCCGGCAACAGCACAGACCTGGCGATGGGTTCGGCAACGCAGCAACAGCGACCGGACCGAAGCCGACAACCAACCGGCCTTACCCGCCAGAACCAGCGAATAGCCTTGCTCCGAGAACCCGCCGGCCGCAAACGCTTCGACGAGGCGTACTAGATTCTTACGCGGCTGCAGCGTGCCCAGATAGAGTAGATAGGGGACCGCGATCCTGTACTTTGCTTGCACTGCTGCCAGGACAGCGGGATCCGCGACGGCAGTCAATTGCGGATCAGCCCCGAGGATAGACAACAGCGACCTTATCCGGGACGACGCCATAGAAGATGCGTCAGGTCGGTCTGGGTTGCTCGCGAATCGGCAATGATGGTTACGGCACTGCGGCAATTGTGCTGGGTACTCCAGCGCAAATAGGCCCGCTGCTGCGACGTGTGGGCCTGCGGAAAGGTCTCATAGCCCAGGTCGTGGACTGTGGCGACACTCGGTACGCTGGTTGACACCGGAATGACGTGGGCTGGGTGAAGAACACGTCGGGCGGCCGCCGGTTTAACTCGCTTCGCAGGCGTATGTGGGTCCAGAGGCGCGGCTGTGGCATGAGGACGTTCTCGGACATGAGACTGCGCACCAAACAAGTCCGGGGCCGGCGGCTGGTTGAAGTAGAAGCCGCAGGGAATGCCGCCGTTCGGCCGCCTGCGGGATGAGGGCGCGAATGAGCTGGTAGGCGTAGGCTTCGGTGCCCGTCCGCTGTGTTGTGGTTGCCCGGCTGGCGTCGATGCCGATGATCATGGGTTGGCGGCGTTATTCACCGCCACACGGTGAGCGAACGGTGAGGTAGTCTTCCGCTACCCAGCCTTCGTCGCCGCCAACCGCGCGGACTTTGCGCCAGGTCAAACCGCCGGACTCTATGGGTGCGTCATCAAGTACGGTCAACAAGGTGCCATCGGGCAGTACGATAAGTTCGGCGCCTTGCGGTGCATCGCGCATGGTCAGCCCGTTGCCACCGGTGCCTTCGACTACGCCGCGGCAGAGCACGGCGTCGGCGTTC
Source organism: uncultured Actinomycetota bacterium (assembly GCA_963825645.1). Taxonomy (GTDB): domain Bacteria; phylum Actinomycetota; class Actinomycetes; order Actinomycetales; family Kineosporiaceae; genus JADJPO01. Next base: position 1,701 of record CAWGTT010000010.1, read on the forward strand.
GGGTCGGTTCCGGTGTGGTCGAAGTGGCCGTGGCCGTAGGCGGGAATTGCTCTACAAACGGCGTGCCGGTTGGCCCAGCTGTACCGATGCCGCCGGTGCCTCAATCAGTTTCTTCCGGCGGCGCCAGCGCAATCGACAAGCTGTTGCCGTTGGTAGAAAAGTAGTCCGTCGCCGCCAGGACAAAAACAGAACCGACGCCCCCAACGACAGCAACGCCCGACGCAGCACGGTCTCGCGCTCCAGCGTATAGAAGCGCGCCCCGCCCCGCCGGATATTGCGATAGGTAATGAACGCTGCCACAATGCCCGCAAAGATCAGCAGCGCCGGTAAGGACTATCCCAGTCATAGGTTCAGGATACCCCCAGCGGGCCGCGGGTCAAGCCAAGATCAGCGGCTTGGATGGGCTCCTCGCGGAGGATATGCAAATGGGAGCCGGTGCAGTCCACGATGGTCGACGACAGATTGCCCGGCGAGGCCCCCCCATCAACGACTGCCGCCACCAGCCCATTCAGTGTGTTGAAGGCCTTACGGCCACTTGTGGTCGGCGGCTGAAGCGATATGTTGGCGCTGCTGGTGGCCAATGCCCCACCCGCCAGACGGATCAGGTTACGGGCAATCGGTTCATTGGGGATTCGCACGGCAACTGAATCATTGGGTGAGATGACCTTCCGGCAGATCCGGATGGCGCGGCACAATGAGCGTCAAGGCACCGGGCCAGAACTGCTCGATTAGCGGCCGTGCCTGCTCCGGGAGTTCAAGACAAACTCGATCGAGGTCGCTCAGGTCGGCGAGGAGAATGTGGAATGCCCTTGGCGGATGGCCGCTGCTTCATCGTATAAAGGCGTTCAATGGCCGGTCCATCAAAGGCAACGACGCCGACGCCATAGACGGTGTCTGTTGGAAAAACGACCATCTCTCCGTCGCGTAGTAGCCCAGCCGCCACTTCGAGAGCAGCAGACGAATGGCCGTCAAGCAGGCGCGTGGGAGTTGTAGCGTTTGATTCGCGATTCATGATTGTCATGGCGCCGGATTCAGGGCAGCCGGACTGTCTTTAGACTCTCAACGCCTCAACGGTGACAAGCCGATCGTGCCCGGCAAAATCGGGCATAACCGCGATCTCCGCGCGCGGAAATGATTCGCGGGCCAGACGCCGAACGGCATCACCTTGCTGCCAACCGATCTCCAGCACAAGCAGGCCGCCGGGATCGAGTTTGGCAGCTGCGGCCGGGATCAGCGCCCGATACAGGTCCAGACCATCCGGTCCCCCGCGCAGGGCAACCCCAGGCTCATACCATTTTACTCCATCAGAAAGGGACGTCCATTCGCTATCCGCGACGTAGGGCAGGTTGGACACAATGACGTCAATCCCCGGGGCAACGGGATCGAGCAGATCGCCCTCCAGGAACTGCACGCGTCCGGGTGCGAGAGCCGCGCCATTGCGCTGCAGCCACGGCCAAAGCTTCGGCCGACTAATCGGTGGCCACCAGCTCGGCCTGCGGCAGATGCCGGGCCAGGGTAACTGCGATACAACCGCTCCCGGTACCGACGTCAACGATGTGAAGTTGTTGCCTTGTGCCCACCCAGCGCAACACATAGTCGACCATCATCTCGGTCTCCGGTCGCGGAATGAGCACCGCCGGCGATACCGCGAAGTCCAGCCCGTAGAAACGGGGCTGAGCCAACCAGATAGGGAATTGGCTCCTGCCGCTCGGCGCGGACCAGCAGACTCGAGATAGAGTGCTTCCTGTGTCGGCCGTCAGCGGGTCGTCGGAATGAGCAATCAGATAGCTGTGCGGTTGGCCCAGCGACATATTCCAGCAGCAGGCGCGCGTCCAGATCAGGAGAAGGCGATTGTGCAGGCGAGCAGCGGCCCAGGATCCGGGCCTGTTGGATGGTGGTCATAAGGCAAAGTGGCAGGCAGCATGTCGCATACTGCCTACCACTTGCCTATTGTACTTGATTGCTTACGCAGCCTGCAACGCAGCTTCGCGAGTTGGGATGTAACCGATGTCTTCCAGGTAGCTCAAGATACGCTGGGCGCTTTCTTCCGGCGTTTCCTGATCGGTGTGGATGTGAATTTCGGGGTTCTCCGGCGCCTCGAACGGGTCCGAAATGCCGGTGAAGTTGGGAATTTCACCCGCAATCGCCTTCAGATACAAGCCCTTGACATCACGTTCCATGACAACTTCCAGCGGAGCGTCAATGTAGACTTCCATGAAGTTGGTCGTGCTTTCGCGAACCATGTCGCGCACGGACTGGTAAGGGGAGATGAAGGAGCAGACGCAGCCTACGTCATTGCGGGAGAGCAGCTTGGCCACGAAATGCTACGCGCTCAATATTCTTGGCGCGGTCTTCGGCTGTGAAGCCCAGGTCACGGGTCAGGCTCTCGCGCACGACGTCGCCGTCCAGACGCTCGAAGTTGGCGCCGCGTTTCTTTAGTTCTTCTTCCAGAATAAGGGCGATCGTTGTCTCGCCCGCGCCGGACAGGCCGGTCATCCACAAAACGTAGCCGGGGTAAACTTGTTGGGTCATTGTAATTTCCTTCTATGATCGTGAGTAGTTCTCTCAGAGCGTTATTGAGCCAGGGCCTGGTTCTCGAGCATCTTGGCCGAGTCCGTGCGGATAAAGCCCTGCTCGATCAGCAGATTCAGAATCTGGCGGGCATTTTCTTCGGCCGAGTGACTGATCGTGTCCAGCGTGACTTCGGGATGCTGCGGCGCCTCATACGGATCGTCGATGCCGGTGAAGCCGACGATTTCACCGCGACGCGCTCGCGCATAGTAGCCCTTGGTGTCCCGCTCTTCGCAGACTTCCAGAGGCGTGTCGACATAGACCTCGATGTAGTTGTCGCCTCCGACCAGAGTTGCGCACTTCGTTGCGCGTGGCCCGATAGGGGCTGACGGCGGCGCACACGGCGATACCGCCATGGCGCACGATTTCGGCAGCGACGAAACCAATGCGGCGGACGTGCTCATCGCGGTCTTCCTTGCTATAGCCCAGACCTTCCGAGAAATGGGTGCGTACGACATCACCGTCAAGCAGGGTCACATTGCGGCCATATTCCTGCAGCAATGTGGTCAGGACGGCGCCGGTGGTGGACTTGCCGGCATTGTGCAGGCCGGTCAGCCAGATGCAGGCACCTTGGCGGAAGCGCGGCGGGTAGGTCTCGGCCAGAATCTCGGCGACTTCAGGACGGGTGAACCACTGCGGCAGTTGACGGCCGCTCTGCAGATACTCCTCGCGCACCTGCGTGCCCGAAATGGATGCCGTGCGGGTTTCCTTGCCGACCTTGGTCATCTCTTCGTAGCGGTCCTCGTCCGGCAGATAGACCAGCATCTGGAAGGGGACAACTCCCACACCCAGTTCTTCACTGTGCTTTTCGACCAGTTCCTGTGCGTCGTACGGACCATAGAATGTCTTTGCCGTTGGAATCCTTGCCGGGGCCAGCGTGATCGCGGCCGACAATCAGGAAGTTGGCGCCGTAGTTACGGCGAATGATCGCATGCCACAACGCTTCGCGCGGGCCACCCATGCGCATGGCCAGCGGCAGCAGCGACAGCAGAATGCGGTCGGGATCGTAGTAACGCTGGGCTAGTGCCTTGTAGGTACGCACACGCGTGAAGTGATCCACATCGCCGGGCTTGGTCATGCCGACAACCGGATGGAGCAGAACACACCGTCCTTTTCCTCGACGGCGCGGTGGGTCAGTTCTTCATGGACGCGATGCAGCGGATTGCGGGTCTGGAACGCAATAACATTTCCGTGACCAAAGGTCTCCAACTGGGCACGCGTTTCAGCCGGAGTAAAGCGCAGGGCCTTGAAATCGTAATGTTCAGGCAGCTGAATCATGCGGATTGCGCCGGAGATGTAATACTTGCCCCAGTTGTGCATCTCGGCCACGATGGGATGGCGCAGGTCGAGAGTCTCAAACGCCTTATGGGCGACCTTCCTTCCAGATCCCATTCGTACACTTCTTCCAACTTCATAACGGCCAGCAGTTCGTTCTGCGGGCTGCGCAAGGCGATGTCCTGACCGATCTCGATGCCTCGAGATCTTCCTCATCCCTGACCGGCAGCGGGACCGGGATGGGGAACAGGTAACCGCTTTGTCAGGCGCATGGTGTCCAGTACGCTCTGATGATCGGCTTCGCCCATAAAACGATCCAGGGGCGAGAACGCGCCGGTCGCCAGGAGCTCGAGGTCGCACAAGGCGCGCTCGGAAATACGGATGAAAGGCAACCCGGCAGCGTAATCACGCAGCGCTTCGCGCTCCTCCGCCGGAACCATCAGATTCACCAATGAGCCGCCATACGGCGTAATCAGCGTGGTCTTTTCCTGTGTAGCTAACAACTCTTCCAAACTCCTTTCCGCAGGTACCCCATATCTTGTTCGGCCGTTCAGCCAGGGCGACGATACGGACAATGATTGTCAATTTAAGTGTTCAGGACTGGGTCGAACCCAACCGGTGGGCGGTGGCCACACTGTGGTTATCCGCAATAATGACCAGGGCAGCGTGAATCGGGCGGCGGTGCGCTGTGTTGGCCACACAACCGCAAGGTATTTCGCTATTCCTGGTCAAACAAAGAAGACGGTGCTGCTATTGACAAGGGATACTCATCAACGTAATCGGCAACACGGGCGTTGGTCCGTAAAGGTTCGGCTATCACAATCCGCATTGTAATCTAGCGAGCCAATCTTAATCCACATTAACATAGCCATCAGACTCGAATGGGTTGTCTAGCCCAGGTACCCCAACTGTTTGAGCCGTTCGGTGACGTCTTCCTGGCCGCGGCGTCCCACGACCCGACGGCCCAGTCCCGTTTGCCGATGGCCGACTCAGTCAACGTGACAGGATTCGCCGCCAACCAGCCACTGTCCAGCATGTCGGCCATCACTTCCCCGTCCATGTAATTCGGCACCGGGCTGCCCTGCAGATGGAGAAGTGTCGGTGTAAGGTCATAAATGATGTTCAGCGGGCAACCTTTCGTTGCGGCGGATGTCCGGACCGGCGGCAATGACAATTCCCTCCAGACGGTGGCTGCCGGTCTCGTCGGTGTAGGGCAACCGAAACAGTTCGCCGCGCTCACCGGCAAACTCATAGCCCATGCGGGTGATGTACGTGAGATCGCGCATGATTGCCAGCAGGTCCGGCGCGGATTCCACGTATTGGCCGTGATACAGTTCTTCTTTCCTATAGACGCGATCGACGACCGGCAGGCCATCTTCGGGGTCCACAATGGTCATCATGGCGACCGCAATCTCATCGCGAAGTGCCTCATATTCGGCGGGCGCGACGATTCCTTCCGGCTCACGACCCTGGAGGTTGACGGAATATTTGACCGTAGTAGCCGAAACTGTAGGCCTTCGTCCGCGACCAATCGACGGCGTTGGTAAACTCCAGCCGCTCATCCCGCGGCAAGACCTTGATCCGATCACCGAGAGCGCGCTTGATGGCAACTTCCACCCAGTGCATATCGAGGCGGGTTAGGGTGTGGGATATTCGCTCTCGGGTCACGCCGGCGCGGCGCATGGCCTGATGCCAGCCTTTCGGAGCGGTGGCTTCATCGCGCAGCACCAACCATCCCTTTCGCCACAACCACTCGTTGAGGAATACATCGCGGTAGAGCGGCCCGGCTCCATGATCGGACATGACGACAATGTTAGTGTCTTCCCCAGCGGCAGCCACCAACTCACCCACCCACCGGTCAATCTGTTTGTATAGATCGAGGATGGCCGTCTTGTAGCGAGCCGGAGCAGCTGGGTCGTGCTGCGGGTGGCTCTCGTCCATATGGTGCCAATAGAAGTGGCAGATCTCGTCGCTGTTGCGAAAGACGACCATGAAGAACTCCCACGGCTTGTCGTTCATGAGCCGGACGGCCGTTTCGCCGCGCCTGTCGGTCATGTCCGCGATATCGGCTAACCACTCATCCTGTCTTTCGCGGTTGAAGAAGAACTTCTTGTTAACACGATAGCCTTGCGCATCGAGCTCCGTCCGCAGTTCCGGTGGATAGCTGTAGACAGCGAAATCCGGCGTTCCCAGACCACTCAGCAGGAAGCCGTTCACCGGCTCCGGGGGATAGGTCATGGGGACGTTCATCACACCCACACGCCGGCCCTGCTCACTCAGCAACCGCCAAATAGATGCACCAGGATACTGATCGGCCCGCACCACCCGCAACTCATAGCTATCCGGTTCGCGACGCACAAAATCAAAGACACCGTGTTGGCCGGGGTTCAGCCCGGTGATGAACGAAGCCCAGGCCGTGGGCGAATGAACCGGTATGGTCGAGTTTAGAACACCAAAGCTGCCACGCTCAATGAGCCGGGCCAGGTTGGGCAGTTCGCCGGCCGCCGCCCACTGCTCAATCAGCGGATGGGGTGCGCCGTCTATGCCAATCACCAGCAGCTTATGTGGATTCATAGAGGCAATTGTACTAGCCCGGCAAGAGGCGACAACCGGCCATCACTACCCAGGCCGCTTCAAGGGCATTATTGTGGCCGGGTTGGTCTCAATGATTACCGCCTCTAGCTGCCCATGACTGATCTCGCCCAAAGCCGATTGGAAGGCGGGCAACCCCGCAACAGTGAAACGCACCGTCGCGGTCACATCAGCTGCGAACTGCTCACTTTCCAGCTCGCCGCGATGCGCAGCAATGAGCAAACGGATTTGCTCCAGCAGCGGATAGGGGATATCGAGCATGACCGTGTGGGTCGGCACCTTCTCGGCCAGCGGCAGGGCCGCCAGCACAGCCCGCGTTGCGTCACCATCAGCGCCGCACCAGCCCACCGGTACCCAACTTCGTACCGCCGAAATAGCGCGTGACAACGACGGCGACATCTCCGAGACCGCTCCCCTGGACAACCGCCAACATCGGCCGTCCGGCGGTGCCGGACGGTTCACCGTCGTCGATGACAATGGGCTGTCACTGACTGGCCGTGGCCGATAACATAGGCTGGAACATTATGACTGGCGTCAGCAAACTCGGCCCGGATGCGTGTTACAAACTCTCGGGCTTCCTCCAGTGCGAAGACGGGGGCGGCGGTGGCAATGAACTTTGAGTTCTGCACCTTGTTTTCGATGCGCGTTTCCGCGGCGGGAATCAGAAGTTGTGATGTCACTGGGATTATTGGTGTGCAGGAACGACGAATGTCATGTTTTTCGGGTGACGTTTGTCACTATTTTGCAGGGCCAGATATGCTACACTCAGATTAAGCCACTGTTTACTGGCTGAGCGTCGTGAGTCAAACTAAAGATGACTTTCTGGCAACCTTGGTATATTGCGGGCCCGTGGGTTCGCTCCAGTTGCCGAAGAAAACAAGTTAGCCCAGGCTGCACTCCACAACGCCAGAGTTTAAGGAACGGTGGCTTCGGTGCGTCCCGGCGACTAAGGCTCCAGCTCGGAGCTCCGTGACCCGCGGGTCAGGGCCATGGCCTGGAACGCGTCGAAGAAGAAAAGGAAGCCACCTTGCACCACAATCCCCCAACCGCGACCACGCCAGCGCGCATCGCCGGCGCCCTTCGTCTGCACCAGCTTCAACCCGCCCAATATATACAGCACGTCCAGCCCGGTATTGATCCACAATAATCGCTGCAGATTTCGTTGCTCCTTGGCCACGACAGCCGGCGACAGGGCATCCGGTTCGGCGCGGCGGCGGTTGCCGAGCGTTTTCCAAATGTGGCAATCGCCAGATTGATCACTCCCCATCCGACAAACTGTTCGCCCATGCCCTTGACGACATCTTCGTCGGCAACGGTCATCATGCTGCCGCTGCCGATACTGGTGGCTGCCCAACCCTGCAGGGTCGTCGATAGATTACTCTGAAATTCCCAAATGGTCATATCCGACCTCCGTTCAAGCTAGATTGATGATTATAGGGAATTTTGCGGCGTTTGCGGCATGTTGACGCGTGTTGTATGCTTTCCATGTCGATTACTTGGGGGTAATGCGATGGAAGAACCGAATTTATCACTCCGCAGGGCAACATTGCAGGCTCGGTTGGCGGCGGAACGCGCCGGCTTTCTGTATGAGATGCGCGGGCTTGATGAGGACACGCTCTGCACGGTCACGCTCGACGACGGCTGGACGACCCGCGACATGTTCCCCCACCTCGGCTATTGGGACGCCTTCTACGCCGATCGCATACAGCGCCTGCTCGGCGGCCGGCGCCACGAAATCCAGCCTCTGGAGGACGATCAGGCCCTCGACCGGCTCAACGCCGAGACACGACGCCAGTTCTCGCATCTTGGTCTGGCGGAAGCCGTCGCCATCGCTGTCAAGGAACGTAATGGGTTCCTGGCTACACTGGCGCAGACCACCGACAATCAATTGTATCGGCGCGTGCAGCTCGGGCCAGACTGGCGCACGTCGGTAGCCACCTGGACTCGCTGGCGCTATCAGCATGACGCGGCCCACGCCGCTGAAATTGGCCGCTGGCGGCGGCGCTATCGTACTAATCGCGGCGAGAAATCACCTGCCAGCAAAGTCATTCTCCGCCCCTTTTTGTCAGCTTCCAGACAAGAATTCATGTCTCTGGCTGCGCTCATCGGCTCCGAGGAGCGTAACAAGCGGCCGGTGTGCGGGCACTGGACGCTGCGTGATGTAATCGGCCACCTGACAACCTATGAGTTCATGGGGGTGACCGCACTCAAGGACTTGGCCGGAGACGAGACGCCTCAATTTTCCAAGACCATTCGCAACTTCAACACGTTTAACGAGGCACAAGTCGTGGCCCGGCGATCAGTCGACTGGGCGCCAGACGATGGATGAATATCGTGCCGTGCGCAAAGCACTGGTCACCTTGCTGGACAACCTGTCAGATGAAACACTCGTGCGGCCGTTTGTTGCGCCTTGGGGATCGCCTATCACCGGTTACCAATTCCTGTTCGGTCTGGCGATTCACGAACAGGAGCACGCGGCTATCCTGCGTAATACTCTCCGCATCCGGCCCCTGCCCAAACGTCTGCGTCACTATCGCACTGCGTCAGCGCCCAATCCGTGACCGCACCCTTACAACACCGCCTTGGAGTCTGGCGGTCGCTGGCCATCTACTACGGCAATCCCACGCGCCTGCGGCGGATGACGACGTTTTATAGCCAGTTCATCAAACCCGGCTCGCTCTGTTTTGATATCGGCGCCCATGTCGGCAGCCGAATCCGGCCCTGGCTGCAACTCGGCGCTCGCGTGGTGGCGCTGGAACCGCAGCCGCAGCTCATGCCGGTGCTGGAGAGACTATACGGCCGCTCCGGTCAGGTGACCCTGTTCCAACAAGCCGTTGGCGCGGCTGAGGGCACGGCCACGCTGCTGGCCAGCCCGTCCAATCCAACCGTGGCGACGTTGTCGGCCGATTGGATTGACGCGATTCGGCACGATTCCGGATTTGAAGGCATCTCCTGGGAACCGAGCGCCAGCGTGTCGGTCACAACGCTCGATGCGCTCATCGCCCGGTTCGGCCGGCCTGATTACTGCAAGATCGATGTCGAAGGATATGAACTGGACGTATTGAACGGTCTATCGCAGGCGCTGCCGGTCGTCTCGTTCGAGTACATCCCGATCACGATTGACCGCGCTACCGCCTGCGTCGCTCGCCTGGGTCAACTGGGTGATTATGAGTTCAATTGGTTTGAGGGGGAAACCCACCGCTGGCAGTCAGCGAACTGGCTGGATACCGAAGCGTTTGACGGTGCGCTGGTTCAGTTGGCAGGCCAACGCCGGTCGGGTGACATCTTCGCCCGGGAGCGATCAGTCGCCTGAGGTCGGCGCGATGAGGTACGTCGGAAGAGCGTGGGTCTGCGTATACCAGTAGAAGAACGCCATCGCGGCGGCTGATGTCAGGCCTACTGCGGCAAACAGGAACCAGGGAAGACCCGGTCGCTGCAGTTGCGCCGCCAAATCGACCAGTCGAGCCGCCGCAAATGTGTCCCAGCCCGCCGCCAATCGCCAGCGAGAGCGAACTGACCCCAAAATAGGCGCCGCGCGCACGGGGATTGGCTACGTCGGCAATCACCGTTTGGGAGCTTGGCAATACCAGCACGGTTCCGAGCGAGAAGAAGAACAGGGCCGCATAGAACTGGAATGTTGTTTCGGTCAACGCAACCAGTCCCAAACCGGAACCCATCGATATCATGCCGACGACAATGATGGGAATCGGCGGCAGCAGACGCTGGGCCAGCTTGAGAGCGGGCACTTGTAACAGGATCGCCAGCACCGCGCTGACAGTGAACAACACACTCACACTGCTGGTATCGCCGGTCAGTTCCTTTATCTGCAGCGGCAGGGCAATCGACAACTGGACCCACATGAACCAGAAGCCCATCATGATCGCCGTGAACACCATGAATGGCCGATCGGTGAGGGGCAGCTGCAGGCCCTTGAGGCCGGATTGCGGATCGCTGCAAACTGTAACCGGTGGCAGGGCAATCCAGGTGACGAAGAAAGCCAGCATGAAGAATAGCCGCCGCGCCGAGGCCAACCACACGAAAGTCAAACGCAATCAGCGCCGCCCCGATCAGCGGGCCGACGGTGCGGGCAATGTTCTGAAGGATGCCGACCTGCCCATCAATGGACGACAATTGTTCCGGTGGAGCCAGCGAGGCCAGCGTCGGCCTTCTGCGGCGCATCGAACAACGCCCCACCCACGGCAGCCAGGAAGCCAGACAGCAGCAGCATCCACGGTACGGTCGCATAGCCCATCAGTACAAAGCTCACCGCGCGAATGAGCACGCCCAGCAAGATAAGCTGCTTGGGGCCCACCGTGTCGGCCAGCGCGCCGCCGAAGACAGTCAGGCCCTGTTCCACAAACTGGCGCACCGCCAGAACCAACCCGATAAACGCCGCCGCCCAGCCCAGATCGTCCACGAAGTGGACTGACACCAGCGGGATGATCAGAAAGAACCCGGCATTCATCAGGAACCAGTCTGACATGATCGTCAGGACACCGATTTGCCGGGCACGGGGGCTAAGGTCTTGCGGGGGAAAGGGTTGCCTTGTGCATGAAGCTCCGACACAGCCAGACACACCGCGCCACAAGCATGACGAGGTGGTCGCCGGTCAGCGGGAATGACTTGAAGGGGTTTGTTCGATCGAGCGAATAGGCTCCTGTGGCCGAATTCTAGCGGCAGAATGCGTTGCCAATCGGCTCAAACGTGTCGGCCAGATTGGACAGCGCGCCGGCCGGCCAGACCGCCAAGTCACCAGTGTATAGCACCTGGTTCATCAGGCCAAACGGGTTGCTCAGCGCAGCCATTTCGGCGGCGGCATTGATCTCTAGTTCGACGACCCATTGCCCGCCTCCGGCCTCGCCCACCGCGGCCGACCAGTTCGGTGCTGGTGTAGTTGGAGTTCCATTCGGCGTTGTCGCTGTTCGATCCGATGCCCGCCCACATGCTTTTGGCCCCGTCACGCGTCACCTGAATGAAGCGATCGGCCGTATCGGGGTCACCACCGTTGGCCGTGGTATCGAAGTAGACCCGCAGCGAATCAGTCGGATCATTGACGTCGTCGTTGATCAGGAAGGCCATGTAGAGCCGTCCGGCGTCGCGCGTGAAATACACCTGTACCAGCCGGGCAGGGTTGCCCTCCGGTTGGAATTGGTATAGCGGCGAGCCATTCCACTCCGTCCCCAGGTTGAACACGCCATCGATGGTCGGCGGCGAGACCACAGCAACTGACACGAGTAGGTCGGCGGTGGCGCGGAGGTCACGGAAGGCGTCGGCGAAACGGCCGCGGTTGTGGCGGTTGGGGTGAAGGTCGGCAGTGGGGTGAAGGTTGGCGTCACCGTCGGCAGCGGCGTACCGGTTGATGTGACCGTTGGCAAGGGCGTAATTGTCGGCGTCACGGTGGGCAGCGGCGTCCAGGTCGACGTAACAGAGGGCGGCGGCGTCAAGGTCAGCGTCGGCGTGCCGGTGGGCGCATTCGGCACCAGCGGATTAGTACCCTGGGCTACTTCGACGCCATCGGGTATCCCATCCCCGTCCGTGTCGGCCAGACGCGGATTCGTCTTGTGGCGATTCACCTCGTCGCCGTCGAGCAGGATGTCATTATCCGTGTCACGATTGCGCGGATCAGTCGAGTGAACCAGTACCTCATCGCCATCCGTCAGTCCGTCCGCATCCGTGTCGCGGTTGTTCGGGTCCGTGCCGATGACGGCTTCCTGCTCATTGCTCAGGCCATCCTGATCGCTGTCGCCCTGGGCAAGCGCCGTTGCCGACGAACTGGTTGCCGCGGCCACCTGGGTGCTGACAACGGATGTTTGCACCACAGCCACGCCGGTCTGTGTCGCGGCGATCTCCGGGAAGGACAGGGTCGCCGTGGGTGTGGACGTGGCGCCAATGCCAAACAGGCGCGAACGATTGGTCCATAGGCTCAGCAAACCCAGGATCAGGGCAATGGTCCCCAGGAACAGCAGGAGATAGAGCCAGAACGGCGGAATGAACGGCCGATTGACGGCATCACCGGTCATGACATGGCGGCCACCCTTACTCGAGGCAACCTCGATCTCAAACGGATAGGACTGCTCCTTGCCGAACCAGCTTGATTGACGGGCTTCCAGCGCCATTTCGACCAGCGCCGTTTGGCCAGGCTCCAGCAGAATCCGGCCGCGTTCGCCCTGGAAGCGCAAGGCTTGTTCAATGTCGCGGGCAACGACACTGAATTGGCTGGGTACGTTGCCGGTATTGCGAATGGTGACCGTCAGGTGTCCGGGCAGTCGCACCTCATCCGTGTCGATGCTCGCCTCGAAAGCCTCCAAGCCACCGATAGTCAGTGACGCGTTTGTGCTGACGTCGATGTCGGGGTGGCGCTGCGATACAACCTGCAGACGCAGCCGCTGCTTGCCGGACGGAATATTCTGGTCGCGCGGCACGCGAATGCTGAAGGAGAAAGAGATTGTGTTGTTGGCTGGGGCCTGTTTGAACTCGTCAGGCAAAATCAGCCACGAGGGATCAATGCCCTGGACGCGCAAATAGACTCGGTCGTCACTGTCCGTGCGGTTTTCGATATCGACCTTGAGATCCAGCTTCTGGCCCGGTTCGGCAAAGAGCTGGTTGCGCGGCATGTAGATCGCCAGCGGCGGTTCTTCGACCGGCGGGGGCGGAGCCGGCGGGGTAATGTTTTCTACGGCGACAACGGCCGCACCGGTTGCGGCCGCCAAGGCCATTCCGGGGGTGATTGGCCCGGAAACCACCTCGGCCGGCGGCTCCATTACCGCAACCGGCATCTCCGGACCTTCCAGGGTCATCTCATAGGGGCCAATCCGCATGACCGAATTAACCGGCAGGGGGGCCGGCTCTTCAGGCCGCAGGCGATGATCGTTGACCCAGGTGCCGTTGATGCCGCCCTGATCGATAACCTCCCACCCCAGCGATGTTGCCTGAATGCGGGTGTGATGCCGCGACACGCCGTCTGCGGGTAGGACGATATCATTATCAGGATTGCGCCCCAACGTAATTACCGACCGGGTGAGCGGGACAATGCTCTTGGGGTGGCCCGGCGTATGAATGTGCAGTTCGTAGCCCGGCGGCGGTTCTGGCAGCTGCTCCAGAATATCAAGCTCCTGGTGAATCATTACCCGCGTCGGCGAGCCTTCAAGCGCGATAAAGGCGCTGCGCAGAGCATCGGCCATCTCCGCGCCGGAATTAAAGCGGACGTCGGGTGACTTGGATAAGCGCTCTTTCGAGCAGCGTGTCGATGATCGGTGGGACTTCCGGCCGGATCTCGCTGGCCGCCTGTGGCATGGTCCCTGCCTGGTGCGTGGATATGGCCTCGGTCAGCGTATTGAACGTGAAGGGCAGCTTGTTCGTCACCAGCTCATAGAGCACAATGCCCAGTGAGTAGAGATCGGAACGGCCGTCCAGTTCCTTGCCCTCGCATTGCTCCGGCGACATGTAGGTTGGTGTGCCGACGGTTGTGCCGCTTTGGGTGATCGCGTCGCTCTCCTGCAGCTTGACCAGGCCGAAGTCGGTCAACAAGGCACGGAAGGGTTGGGCCCCGGCTTCGTCCGGCCGGCTCAGCCGCTTGAGGATGATGTTGCCGGGCTTGACATCGCGATGGACGATTTTGCGCCGGTGGGCATAGTCGAGGGCCTCGGCGATTTGAATGGCGATCTGCAGGCTTTGGGTCAGCGGCAGAAACTTCTGCATGCGTTGGAGGCGCCGCAAGTGGTCGCGCAAACTGCCTCCATCGACGTATTCCATGGCGATGAACAATCCCTGCTCCGAGTCGCCAAAGTCATAGACCCGCACAATAGACGGATGGTCCAGTTGGGCGGCCGTCCGCGCTTCCTGCACCAGGCGCGCCCGAAATTCCTCTTGCCGCGCGAAATGGGCATGCATGAGCTTGATCGCCAGCGAGCGTTCCAGGTTGAGATCGTACCCCCGATAGACCGTGCCCATACCGCCGTCGCCCAATAACGCATCCAGGCGATAGCGGCGATTCAGCAGTTGGCCGATATAGGTGGTCATGACCGGGTCTCCATGCGTGACAACTGGCGTGCGCCGCAGTACTGACGTCAAAGCGTCGGCAAAGGCCTGAACATCTTCATCGCCAATCCAGTAGTGCGTGACAGCGCGAAAGCCGCGTCCGCCATTCGTGCCCACATAGACGTTCGCCTCCGCAGCCATCGCGTCGGCAATCTCGCCCGCCGACAGGGGCACATCGTCGGCCAATGCGAAGAACACCATATTGGTGCGAACCATATCCGGTTCAACTACGATTTCGGGCAGGAGCGCCAGGCGTTCGGCCAATTGACGCGCACGCGCATGATCTTCACCCAAGCGCTCGACCATTTCATTGAGGGCCACAATGCCGGCGGCGGCGATCACACCGGCCTGGCGCATACCACCACCCAGAGCCTTCCGAATGCGGCGCGCGTGATAAATGAATTCATCGGAACCGCACAATACCGATCCAACCGGCGCGCACAAGCCCTTGCTTAGGCAAAAGGTGACCGAGTCGACGTGCCGGGTCAGATCGGTCGCGTCGAGATTCTGGGCCACGGCCGCGTTAAAGAGCCGCGCACCGTCCATGTGCATGGCCAGACCATGTTCGTCAACCACACGGCGCACAGCCGCCAGATACTCCGGCGGCAGCGGATAGCCATGTTTCGCGCCATAGCTGTTCTCGACCAGGACCAGCCGTGTGCGTGGCAGATGGGGATCGTCATCGCGCACGGCGCCGGCAATGGCGGCCGGATCCATACGCCCGATTGCGTCGGTCGGCAGCGGATAGGGCGTCACACCACCCAGCGCGGCCATACTGCCCGCTTCCCACGAAAACACATGTGAATCCTGACCCAGGATCGCTTCGTCGCCGCGCGTGGCATGGCTCAATATGGCGACCAGATTGCCCATGGTACCACTGGATACAAAGAGGCCCGCCTCCTTGCCGGTCATGGCCGCGGCGAGCGCTTCGAGTTCGTTGACCGTGGGATCCTCGCCATAGACATCGTCGCCCAAAGGGGCACGAACCATCGCCTGGCGCATTGCAGGCGTCGGCCAGGTAACCGTGTCCGACCGGAAGTCGATCCTATCCATACGTGAAGTTTACGTTAAGAAGAATACTTTGCAAGACGTCGAACCTTAAATGGCATCGGCGAAGGGGACACCCTGCTCGACAAAGAGCTCGGTGGAGGTTGTGTCGGGCACCAGCAGGCGCAACGCTTTCGGCCGCACTTCGCACACAATCGGTGTGGAACCGGCGGATTCGCCGTCGGTATGACAGGGCACTGGTGGTTCTGTCTCGATGGTAATATGCGTGCCCGGTATCAGTGTCATCCCGGCAGCCAGGTCGTGCATACCCAACTTGGCGGCGGCCATGTAGCTGGCCATTCGGGCCACGCGTTGGCTGGGCAGAAGACTATCGGCCGCACTCCCGGCCCGGAAGAGCCATACTTCCATCAACCCATCATCCAGCACGCCTTCTGAGTTTAGCAAGACCAGACCACCGGCGTAGCGGCGCGCATTGCTCACCAGAATCATGAGGAAATCATCCTCGACTTGGTGACCATCGATTTCTAACTTGGCATGCATGGCCGGCAGTTGGTGCAATTGCGCCGCGGCCTGCAGACTATAGCCAACAGCCCCCATCCGCTTGGACCATGTCGGCCGTGGTTCGAGACGATCCACGAGATAGGCATCGGCGCCAATACCGCTCCACATAATCCAATGCCGGCTGCGCACGGCTGATGAGGTCCAGCCCAAATCAATGGCTTGCACGCGTCCGTGAAGCAGCGTACTAGCTGCCTTGAGCATGCTGCGTGGCTCCACCAGTTGCGGGCGGGGGACATCCAGTTCCTGGGCCAACGCGTTGGCCGTTCCCGCGGGGATCGGCGCCAGAATGGTTCGAGTGCCTGCGAGCCCGTCGGCAACTTCGCCCAATGTGCCATCACCGCCCGCCGCCAGGACGACATCGAGGCCGTCTTCGGCCGCCTGCTTTGCCAATCGGGACGCGTCGCCCGGCCCGGCAGTCGGGCTCAGCGTGACTGTCCAACCTTTCGCACGCCATGTATCGGCGATCGGTTCGAGCGCGGCGGCGACAGTGAGTCTGCCCGCCCGCGGGTTGTAGATGAGCGTTGCGGTCGGCATTGCTGGGCGGTGTCCTTCGTAAAGTGTAGCATACTCCATCAGTCCGTATGATCGCAACCGGCAACAACTCCTCCTCAGGGAATGCACTGGTAGCAAGCGTAACTGTTCCGGAAATCAACCTCACTCCGCTATACTTGGCGGCCAGATGCAACTTGACTTACCGGAGGATTACCCATGACCGAAGACGAAAAGGCAGTCTGGACTTTCCTGGACCGCCATTTGCGCAGCATCTTCACCCAGGACGCAACAACCTACAAGGAGACAACCAGTGCTGACCTTAGCCTGTACGAATGGTTCGTCACGCCCCATCGTCAGGATGGGCTAGACTTCCATTTCTTCATGATTGAACATGCCTGGGCCGGAACAGGGTTTGATTACCGCTATGATCTGCTGGAACCGCGGCTGCAGCTGCACGGCGATTCGGCCGTCGTCAGCTATACCTTCATGCTAACCCGGCAAACTCCGGACGGCATCACCCACAGCCAACACAATGAAAGCCGGGTGCTGGTGCGGCGCGATGGGCAATGGCAGGTTGTCCATGTGCATAAATCTCCGTCATGGAAGGCGCCGCACGAACAACCGGAGAAAGGCACGTAACCGGTCGATCAGCGTCCGTAGCAGTCGACATGCCGCACCGCGTCCCATAGTGCGGGGAACCGCCAAGGCGCCGCTCAACGAAAAGCCCCTGGTGACGAAAACGTCACCAGGGGCGGTTAGCCAACTGAAAACGGACGTTGCGGCTATGCCTTCGGAATGATCAGCCACATCAGCAAGTACGGGAGGACTCCCGGCAGCCCGCCCGGCAGCAAAAGCAGCACGAATGCCAGCCGGAACCAGAAGGCGCTGATGCCAAAGAATGCAGCCAGACCACCACACACACCACCGATCATGCCGTCCTGACGTCGCAGCTTTTTGGTTTGTTCTACCTCGAATGTCTCTTTCATCGCAACCTACTCCTGTTGATCAACCCTGTTGACCCAATTCTTACAGAACCTCTCGGCGTGACATCACGCCTGGTCTGCCGATTTCAATCTATGCCCTGTAACGGCCTCATCAATCAATACGCAGGATCGCAGGCAAAGTTGCGACCATCAACCATGATTCAGTTCCCGCAAGCGCGCCATCAACATTGTCATGAAGCGCAGATTGTGGACCGTCGCCAGTCGCGGATACAGATTGTCGTTGAGCTTATATAGGTGGTGGAGATAACCCAGAGAATAGCGCCGACAACAGTCACAGTCGCACACGGCCGAAACGGGCTTGGCTTCCTTGAAGTGGCGGTCGTCGGCCGGATAGCAATAGCTAAACCAGTCCGATCCCGCAAATGAAGTCATCTGCGCCGGGTTCTGGTTGAACACCATCAGTCGTCCATGCCGCGCATCACGAGTCGGCATCGTGCTGTCGAACAGGTTGTAACCCAAACGAACACATGCAGCGACCCCGGCCGGATGCCCCACGCCCAGAGCATGCACCGGATATTGGGCAGGGACCAGTTCGCGCACTAAACCGAGCATATCTTCCAAGAGATTACCCTGGTTATCCAGCGGCCAGCCGCCGTAGCCATACGCATCGAAGCCCATCGCCAGTAGCGCCTCAGCACACTCACGCCGCAAATCGCCCGACAGTCCGCCCTGAATAACGGCCATCAGTTTCGGTCGATCGCTGTCGCTTAACTGCTTCTGTTCCACCAGCTGCTCGAAAGTCGCCTTGCAGCGGCTCGCCCAACGAATGGTTCGCTGCACCGACACAGACTGCTCGGTCAGCGGATCGTCAGCATGGGTGCAGTCATCGAAGCAAATGAGCATGTCGGATCCATAGGCAAACTGGAGCTGGATACTCTTCTCCGGCGTCAGGTTATACTTGCGGTCGCCGCCAGGCCGGAACGTGGCGCCCTTGTCGGTAATGCTGCCGCTCTTGGGATTCTGTCGGATCAGTGAATATACTTGGAAGCCGCCGGAGTCGGTGAAGATCGGCCGCGACCAGCCTGAGAGCCGGTGCAGCCCACCGAGCGACTGGATGGTGGATGTTCCCGGCCGCTGCATCAGATGATAGACGTTCATCTGGACGGCCTGGATACGGGCCGATTCCAGATCGGCGGCCGAAACACTGCGCACGACACCCTGTGTGCCGTCGGGCAGGAAGGCGGGCAGGTCGATTGACCCGTGCGGCAAGCTCAGCCGCGATGTTGTTTCGCTTATATCATTCATGTCATCCACGAACCAGCCTCCGCCACCACCTGAATTCCTGGCCAAGATGCAGATTTTGATGGGACCCGCGGAGTACGCTCACTTTCTCGCCGGTTACAACCAGCCGTTTCACTCCGGTCTGCGGGTCAATACGCTCAAGATTCCAGCAGTCGATTTTACCAGCATCTCCCCTTTCCCGCTTAGCCCGGCGGGAGAGTTCGAACCGGACGCCTTCACGACCACTCCCGACGAACGTCCTGGCAAGCATCCTTACCACGATGCGGGGCTCTACTATGTGCAGGAGCCTTCGGCGATGGTGGCTGCGGCGCTGCTCGCGCCGCGGCCGGGCGAGCTCGTGCTGGACATCGCTGCCGCACCGGGCGGCAAAGCGACGCACCTGAGCAGCCTGCTCAATCGCGATGCGGCTGCCGGAGAAGGGTCCGTGCTGCGCCGCACCCTCCACAGTCGGGGGCTGCTTGTCGCCAACGACGTCGTCCGCAACCGCGCCACCATCCTGGCCGAGAATCTCGCTCGGTGGGGCGCGGCCAATCAACTGGTCACGGCTGATGAGCCGGCCCGGCTGGCCGCTCAGTTTGGACCCATCTTTGATCGCGTGCTGGTCGATGCACCCTGCTCAGGCGAAGGCATGTTCCGCCGTCAGGGCGGCTTCGACTGGAGTGAGCGAATCGTACTGGCTTGTGCCCAGCGGCAAGTCAATCTGCTGGAAACGGCGGCCGGCCTTGTCCGGCCAGGCGGCCGACTGCTCTATGCTACGTGCACGTTTTCGCCGGAGGAAGATGAGCACATCATCGGGCGCTTTCTGGCCACCCATCCGGACTACGAGATCATCGACCCGCCTCGCTTCACCGGGTTCGAGCGCGGTCGCCCTGAGTGGGCTGCTGAGTATAGCGGCGAGGAGTTGAGTCGGGCGGTGCGGTTGTGGCCGCACCTCTTCCCCGGTGAAGGGCATTTTCTGGCGCTGCTCCAACGCGCCGGACAATCCGACTCAGCAGGAGCTCGCCCCCATACTCCATTTGCTATCCATTCCCCCAGCCGTGAGGCGCTCGCACATTGGCGCGCCTTCGCCGAGGATGCGCTGGCCATTACGTTACCGGAAGAACGACTTCATGCCGCGGGCGGCCGTCTGTACCTGATTCCGGCGACGCGCCCAACGACCACCGGGCTGCGCCTTGTGCGCTATGGCATCTTGCTGGGTGAACTGCGCTCCGGCTACTTCCGGCCGTCCGCTGACTTGGCTCTGGCCCTGAACGCCGCTGACGCAACCGGAGCCATCAGTTGGAACCCCGACAACAACCGACTGCAGCGCTATCTGGCCGGGGTCGACGTGCCGGATCCCGGCCCGAACGGCTGGCTACTCGTCACGGTTGACGGCTATGGTCTCGGCTGGGCCAAGCGCGTGGACGGCCGGCTGAAGAACCACTTCCCACGCCATCTTCGCCGCTCGTCGGCAGGCTGACCGGCCTAGATGGTGAGGACGCGTGCCCGACCTTCGCCGTTCGTCTTGACCGCGTTGCGCGTGTCAATGATCAGCCCGGCCTGTCGGGCTATGCGGTTGTAATCAAAATCGCTGTGGTCGGTCACAACCACCACACAATCGGCCGATGCCAGCGCATCATCCGTCAACTCGATGGACTCCAGCACAATATCTTCGATTCGGGCCGAGGGAACATAAGGGTCGTGATAGACCACATTGGCGCCGCGGCCGCGCAGGAGATGAATCACGTCCAGCGCCGGGCTCTCGCGGACATCGCCGACATCGCGCTTGTAGGCCACTCCCAGCACCAGAACTGTGCTGCCGTTGATAGCCTTGCGTTCGTCGTTAAGACCATCGGCCACCTTGCCGACGACATAATCGGGCATATGGCTGTTGACTTCGGCCGCCAGTTCAATGAAACGGGCCGTGTAGTTCAGCGTGCGCAGCTTCCAACTAAGATAATGGGGGTCAATCGGTATGCAATGGCCACCCAGACCGGGTCCGGGATAGAAGGGCATGAAGCCATAGGGCTTGGATGCGGCCGCATCGACTACTTCCCAGACATTAAGACCCAGCTTGTCACACATCAGGGCCACTTCATTCACGAGGCCGATGTTGACGGCGCGGAACGTATTCTCCAGCAACTTAACCATTTCGGCCGTGGCGGTCGACGATACCGGCACCGGCCTGTCAACTACCGTGCCATAGAGCGCGACAGCCACATCAACACAGTCCGGGGTCACACCGCCAATGACCTTGGGCGTGGTTCGCACCGTGTAGTCGGTCCGTCCCGGATCGATTCGCTCGGGCGAAAACGCTAGGAAGAAATCGCGGCCCACCTGCAATCCGTTGTGTCCCAATCGTGGCAGAATGATCTCGTCCGTCGTGCCGGGATACGTTGTACTCTCCAGGACGATCAACTGTCCGCCGTCGGCCGGCATATGGCGGACGATATTATCGGTGGCATCGATGATGTAGGAGATGTCGGGATCCTTTGTCTTGCGCAAGGGTGTTGGCACACAAATGGAGATCGCATCCACGGCGGCGAGAGCAGCATAGTCCGTGGTGGCCTGCAGCAATCCATCGGCCACCAGTGGGGCCAACACCGATGACGGAACATCCTCAACATAGCTCTCTCCGGCGTTGAGTGCGGCAACTTTTCGGGCGTCAATATCGACGCCGACAATAGAAAAGCCTTCCTGGGCCAAGGCAACAGCCAATGGCAAACCTACATAGCCCATCCCCACAATGCCGACTACAGCCTCGCGCGTTTCTATCTTGCGCAGCAGTTCCTCTTTGCGTGACATGTCCACTCCTTGTCCTTGTCACCTGACGGCGGTGACGATGTGTTCCTGTAAACTGTCGCTGAATGGCTGTGCAAACCCGGTGACGGAAGCCGATTTGACGCAGCCTAGCCCACGATGAGCTTCATCCAATAGTCTATCAGCAGTGGTCCAATCAATCCCATGAATAGCGCGATAATAAGCAGCAGCGCCGCCGCGACTTTCGCGCCGCGTGAGCGTTCGATAGAGACGATGGAAGGGCCGGCCTGCATTGAAAAGCGGAGCATCGCCATGCTGGCGGCAACCATTGCCGCCAGCACCAGTCCCAACACCAGCGGACTCGACCCGGCCAGTGCCTGCAGCGTTTCCCAGCGTGCGGCAAACGCGGGCGTCAAGGGCAGACCAACCAGCGCCATGCCGGCAAAGGCTAAGATCAGCCGCGACCGGTTGCTCGCTTGTCCATCACGCCGCTGGGCGGTCGAGTCACCTACGTCGATGACCGCCACCACGAGTAGCAGCGCCAGCAAACGGCCGATTGTTCCCACAGCCATGACGGCTGTCGCCCCACTGCCCGGCACCATCAGCGTCGCCACATGCAGCCCGGCGTCCAACACGAGTCCATAAGCCAACCAGTCGCGCCAATCGACCGCTCGCGACAGTCCAAACGCGGCGATGAGCGGTGTCAACAACACGCTGCCGATAACGGCCGTCTGGAACACAGTCGACCCGCGCACCGCCGGGAACTGATCCAGAACCTGGGTCAACCACACGGCCGCTCCGGCGCCGACAATTCCCAGTGCCAAAGCAATCGCCGCGGGCGACGCATGGCGGGCCACCCCGCTAAGCCAAACATAGAAGGGAAATCCACCCAGCAACAGCAGCGAAGCCAACAACAGCGCGATCTCGACACCCGCGGTCTGTGACTGACCGGAGTCCAGCAGCCAGCCGGCAGCGATGAGCAGCGGCATCGACAATGCGACCGCCAGAAATGTGCGCCAGCTGGGCATTGCCGCGGCAAAGCGGCCACCGTAAAGCGCCGGCACCACACAAGCCGTCGCGGCTACCAGAAAGATTGCGCCAAAGGCAAAGGGCTGAATCATCAGGGCGGCCGCCAGAAAAGCCAGTGCTGCCAGACCGCCGGCTGCCGGGCCAGACAGACCCGGTCGCACCGGTTGCAGCGCCAACAGCACAGCCAACCCAATGGCCAAGACGGCCAGGAACTGAGCGACAAACGGTGTGAGCTCGAACGACCGTCCGGCGACAACCCACGAAGCAACAACCGGACCACTCCCGCGCCCAGCGACCAGCGCCAGGCCGGCCACGCCGGCTGTCGCCACGGCACCGATGCCGGCTGCCAGCTGCGGCCAACGCCCGACCCCGAGAACAACCAGGGCCGACACC
The DNA here is from genome assembly GCA_963825645.1 of uncultured Actinomycetota bacterium. Taxonomy (GTDB): domain Bacteria; phylum Actinomycetota; class Actinomycetes; order Actinomycetales; family Kineosporiaceae; genus JADJPO01. Next base: position 24,644 of record CAWGTT010000010.1, read on the forward strand.
AGCGGCAAGGCAATCAGGAAGGCGGGCAGCGGCGAGTCCATATTAGTCAAGGGCATCAACGGGCAGGAAGCGCGCCTGCGCCAAATATGCGATTACCAAGGCTATCAATAAATTCGCGCCCGAAAGCGCGACAACCAGGGCGATAGACTGCTCAACCGAGCTATTGAACAGGTCAAAGCCGTTGAGGAAGATTAGTAGCCCAACCCCGGAAAACAATGGCCCGCCGGTGGCCATGCCCACTAACCCCAGTACTACCAGCCCAGCCACGGCGAGTTGGACATGTTCGGGCAGTCCGAAGAGGTCCGGCAGCAGTCCCGCCCGCGCCGCAACCACGATGCCGATAGGAACGACGAATGCCAGAGTGAGCCGAATGAGTTGCTGCGTCGTCAGACGTATCGGGCCGAGCGTCAGGGTGGGCTCGATGCCGAGCAGGGCGCGTTCGCTTTCGGTCAGGTTCGCCGGGGCACGACCCCAGTTCACCTGGGCAGCCGTAACGGTCATGATGAGCGTGACGATAACCCCCGTGAAGGTGTAGACTATCGCCAGCCGGGGATCCAGCACATCGACATACAGGAGAAGAGACGCCAGATAATGCAAGGCCAGCGCGGGCAGGACCAACCGCATATCCCAGGCAGCAATGGCCAGTGCCGCCGCGACAAGCACAAGGAGTGCCGCCGGTTCACCGCGCAGGAACTCAAACCGATCGAGTAGGGTGTAAATAGACATGTCGATCAGATGATGAGGAACAGGAGAGCGACGACGAGCAAGACCAACAGGAGCCCGTTTGGACCTTCCAAAATAGCGATGGCTTCGGCTACGGCATCGCCGGTTGCCGTCCAGCCGCGGGCGATCGCCGTTCGAACGGGTTCAAACCTGTCGTCAGGCAAGATATCATTGCGGCTCAGCTCAGGCAGTTCCAGACGGTCGTCCAGGAACCAGGCCAGAATAGGCCCGACAGCCAGTGGAATCAGGATAGTCACCCAAGTCAGGATGCTGCTTCCCGAAAGTGCCGCCGGATTGATTCGGAAAAGCCCGATAAAGGCAATGAGCGCCGGGAGCAAACCGACCAGCATCGTGCGAATCCGGACTGGACCCTCGGCCTCGTTGGACTGCCGGAACAGCCGCAAGATGATTTGAGACAATACGACCGACCAGGCGATCAATAACAGGACGAGGATAGCCATTAACACGTACAGCGTGCCCGACTGCCAAGAGCCATACAACTGACCAATACTGATCCATCCGGCCGTCAACGGCAGACCCATCACCGCCAGCCAGACCGCCCCGACTACCGCCGCATGGAAGCGATTGGTTAGCGGATGTGCCACCCCTGACGCCGCTTCAGGCAATGGTGCGTGCTGGTGAGCGATCACGGCCAGGACGAGCGGCGCAAAGACCGCCACACTGGCTGCGGCCAGCACAGCGCTTTCGGTGGCAAACACGGCCGACAACAGGACGACTCCGCCCAACGCACCGGCCAGCCCGTTCGCAAACCGAAGGCTGTCGAAACCCGCCCAGCGCAGCCCCAACAACAGCGCCAGAAAGCCCACAATCACCCCTAACGCCAGCTGCGCGCCACCAGTGACCGGCTGCTGAGCAACCGGCAGCAGGATAGCCGCTCCGGCAATTGGCGGCAGTCCGGCCAATGCCAGCGCTGTAACCGGCTCGGCCGTAGTCGTGGCACTGCGCCAATAGGCCAGCGGCCAGATACCTAGCAAGATTGCTGCCGCAAGCAGAACGGCCGCCCCGCCCAACTCAATCCAGGCCGATCCGCCCACACCGCTTAAGGCCAAAGCATCGGCAAACCAGATTAACGCCAGGGGCACAAGGAGCAACATGCTGAGTCGCCCAAATGAACGACCGCTCCGAGGGTCGATGCCACCGGCCCGCCACAGGACTACGAGCCAGACGACCGTGAAGAAAGTCAGTGTGGTGGCTGCGGTCAAAGGATCACCCGCCCACAGGAAGGGTAGAACACCAACACCTAAGGCAACGGGTAGGAGAGTGCCGTTGGAGCCGGCTGCGGGGTCGCGCAGCCGCGTTTCCTCGAGCCAAGCCAGGACACAGACGCTGAGGAGCGCCAGCAGAACCATCCCGGTGAGCTGCCAGGCGCCGGACGAAACCGACCAAGCGTAGCCCAGGAACGAGGCGGTGGGCGGTGGGTCACCCGCTGTGGGCCGAGCCCAGAGCCACAAGCCCGCCGCTACAATCACAGCCAGAATACTCAGCAAGGCGCCGGTCTTGGGCCGAGATCTCAGCCCGGCGAGTGCCAGCGCGGCAGCTGCCATGACCGACCACAAGAGGATGTAAGGCAAGATAGGCATCAAACGCGCGATTCTAGCCCGTTCATGGGCAGGGGACAACGGCGCTCAGCCGAGAGTCAGAAAGGGCGGCGCGCCGGGAGGCGGATCAGTTGGCCGAGGGTTCCGGAGCCGGATGCTTCAGAAGGACTTCCACCGGAGTCCGGGTGATCGAGACGCCGGCCGTCTGCCATTGCTCCAGATCGGCCAGAATAGCCGGTAATTGCAGGTAGGTCGCTTCCTCACCTAAGGCGATGAGGTCACGATACTGCGCGAAACGGAAGTAACTCGTACCTTGAAGATGGGGGATGATCAACCGGTCGCACTCATCCGGACCTTGTCCGGCATGACGCACGAGCGTTTCAATGGCCGCAATGCCACGATTAAGCGGACCCAATTGCGGCCGAAATGACGGCATGAACACATCCACACCAATGACGTAATCCGCGCCCAGCATACGGGCCACATCGCCGGGCACATTGTCCGTAACGCCGCCGTCCACGAGCATCCGGCCGTCCCACTCGACCGGCGGCGCGAACCCAGGCACCGAACTGCTGGCCCGCAAAGCCCGACCCAGATCACCGCGCCACAAGACCACACGCTCACTGGAGTTGAGGTCGGTGGCTACGGCGGCGAAAGGGATCTTTAGATCGCGGATGTCAAATCGGCCGACGATGTCCTCGACCCAGCTCTCCATTCGCATGAAACAGATCAATCCATCTTGAGTGACTCGCAGCTTGGTGACATTACTCCAGCCTGTCCGGGCCGCCAGATCGCGCAGGTCGGCCACAGTCAGGCCCGTGGCGTAGGCCGAGCCAATGATGGCGCCCATGCTTGTGCCGGCGATGAAATCGATGGGAACGCCGGCGCCTTCGAGAACGGACAGAACACCGATATGGGCAAGCCCGCGGGCAACCCCCCCACCGAGTGCCAGACCAACCCGTTCCCGCACGGCCCGGCACTCCTCGCGCACCGGCTCGAACCAGTCTGTGCGGCGGAGGGCGACCCGGTCCTCGATCGGCAGGCCGGCAGCGCCGGGGAACGACTTGGGCCGCTCCCACCCGTAGACCTGGGTGAACACCGCTCCGCGTCGGGCCAGCCGGTCGATCATCGGCGAGGGATGCAAGGGCCGCAGGGCGGGCCGCTCGAGACCGGGGATCGGCGTCCGGTGCCGGTACTCGTAGTCCTCGACGCCCTTGACCCGCCCGTAGTCGGCCCGGTGGTCGGCACGGTCCTGCGGGATGAACCCGAACCGTCGCGGGTCGTAGCCGCGCACCGAGAGCCCGGTCTCGCCGTGCACCATCCAACGGGCCAGCTCCCGGCCCAGGCCTGGCCCGTCGGCGATGCCGACCTGGGCGCCGCAGGCCATCCAGAACCCCGGGACGCCGGAGGGTCCCAGCATCGCCTCGCCGTCCGGGGTGTGGGTGATCGCGCCGCGGATGCGCGCCTGATACCCACCGACTCCAGGATCGGCATCCGCTCCAACGCCCGCGCGAGCCAGTGTGCGATGCGGTCGTAGTCGGCCGGGAACAGTGGGTGCTCCAGCTCCCACGCCGGCCCGTCCGGCCAGGCAGACTCGGCCCCGGACTGTTCGTAGATGCCGATCAGCGCGGCGCTCTGTTCCTGGCGCAGGTAGCCGGAGACGTAGTCGTCGCGGATGATCGGCAGCTCCCGCTCGAGCGCCTCGATCTGCGGGACCCGGTCGGTGACCAGGTAGGTGTGCAGGGCGTTGGCCATCGGGACCCGCAGGCCGACCATACGAGCGACGCGGTCGGCGTAACAGCCGGCCGCGTTGACGACGTGCGCGCACCTCACCGTCCCGGCGTCGGTGTGGACGTCGAGGTCGTCGTCCCGCCGGCGGGTGATGGCCAGGACGCGGGTGTGCCGCCGCACGGTGGCGCCCAGCCCGCGGGCCCCGGTCAGCAGGGCGTTGGTGACGCCAGAGGGGTCCACGTGCCCGTCGTCCGGGGTCCAGACCGCGCCGAGGACCTTGCTGACGTCGTAGAACGGATGGTGTTCGGCGACCACCTCGGGCCCGACCCAGCTCATCGCGTTTCCGGCGAAGTCGGCCACCCCGAGCTGGCCCCGGAGCCAGTCGACCTCGACCCGCTCGTAGGCCAGACGGAAGCTGCCCGCGCGGTGCCACGAGGTGGCGACACCGGTCTCGGCCTCCAGGCACGAATACAGCTCGGTGGCGTAGCGGCGCATCATGGCGAGGGTGTGACTGCTCACCGAGTGGGTCACCTGACCCGCCGCGTGCCAGGTCGAACCCGAGGTCGGTTCGGCCTTCTCGAGCAGCAGCGCGTCCGTCCAGCCCTCGTGGGCCAGGTGGTACAGCGTGCTGGCGCCCATGACGCCGCCGCCGATGATGACCACGGCAGCCTCGTCCGGCAGGGACATCGCCTCAGACATCGGCACTCTCCTCGCTACCCCCGAGGGCGAATGCTACGTCTGTACGATGGGAACCCTTCGGCAGTATATTCGTACCATGACCGTTGCCCCCGCGACCAGCGCCGCCATCCTGGACGCGATGTCGGGGTCCTTCGAGGACCTGAGCCCGCAGCTGCAGGCCGCCGCCCGGTATCTGCTGGACCGCCCCAACGACATCGCCGTCTCGTCGATGCGCCAGGTGGCCGAGGCGGCCGGCGTCCAACCCAACACACTGGTCCGGTTGGCCCGGACCCTGGGCTTCGAGGGCTACGACGACCTACGCCGCTACTTCCGCGACGACCTGTCCCGGACCGGCCAGTCCTTCCCCTCCAAGGCGCGCTGGCTGCGATCGCTCGCGGCCGGCGGACGGCACGGGGCGCTGCTGTCCCAGATGGCCGGGGCGTCGATGGCCACCATCGAACAGGTCTTCGCCGACACGGACGCCGACGAGCTGCGCACCGTGGCGGACCGGATCCTCGCCGCCCGGCGGACGTCGGTGCTCGGCGTCGGCACCGCCGCACCGCTGGCCACCAACTTCTGCTACGTCGGCGGAATGATCGCGCCCAACCTGGTGGCGATCCCGACCAACGGCGGGCTGCCGATCGACGACGTCGCCCGGATGGAACCGGGCGACGTCCTGGTCACCATGACCTTCTCGCCCTACCGCGTCGAGGTCGTCGAGGCGACCCGGGTGGCCGGTCAACGCGGCGTGACCATCGTGGCGGTGACCGACGGCCGCGCCTCCCCGATCGCCCGGCACGCAGACCATGCCTTCATCGTGCCGACCGAGACGCCCCAGTACTTCTCCAGCGTGGTCGGCGCCGTGGCCCTGCTGGAGACCCTGTTGGCCTTCATGGCCGCAGACACCGCGGACGACGCGGCCACGGCCATCGAGGAGTTCCACGAGCGCCGGCGCCGCGCCGGCGTCTACGCATGACCCACGAGGGAGACCCCATGCCCCTGGCCCACCCCGGTCTCGACAAGCCCGAGTACTACGTCCCGGGGCTGCCCCGCGACTGGGTCGCGCAGCGCTACGGCATCCCGGCCGACCAGATCGCCAAACTCGGGTCGGCCGAGAACCCGCTGGGTCCCTCACCCAGGGCCGTCGCCGCGGTCCGGGAGGCAGCCGGACGGATCGACCTGTACCCATCCTGGACCGCGGAGCCGCTGCGTGAGGCCCTGGCGGCCCGGTACGGCGGCGAGCCGGAGAACTACGTGGTCGGAGCCGGGGAGACCGAGGTGATCTCGTTCATCATCCGGACCTTCGCCGAACCCGGCGGCAAGGTCCAGATGCCGCGACCGTGCTTCCCGATCTACCACCTGTTCGCCGAGGCCGAGGGGCGGCGTGCGGTCATGGTCGACACCGTGGACCAGGTCCTGGATGTCGACGCCTACCTCGCGGCGATCGAACCCGACACGCAGGTGTTGTTCGTGACCCTGCCCCACTCCCCCTCGGGCGCCTGGCTGCGTGAGGCCCACGTCCGGCGGATCGTCGAGGCCGCGCCGCACGCTCTGGTCGTGCTCGATGAGGCCTACGTGCACTACTCGGGCACCGAGGGGTACCTGCACCTCGCCCACGCCTATCCGAACTTGATCGTGCTTCGGACGTTCTCCAAGGCCTTCGGGCTGGCGGGTCTGCGGCTGGGGTTCGGGGTGGCCGACCGCTCGATCATCGACCCGCTTCTGGCGGTCAAGCCCACCTGGAACATGGGGCAGCTGCAGATCGACGGCGGCATCGCCGCCCTCGGCGACACCGAGCATGTCGACCGGACCGTCGCACTCGTCACTGAGCAGCGCGACCGGGTCGCGACACGGATGGCGCCCCTGGACCGCTTCCGGATGGTCCCCGGATCCAGGAGCAACTTCTTCCTGGTCGAGATCCTCGATCCCGCAACCGATTCCACCGTCGTTTTCGACGGGCTGCTGGAGCGGGGGGTGATCGTCAAGGACGGCTCGGTGTCCTTCCGCGGGCTGGGCCACCGCTACCTGCGGGTCGACGTCAACCTGCCCGAGCACATGGACCGCCTCGTCGACGCCCTCGCGGACCTGCCGTGAGCACCGAGGCCTCACCAGCACGGGCCCTGCCCGGCGCGGCGTACACCGATCCGGTCACCTGGCGACGCGAGCTGGACACGGTGTTCGCCACGACCTGGCACCTGGTCGGCCACGTCGGCCAGATCCCCTGGGACGGCGACTATCTCACCGCGATGGTCGGTGACCAGGGCGTCATCGTCCTTCGTGCCCGAGGTGAGATCAGGGCGATGTACAACGTCTGCCAGCACCGCGGCCATGAGCTGCTCACCGACGATGGCGGTCACGTCGACGTCATCATCTGCCCCTACCACGCCTGGACCTACGACACCTCCGGCCGGCTGCTGCACTCCCGCGGGGCCGATGTCGGTCGGGTCTGTGTCCCCGGGGTGCGGGTGGAGTCCCTCGGCGGCTTCCTCTTCGTCACCCTCGACCCCGACCCTCCCTCATTGGCGCAGTACGTGCCCGGCGTCGCCGGGGAGCTCGCCGCACTGGAGCCCGCGTCCGAGCAGCGGGTGCTCAGCCATACCAACACGGTGGTCATCAAGGCGAACTGGAAGCTGGCGGTCGAGAACTACAACGAGTGCTACCACTGCCCCAACGTCCACACCGCCTTCGTCACCGGGGTCGTAACGCGCAACAGCTACCGGATCGCCGGCGGCGGGAACTGCATCCGACACACCGCGCAGGCGAGCACCCGGACCGCCTACCGGCGTGCGGATGACGACGACGCCTACGCCTCGTTCTTCGTCTGGCCGGCCTCGTCGATCCAGTGCTACCCCGGCCGGGTGCTCAACACCTTCCGTTGGGTCCCGCTCGCGGTCGACCGGACGCTGCTCATCCGCCAGTGGTGGTTCGAGGAGCCGGTGCCGACTCCGGAGCAGCAGGAGGTCATCGACCTCGACTGGCACACCACCGTCGCCGAGGACCTGCGACTGCTCGCCTCGGTCCAGCGGGGGATGCGCAGCCGGGGATACCGCCCCGGGCCGCTGGTGCTGAACCCGTCCGGGGTCGCCGACACCAACAGCGAGAACCCGGTCCTGCACCTGCAGCACCTCGCGGCCGCGGCGCAGCGCGACGACACCACGTGGTGATGACGGGCTGCAGCGACCCGCTGCTCGCCGCGGCGGGCGAGACCCCGTCGCTGGCGCTCACCGACACCGAACCCGGCCTCGATCTCGTGGGCCTGCGGCGCGACCGGCTCCAACGGGTACGACAAGCGCTCACCGAGGCGGCCGTAGATGCGGCGCTGCTGTTCGACCCGATCCAGATGCGCTACGCGACCGGCTTCCAGGCGTACGCCACTTCCAGATGCACATCCCCTCCAACTACCTGCTGGTCACCGTCGATGGTCCCGTCGTGATGTTCGCCGTAGGGCAGGTGGCGCCGCTGGCGACGGCACTGGAGACCATCGACGAGGTCCGCGACCCTGTCCCGGTCACCCCGTTCGGCGCGGGGTCGCGGCTCGAGGCGAACATCGACCGCCACGCACGCATGCTGGCCAGCACCCTCGGCCCCGGTCGGAGGCGGCTCGCGGTCGGCCGGTGCCACGTCGCCCTCCCGGCCGCCCTCGCGCGGTGCGGGCTGAGTGTCACCGACGCCGACCTCCCGCTCGAGCGCGCCCGCAGCGTCAAGCTGCCCGACGAGGTGCGCTGCCTCAACATCGCTATCGGGGTCGCCGAGACGGCGCTGCACCGAGTCCGCGCGGCTGTGGAGCCCGGCACAGCGGAGCACGATCTGACCGCGATCCTGCACGGCGTGAACGCGCAGCACGGCGGGGACCGGATCGAGACTCGTCTCCTGTCGTCCGGAGACCGGATCAACCCCTGGGAGCGCGAGGCCAGCGGCCGACGGCTCCGCCCCGGCGACCTGATCGCCGTCGACACCGACATGGTCGGCCCGCTCGGATACTGTGCCGACGTCTCCCGCACCTTCCACTGCGGTCCCGGGAGACCCAGCGGCGCCCAGCGCTCGCTCTACGCCGCGGCCGTCGAAGAAATCACCCACAACGCCGGGCTTCTCGAACCCGGACTTCCGTTCACCGAGCTCACCGCGAAGCTGTGGAAACGGCCCGAGCAGTACCGCGACCGCCGCTACGACATCGCCGTCCACGGCATCGGCATGTCCGACGAGTGGCCGTGCATCTTCCAGGAGGAGGATGCCCATGCGTCCTACGACGGCGTCGTCGAGCCCGGCATGGTGCTGGCGGTCGAGAGCTACATCGGAGAGCTCGGCGGCGCCGACGGGGTGAAGCTCGAGGAGATGATCCTGGTCACCGACCAAGACACCCGGCAGCTGACCCGGTTCCCCTACGAGGAGGACCTCCTCGGATGACCACGGCGCAGGATCGCGGCGGTGCACAGCTGGCAGAGTTCCTCAGCGACCACCGGTCTTGGCTCACCGACCGACATTGCCGGCGGGCGGTCGGCTTCGTGGCCGACACGCTTGCCTGCATGGTCCACGGCGCCGCCCAGCCGTGGGCCCGCGCCGCCGCCGCCCACGCCCTGCGGACCGGCGGGGACGGGCCCTGTCTGCTCGTCGGCGACGCCCGGTCGACCTCGGCGGCGATGGCCGCCTTCGCCAACGGGGTCGCTGCGCACGCGTTCGAGCTGGACGACGTGCACGAGGAGGCGATCTCGCACCCCGGCGCCGTCGTCGTGCCAGCCGTGCTGGCCATGGCCCAACACCTCGGCTCGAGCGGGCGGGCGGTGCTCGATGCCGTCGTCGTGGGCTATGAGGCGATGGGGCGGGTGGGGATCGCCGTCGGGCCGGCCGCGCACATGCGCGCCGGCTTCCACCCCACCGGGCAGTCCGGCGTCTTCGGCGCCGCCGCGGCCGTAGCCACACTGCTCAGGCTCGACGCGGCCGCCCTCCAGCACGCCTTCGGGCTGGCCGCCTCGTTCGCGTCCGGGACGACGGAGTTCAGCCAGAGCGGCGGCATGAGCAAGCGCCTGCACGCCGGCCGGGCGGCCGAGGGGGGCCTCACCGCGGCCTGGCTGGCCGCCGACGGCGTCGAGGGGCCGGCTGGCGGGCTCGACGGCCGGTACGGCTTCTGCCGGATCTTCACCACCGCGCCCCGGATCGAGCTGCTCACCGACGGGCTGGGGACGCGCTGGATGAGCGAGGAGATCACCGTCAAGCCCTACGCCGCCTGTAGTGACATCCACCCGCTGATCGACGCGGCGCTGTCCCTGCGCGCAGCCGGCGTCGAGGCGGACGCCATCGAGCGGATCACCGCCGAGGTCCCGAGCAAGGCCGCGGAGCAGAACGCCCTGGACGGCACCACGTCGGTGATGGCGGCCCAGTACAGCGGACCGTTCAACATCGCCGCCGCCTTCCTCGCCGACCCCACCGACCCCGCCACCTACGCTCCGGAGCGCATCGCGGACCCGCGGATCGCCGCGCTGCAGGCCACGGTGGACCCGCTGCGGGCCGGTGCCGAGTTCGACGCCACCTACGCCTGGCGCATGGGCGGACGGCTGCGGGTACGGCTACGGGACGGCACCATCCATGAACGGACCGTCTCCGGGCAACGCGGCTCGATGCACCGACCGCTGAGCACCGCGGAGCTGCGGGCCAAGCTCGACCGCATCACGGGCGGGCGTCTGGACGTTCCCGCCCTCGACCGGGCGCTGCAGCGGCTGGCCGACGCCGACGACCTGACCGAGCTGGTCGCGGTCATCGGCCGAGGAGGTCACCGGTGAGGATCACCCGGATCACCGTGTGGTGCGTCGACCTGCCGCTGGCAATCACCGGGGCAGGATTGGGTACCGCCCAACGGTTCTCAAGCGCGTTGGGAACAGGGGCGCTGAACGGCGCCGATACCGCAAGCGGTTCGGCTTCTCCGCGTATTCGCCGCGGGCGGTCGAGGTTCGCTGTCGTTGGCCGGGCCGGGCCGGGCCGGGCCGGGCCGGCGTGGCCCGCCGAGCCACTCGCGGGCCTGTCGGATGAGCTCGGCGTCTCAGCCTCGGTCGGGCAGGACTGTCTCCACGCGGTCACGTAGGGCGGGGATGACATGGCGGACGAGATCGGCGGCCAGGTCGGCGGCTTCGTCAGCGGCGGCAGGGTCGGCGCGCTGGTGGCGGTACATGTTGTCGTTGCGTTGACGGCGCAGGTACGCGGCATCGGCGAGGGTCTTGGCGGCCGGCCCGGACAGCAGCAGGACGGCGGCGTCGAAGGTGATGCGGTGTTCGCCCTCACCTCCCGCGGGGCGCCAGCCTGCGGCCAGGAGCAGGGCAAGGGCGAGCTTGCGGGCCATCTCGTAGGCCAGAAGGACGGTCGCGGAGTAGTCCTTGACCGCGCGCAGCGTCGGCACCGCCCGGGCGTGGGCATTGGCGTCGAGGTACAGCTCGGCCGCGGCGTCCAGGTTCGGTGCCTGCAGATGGGTGAGCCGGCCGGCCTTGGCCATCTGGTGCAGGCGGCCGGTCGGGGAGACGGGTGTCACGGTGCCTCCGCAGTGAATTCTTGGTGGGGGCGGGCCTGGATCTCAGCCAGGACCCCGACCTTGGCAGCGTCCCATTCCTGCGGGGTGGCGAAGGCTACCTGGACCGGGATCCCGAGACGTTCGGACAGCTCATCAGCCACTCGGTGGACGGCAATCCGGCTCGGGGAACCCACCACCAGCACGTCCAGGTCCCGCGGCGCCGGGCCCGCCTCCCCGGCCGCGCGGGCCGCCCACGACCCGTAGACAACCACCCGTGCCACCCCGCGCAGCGGCAACAGCTCGCCGGCCGCCAGGCGCGCGGGCCCGAACGCCTTGACCACGAGGGAGGCCAGATCGGGGAAGAACGGCGATGCGGTATTGGCCTGCACCACGCGAGTACGACCCACCTTCTCCTCCACCAGCAACCCGGCCCCGACCAAGCGGGTCAGCTCCCTCGTCACCGTTGAGACGTCTGCGTCCACCACCCGCGCCAGGTCGGTGACCGTGAACCGACGCCCCGGCTCCCCCAGCACGCGCGCCAAGAGATCTCCCTGCAGCCTGCTGCGGAAGATCGGCAGCAACGGTGACGCCGAGGTTTGCATAACGCGCACGATATCATGCGCGATAGTCAACCTAAGGCGACGAGTCGCACCCACGCGACGGAGCCGCCCCCATGCGCGGTCGAGGCTCTAGGGGCATCGTCGGTGACGGCTGGACCATCCGACAAGGGGTCAGGACGGCGAGGTGGACTGCAGCAGCACGAGACCCTCGTGGTCGCGATAGTCGAGGTAGTCCTTCACGTTCCAGGTGGCCAACGGCAGGTCATGGGACAGGCAACAGGCCGCGATCCAGGAGTCGTTGACCGGACGCGGCCGACCCCGCCGTCGGGCATGGGCCAGCAACTGCCCCCAGGTCCGCGAGATCTGCTCATCGGAGTCGATCACCACGACATCGGACAACCAGGCCTGGAGCCGATCCTTCGCCACCGGGCCCCAGGACCGGATCTCGGCCCAGTGCCACAGCTCCCCGACCGTCACGAACGTCACGCACCACGAGACACCGATCAGCTGTTCCGCCACCGGCCCGGACAGGCTCCCCTTGATCGCCGCCGACGCGACATCGGTGTCCAGGACGACGTACCTCACCCGCCACCTGCCGCACCGGCCACTGCGCGATCACGCAGCGGACGCCTCGGCCCGACGACGTCGCCCACGCCATCCAGCCCGCTCACGCGGTCTCGGTCTGCCGCCACGCCCGGACCTGTTCCTGGAACGCCGCCAGCTCCTCGTCATCGAACAGGCCCTCCACCGCCTTGTCCGCCAACCGCGCCACCGGCACCACACCCCGACGGGCGGCAAGCTCCTCGACGCTCACCCGTGGGCTCCCCCCAGGTCGCCCCGGGACGCCGGCCCCCGACCCGTCTTCCGGCTGACTCGACATCACCGACCACCTCCCCACGCGTCGACCCTGCCCACCAAGCATCCCATGCAGACCCCAGCGAGGCTCCCACCCTGTCGCCGTCCGGGCGCGGGACCGGTTCACCGCGACCCCGCCACATCCAGCACGTGACCATCACCGAGCAGGGCCACAGCCTCACGGCGCAGTGAGGCGGCCACCGGTGCCCCCGAGGCGACCAGGTCACGGACCTGACCAGGGGCCAGATCCATGATCGCCGCCGGGTTCCCCGACCATCGCCGGATCATCCGCGCCCGCTCCGCCACATCGCTGTCCCAGCCGTCCAGAGCGGCCCGGCCCATCCGGGCCGGGCGGACCAGGAACAGGTCGATGTCCGAATCGATGTTCCCGTCCCCGCGGGCCGCCGACCCGAACACCGCCGCCGCCACCGGCGGCCGCGGCCAGGACCACACCGTGTCGGCGATCCGCGCGAACAGCTGACCCCGCAGATCCACCAACGCCAGCACCGCCACATGATCACGGTTCAACAGGTACAGGTCCGACGACCCCGCAGCGGTGACCTCGACCAGACCATGACGGACCAGACGGGCCAGCACGACCGTCACCCCCGACTGACTCCCCCGCGAGGACAACCGCGCCACCTCACGACCCGTCAGCGGCGACGTCGTCCGCGCCAACGCCGCCAGCACCGCCCCGTCCAGGGGGGCACCCCCGAGGACATCTGTCGTGGGTGGACCGGGTCGTGGTCGCCGCCTTGGCGTTGCGGCTACCACCGGCGCGACGAGTCGGCGTGCTCGGACGCACCTCAGCCGGCGCGCCGTACCGCCTCCCATGGATCTGACACTACTTTGACTCCCCTTCGGGCCAATGCGGCAGTCAGGCAGGTGGCCAGGTCCCGGGATTGGTCATGTCCAATCTGGTGCTGCTCGCAGCGGGTACGTGGCCTGGTGGTGGGCACCGTCCGTGAGAAGGCCCCGATCGTCTCGGTCTCAGCCGCCCGGGGCCGGGGTCCGCGGCGCGCTGCTCCCAGTCGATCGAGGACGCATCAGGGTCAAGGGCGCGGGCGAGAGCACACCACAGGAGGTCGCGATGCGTAACGTGGTCAATCCGCCGGTAACCACCCATGCAGGCCCTAGCCTGGACACATCACGGGCTCTTGACGGAGGGGAAGCTGAGGGCGACGGGACGACGTGACGGATGACGACAAACGAGTACGTGCTCTCCAGGCCGCACTGGCGTCGGCCCGGGCAGAACACCGGGCGACCTTGAGCGAGATCGACCGCCTCGCTGCCGACGTCAGACGGATGTCCTCCGTCCTGCCGTCCGTGCAGAGCGGTCTGGAGTCCCTGACGGAGGACATGGACTCCGTGAAGGCGCAGCTGACGGCCTTCATCGACGAGGACCGCCTGGCGCGCAACATGCAGTTCGCGCAAACGGCCCTCATCGACGTGCGGGAGGAGCGCGATCGCCAGTTCGGTCACTACGCCGATGTCCGGCGGGGAACCATCGGCATGCTGCAGGCGCTGGATATCGGGATCGTCACCGAGTCCGCCCTGCGTCAGGCCGCCGAGCGACTCATGCTCCGCACGCCGGGCTACTGGCTCGCTCCTGCGCAGGTCGCTCTCGCGGCATGGATACGCGACGACGAGGCATGTGCTCGACGCGCTCTGCTGGAAGCCGTGTCGCGGGACGCTGACAAGACATCGCTCACCTTCGGCCTGGCCCTGGCCCGTCACGACCGCTTCGACGCGGCCTCCCAATGGATGCGCGAGTACATCGACCGCCAGGACCCGCTGAGGCTGTCCAGGGAGTTCACCGTCGTGCTCGATGCAGCGGCCCAGGGCGCACTCGGCAGCGAGACGCTTGACCTGATCAAGGAACGCTGTACCGCCTGGTTCGCACGGCTCCGCACCGCCGAGGACATCACGCAGGTCCAGACCCAACGGTGGCTCAGACGCATGAACAGGAACCGCCGCCGGCTGAGGGATACCTTCACCGTCCTGCCGCGGATCTCTCCCGAGCTGGAGGAGTTCTCCGAGTGGCTTGAGTCGACAACGGTCCATGAGCAGACGCAGCTGTGGCTCGAGGAACAACTGGCGGAAACGGTCGAGCTGGCGGTGGACCGCCGACAGCGCGTCGACGGCGTCCTGCGCAGCCTGATCACTTCTTATGACGACGAGGAGGGCTCACTGCGTCAGCAGGAGATGAAGTGGGCCGCCGTGGTCACGCACGGGGGTGATCACGCGGAGGCAGAACGGGCGCGGGCGAGCAGTTCCCCCACCGATGACTCCCGCACCAATTTCCTCGCGCTCATCACCACGATCGGAATAAGTCCCGAGAGCACGGATGCCTCGGTGCCGACACGACAGTTGGCGATACGACTGGCGACCGAATGGATAAAGGCAGCCGCGCACCTCCTGTCCCTGAGGAGCCGTGACCGAGAACCCTCCGCGATCCGGGTCGAGATCGAGGGATGGGCCGGCGAGCTGCCCCTGGACGGCGACCACAAGCCAGCGGCACACTCCCTCAGACGCCTCATCGAGCAGGACATCGACCGCGAGCTCAAGGCCACGACTGTTCGGAAGCCCGCCACCGCATTCACGGGGGCCGCCACGACCTTCGTAGTCAGCCTCGTGGCATTGGGCTCGCGGTGGCTCCCCACCGATCCGGCCCTGGTTGTGACGTTTCTCGCGATCGTCCTGGTCATGGGCACCGGCCTGTGGCTCTACCGGGCAATGCTGGGGCTGCCGGCGCGGCGCGCAGAGGTGCAGGCCCGCGGCAAGGCACGCATGACGAGGGCCCTGGCCGACCTCGAGGCGGCGGCCGGCGAGGCCCGGGAGGCCCGGGCCCTGGGGAAGAGCCTGTTGGCGAAGGAGAGGTCGCTCAAGGCCTTCCTCGACGAGCAGTCAGCCGCCGCTGGTCAGCCGTTCGCTCCGGTCGCCGCTCACGACAGTCCTCCGCCAAGCTCACGCGACACCTCAGATGACCGGCCGGCGCCGGACGACAGGCCGAGCCCCACGGAGGGCCAACCCATCGGCGACGAGACGATCGCCTTCACCCTTCCCAGATGGAATCTGCTTCCACCGACCCTCCGAAACGATCGGGAGAGCGACGCGTAGGTGACCGCCGCGGGACCCGGAGCAAGCTGTCCGTGGCCATGACTAGGTCGGCGGGGTCCAGCGATCGTCGACCACCAGGGCCGACGGCGGCTCTCCCGAAACCTGAGACCCAACTGAAGATCATCATCCGCAACGGCGCGAGTCGCCTTCAGCTGCGCGACAGCGTGATCTCCAGTCATGACGGCAGAGCTGTGGCAAGGGCCATCAACAGCCTCGTGCGGGTCTCCTGATCGGAGAGCACCGACAGGTCCAGGTCAGCACGCTTGCGGTACCCGGCTGCGCGGTAGGCACTCTCGTCGACACCCGAACCCGGGACCCTGCACAGGGCCTGCGTCAGCGCCACCACATCGCCGTCGACGTCCTTCACTTGGTACACGCGGACCTGGAACATGCAGCGCGGCGTGCTGAAGATGCTCACGGGCCAGACCTTCGTTGTCTCTCCGCGCCAACCCAGGATGAGCGACGGGGTGCTGGCGGTACCGTTCTCGACGACGAACCCCGTCTCCCGGGCATCCGCCAAGACCTGGCGCGCGACGTCGACCAGGGCCGGTTGGCTCTCGCTCATCCACTGCAGGTAGGCGTCTTCGGACCACGACGGCTGGGCCCCGCCACTGATGCTGGTCTTGGCCTGTGCCAGCTCGGCGCCGAACACGCGCGGCAGAAGGATCTCCACGTCACGGTCCGCTACGCGCGCAACCTCGAAGGCCAGGACCTGAACGTCGCCAACCGTGATCTCGTTCAGGTATTCGACCATGCGCTGCAGATCCGCGTTGATCCCGTCCACTGCCAAGACCACCATGAACCGGCCTGCCAACAGCCGGCGCTGCAACTCCGCCCTAGCTTGGGGCGCGGCATCGCCGAACGTCGCGAACGGCGACTCACCGGTCCGGTCACTCCACAGGCGCTCGAACTCCTCCACTGGCATCCGCCACAACCGGGAGGCATAGTCCAGAACCTGACCCATCACCTCCCGACGTACCTGCGGATTCGACGCCAGCTTGCACTCGACCACCACCAGCGACCCGTCAGCGCCGAGAATGAGTACATCAGCGGGCCCGACACCGGACTGGAACTCCCGACACGCCACCGCTGGCGAACTCACGCCGGGGACCAGATTCGGATGCTGGAAGAGGATCTCCTGCAGTTGACTCTCTCCGGCGTAGCCAGTCACCTCGGGCACGCTGAATGACGCAGCCTGCTCGTGACGGATCAACAACGCCGACGATCGACCACCAGCGCTACCACCATCCATGACGCTGAACCGTATCGGACGAAACCCAGTCACTGTCAGCAAGTGCCGCGGCACTCTGCGCCTGGACGGAGCCCCGTCAGGTAAGTCGGCCAACACGGCTGTGGGGTTGGGCGCAGACCTCGCCTCGGAGGCAGCCAAGGACTGAATGTGGGGTTGCCCGGCGACGTCGGCACTGGTGTCGACGTCTCGATCGAATCCGTAAACGTCTTCCCCCGTGACAGCCGCGGATGCGCCGACATCGGCGGTTGGCGAGGGGCCGGCCGAGGACGACGTTGCCACAGGTGCGGGAACAGCCGGGTGCATGGCCGCCGGTGTCGCCGCGGCCAATGCCGGCGGCACCACGGCCGGTGGCGCCTGGCCGAAGCTCACCATCCCAAGAAGGACCCGGTGCGGAACAGCGCGGCTCTCGTTGCCGGGTGGCGGCCAGACATGAAACGTCCCCTCCGTAAGCACCTGTCCCGCAAGGACAAGCGTCCGATCAACAGCACGACAGTCCCCGAGTCGGCTGACTTAGGACAGGAAGCAAGACAAGGGATCTCGCCCACCGCTCCACTGCCCGGTACGACCCGAACATGGAGGTGACGATCGGTGAGAACCGCCGTCAGGGGTTGCCCTAGACCGACACGCCACCGGTGAGATCATTCGTTCGCCCTCCGCTCGTCGACCTCCCCGGTGGGATGCGATCGCGAACGAGCTGTCTGCTACGAACCGCGTTGCGGCGCGGGAGAACCCGTCGAGTTGTCGGCGATGACAGAGCGATCTCATCGGCACGGCAACCCACGGCAACGCCTTCGTTCCGATGAATCAGATCGGCATGTCGGACCGGTGCGGGATAGTGGATGCCCAATGCCGAGGTGATGAAAGGGGGTGCGGGGATCGGTGGAACCCACGTGGCGGCTGGTGCTTGCCGCGGCCCAGGCCTTGGGCGCCGCGGGGGCCTCGTTCACCCGGGAGGCCCTGATCCGCCAGGTGCAGCGGGCCGATCCCGGCCGGGACCCGGGTTCGATCGGCCCAGTCATCCAGGGCATGACCGTGAACGCGACGGGCGGCCCATCGAGCGAGTGCGGCACCCCGCTGCGCCGTCTCGGCCGCGGCCTGTACTGCCTCGAGGACTCCGCCGCCCTCGACGACGACCCGACCCCAACCACTACCCGAGAGCACGAGACCCGCCGCGGACCATCACCGCGGCGCGGGCCCAGATCTCAGGGCAGCGATCCGCGGGAGGGCACGGCCGACGTCGTCCTGGTCGGGTGTGTCAAGACCAAGCTGGCCCACCCGGCCCGGGCCGCTGATCTCTACGCGTCGCCACTGTTCCGGGGACGCCGCAACTACGCGGAAGGCTCCGGCAGGCCCTGGTTCATCCTCAGCAGCCGGTGGGGACTGCTGACCCCGGAGGAAGTCGTCGAGCCCTACGACCACTACCTGGGTGACCAGTCAGCCGGATACCGGCAGGCCTGGGGAGCCTTCGTGGCCGAGCAGCTCCCTTGCAGCTGTCGGATCGTTGACGGACCTGACGGTGGAACTCCACGCCGGTGCCCACTACCGGGCCGCGCTGGACGGGCGTGGGCGCGACCATCGCCTGGTACGCGGCCGCGGCTGAGCCCACCGACCACCGAATGGACAACGCCGACCTCGGGGCCATCGACAGCACCGCTGATCCGGCCCCACCCCGCACCGGCGCAGGTCCTCCGCCGACGACGGCCGCAGCCCCCGCCGTCGTGGCGGACCTCGTCGCCCACCTCACCGATCCCGCACGCCGCCTCAGTCCGGCCGCGCTGGTACGGACCGACCCGGCGCGGTTGGCCTCCCCGGGCCTGTACGCATGGTGGGTGGACACCGAAGGTGCCACGGATCTGTCCGCCGGCGCCGCCCTGGGCATCGGACCCGGGCTGGCCTACGCCGGCCTGGCGGGCGCGACCAGATGGCCGAGCGGGCGCCGGTCCACGAACACGTTGTGGTCCCGGCTGACCGGCATGCACCTGGGCAACCGGGCCAAATTCTCCACCTTCCGCCGCACACTCGCCGCACTCCTGCGTGAACCCCTGGCCCTGACCAGCGAGGACGACCCCCGCCTGTCCGACTGGATCGCCCGACACCTTGCCGTCTCCCCCATCGTCGTCCAGGACGCCGATGCCCTCGGCCGCCTCGAGACCGCCGTCCTGCACCAGCTCGACCCACCCCTGAACCTGCGCGGCATGCCACCCACCCCCCTACGCACCCGGATCAGCACGCTCCGCACGACCCATGCCCCTGAGCAGTGATCACCCGGCCAGAAGCCCTGACCACCGGCGTCAGCGACCAGAGGGCCGTGCTCACCACCCGCTCACGTCAGGTTGTCAACTCGTTGAGGATGCCGACGGCGGGTCGGGTGTGTGGCCGGGTTGGTCTTCTTCGTCGGCACCGTCACCGTGTCGATGTCCGGCCAAGCAGTGGTGATACTTCCGGTGGAACCACTCGCCGATAGTCACCCGCGGACCTCTGCGAGGAACCCGGCCAGGTGCTCGAAGTAGCGGCGCGAGGCGAGCACGAGCATGGCCGCGCCCGCCTCGGTGAAGTACGCCTCACGATCACTGTCGTGCTCGCTCCTCGGGTGCAGACCGTAGTTGCGGACATCGCGCAGCTGGTACGCCGTCGCCTTCGTCTCCGTCACCCGGCCCTTCAAGGGGTGGCCGAGCACGACCCGCAGCCGGTCCGAGACCGCCTCGATGGCCTTGCCCAGGGCGCCACGTTCGGCCTCCTCCAGGGATCCCCGCATCCTGGTGTCACCCTCCGCCAACGCTGCCGTCAGCGTGTACCAGGCCGCCTCGCTGGCGGTGGCGATCAGGTTGCCGGCCGCCAGGTACAAGCCACGTCGCCAGCAGACGTGGGCCTCCCGCAGGCACCGCAACCCGCGCTCGCCGAGGACGTCGGCCAGGCCCTCGGTGAAGTCCTCCGCAGTCAACACCTCGCGCGGGTGCGCTGGGTCCGGATCGGCCAGGCGCCATCGGTTGTTTCCGACGTTGAACACCGGCGCCACATCCTCGTACTCCACCGATCCACCGTTGCCCTGCCACCGCACCTCGACGTGCGCCCGGGGGACGCCGTAGTGGCCACCCACCACAGGGATGATCACTCCCTGGGACCACCACTGCGCCAACGCTTCTTTGGCGGCCTGCGCCGTCCGCACCAGCAGGAACCCGTTCTGCTGCGGATCAGGCACCGCGAACGCACCGGCGGGCCGGTCGAGCTCGACCTCGACAGGCTCCGGGGTGACACCCCGCCGCAACCTCACCGCGTCCCGGATCTCGAACTCATGCACCGAGGCCTGCGCGCCGAGCAGCTCCAGCGCCACCGACCGGGCCTCCGCGACGTCCCCGGGCGTCGGCCGGACTCCCTCAACGATGGCCGCGTCGACATCGGGCGTGAACCTGCTCATGGGACTCGACCGTAGCCCGCCGGCTCGGGGCCGCCCCGCCGTCCTACCGGCCGAACTACACGGATCGCTCTGGGTGTCTCGGGGTGGGTCCAGATCAGACCGGGCGGATTCAGGTGGTCGTCGCAACATCTCGTTCTGCCCGGAAGTGGTCGATGAACGGCACAGGTCTCACCGACACCGCGCACCGTGACGGGCCCGGCCGGAACAACCCGGCGACCGCTGTCACGGAAGGGCAGCGATTACAGCCGGCAAGGCCCATCACGTGATACCCCCAGGGGTATCTGTGATCAACCATGATCGGACCACGAATAGACCACTGGCGGCCGTGGACCACCGTTGACGACTGGCGACAGCTGGACACCCCCGAGACGGGTGATCGACCGGAAGCGGTCGGTGACCATGAGCCCCTGACCTGCACGTTCATGCTCCCGGCGGCACCCCTGGGACAGGATCCCTCGACGGCCCCCAGCGGTCTTGAACACCGCTGACACCCACCAACAACGACGCAGGCCCAACCCCAAAAAAGGGCCATCGGGCAAAACCGCAGGTCACACGCATGATCACGACGAAGCGGAGGGCGAGGGATTCGAACCCCCGGGGCAGGATTGGGTACCGCCCAGCGGTTTTCAAGAGTGAACCCCAACATGGCGTTGAACTGCGACGATGCGGGTTCCGGGGCTGGTGTCTCCGAGCATTCCCCGTGGCCAGTGGTCGTCTGTCGAGGCTGGCCGTTGACCACTGCACCAGTCGCCGGATCGAGGTCACGTCGTCGCCAAGCGGATGGCCTCTCGATCGTTCCGCCGGCGCAGGCCGCCCGGGAAGTCAGGTCAGGCTGCTCTGGAGGATGGGACAGGACGTCGGCGGCGATGCGCTGGGCGATATCGGCGGCCTCTGCCGCGGCCCGGGGGTCGGTGCGTTCTTGTTTGACGCGGGTGCGTTCGTCCATCCCAATGCAGGTACCAGCGCCGCGGATCACGGTCCTTGGTGGTGACCGGTGGGGACCTTCTACCTGCCGTGATCATGCGCTTGGACGCGAGGATGACGTGACGGCGGTTGCCGGAGGATGGCGGTGGCTCGGGTGATCGGGCTTCGTGCCATCTGGTCGCGCGAGACGGCGGCACGCAGAGGTGGATTGCGTGGGCGAGCCCGGTCGGTCGTAATTCTCGGTGACGACGGGTCCCAGGAGGCGGATGTGGCCTGGTTGTGGGTGAACGAGCACGACTGGCCCGGTTGGCGGATCGAGGTGCTGCGGGTCTTCCACGACGTGGCCGGTTTCGCTCCGGTGCCGGCAGAGCGTGAGGTGCCGCACCCGTGGCAGCCACCCAGTCCGCGGCGGCTTCTGACGGTCGGGGTGACGGCGAGCTGATGTCGCTGAGCGCCGAAACCCGAGGGTCGTGCTGGGGCGAACGGCGCGACGCGGGCTTGATGGTGATCGGGCACCGCGGCGCCGGCGTGCTCAAGGCGTTGAGTCTGGGGAGCACGGCCGATTGGCTCCTGCACCCGGCCGGCCGTTCCGCTGGCGATCATCCGGTCGGCCAGGCCCGCGAGGAGAGTGCTGCTGTGCGTGGACGGCTCGTCCCATGCGAGGGCTGCCGCGCAGGCGTTGGCGGCCATGCCGTGGATCGTGGGGTGCCGAGTGGTGATTCTGGCCGTCGGGGATGGGCGCACCCAGCCGGACCTGCCATCGAGGAGGCCTCCTGCGTGGTACGTGAGGCGGGCGCCGATCCGGTTCCCCTGCGACGTGAGGCGTTCCGGCGGTCGGCGGCGTTCGACGTGCGCGGGACCATCCTGGAGATGATCAGAAGAGGGGACCCCGACCTGGTCGCGTTGGGGACACGGGGGGATCGGGCTGGGCCGGCGCATCATGCGCGGGTCGGTGGCCGCCGCGGTCGGGCACCACGCGGCCTGCTCGGTGCTGGTGGCGCGCGACAACAGCGTGATTGGGGACGACGGCGAGGATGAATGACGACGACCCGCGACGGTGGCGTGCCCTCATGGAGCGTTGGCCAACGGGCTGCCGTGGTGTCCGGCCCGGACGGCGGCGGCACAGCCGTCTCGACCGGGCATGCCCCGCGGGCACTGCAGTGAGCGCCCGCGGGGGGCCGGCCGGCCACACCGGCGTGGCGGCGTGCCTGGTCAGGGTAACTCCCACGATGGGTCAGCTGCCGTGAGCGAGGAGCGGGGACGGCCGATAGGGTCCACAGTCAACAACCACCATGGTCTGGCCGCCCATGAGGTCGTGCTCTTGCTGGGGTCGGACGTCGACCGCGGCCTGAGCGACCTGGAGGCTACCCAGCGACTGGAACGCTTCGGGCCCAACGAGCTGCCGCAGGCTCAGGGGCCGGGAGTGCTGATGCGGTGGCTGCGCCAGTTCCATCACCCGCTGATCTACGTGCTGTTGGCTGCCGGCGCGGTGACATTGGCGTTGGGTGAGCCGGTGGACGCGAGTGTGATCTTCGCGGTCGTGCTGGTCAACGCGGTGATCGGGTTCATCCAGGAGTCGAAGGCGCAGGCCGCGCTGGACTCGCTGCGAGCGATGGTCCGCACGGACGCACGGGTCCTGCGCGACGGCCGCGAGGTCACCGTCGCGTCGCGGGAGCTGGTGCCCGGGGATCTGGTGGTAGTCGAGACCGGTGACAAGGTCCCGGCGGACCTTCGCCTGGTACGGGTCAGCGAGCTGGGCGTCGATGAGTCCGCGTTGACCGGGGAGTCGGTCCCCGTGGTCAAGGACGAGGTGGTGCTGCCCGAGACGACGGTGGTCGCGGACCGGCGCAACATGGTCTACTCCGGGACCCTGGTGACCACGGGAGTTGGGGCGGGGATCACGGTGGCCACCGGCGCGCAGACCGAGCTGGGGGAGATCCACCGCCTGGTGGGGACCGCCGCGACGCTGGCGACGCCGTTAACGCGCAAACTCGCACGGTTCAGCACGGTCCTGACGGTCGCGATCCTGGCGCTGGCGGCCCTGACATTCGGGATCGGGCTGGTCAGGGGCGAGCCCGCGGCCGAGATGTTCACCGCCGCCGTCGCATTGGCGGTCGGGGCGATCCCGGAGGGGCTGCCCGCGGCGGTGACGATCACCTTGGCGATCGGGGTGGCCAGGATGGCGCGGCGCCGGGCGGTGGTGCGCCGGTTGCCGGCGGTGGAGACGCTGGGTGGCACCACCGTGGTCTGTTCGGACAAGACCGGGACGCTGACCGAGAACCAGATGACGGTGCGCGCTGTGTGGACCGCGGGCGAGGAGTTCTCGGTGACCGGTGCGGGGTTCGAACCCGAAGGCCAAGTCCTGGACCGAGCCGGTTGCCCGGTGGCCGCGGCACCGCCTGAGGCGCTGCGGTGGTGCTTGCTGGCAGGGGCCGCGTGCAACGACGCCGCGTTGACCCGCGAGAGCGGCCGATGGGCCGCCGTGGGTGACCCGACGGAGGCGGCGATGCTCGTGGCCTGCGCCAAGGGCGGCCTGGATCCGGACGAGGTGCGACAGTGGCTCCCCAGGGTCGGGCAGATCCCCTTCAGCTCCGAACGCCAGTACATGGCCACACTGCACGATGAACCGGGCCACGACGGTCAGGTGGTGTTCGCCAAAGGCGCGGTCGAGCGGATCCTGGACCTGTGCGGCGCCCAGCTGGGCCCCGACGGGACACGCCTGCCGCTGGACGAGGACGCCGTCCTTGGCGCGGCGGAACAGTTGGCCGGCCAGGGACTGCGGGTGCTGGCGACCGCCTCCCACCGCCAGTCCGGCCCCGCGGCGTCCGGCTCGTTCGACGTCGCGTCGCTGCCGCGCACGCTGACGTTCACGGGCCTGCAGGCGATGCTCGACCCTCCCCGGTCCGCCGCGATCGCGGCCGTACACAGCTGCCACGTCGCCGGCATCTCGGTCAAGATGATCACCGGTGACCACGCCGCCACCGCCGCGGCCATCGCCGGGCAGATCGGCCTGCTGGATACCCGCTCCGAACGCAGCGACGGTCAGGTGCTGACCGGCGCGGACCTGGCCGCCCTGCCCCCCGAGCAGTTCCCGGACGCCGTGGAGAACGCGTCAGTGTTCGCCCGAGTGTCCGCGGAACAGAAGCTGCGGCTCGTCGAGGCACTGCAGTCCCGCGACCATGTCGTGGCCATGACCGGGGACGGCGTCAACGATGCCCCCGCTCTGCGCCGCGCCGACATCGGGGTGGCCATGGGCCGCAGCGGCACCGAGGTCGCCAAGGACGCCGCGGACATGATCCTGCTGGACGATGACTTCGCCACCATCGAGGCGGCGGTGGAGGAGGGCCGGGGGGTCTTCGACAACCTCACCAAGTTCATCGTCTGGACCCTGCCGACGAACATCGGCGAGGGGATGGTCATCCTGGTCGCCATCATGGTGGGAACGACGCTGCCGATCCTGCCCGTACAGATCCTGTGGATCAACATGACCACCGCCGTCGCTCTGGGCCTGATGCTCGCCTTCGAACCGAAAGAGACCGGGATCATGCAGCGCCCACCGCGCTCGCCCAGCCGACCCCTACTGACCGGCGCCCTGGTCGTCCGGATCCTGCTCGTGTCCACGCTGCTCGTGGCCGGCTCCTGGTGGCTGTTCGAATGGGAGCTGGCCCAAGGGGCCAGCGTGGCCCAGGCCCGGACCGCCGCGGTGAACGTCTTCGTGGCCGTGGAGCTGTTCTACCTGTTCAGCTGCCGTTCGCTGACCCTCTCAATCTGGCGCCTGGGGGTGTTCAGCAACCGCTGGGTCCTGGGCGGGGTGAGTGTCCAGATCCTGGCCCAACTGGCAATCACCTACCTGCCGGCCATGAACACCGTGTTCCGGACCGCGCCGATCGGCCTCGAGGTGTGGGCCCGAATCCTCGCGCTCGCCCTGGCCGCCTTCCTGATCGTGGCCCTGGACAAGCGCCTCCGCCGCGGCGTGATGTAGGGGACCGAGGGATCATCGCCGCAGGTCAGGGACACCCGGTCGTGGTCGGCCAGCGCGCCGTCCCCGGTAACGGCGACCCTGTGGGTGCCCGAAACTCGTGCGCAGGTGTTGAGCTGGGGTTGTCGGTCCAAGTGGGCCGGGATGATCGGCGGGTGGTCGAGGAATTGCTCAGTGCCCCGACTGCGCCGACTCCTGCGCGCTCGATGGCTACCCCTAGTCGTCGTGGGGATCACGCTCGGCCGCCGTCAAGGCGTGCACGCCGATACACGAGACAGGCTACCTAGAGCGCTCGTCACGTGACATAGGGTCACGTGCTGTCTGTCGAGCGAAGGAAACCACATGCCTATTCAGGTCGCGTTCCTGCCCCGGAAGCGCCCCGTCGTCCGTCGTGTCCTGCGTGCGGTCGCGGCCGCCGGGCTCGGGGGAGCGCTGATCATCGCGACGGTCCCCGTGACACCCGCCGCCGCGGTGCCGGGCCCGCGGGACCGGTCCATGGTCGCCTCGTCCGGGACGCCGGTGCCCGCCCGGGACGCTCGGGTGCAGACGTCGGCGCACGTGACCTGCGGAACGGTCACGGCGTTCCGCCGCACCACGCCGTCCTACGGCCTGTACGAGCTGGCCGACATTGCCCCGTTGAGCAGCACGACGGACACGATGACCGAAACGCGCCAGGTGGGCAGAGGCTGGCGCGACCGCACCTTCCGCTGGGTGGCCTCCGGTGGCGATGGCGTCGTCTACGCCCTGACCTGGACAGGGGACCTGAAGTGGTACCGCTACGACGACAGGTCCGGTTGGGTCTCGGGCAGCGGCCGCACCGTCGGCACCGGGTTCACACGGCGCAGGGTGATCACCATGGGGCTCGGTGCAGGCGGGGACTTCTACGTCGTCCGCACGGACCGCAAGCTCGTCCTGTACCGCCACACCGGCCGCCTGTCCGGCTCACCGAGCTGGGCCAAGCCCTCAGGATGGGTCATCGGGTCAGGCTGGACCAACGACGAGATCATCGCTCCCAGCGGAGACGGCACCCTGTACCGCCAGCACGACGGCAAGCTGTCCTGGTACCGGCACACCGACCCGGCATCCGGGCCCGTGACCTGGTCCGGGCCCCGGACGATCGGTACCGGCTGGACGTTCTACGACGTACGCTCGGCCGGCGCCGGCGTGCTCTACGCGGCCACGGAGCTATCGGGCTATTTCTTCCAGGGCATGCTGAACGAGGTGCGCGTCTACCGGCACACCGACCCGCTCGGCGGCGGCGTCTCCTGGGGTTCCGCAACCGGCGTGCGCAAGTTCACGGAGCGGTGGAACACCTACGGCAGCATCGCCATCGACCCAACCTCCTGCACCCTGACCTGACCACCCACTCCCTCGACGACCTCGCCGCCGTCGACACCGTCGCCGTCGCCGACCGCACCAAGACCCGCGGCCTGCTCGACCGGTGCGCCATCACCGCCATGAGCGACCGCGAACTCGGGCAGATCACCCGCCTACGCCTGTGGGGTGCCACTCGTCTGTTCCGCTCTTGACCAGGACCAGTGGTGAGTCGTGGGACGGTCGGGGAGGAGGGGTTGACCGACCGCCTGCGGGGATGGCGTGCCAGGCCCCCGGGGCGTCATGGCTCCGATGGCCGAGGACGCGCAGGGTCGGTTCAGGAATCGGGTCGCGTCGAGTGTGCGCCGTCCCCGTCGGGGAGCAACGCAGTCAGGCCGCGCGGTGGTACTCGTGGATCAGTCCGCCTAGCACGTCTCGGCGCACGATCGTTCCGCTCGCGATGTCGTCGCCGGTCGCCGAGGAGCGGCGGATGCGGGTCCAGGCCTCGGTGCGGCCGAACGGTGTTGTCGTGCGCCAGGTACGTTTCGAGGACCCTCTGCAGACGTCGGTCGACTCATGACCGGCATCGGTGAGCCGAGCAGCCACCGTGGGTGAGAGGTTGGCGTCGACCAGGAACTTCATGCCGGATGGGCGAGCGGCAACTCGCGCTCCTGGAGCGCGGCGGCAGCGAACTCCAGCGCGGCGAGCAGATCCTCCTGCACCAGGTAGGGGTAGTCCGCCAGCACCTCATCGAACGACCTGCCTGCGGCAAGCTGTCCCAGAACAGCGGATATGGTCACACGGGTGTCACGGATGCACGGCAGCCCGGTCATCCGCCCCGGGTCGATGGCTATCCGCGGAAAACCCACTCCTGGAGTGTACGCACGCCCGTCCGCCCCACCGCCGCAGTGGGGCGAGGAGATACCCCCCGCTGCTGTTGCGATATCCGGGTCACAGACCGGCGATCTCGCCCGGCGCGGCCCCGAGCCGCCGCCGATGCTGGTCGGCCGGGGACGTCGTCACACGCGAGCGATAACGTCGCCGGAGCGGCGACCCGCACACCACCGTCGTTTGCGACCGTCGCCCACACTCAAGATGCAGCGGGCAGGAGGTGACGTGTTCGTCGTACACGCCACGGCGAGGCTGCTCGCGAAACTGAGGCCGGGCGCGCTCGGCGAGGCCCCGGCGTCCACGACGTCACTGGGCGCCTGGTACGCGAACGTCCTGCGCTGGCGCTCACCCACGGTGTTGTTCGTCAACGAGGCAACCCTGTTGCCGGTGCTGCTGCCGCTGGCTCCGGCCCGGACGCTGTGCGAGCGGTTCCCGCACGCGCTCGCGCCAGTCTGATCGGGCTCGGGACTCCCCCGTGGTTCGTCGAGTCGGAGCTGGCGCAGATGGACGCGGTCGTGCTGGCCAAGACCGCCAACCGCAGCACGGTCGGGATGCTGACGGAGTTCGCCTTCCTCGCCGACGTTCGGCGGACGGACTCGGGGACGGCGGACCTGACGGCGCTCGCCGTCGAGCTGGCCGCCACCCCGTGCGGGCCGCTCTACACGACCCACACCCATCCCGACCGCGCCGTGAAGGCCCTCGTCGACAGCCATCTCCAGTCCGGGCGAGCGCTACGCCATGTGTCCCCGGACGAGAACCGGTGAACGGCCGCCGCGCCCGGCCACTCCGCCCGTACGTCACCGAGCTGCGCGAACACCTCGATCCTCTCCCCCCGACGACCACGACCTCAGCGGAGGGCGAGGGATTCGAACCCCCGGGGCAGGATTGGGTACCGCCCAGCGGTTTTCAAGACACCAGCTCACTCCCGTGCTGACCAGCAACGATACCCGCCACCCGCCGCTGCAGACCACGAATGGACCACGGGCAGTCGGCATCCATCGGTGCCAGTCGGGCATCGTCGGTGATGCCTGGACGATCGAGCAGGGTTCAGGACGGCGAGTTGGACTGCACCAGCGCCAGGCCGTCGTGGTCGCGGTAGTCGAGGTAGTCCTTCACGTTCCAGGTGGCCAAGGGCAACCCGTGCGACAGACAACAGGCCGCGATCCAGGAGTCGTTGACCGGACGCGGCCGACCCCGCCGTCGGGCATGGGCCAGCAGCTGCCCCCACCTGCGTGAGATTTGCTCATCGGAGTCGATCACCACCACGCCGGCCAGCCACGCCTGCAGCCGGTCCTTCGCCACCGGACCCCAGGACCGGATCTCGGCCCAGTGCCACAACTCCCCGACCGTCACGAAGGTCACGCACCAGGATGCACCGGTCAGCTGGTCCGCCACTGGCCCGGACAGGTTGCCCTTGATCGCCGCCGACGCAACGTCGGTGTCCAGGACGACGTACCTCACCCGAGACCTTCCGCACCGGCCGCAGCGCGATCACGCACGAGATGCCTCGGCCCGGCGATGTTGTCCGCGCGGTCCGGAGTACTCACGCGGTCTCGGATTGCCGCCACGCCCTGACCTGCTCCTGGAAGGCCGCCAGCTCCTCGTCGTCGAACAGGCCCTCCACTGCCATGTCCGCCAGCCGCGCCACCGGCACCACACCCCGACGGGCGGCGAGTTCCTCCACGCTCGCCCGCGGGCTGCCCCCAGGTCGGCCCGGGACGGCGCCACCAGACCGCTTTTCCGGCTGACTCGACATCGCCGACCACCTCCCTACGCATCGACCCCGCCCACCAAGCATCCCACGCGCACCGCAGCGACGCTTCCGCCGCACCCAGCAGGCCCGGTCCGATCCCCCAATCGGGGGCCGCCCGACCACGAGCGCCGGTCACCCCTGCTCGACCATCCCGGACACCGGCGGATGACTGCCCCGGGGAGATCGCCGCCGCCAGACGCGACCGAGATCCCGCTCACGCGGCCGGATTCTTGGCCAGCAGCCTCGTCAGCGTCTCGGCCGGCAGCCGCCTCGGTCCCACCAGACCCGCCGACTCGTCCGGCTGCCTGGACACCACTGGCGACCAGCCGGGTCGACCGGGCCGGCCGGCGTGGGTCAGTCCGCCGCGTCGCGGTGAGGGCGGACGGCGGCCACCGCACCATGCCCCAGGTCGGGCCAGACGCCGGCCACCGTGGCGAGCAGGCCGGCGAGGCCGGCCAGCAGCCCGAGCCCGGTGCCGATGGCGCGGCAGACATCCCGGGCAGCGCCGGGTCAGGAACCGCTGTTGAGCCATGGCCCTGCCTTCGACGCTGGTCCGCCGCTCCCGCCGTCATGCACCGTGCTATGCCCATTGCGCATAGAACCCCTGTGCCGAGCGCATAGACAGGCGTGACGGGGATGCGGATGAGTGGGTCCCGGTGGAACGGATCCCCCGGTGGCCGGAGACCGGAGAACGCTACGACGTCGAGTTCAGGGGAGAACGGCGCGGCCGCCTCGGTGCCGGAGACCTGGTCGAGGCGGTGGCCTGGCTGACCAACGGGGCCGGGGGCAGGATTGGTTGCTGCCCAGCGGTTTCCAGGGCACTCACGCAGACCTGCGCTTGACGGAAACGACACCCGTGGTGGATGGCTGTGGACCACACACTCCCCTCCTACGGCCATCGCCGGCCAGCGGCAGTCGGGCATTGTGGGCGAGGGGTGGACCACCCCATGTGCGTCTCACTTCAGGGGCAGTCCTCTGGCGGCGTTGACGAGGCAGTGAGCGCGGCGTGCGGCCTGGAGGCGTTCCTGGGTGCTGACGGGACGGTGGGTGTAGCCGGCCTTGGTCTTCGACCCGAGCAACGCGGTCAGGTGAGCGGCCAGCTCGGGACCGTCGGGGTGGACCTGGCGCAGCAGGGCGACGGCCTCGTTGTGGTTGTCGCCGGCGTGGTGGAGCTCGAGGCGGTGTGCCGTGATGGTGTCGGCGGCGGCGACCCCGGCGTGCACGCAGAACCTCACGTAGGCATCGCCGATGTCGGCGGCGTCGTCGGCGAGGTCCATGATCTCGTCGGCGGCGGCGAGAACTGCAGGGCCTTGGCGCGCCAGCCCGCGGCGAAGCCGGCGTCTGCGCGGCGGGTCGGGCTCACGCGGACGACGGTAGCGAGCGGGCCCGACGACTCAGCTCAGCTCAGGCCCGCAGCCGGCGCAGTGCTGCGGCATCGCCGGCCAACGAGATCCCATCGCGCAGGATGTCGTCGATGACCGATTCCCCGTCCCCGGCAGGTGCCACGCCGCCGGCGGCCAGTTCCAGGACCCGGGTGTCGTTGCCGGTCCAACCCGTCACGGCGGCCTGCAGGTCGGCGACCTGGCGACGCCAGTCGGCGTCATCGGCCGGCAGGCCGTCGGGTCGGACGAGGCAGATGTCCAGATCACTGTCGGCTCGATCCTCCCCCCGGGCGGCGGACCCGAACACGGCCGCATACGCCGGCGCCGGGCGCCATCCGGCCAACACGGTGGCCAGGCGCTCCAGCAGCATCGCCCGCAGGCCGGCCAGGGCGAGGATCGCCGGGGCCGCGAGATGGTCACGATTGAGCCGGTACATCTGCGCCGACCCCGCCGGTTCCCGCCGGACGACCCCCTGGGAGACCAGCCGCGCCAGCGCCAACCGGGCCCCCTCACTGCTCGACCCGACCATCCGGGCCAACTGACGACCAGTGAACGCAGCATCCGCACCCGCCAACACGGCCAACAGGTCACCGTCCAGGGCTGCAGTGACCACCCGCATCGGCCGAGACAACTCCATGACAACTATTCTAGACGACCAACCGTCATCGTTGACAACCGACCGTAATACCGGACACGGCGCTTCGCTCCCGTCGCCCAACGAACCCCCAGGTGCCGGAAACCGGCTCAGGTCGTTGACCTGGGCGTTCACTCCGCGGCCGGGATGTCATGCTCTCGCGATGGGCCTGCGTCTGGGGTACCTGCTTGCTCGACGTCTCATCCGCGCCCTGATGCTTCTGGCTCGGTCCGAGGCGTCCAAGGACGTCGAGATCCTGGTGCTCCGCCACCAGCTGGACGTGGTGCGCCGTCGGGCGCCGCGTTCACGGCTGTCCTGGACGGACCGGGCCGTGATCGCCCGCCCTGGCGTGGCGACCGCCGCCGACACGACGGCTCGGGATGATCGTGACGTCCGGCGCGATGCTGCGGTGGCACCGTCGCCTGGTGACCCGCCGATGGGCCAGTGAACGCAAGGGGCCGGGGCGGCCGCCGACCCGGGCAGGTCTTCGGGCGCTGGTGAGGCGCCTGGCACGGGAGAATCCGACGTGGGGATATCGCCGGGTGCACTGTGAGCTGGCTGGTCTCGGCTACCAGGTCGCGCCCTCGACGGTGTGGTCGATCCTGCGTTCTGCGGGACTGGACCCGGCGCCGTGACGCTCGGGCCCGACCTGGCAGCAGTTCCTCACGGCTCAGGCCGAGGGGATCGTGGCCTGCGACTTCTTCAACCTCGAGACCATCACCCTGCAGCGGCTCTCCGTGTTCTTCGCCGTCGAGCACGCCACCCGCCGCCTGCGCATCCTCGGGGTCACGGCGCACCCGACCGGGGCGTGGGTGACTCACCAGCCCGCAACCTCCCGATGGAGGCCGACGATGCCGGCCGCCGAATCAGGTTCCTCATCCGGGACCGGGACAACAAGTACACCGACGCGTGCGATGCCGTCGTCACCGGCGCCGGCGCGGATGTGATCACGATCCCGGTCCGGGCGCCTCGTGCGAACGCGATCTGTGAGCGGTTCGTGGGCAGCCTCCGCCGCGAGCTGCCGGACCGGATCCTCCTCCTCAACGCGGCGCATGCCAGAGCTGTCCTGGGCGAGTATGAGATCCACTTCAACGCTCACCGCCCCCACCGTGGTCTCGAGCACGCCGCACAACCGCGACCACTTCCCACCACACTCGCCGACCCCGACACCCTCGTCAGACGACGAGATCGACTCGACGGCCTCATCCACGAATACGCGCAGGTCGCATGACAACTGCAGGGTTCTCGGCACCCACACGGCGGGGCGCACGGTGAGCGGCGGGCGCTCCCACGCGCCTAACGCTCACGCCGGCGGAGGTCCCATCGCTGCTGCCGGATGTCTCCCGCGTGCTTCTCGAGCCAGATCAGGAGACGACTGACGGCGCGGCCCGCGTCCGGTAGGGCGAGCAGATGGCAACGATGCTCGGAGGCCAGAACGAGACGACCAACTCGACCGTCAACGGCTCCAGCTCGACCCGCGACAGGCGCGTCATGCCGGTACGCGGAGCCTGGGTGACGTCCGGGATGCGTGCCGGGATGCCACTCCCGAGGAGCGCTTGTTCCGTGCGGCATGTATCTGCGACCGACAGCACCGCACTCCGCCAGCGCCCGTCCGGCGACAGTCGCTTGAGCGAGGTCTGCGTCCATGCCCGCGATGAGCATCCGAAAGGCGAGGAGGCCCGCTGGCCACACGCTGACCACGTGACGGTCTGGCCGCTCAGGCGCCCAGGCGCACCCGGCCCTGCCCGGGCCACCACCGACATGCGGATCAGGGCTCAGAGGAGTTGCATCGTGGTGAGGCAGGTCTCCGCCTCGGCCCCGGTCGAGATCGACGTGACGGCACTCTTCCCGTCGTACTCCAGGGTGATCGTCGCGTCGATGTCACGCGGGAGCCACAGCCCGATGAACCCGTTGTCCGCAGCCGTGCGAGTCCCCTGGACCAGGACCTCGCCGGTCGCATCATCCACCACCTCGACCGCGACGTCCTGGCCCCCGAGCTCGCCCAGGCACGTCGTCAGGGAATGCATCGCGCACGGATGCGTCTGGTCGACGTACGGGGCGACGGACAGGTAGTACGCGTCGTCCGGCAGCGGCAGCGCGGCCTCCGCGTCCCCTGACGTCAACAGGAGTTCGGTCGGCTGCACCGACGCGATCAGGTCCGCGGGGCGCTGGTCGATCGGCATGGCCTCGAGCGTGTCGACCACCTCCCGGCCGGACATCCCGTCCAGGTCGTACTGCGCAAGGATCGCGTCCGGCGACCCCCGACCGGCCTCGACCGGTGTCTCTCGGGGCGAGCCCTGGTCCTCGGACGCCGAGCATCCGGCGATCGCGAGGGTGAGCGCCAGGGCCGCTGCGGCAGCCATCGTGCGGAGAACAGTGGTCATCGGATGCCCTTCGGGAGTTTCAGAGGTCGGCCCCAGTCCGGGACCGGCCGGTCAGCAGCCTCGGCTGACGTCGTCGCAGGGGCCATCTGCTCGATGTCCCGGATCAACCAGTCCATCGCCGCGATCTCGCGGCGCTGGGCGGCAATGATGTCGTCCGCCAGCTGGCGGAGCCGCTCGCCGCCGATGTCGGCCCGCCCACCGGCTTCAGCTTTTCGTGGGAGCGGTCGTAGGCGGTGTGCTGGTGAGACGGGGCGCTCCGGAGCTTGGTTGATGGGGTCTTGTCTAGGGACGGATCGGACCAGCTCGAGGAGCAGAACAACGACCGAACCTCCACAACTTGCATGACGTGCGGTACGCGAGCGCCCGGGAGGTCGGCGCTGCCCGGGCCTCCTGCGTCGAGCCACGCCGCCAGGGCTGCCCTGGTTTCGGGCGTGGTGATCCCGGCCCGCCGAACGGGCAGCGTCGAGCGGCCGCGGTCGGGGGCTGGGCGGACGAGGATGGCGTCGCCGCGGCCGCACTGATCGAGGTAGTCCACCGTGCAAAGTCGCGCCGAACCGCCCGCAGCGAGGCGTCGTAGTGCGCGGGCCGCGCCGTGCGCCCGCTTCGCCGAGGGCGAGGCCCTCACCGGCGCAGCCGCGGCACACGGTCAGGCTGGGCAGGGCACGTGCTCTCACGCGGGGGTCCCGATCCCCCGCTGCATGCGGCGCCGGGCTCGGGGGTCTGGGGTCCCTGGATGTACTTGACGAGGAACTCTTCAACCCGGGGATCGGCCGCGTCGTCGACCTCGAGCTGCACGCCCACGCGGCCAGCACGATCGGCACGTGAACTCGGGGAAGGGGCTGAGCAGGACGTAATCCTCGCCTTCGGCGTGGGAACTCAGGGAGGCGACCTGGGACGCGTCGAGGCCGGGCTGGTAGGTGATCCAGACCGACCCGTGCTCCAGGGAGTGCCCGGCGTTGGCCGTGCCCACGGGCGCGGTGTACACGCCGCAGTTCTGCACCACCGGGTCGTGATCGCCACCCGTCGACGGGAGCAGGGTGCCTGTGGGTGCCGGAAACCCGGCTCTGGGCGTTGACCTGGGCGTTCACTCCGCGGCCGGGATGTCATGATCTCGCGATGGGACTGCGTCTGGGGTACCTGCTCGCTCGACGTCTCACCAGCGCCCTGATGCTGCTGGCTCGGTCCGAGGCGTCCAAGGACGTCGAGATCCTGGTGCTCCGCCACCAGCTGGACGTGGTGCGCGCCGTCGGGCGCCGCATCCACGGCCGTCCTGGACGGACCGGGCCGTGATCGCTGCCCTGGCGTTGCGACTGCCGCCGGCTCGGGATGATCGTATCGGCCTGCCGCCGTCAAGCCACCACGGACCGCGAGAACGTATGCCCCCAGGGGTATCCCCCGGAACCATGATCGGACCACCAATAGACCACTGACAGCCGTGGCCCACCGTGGACGACCGGACACGCGAACCAGAGGTTGTCCCGGGTCTCGTAGAACTTGAGGTGGCGGTCCCCCGCCTGAGACCGACCTGGTGGTAGGTCTCGGGTGATCCGCCAAGAACACCCAGGAGACAGGGGACCGCTGTGACCAAGAAGTATCAGAGGACTGCCCGTGAGGCGAGGATGGCCGACGCGACGGTGGCCGTGCCCGAGCGGGTCAGCATCGCGATGGACGAGATCGCCGCCGACATGAGGGAGGGTCTGCTGGCCCTGGCCGTCGGCGCCGGGCTGCAGGTCATGCAGCAGTTGATGGAGGCCGATGTGACCGCGGTGTGCGGCCCGAAGGGCAAGCACAACCCGCGACCGGAGCGCGGTGCGGCACGGCACCGAGCGCGGGGTCGGTCACCCTGGGCGGCCGGCGGGTCCCGGTCAGCCGGCCGCGGGTCCGCACCGTCGACGGCTCGTCGGAGCTGCCGGTGCCGTCGTATGAGGTGTTCAACGGCACCGAGCTGCTCGGTCGGATGGCGTTGGAGCGGATGCTCGGCCGGGCTCTCGACCCGGCACTACCCGACAGGCCTGGAGCCGGTCGGTGAGGCGGTCGAGGAGACGGCGACGTCGACCAGCAGGTCGGCGGTCTCGCGTCGGTTCGTGGCGATGACCGAGACCGCGCTGGCCGACCTGCTCGCCATGGACCTGTCCGGGCTGGACCTGGTCGCGTTGATGATCGACGGGGTGTACTTCGCCGAGCACCTGTGCGTCGTCGCCCTCGGCATCGACATCGACGGTGTCAAGCACCCGCTGGGCCTGGTGGAGGGATCGACGGAGAACACCACCGTGGTCAAGGCCCTGCTGACCGGGCTGCGCGAACGCGGCCTGGACACCACCAAACCCGTTCTGGCGGTGCTCGATGGCGCCAAGGCGTTGACGGCCGGCGTGAAGGAGGTGTTCGACTCTCCGGTGATCCAAAGGTGTCAGATCCACAAGCTCAGGAATGTCCGTGACCACCTGCCCGAGACCATGCGCGGCACCGGTCGAGAAGCGGATGCGCAAGGCCTACCACGCGTCCTCCGCGCTGGAGGCCGAGGCGCGGCTGACCGCGCTGGCCACCGAACTCGACAAGACCCACCCCGGTGCCGCAGGCAGCCTCCGCGAGGGCTTGCACGAGACGCTGACGGTGCTGCGCCTGGACGTGCCCCCGACACTGGCCAGGACGCTGCGCTCGACCAACGCCGTCGAGTCGATGATCTCGATCAGCCGCGACCACGCCCGCAACGTCAAGCGGTGGCGTGACGGGCAGATGGCGCTGCGCTGGTGCGCGGCCGGCATGGTCGAAGCCGGCAAGCAGTTCCGCCGGGTGAATGGCCACCTGCACCTACCCGCCCTGCGGGCCGCACTGGAACGGCACGTCACCGCCGAAGGTGTCGGACCCGAGTGCAACACTCAAGACGTGAGCGCAGCCTGATGCCCACCGGACCGCCACCGAAGTTCCACGGAACTCGGGACATCCTCCGCGAACCACACCAGAACGAATAGTCCCCGGGAACGCGGAACCAGGCCTGACCTGCGCTTTCACCAAGATCGACACACTCGCCACGCGCGCCCAGTCAGCGGTCTGGAACACCGCCACCACACCGATTCACATTGATCCGCACCAGGCCCTGCCCACCCGGCAACCCTGTCGACACAAAATCCCTGGTCAACGGCATGATCACGACCTCAGCGGAGGGCGAGGGATTCGAACCCCCGGGGCAGGATTGGGTACCGCCCAGCGGTTTTCAAGACCGCCACCATCGGCCACTCGGTCAGCCCTCCATGGTGCGGACCTATTCTGCCCCGTCACCACCTGAGAGCGCGGCAAGCCAGCCCAAACGCGGCTCAGGCGATCGTCATCCCGCCGTCCACCGCCAGGGTCTGCCCGGTGATGTACCCGGCGGCGTCCGAGGCCAGGAAAACCACAGTGGCGGCGAGTTCACTACCCTCGCCCTTTCGACCCAAGGGGATGCGCCCGGCCATCTGCTCGAGGTAGCCCGGCGGGTACTGCAGGGTCATCTCCGAGTCGAAGAACCCAGGCGCGATCGCGTTGACCCGGATCCCCTTGCGGCCGCCCCACTGCTGGGCCAGATCACGGGTAAGGCCGATGAGACCCGCCTTCGAGGCCGCATACGCCGCCTGAGGCAACCCGGCGGTGGTGATACCCAGCACCGACGAGATGTTGATGATGCTCGACCCGGGCTGCATCACCCGCCCGCAGGCCTGGGCCATCCAGTAACAACCGCTCAAGTTCACATCGATCACCTGCCGGAACTGATCGGGAGTCTCCCGGGTGGCCGGCACCGCCGTGCCGACCCCGGCGTTGTTGACCAGGATGTCGACCCTGCCGAACTCCTCCATGGCCGTAGCCACGAGGTGGTCGCACGCCTCGGGGTCCGCCACATCCGTCGCCAGGGTGAGCGCCCGGCGTCCCGCCTCGCGAACCAAGCTCGCAGTGTCCGCGAGCCGCTCGGCGCGTCGCGCCCCCAGCGCGAGGTCGGCCCCGGCCTCGGCGAGCCCCTGCGCGAAGGCGACCCCGAGACCGCTCGAGGCACCGGTGACCACGGCGACCCGGCCGTCAAGGCGGAACATCTCGGCGACCGTCATGGGAGCAGCCTACGAGCCAGCACAACGAGTGCTGTTCTCCCCCGGCTGAAGGGGGAAATGAGCACCAGCTGGCGCGACCTGGCCGCCCTGGGCAGGGTGGGAGCGTGCGAGCGAACGGCGTCCGCAGTCTGGTCCGGGCGGCGACCCTGCTGTCGCTACCCGCGGGGACGGCGCTGCTCGGCGTCGAGAGCCTGGCCCGCCGCTTCGCCGGACAGGACGCCGACCAAGTGCGCCGTGACGTCCGGGCCCGCAACGTCGCCCGCACCCGACGCGTGCTCGGCCGGGCCAAAGGCGGAGCGCTGAAGGCCGGACAGTTCCTGTCGGCCGTCGAGGCGTTGATGCCCGCCGATCCCGACCAGACGTGGCAGCAGGCGCTGACCGCCCTGCAGGACGCCAACCCCGGTATGCCGTGGCCAGACGCGCGCGCCGTGCTCGAAGCCGAGCTGGGCCCGAACTGGCGGTCCCGCTTCACTGACTTCGAAACCCGCCCATCGGCCGCGGCGTCCATCGGCCAGGTGCACCGGGCCC
This sequence comes from uncultured Actinomycetota bacterium, assembly GCA_963825645.1. Taxonomy (GTDB): domain Bacteria; phylum Actinomycetota; class Actinomycetes; order Actinomycetales; family Kineosporiaceae; genus JADJPO01. Next base: position 62,892 of record CAWGTT010000010.1, read on the forward strand.
GCTGGAACGACGGGACGGCGACCGGCCGCCCGGTCGCGGTCAAAGTCCAGTACCCCGGAGTGCGCGAGGCCATCCTCTCCGACGTCCGGATGCTGTCGCTGGCCGGCCGCGCCGCCGGCCTGGTAGCCCGCCGGCTGGCCCTACCGGCACTGGTCGCCGAGCTCCGCACTCGACTCCTGGAGGAGCTCGACTACACCCGGGAAGCCGCGCACCAGAACGCCTTTCACGCCGTCTACACCCGCCCCGGCAGTCAGGCCCAGGCCGAGGCGGTGGTACCGGGCGTCGTCCATGCCACCCGCCGGGTGCTGGTCCAGGACTGGCTGGACGGCGAGCCGCTGGCCCGCGTGGCCGTCACCGCAAGCCAGGCCCAGCGCGATCGGCTGGGACTGCTCTACCAGCGCTTCCTGCTGTCCGGTCCGGAACGCACCGGTCTGCTGCACACCGATCCGCATCCCGGCAACTTTCGGCTGCTCGACGACGGACGCCTCGGCGTGCTCGACTTCGGCTCCTGCCTCCCGCTGCCCGGCGGGCTACCGTCCGGCTTCGGCGCGCTGATCCAGGCGCTGACGGCCGGTGAGGACGACGATGTGCTGGCCGCGCTGCGCGGGTACGGACTGCTCCGCCCCGACGTGGAGATCGACGTGGTCAAGCTGCGCGACTACCTCTCGCCGTTCAGCGACCCAGCCCGGCACGAGGTCTTCACCTACTCCCAGGAGTGGCTACGCGGCCAGTTCGCCCGCGTCAACGACCCGCGCAGCCCCGAGTTCTCGGTCGGGCTGAAGCTGTCCATCCCGCCGGAACAGCTGCTCACCTACCGGGTATGGCTGGGCATCGTCGGCGTGCTCTCCCAGCTGGAGGCCACGGTCGCGGTGCGGTCCGAGTTGCGCCGCTGGCTGCCCGGGTTCTGACCGGCCGCTCTTGTGGACACGTGCTCGAGGACACGCCGGCGTGTCCTCGAGCACGTGTCCACAAGAGCTGGGGTGTTGTCAGACGTGGTCGCGCCAGGAGTGCTCCGGGGAGTAGCCGAGAAGGCTCCGGGCCTTGTCGATGCACAGCAGGGTTTCGTGCTCACCGAGCTCTCGGCGCACTGGGACTCCCGGAAAGACCTCTGCCACAAGGGATGCACTGGAACGCGACATCACCGTATCGGCGTTGGCGATCACGAACACCTCGCACCCCGGCCGCTCGTAGGCAAGCCCGCGCCGGACCGCCTGGGCGCCGTCGCGCGCGTCGATGTACCCCCACAGGTTCCACTGGCGCAGCGTCGGGTCCGCGTCGAAGGCCGGAAACGCCGCGTAGTCCTCGACCTCCATCACGTTCGAGAACCGCAGGCCCACCATGGTCAGTTCGCCGTCCCAGCGGCACAGGTGGGCGGCCATCTCCTCCTCGAGCACCTTGGTCAGCGAGTAGGTCGACTCCGGCCGGGGCCGGTACTCCTCGTCCACCGGGACGTACGGCGGCGGGGTGGCGAACGGCAGGCCCAGCACGGTCTCGCTGGACGCCCACACCACTTTCTTAACCCCGACCGCCCGTGCGGCGTTGAACGCGTTCCAGGTCGCAGTCGCGTTGTTGGCGAACGTCGCCGAGTTGGGCACCAACCCGGGTGCCGGTACAGCGGCCAGGTGCACGACCGCGTCCGGCCGCGGGCCGCGTTCGTCGACGTGCCCGCCGACCACCTCCAGCACCTGCCCGTAGTCGGTCAGGTCCACGACCAGCGACTCAACCGCGCCGGCCACGCCGGCAGGCCGAGGGGCCCGGTCCACCGCGAGCACGCTCCACCCGTGCTCCGTCAGGTCCGCCACCACTGCTCGTCCCAGCTTGCCCGCTGCCCCGGTCACCACCACGCGTCCTGTCATGGCCCGATCCTCCCGCCTTCTGGCACCCAGAGATGGTCGCCAGCCGAGAGGCAACGTTCCTCGTGTGGCGACAGCTCGTCGAGACACGCCGACGCGGCGCCCGGCAACTCCCCCTCAATGGTGCTCATGGACCAGGGGGCGGAGCAGCCGTGCGGTGAGCGTCAGGAACGCCAGAGCGAGGACGACGAAGACTGCGCTGCTCGACGGGGAGGCGGCGGGGTCGTCCTGGGCCACCATGACCACCCCCATCGCGGCGACCGCGCAGCCCAGCAGGGCGCCCCAGCCGACCACCGCGTACATCAGCCGGGTTGCCCACGGGGCCCGGCGAGTCACACCGATGGCCGTCACCACTGCGACCGGGACGACGATGCCCAGGTCCATCCACTTCACCACCCAGAACACCGCCGGGCTCTGGGTGTACTCCACGCCGTACGGCGCTCCACCGACCACGTCGACCACACCGCGAAGGTGCAGACCGAGGGTGAGGAACGCCGCGACGAACCACAGCACGCCGGCCACGGTCCGGCGCATCAGCGGGCTCGGGTCGGGCAGCGTCACGGCGCCGATGAGCTGCCAGGCCAGGACGAACGCCGCGCCGCCGAGCAGGAAGACGGCCAGGAACAACGGGAAGAACCGCTCGCTGTTCCCGGGCTCGGTCGCGAACTCCCCACCCACCGCGAGCTGGGTGTAGAGGTAGATCGCGAAGGCGGCGGGGCCCAGCGCCAGAACAGGTCCGATGCGATGACCCCGCCAGGTCAGGACGCCGGCCACCAGCGAGGCGGGGACCACGAGCGCCAGCGCGACGGCGTCCCCGCCGACGACCTGGTTGAGCACGTCGTCGACCACGTGATATTCGAGGACGCCGAGGCCCAGCGGACCGAGAACCGACGCGGTGGCCACTCCCAGCCCCAGGACGACGAGCACGCCGGCCAGCACTCGCTCGGTCCGGGACGGCGTCGCCGTCCGCTCGACGCTCGCCGCCGCGGTCACGGCCGCCTCGCCGCTCATCATCGGACCGCCGTCTCGGCCAGCACGTTTGCGGTCATGACCTGGTGGAACAGCTCGGGTTGCTCGAACAGCGGTCGGTGTCCGGACGTCGCGAACTCGACCCACTGCTTGGACGGCGCCTCGAGCGCATCGAACCACTGGCGGGCGAGATCGGCGCGTCCCCGCGGCTCGTAACGGCCCTCGACCAAGTAGACCGGGACGTCCAGTCGGGTGGCGTCGGTGCGGAAGTCGACGTCCTGTAGCTGGGGGTACAGCACCGAGAACGTGTCGAGCAGGCCGCGGGCCAGGTTCACCGTGTCGAGCACGCCGTACTCCTCGACCGGCAGGTTCTCCAGCATCTGCCCCGCGCCCTCGGCGTTCACGCTGTGGTCGTAGGGGTACACATCCTGCTCGTAGCCGAGGACCGTCGGGTAGTCGAGCAGGTCGGCGTACGGCGGTGGCCCGTTCGCCTGCAGCTGGTCTGCTAGGGCCGTCCGCCCGGTGGCCCGGGCCCACGCCAGAGTGTCGTCGTAGAAGATCCGGTCGGTCTGGCTCGGGCTGACCATCTGGCCGACGCCGACGAACGCGGCGTACCGCTCCGGGTGCGACTGCACGGCCCGCACTCCCAGGATCGTCCCCCAGGACTGCCCGACCAGGTAGATCTTCTCGGCGCCGAAGCGCTGCTGCAGGTACCCGGTCACGCCGTCCACGTCGTCCACCGCCGACGGCAGGGTCATGGTCGACATGGGCTCGATCTGGTCGTACGAGCGACCGGTCCCGCGCTGGTCCAGCGTGGCCACCACGAAGTCACGCTCCAGCGCCTGACCGTGGCGGCGCATCGCGCCCAGCTCACTGCCGCCCGGGCCTCCGGCCAGGAACAGCAGCACTGGGTTGGTCACGTCGTCGCCGCGGATCATCACCGACAGGTCGTGGCCACCGACCGGAACCCGCGTCAGCTCGGCGACACCACCCGCCTGCCCCGGCCCGGCGGTGGACGGGATCGCCGCCGTCGTGGCCGGGCGGGCGACCAGAACCGCGAGCGCCAGCAAGCTCACGCCCGCACCCACGGCCACAAGCCGCCGGGTGTACAGCCCGGCCGTCCCCCACCGTCCCCTGCGTGGGCCTGGAGCGGCCCGGCGCCGTGCGTTCGCGGCGCCAACGGCCGCGCCGAGCACCATCGGGGCCAGGGTCAGTAGGCCGTGGAAGCCCCGGCCCGACACGAGCGCGATCAGCCCGTACATGCTGCCGGGATGGACCCCGTCCACGGTCGGGCCCGTCGCACCCACCCGCACGACCTCGAACACGGCCACGAAGACCACCGGCGCGACGAGCATCGACCACCGCGACCGGGTCAGGGCCCCCACCGCCACACCCACGACCAGGCCGAGCAGCATCGCGGCGAGCGCCTGGACGACCGTCACCGGACCTCGCGGCGTCCACCATCCCGCCACTACGCCGAACAGGGCCGCTGACGACACGGCGAGCCCCACCCCGCCACGCTGATCACCGAGCACGCGCCGCCGCACCGTTGGAGCCGAAGCCTTCGCAGGCGGGTACGCCCCTGGCTGGTCGGACGTCCCCGTCACGGTCGACGCCTCCGGCATCCGCTCGGCCCCCGACATCCTTCCCACCTCCGCGTTGACGACTCCCTCTAGGTCTACGGGGATAGTCGGGCCGTGTGGCGGGGACCTTCGCCATCAAGGCGGCATCCGGAGTCCGGGCGCCAAGGTGGCCGGATGCTCGACCCGTAGTCCCGGAACGCGTTGGTTCACAGGTCATTAGCCACAATCGAGCGGCTGGCACGGTGACCGGCAGAGGGCGGGTCCGCCGTCCCGCGTGCCAGTCCGGCGGTCAGGCCTGCGTCGGTCAGGCCTGCGTCGGTCTGGCCTCGTCCTGTTCGTCGCGGACGACGCGGCTGCGGGCCGCCATCCGCTCACGGAGCATCGCGCGATCGATAGGGACCGGCTGGGTCGAGTCGAGGAAGGACAGCAGGACACGGGTGAACCGGGCCGGTTCGTCCATGTGGGGGAAGTGCTGAGCCTGCTCGAAGACCTCCAGCACGCTGCCGGGAATGATCGCGTGCGCCTGATGGGCGTGGGCGAGCGGGATGACGGTGTCCAGGGCGCCCCACACGATCAGGGTGGGCCGGCCCTCGGTCAGGTAGAGCCGGTCGCTTGCGTTGACCCGTTGCCCTCCGGGCTCGACGACGCTGCGCAGGGTGTGGACGAACGCGCTGCGGGCGGGGTTGTTCACCAGCGTTCCATAGCCTCGGGCGATCTCCAGCATCGACGGGCGGGGCCGGAACGAAAGCCGACGCAGCACCCGACCGGCGGCCGCGCCCGCGTCGCGAACGACGTTGTTGGCGATCACCGGAAGGATGAACTCGACGCCGGGCAGGGTCGCCGCCCGCAGTGCCAGGCTCACCTCGCGACCCAGCCCGCCGCTGGAGACCAGCACCAGGCGCTCGCAGTGCTCGGGGTACTGGTAGGCGAACTGCATCCCCACCCCGCCACCGAGGGAGTGGCCGACGATCGTGGCGCGCTCGTGGCCGAAATGGTGCATCAGATCGCGCAGGCTGCTGGCGAATGCGCCGAGGGAGTAGTCGCCGCGCGGCTTGTCGGAGTCACCGTGACCGAGCAGGTCGGGGGCGATGACGTGGGCGTGCTGGGACAGAGCCGGGATGACCGGGTCCCAGGTGGCACTGTTGCTGCTGATCCCGTGCACCAGGATGAGGACCGGCAGGGCGGGGTCGCCGGCGACCCGGAAGGCCACCCGATGTCCGTGCAACGTGACACTGGTCTGGCGCATGGCAGCCTCCTATTGCCCCCTGACCCCAGGAGAACACCTATCAAGCCCTGCGCGTCAGGTACCACACGTCCTTTCCCCGCCGATCGGGTCAGACGCCGCCGGCCGCATCGAGAGCGTCGTCGGCCAGGGCGAGTCGGGAGAGCGCCCCGATCAGTGCGTCCCCCACGTCGAGGGCGAGGAAGCCGTCCAGGACCAATGAGGCGAAGCCGTGGACCATGGTCCAGGCGACGATGTCGAGACCGGCCCGCACGCCGGGACGCAGCAGTCCCCGGCGGTCGAGATCGTCCAGCTGCCGGCAGAGCACCTGGTAGGCGACCGACTCGCCGTCCATGGCTGCGGGGTCCTTGCCGTGGTCGTGGGCGCAGATCGGCCCGAACATGTGCCGGAAAACATGCGGGTTCTCCAGGGCGAACCCGACGTAGGCCTGGCCGGTACTGCGGAACCGGGCGATGGCAGCGGCGTCGTCGTCCCCGGGGACCGACGCGGTGGCCGCGAGCATGGCCGCGTCGAGCTCGGCCATTCCCTTGTGCGCGACGGCGACCATCAGAGCCGTCTTATCCGGGAAGTGGGAGTAGGCCGCGCTGGGCGAGACGCCCACCGCCTGAGCGACCTGACGCAGCGATACGGCGTCCCCGCCGCGCTCACGGACCTGGGCCAGCGCCTCGATGACCAGGGCCTGCTCGAGGTCCCCGTGGTGGTACCCCTCGCGCCCGGCCACAGTAGGCAGGCCCGGCGATGCAGCACCGGACGGACTCGCAGGTCCAGCTGTCGTCCTTGTCGCAGATCTGGCCATCACCTACCGAGCATACCGCTCTATCTTGACAACGTTCAGATCATACGCCACGCTCCCGGTATGAACAGTGTTCAGATTGACGCGGCGAGGCGCCGCACACCGTCAGGCACCCCCACCGGACCCGGCGATCGCGGCGCCTTCGCTGAACTGGGCCGGGTCGTCGTCCGACGCCGTCGACTGGTCCTGGTCCTCTTCGTCGCCGGGCTGGTCGCGGCCGGCGCCTTCGGGTCACAGGTGTTCGGCGCCCTGAAAACGGCCGGCTACGACGACCCGGCCAGCGAGTCGGCGGCCGCCGCGACCGCCGTCCAAGACCAGTTCGGGGTCCAGGACCCGGTGATCGTGCTGGCCGTGGAGAGCCCGGACGGCGTCGACAGCGCGTCCGGGTCTCGCGCCGCCGCGGCTCTGGTCGAGCGACTGTCGGCGGAGCCGGGGGTGACCTCGACCGTGTCGTACTGGACCTCGGGGCGGCCCGCGGCGCTGCGGGGAAGCGACGGGCGTACCGGGCAGGTTCTGCTGTATGCCCGGGACGCCACCGACGCCGAGCAGACGGCTCTGGCCCGCGCGCTGGCCGACGAGTACGGCGGCGCCCGCGAGGGGCTGGTGGTGTACATCGGCGGGTTCGCCGCCGTCAGCGACGCGATCACCGAGCACGTCACCGCGGACCTGGCCCGGGCCGAGTCGATCGCCATCCCCATCACGGTGATCCTGTTGCTGGTGGTCTTCGGCAGCCTGGTGGCGGGTGGGCTGCCGTTCACGGTCGCCGCCGGGTCGATCGTCGGCAGCTTCTTCGCGGTCTGGCTGGTCACCCTGGCCACCGATGTCTCGGTGTTCGCGCTGAACCTCGTCACCGGGCTGGGCCTGGGTCTGGGCATCGACTACGCCCTGCTCGTGGTCAACCGGTTCCGGGAGGAGCTGAACGCCGGGCGCTCCCCCGACGACGCCGTGGTGCGCACCGTCGCCACCGCCGGACGTACGGTGGCGGTCTCGGGCGCGACGGTCGCCGTGGTGCTGGGCGCTCTGCTGTTCTTCCCGCAGTACTTCCTGCGCTCCTTCGGCTACGCCGGGATCGCGGTCACCCTTCTCGCGGTGCTGACCGCGGTCACCGTGTTGCCCGCGCTGCTGGCGGTGCTCGGCCCGCGGGTCGACCGGTTCAGGGTGCGTCGCGGCGACCTCGCCCCGCGCGACGTCGGCGTCTGGTCGCGGATCGCTCGGTTCGTCATGCGCCGCCCCTGGCCGGTGCTGGTCGGCACCGTCGCGCTGCTGGGTGTCCTGGCCGCACCGGCACTGTCCAGCGTGTTCAGCGAGGTGGACGCCCGGGTGCTACCCGCCACCGACCCCGCCGCGCAGGCTTCGGCCGTGCTCTCCGACCGGTTCCCCGGTCAGGAGGCCACCCCGGTCGAGGTCGTGCTGCCCGGCGCCGCCGACGACCCCGCCGCCGTGCTGGCCTACGCGCGGGACCTGTCCCTGCTGTCCGGGGTGACCCGGGTAAGCACGCCGAGCGAGGTCATCGTCGCCGGGTCGGTGCTCGGGCCGAACCCGCAGCCTCAGACGTTCACCGCGGGTCCCGACGTCCGGGTCAGCGTCGTCACCGACCTCGCGCCGCGCACCGCGACCGCCCGGACGCTGGTCGGCGGTATCCGCGACGTGCCCGCGCCGAGCCCGGATCGCCTCGTCGGCGGCGCGTCCGCGCAGTTCACCGACGCCCAGCGCGCTATCGGCGAGCGCGGCGTGTGGGCGCTGGCCTGGGTCGCTCTGGCCACACTGTTGGTCCTCTTCCTGTACACCGGCAGCGTTCTCCTGCCGGTCAAGGCAGTCCTGCTCAACGTCCTCAGCCTGGGAGCCACGCTGGGCGTGCTGGTCTGGGTGTTCCAGGAGGGTCACCTGCAGTGGCTGGTCGGCGACTTCACCGTGACCGACAGCATCGACACCTCGATGGCGGTGCTGGTCGCGGTGGTCGCCTTCGCCCTGTCCATGGACTACGAGGTGTTCCTGCTGTCCCGGATCAAGGAGGAGCACGACGCCGGCCGGGACACGACCGATGCAGTCGCGTTCGGCCTGCAGCGCTCCGGGCGCATCATCACCGCGGCCGCTGTGCTGCTGGCGGTGGTGTTCGCCTCCTTCGTCACCAGCGGCGTGACCAACATCAAGCAGCTGGGTCTGGGCGTGGCCTTCGCCATCCTGCTCGACGCGACCGTGGTGCGGGCGCTGCTGGTGCCGGCGTTCATGCGCCTTGCCGGCCGGTGGAACTGGTGGGCCCCAGCGCCGCTCGCTGCGGCATACCGGCGGATCGGGATCAGCGAGCAGTGACCCCTGTACGTCGTCCGTTTCGCGAGAGACCATCCAAACATGGCGAAGAGGGGGAGGGCCTACCTGGACGGGGGCCCGGCGAACGGCACGATGATCGAACTGAACCAACCCTACTGGGCGCCGCTCGGGTCGCTGGAGGTCACTGTCGACGGCATCGTCGTGATCTACGTCCGCGCCAAGCAGCGGGACCCGCAGCCGGGCCAACCCTGGCGGTTCGTACCGAAGAACTCGGTCGAGTCCACGTACGAGGACGAGGACAACTCCTACCTGGGCGAGAACTACGACCCGAGCGACGACTGACCCTCACCACCTCGCCCCACACCCCGCCCCCAACCCACGGGTGGACACTTTCTCGAGGACACGCGGGCGTGTCCTCGAGAAAGTGTCCACCCGTGGGTTGGGGGCGGGGGCGGCGGTCAGCCAGTCAGCCGGTCAGCCGGTCAGCCGGTCAGCCGGTCAGCGTGGCCACCAGCCCGAGGTGATCGGTGTCCGGGATCCGCACGGTCTCAAGGTCTTTCACGCCGAGAGAGTCGGGCGTGAGCAGCACGTGGTCGAGCCGCATGAACGGGGGCACCCACGTGTTCGCCGGCCAGGTGAACCCCGGCCAGCCACCCCCGGCCACCCCGACCACCTCACCGGCGTCCACCAACGGGCCCTCGCCTGTCGACCCGGCCAGCATCCGGCGAAACCCGCGATGGTCCCGGGTCGCGTTGAAGTCGCCGAGCACGATCTGCGGCCCGTCCACCTCCCGGACGCCTTTCTCGATCGCCGCCACGTCGGCTCGCCATCGCTGCACCCGGCCCGGGATCGGCGACAGCGTGTGGACGGCCGTCACCGTGACCCGCTGCCCCGACGGCACCGTGACGACGCCACGCGGCTGGCCGTACGCCGTCCCGGTCAGTACCGGGGCCGGCTCGATCGGCCAGCGTGACCACAGCACGGTTCCCTCCGCCTCCCACGCGACGCGTCCGGTGCGGTAGGGCAGCGCGGACGGCAGCCCGGCCCGTTCCAGCTCACGTTGCAGGCCAGGGGTGATCTCGGCAGTGACCAGCAGGTCGACCCGCCGCTGCCGGACCTGCGACACGATCGCGTCGGCGGCGGCCAGCCCGGTCAGCGTGTTGATCGTCATCACCCGCAGCTCGCCCGAGCCGGGCCCCGGGTAGGCGGCGCTCACCCCCAGTCCCAGCGCCGGCGCCAGCCAGACCAGATGGACGGCGAGCAGGGCCGCCAGCGCTCCCGCCGTCCACCGCCCGCCCGTGAGCGCCGCGGCCACCAGCGCCACGGCCACGGCCACGGCGGTGAACGGCACCAGTACCGCGAGCTCGACCAGCGGAGTCTTCTGTTCGCCACCGACCGCCCGCGACAGGACGACGGCCAGGGCCGCGAGAGCGACGAGCCGGGACAACCAGAGCAGGACCGTGGACAGCGCTCAGATCCAGATCGCCGGGTCGATCGTCGGGTCGTAGCCCATACCGGGCGCCTCATCCTGAGGCTCGGCGACCCCGCGGGTCCGGACCGTGCCTGGCACGCCGACCACGACCGCGCCGGCCGGTACGTCGCGCACGACGACCGCGTTGGCGCCGATCTGCGCACCCTTGCCGACCACGATGGGTCCCAGCACCCGAGCGCCGGCGCCGATGGTGACGCCGTCCTCGATGGTCGGGTGTCGCTTCACCTTGGCCAGGCTGCGGCCCCCGAGGGTCACATCGTGGTAGATCATCACGTCGTCGCCGACCTCGGCGGTCTCCCCGATCACCACGCCGTTGCCGTGGTCGATGAAGAAGCGTCGCCCGATCGTGGCCCCGGGGTGGATCTCGATGCCGGTCCGCCCGCGCATCCATTGCGAGATCAGGCGAGCGACCAACCGGTGCCCGCGCACCCACAGCGGGTGGCTCACCGCGTGATGCACCCAGATCGAGTGCAGACCCGGGTAGGCAAGGATCACCTCGACGCGGCTGCGCACCGCCGGGTCGCGCTCGATCGCCGCATCGACGTCCTCGTGAAGCCGGGTGCGCCAGCCCACCCGGTCCTCGCCGCTCACGACCGCCCGCTTGCGGCGGCTGATGACTCTCACTCCGTCCGCGGCAGTTCTGTACACGCCGATCAGTCCATGAGGTCGGAGTACAGGACCGTCGACAGGTACCGCTCCCCGAAGCTCGGGATGATCACGACGATCAGCTTGCCGGCGAACTCCGGCCGCTGGGCGACCTCGTTCGCCCCCCACAGCGCGGCCCCGGAAGAGATACCGACCAGCAGCCCCTCCTCCGTGGCGGCGCGACGGGCCCAGGAGACGGCCTCCTCGTTGGGCGCGTCCAGCACCTCGTCGTAGACCGTCGTGTCGAGGATCTCGGGCACGAAGTTCGCGCCGATCCCCTGGATCGGATGCCCGGACGGCGCGCCGCCCGTGAGGATCGGCGAGGCGGCCGGCTCGACGGCGAAGACCTTGATCTCCGGGTTGCGCTTCTTAAGCTCCTGACCGACGCCAGTGATCGTGCCACCGGTGCCGATTCCGGCCACCAGAGCGTCGATCTGGCCATCGGTGTCTGCCCAGATCTCTTCGAAGGTGGTCCGGCGGTGCACCTCGGGGTTGGCCACGTTGGCGAACTGACGCACCAGCACCGCGCCCTCGTCGGCGCCGGTCTGCTCGGCCCGGGCGACGGCGCCCTTCATCCCCTCGGCCGCCGGAGTGAGCACCAGCTCGGCACCATAGGCGCGCAGCAGTGCCCGGCGCTCCCTGCTCATCGAGTCCGGCATGGTGAGCACCACTCGGTACCCCTTGGCCGCGCCGACCATCGCCAGCGCGATCCCGGTGTTGCCGGAAGTGGCTTCGACGATCGTGCCGCCGGGCTTCAGCTCGCCCGAGGCCTCGGCCGCCTCGATCATCGAGACGCCGATCCGGTCCTTGACGCTGCTGGCGGGATTGTAGAACTCCAGCTTCGCGGCCACTGTGGCGGTGCTGTCGCCCATCATTCGGTTCAGCCGTACCAGCGGCGTGTGCCCGACCAGCTTGGTCACGTCGTCATAGATCTGCATGCGTGCGGGTCACCTCTTCAGCGAAGTCTCATCGAGGCCGTCAAGTCTCCTGGAACAGGGAATGCTGCCGGTGGACCGGGTCGAGTCGACGAGCCGATCGGCGCCGTGACACCAACAGGACGTCGCGGTAGAGAACCTACCGCGACGCCCTGTTGTTCCCCCACCGGGTTGTTCCCTCACCGGCAGCCGTTCGCTGCGGGAATGGTTCAGACAGCGATCAGCTCGAGAGACTGCAGGCGATCGGGTCGACCGCGATGCCGTAGGAGTTGGGTCGCACCGTGGTCTTGCGCACGCCCCGGGAGGTGGTCCAGGCGCTCCCGCCGCCCACCGGGTCACCATGGCGGTAGACCAGAACCGCGCCGGAGCCGCCCTGGGTCGCGTAGAGCACCCCGCCGCCGGCGGACAGCACGTCGTAGAACTTCCAGCCCGAGCCGATGGTCTTGCGGCGCGCCCAGGTCACCGGCCCGGACGTCGGGTCGGAGTGCCGGTACCAGTACAGCTTCCCGGCGTACTGCCGGTACACCGTGCCGTCACCGTTCGGAATGATGATCTCGTTGCTGGTCCATCCGGTCCCGATGGTCCAGCCCCTGGACGTCGCCCAGCTCCGAGACCCCGACAGCCGGCCGGTGTGCCGGTAGATGGCGAGCTGCCGGTTGGCCCGCACGACGTAGAAGCTGCCGTCACCGCCGAGTGCGATGTTGATGATCTTGCTCCGGGGGACGAACCCGGTGCCGATGGTCCGGCCACTGCCCGACATCCAGCCCGAGCTGACGGCGTTGTAGCGGAACCACTTGAGCTCGCCCCTCCAGGTCAGGGCGTACACGACACCGTCGCCGCCGGCCGCGACCCAGGCGAAGGTCTTGCCGGTCCAGCCGCTGCCCACCCTGCCGACCTCGGACATCGTGTCGGCCGTGGTGGTCGCCGGCGCCGAGTCGACGAGCCGGTACAGGGAGCCGTCACCGGTCCGGCTGAACGCCTCGGCGACCCGACAGGTCACCTCGGCCAGCGCCTGCGCGCTGACGGTCCGGGCCATGACGGGCACGGCCGACGCCGCCGAGCGCCCCACCGGGGTCGGGTTCAGCAGGTCAGCACCAGCGGTGCTCGCCGTACCGCCCACCAGCGCCGCGCCGAGAGCGGCGGCCGTGACCGAGCGCAGAACCCGGCGTGCAGCTCGGTGACCACCGGTGGGCTTCGCGACCTGATGACGCATGTGCTTTCCCCTCACTCGCCAGACGACTCCTCGCCACTTTAAGTCACCAATCGAATACTTAAAGTACGCAAGCGGGCGCGTCGGCGTGTCGCTCAGGAGATCAGTGGAAGACCAGCGGCGCTCAGCCGGGCATCGCCGCGGTCGCGCGCTGCGCGGACTCGAGACCGGCGCCGCCCAGCCAGCGCCGGATCCTGCCCGCGGTCCAGTGCGGCACCTCGAGCTGCGGCACGTGCCCCACGCCGCGGGCCACCGCGAAGTCCCACTCCGGATGCCGGCTGGCCATGTCGACCGCCGTGGCCAGCGGCACCAACCGGTCCCGTTCACCGTGCAGCATCAGCACCGGCGCGCTGATCTTCCCAGCCAGGTCGATGATGCGGCGGCGGCGGGCCAGCGCACCGAGCAACGACCGGGTCGCCGCGACGAACTCCTGTTCCAGGCCGTGGTAGCCGGCCCGCCGTGAGAACACGTCGACGTGCTCGCGCACCACCGCGCCGTCCACTCGAGCCGGGTCCGCACAGCACAGCCGCAGGCTGTCCATGGCCATCTGCTCCGGGGTTCGCACGCGACGTCGGCCCGCGACCACCATTCGGCCCAGACCCGGGGTGAGGTAGGCGGCGAACATGGCCGCGGTCAGCGGGTCCGCGCGGTCGATGAGCCTGGGCATCAGCGACGGGTTGATCAGGACGGCACCGGTGACCAGCTCGGGACGCTCCACGGCGGCGACCAGCGTGATCAACGCCCCCATCGAGTTCCCCAGCCAGACCGCCGGGCCACCGCCCACCTCGGCCACGAACCGCGCGGCCAGCGCGGTGTTGGCCAGCAGGGACGTGGACCGGCCCTCCCCGCGGGTGAGGCCGAACCCGGCCAGGTCGAGAGCGACCACCCGGCAGCTCGGGGTCAGCAGCGGGCCCAGGGACAACCAGTTGGCGTACGAACCACCCAGACCGTGCACGCAGACCAGCAACGGCCCGTCCGGGTTCCCGCCGAAGTCGACGTAGTGCACCGGTCCGTCCAGGTCCACCCAGCGGCTCTCCACCCTGGTCAGCGTCCGTCGCACCGGGCGAGGTGTCAATTTGGTCAGCGTCCGTCGCACCGGGCCAGGTGTCAATCTTGCTGTGCGTGAAGCGGCCGCTCACCGTGCGCGATACTGCACGGCCATTCACAGCACGGACTTGGGTCCGGGCCCTCGGCGCGGCACAATCTCGCGCAACGCGAACGGTCCGGACCGGCGAAGCGAGCGCCGCGGGCGGTGCGGCAGCGAGGGGTGATATCGGTGGCCAGCCCTCACGCCAGGCTGCCGATCTCGGGCGACGACGGCCCGGTTCACCGAGTGGCCGCCCCGGCGCCGGAGAACCCGTGGCGCATCGTGCTCCGCCTCCAAGACCGGCATCGGTACCTGCGGCTGCTGGAACCACGCGCCAGCAGCGCGCACCCTACCCGAGGCGCTCCCGCCCGCCCCGCGGGCCCGGACACCGCGGGCCGCTCGGGCACCGCCGGCCGCACGGACGACGAGGAGACCGCTGCTGCCGAACCGTCGCCGCAGCTTGACCTCGACGCGCCCATGGCCCGGTGGGACCATCACCTGCTGCGCGCCCCGGCCGCGATGACCCGCACGGTGACGAACTCCCCCGACTCCGAGCAGGTGGTCGACTACCTCGCGCACTCCGCCGACATGACGATGCGCGGCGGCCTCGCTGCCGCCCTCACCTACCCGCTGTCCGCCTGCGCGCTCGCCGAGCACTACGTCTTCCGGCGCCTGGGCGGGTCCTCGACCGGTGCCGTCGCGGCCGCCGCGACCGCCGCGGCCGAGCTGGGCCGAACCACCCCGCCGCACGAGGAGCCGCTCCTGCCACCCGGTGCGCCGCGGTCGGCCGCCCCGGACCGCGCTGAACCCGGAACCCGCTATGTGCAACCGGGTTTCGCCGGACTGGCGGAGACGGTCGGTTGGCTGGCCGGACAGGACATGGCCGGTCAGGCGCTGACCCCGGAACGGCTCACCGAGCCGCTGCCGGACTGGCCCGAACGCGAACGCCTCTCCCGGCTGTTCCGCCCCGCGCCGGCCACCCGGCCGCTGTACCGCACCGTGGTCGCGGCGCTCCGGATGCCTATGGGCAGCTCTGCCCTGCGACGCTGGATCCCGTTGCTGGGCAGCCTGTTCGCAGCCCCCACACGGATGGCCCGGGCGGTCACCGCCCTGGTCTGGGCCGGCGCGCTGGTGGTGTGGCTGGGGCTGACCGTCACCTTTCTGCGAGCGGCCGGACCGGCCGCCGCCGGCATCTCCCTGCCGGCTGCGCTGCTCACCTCGCTCGCGCTGCTGGCGACGTTCGTCATCGCCGCCGGTGCGGCCACCGTCGCCGCCTATCTGGTGGGGCTGCGCACGTTCCTCGACGAGCACGCCGAGCTGGAGCACTTCGGGCTGGTGCCTGGCGTCGAGCTGCCGGACATGGCGCCGTCCCGGGGGCTGGCGGCCCGGCTGGACCGGCTCGCCGGCCTACCCGAACCGGACGGCGTGCCACCACTGGTCAGCTGGCTGGCCGACCGGATCGACGACCTGGCCGGCATCGCGCCCGTCGCCGACCAGGCGATGGGGCCCGACCGACCGGCGCTGACCTTCGGCGAGCTGTGGCTCGGCCGGCTCGGAACGGCCTCCGCCGCAGAGGCCGAACTGCTGCGCCGCGCCGCGGAAGACCCGCAACGGCGCACCATCGACCTGGTCCTCACTGCCACCGACACCGGGCAGGGCCGCCCCTACTCGTTGCCGTTCCTGACCGCAGAGCGCGCAGAGCGGGCCGGCGCGAGCCGGTTCCTGTTCTGCCGCACCTGCCTGACCGCAGTGCTCCCGGTGCGGGTGGTCTCCCAGATGATCAATGCGTCCCCGGCGCAGGCGCGCGAGTCCACCTGCCCCCGCCACGACGGTGAGCTGCTGCAAGAGGTCCCCGACTCGTGGGACTTCCCGGTGGTGGCCGCCGTCCGCCTGAGCATGTCGGTGCCCGGCCTGCTGCGCGCCGTCCCGCTCTACACCCTGGACGTCGAGTCGCCAGAACCTCTGCAGGACCTCTACGGCCGGGTGCTCGGCAGCCCGCCGGCCCCGACGAACGTCTACGTACCGAGGGTCCAGTGGTTCGCCGACGGTGGACTCACCAGCAGCTTCCCGGTGCATGCCTTCGACACCCTGCTGCCGCGCTGGCCGACCTTCGGGCTCAACCTGGACCACCTGCACACCGCCCCGCGACCGGACGAGCCGCACCAGCTCGCCGAGTGGGTCACTCTTCCGGAGCAGGACGCTGCGCCGCGAGCCCGGTCCTGGCGGCGGGTCACCGGTCCGTTCTCCTACGCGAGCGCCCTGCTCGGCAGCGCGTCCGGATGGCGCGACGCCATGCAGGCCGACCTGCCCGGATGGCGCGGCCGGGTGGCGATCGTGCGGCACACGGTGGCCGAGGGCGCAGCCACCGTGTTCCTGCCGCAGCCGACGATCCTCGCCCTGGCCCTGCGCGGGCACCAGGCGGGGGTGCGGCTGCGCGAGCGGTTCACCGGGCTGGACGGCGACGTGCAGACCCAGACCCAGACCGACCGCTACCGCTGGACCCGGCTGCGGATGGCCCTGCGCCAGTACCGCGGACTGAGCCTGGACATCGCGGCCCGGCTGCCGCTGTACAGCGAGCTGGCCGCCCGCTACCAGATCCCCACGGCGCTGACCACGTGGTTCACCCCACCGGTCCGGCCGGGGACGGTCGATCCGGCCTGGCCGGACGCCGCAGCCACGCTCACCCACCTGCGGGCGCTGTCCGCCGGCGGGGTCCTGGACTGGGACACCGACTACGGCGCCCCGCCCACCGAGGTCGACCTGCGGATCATGCCGGACGGCGGTTGAGGCGTCCCCCGTCTGCGAGGGTTCGCGCCATGCAGGTCTGGACGGCCGCTGCCCAGGTGCCGTCCGGTGCATCGATGTCGATCAGCGTGGCGGCCGGCAGGCCCGCCGTGGCCGCCAGCACGAGCTGACCGGCCGCCTCGGAGGCGCCGGCACCGACCAGCACCGCGCCGATGAGTACCCGGCCGCCGTGGCCTCCACGGCCGAGCAGCGACCGCCGGGCGCCTCCGCCGGCTGGAGCCACCACGAGCTGCACCGACGTCCCCTCGCCCGGACCCTCGCCGACGCCGCAGATCGCGTCATCGGGCACATCGACCTGACCCACGACGGCCACCTCCGGGTCGGTCCGAGTGATCCGGGCGGGTATCGGCATCTCATATCCCACCCCGCCACCGCGCCGGTCGCCCGCGGCCACGTTGGCGGCCACGACCCGGGCCATCGGCCCCGGGCCGGCCCCGTAGACCATCAGACCGGTCACCTCACCGCAGGCGAACACCGCGCCCGACCCGGCGCGGAGCCGGTCGTCGACCACGACCTGGCCGGACGCACCGACCTCGACCCCCGCCGCGGCCAGGTCCAGCCCCGCGTAGCGGGCCCGCCGCCCTGTGGCCAGCACGAACGCTTCGGCGGCGACGTCACCGCCGGGATCGATGCCGACCCAGGCACCGCCGTCCAGGGTCGGGGCGATACTCGCCAGCCGGGCTCGGGTGATCATGCGGACCCCGTCGTCGCGCAGCGCGTCCACGACGACCTGCGCCGCGTCGTCCGGCAGGTCGGCGAGCGGCCGTGGGCCGGATTCGATCAAGGTCACCGTGGACCCGAGCCGTGCCAGGCCCTGGGCGATCTCGCAACCATGCGCCCCGCCGCCGAAGACCACCACCGAGTCGGGCCGCCGCGGCAGGTCGAGCACGGAGTCGGCCACGTGCAGCCGGGTCTGACCGATGCCGCTCACCGATGGGACCGTCGGCGCCGCGCCGGTGGCCAGCACCACCCGCCGTGGCTCGAGCAGATGGGTCTGCACCTCACCCCCGGCGGGGTCGGCCAGGTCCACACTGAGCCGGCCACGGTCGAGCATCCGCACCCGACCCGAGACGACGGCCACTGCGGCGCTGCGCAGCGAGCCGGCACCGAAGGCGGCGTCGACCTGCCCGCGGACGGCGGCGAGCTCGGCCTGCATCTGGGTCCAGTCCAGGCCACGCTCGGCCCAGGTGCGCAGCAGCGGCCCGACCCAATGGCTCGGAAGGGGGTGCGCCACGCCGGTGTCGTGGGTGTGTGTCAGGTCCGGGGTGTGCGCGAGAAGGACGACGCGACCCGCTCGCTCGCCGTCCAGCCGGTGGGCGATCTCGCGGGCCACGGCAACCGCGTCCGGCCCGGGGTGCGGGCCGTCGCCGACCACCACGACGTCGGCCGTGGCGAACGGGGAGGTCATGTCCTGGCTATCGGAGGCCCGCAGGACCGCCTTGACCCCCGGCCCGACCGGGCACCCACACCGCCAGGTCAGCGCCCTGACATCTCCTGCTCGACCGGCCTCGCCGGCTCCAAGGCCTCCGACGACGGCCGCGATGTCGCCCGCCAGGCGTCCCGCAACGGCACCTTGCGACCGATGCGCAGGATGGCCCCCGCGTAGATCCGGCCGCTCACCACAACCAATACCCAGGCCGACAGCAGGACCAGCGCCACGGATAGGCCGATCTCCCACCAGGGGGCCACGCCCAGGGCGATCCGGGCCGGCATCACGATGGGGGCCCACATCGGCAGTAGCGAGAAGATGTGCGCCCAGGCGTTGGTGGGGTCGTCCAGGCCGACCAGCCCGATGAAGTAGCCGGGCAGCAACAGCACGGTGGGCAGCATGGCCACACCCTGAACGTCCTCCTGACGGCTGACCGTGGCACCCAGCGCCGCGTAGACGACCGCGTAGAACGTGTAGCCGAGCAGGAACCAGGCCACCATGGCGATCACCGCCGTGACGCCGATACTCGGCAGGGCATCCAGGCCCGGGACGTCGACCAGCCTAACCGTCACCAGCGCAGCGGCTCCCAGCGCACAGACCTCGGCCAGCCCGAGCAGGCCGATCCCGAGCACCTTGCCGGCCAGGACCTCCGAGGGCCGGGCCCGGGAGAGCACCACCTCGACCACCCGGCTGGACTTCTCCTCCATGACCCCGACCAGCACGAACTGCCCGAACATGAGGATCGCGATGTACATCACGATCACGACGGCTACCGCGCCGATCTGTCGCGGGACGCGCTGCGGGTCCGGCGGCACGAGTGTCGTGCTCGCCGGCGGGGCAGGGGCGACGAGCCGGACGACATCGGCGGGGGACAGGCCCAGCTCGGCGGCCACCTCCGACCGCTCGACCTGCTGCACCGCCGCGGACACGACCGACTCGACCCGGGCATCGACGGTGTCCTTCCAGACCAGCTCCGACCCCGCAGACCCGTCGACCACGAGCACGTCGACCGTCCCGTCCCGAACCGCCACTTCACCGGTCGCCCGGTCCGGGTAGGGCTGCACCCGCACCGTCAGCCCGGATGCCGAGCTGAGCCCCTCGATGGTGCGCGTCAGGGCGCTGTCCGCGGTCTGCCCGGTCACGCCCACCACCGTGGTGGACGGCCGTCCCGCCAGCGCCGACACCAGTGGGCCGAGCGCCAGCACCACACCGACCGACAGGAGCAGGGTGATGACGAACGACTTGCTGCGACCCCGCTGCACAAGCTCGCGCCGGGCCAGCAGCCAGGTCTGCTGGATCATGTGGTCACCGCCTCGCGGAACAGGTCGGGCAACGACGGCGGCTCGAAGGCGAACGCGTCGACCCGGCCCTGCCGGGCCGCCGCCCGGAGCAGTTCCTCGAGAGGGACGTCGCGGTCGACCAGGTACCGTCCACCGCGGCCCCGCTCGGTGATCTCGACCGCCGGCACCGGGGGCCGCCACGGGCGCCCGTCCACCGACACCTCCAGCACCCGATGACCGGCTCGTGAGCGCAGCGTCTCCAGCTCGCCGGCGAGCACGACCCGACCACCGTCGATGACGACCACGTCCTGACAGACATCTTCGACCAGGTCGAGCTGGTGGCTGGAGAACAGGATCGAGGTGCCCGCAGCAGCCATCTCGCGCAGGGTGACCGACATGGTCTGGACCGCGATCGGGTCGAGGCCCGAGAACGGCTCGTCGAGCACCGCCAGGATCGGGTCGTGCACGAGCGCGACGGCGAGCTGGACCCGTTGCTGGTTTCCGTGCGAGAGCTCCTCGAGCCGGGACGACGCCCGATCGGCCAGCCCGAACCGGTCCAGCCATCGTCCGGCCGCCTCGCGGGCCGGGCCGGCGGCGAGCCCGGACAGCCGCGCGAAGTGGACGAGCTGCTCCTGAAGACGCATCCGGGGGTAGAGGCCGCGTTCCTCAGGCATGTACCCGAAGCGCAACCTGGTGCGGCGGTCCAGCGGGTTCCCCTGCCATGTCAGCTCGCCACGGTCGGGGAAGGCCAGCCCCATCACGCAGCGCATCGCAGTCGTCTTGCCGGCCCCGTTGGGACCCAGAAACCCGACCACGCGCCCAGGACGGACCTCGAGATCAACGCTGGCCAGCGCTGTGACGTCCCCGTAGCGCTTGACCAGACCGTGGACACTCAGCACGGCGCATGCCTCCGTCCTAGAGGCCTTCAGCCTTACCGCCTTCCGGTGCGCCCACAAGGACCGGACATCCCGCCGGCTACCGCAGACCGCCCGACTCGACCCGGGCGATGAGCCGGCGCACCGACTCCGGTGGCGTGGCGCCGTCCGGCACCCACGGGGCGGGCTCGACCGGCGCGGCGACCGTGCGCAGCGGCACCACCCCCGACCAGGCGTCGGTGGGCTCCTCCGGGGCGGACGGCGGACCGGTCCGCACCTTGACCGTCCAGAACCCCTCGGTGATCGGCAGGGCCATCGCCAGGGTCGCGGCGCGCTCCTTCGCCGAGGTGGGTTGCACCTCCGCGGTGCGTCCGGGGATCAGCCGCTCGCTCAGCAGGTCGAGCGCGTCCGCCTTCTCCGCCCCTGACAGGGGGATGAGCCGGCCCCGCAGCACCGCCGACCGGTAGTTCGCCGAGGACTCGAACGCGCTGTGCGCCACCACGATCCCGTCGAGGGCGATCACGCTGAGCGCCGCGGGCGCACCGGCCGCCACCCGCCGCAGCGCTCCCGCCCCGGTCGAGCCGTGCAGCAGCACCCGGTCGCCGTCGCGGGCGAACAGCATCGGCACGACCAACGGCTCGCCGGCCATGACGGTGGCCAGGGTGCCGACCGGCACCGCGTCGAGCAGGGCGTCGAGGTCCTCGCGCTCAGCCCGGGATCGCTCGCCGTGCCGTGTGATCGTGTGCGGACTGCTCGGTCCATCCATGCCCACATCTCACGCGAAGGTGCGCGGCGGGACAAGGACAACGCCTCAGAACAGGTGGTCGCGTTCCAGGTCCAGCAGGAACTGCTTGCGGTCCAGCCCCCCGCCGTAACCGGTGAGCGACCCATCGGCGCCGATCACGCGGTGGCACGGGACGACGATCGACAGCGGGTTGGCCCCGTTCGCCAGCCCAACGGCCCGGGACGCCGCCGGCCCCAGCCCGAGCCGGCGCGCGACGTCCCCGTAGGTGGCGGTCTGGCCGTAACCGATCTCGCGCAGAGCCGTCCAGACCCGGTGCTGGAACGGGGTGCCGTGGGGGGCCGTCGGCAGGGCGAAGGCGAGGCGTGCGCGGGCGAAGTACTCGGCCAGCTGAGCGGCGGCCGCCGCCAGCACGTCATCGTCGCCCGTCCCTTGATAGGCCTCGGCGGGTGTGTCGCGGCGGCCGCGCCCGGGCGAGGTCGGCTGCCGGTGATCCTCGAAGTAGACGCCGCACAGTGCGCTGCCGTCACTGACCAGGGTGAGTGGGCCGACCGGGCTGTCGACCACGGTCCAGATCTGGGACACGTCGTGATTCTCGCCCAGTTCCCGGCTTCTCGTCTGGATTGCTCTGGTGAGAGCGTGGATGCCCAGGTGAGAGTGTGGCCCAGTGGCCGATCCGATCGACCGGGCAACTGCCGAGAGCCGTCTCGAGGACCTCGTCGAGCGCGCGCGCCTGCGAGGGAGCCGTTCGCTGCGGGCCCGGGTGGGACGGGTCCGGCTCAAGGCCTGGCACATCGGTCAGGCGGCGGTCGCCGCCGGGCTGGCCTGGTTCGTCGCACGGCACGTGGTCGGCCACCCGGAGCCGGTCTTCGCCCCGATCGTCGCTCTGATCTGCCTCGGCATGAGCTATGGGCAACGGCTACGCCGGGTGGCCGAGGTAACGGTCGGCGTGGCGATCGGCGTGCTGGTCGCCGACCTGTTCGTCGCCGTCGCCGGCTACGGCGCCTGGCAGATCGCCCTGGTCGTGGCCACGTCGATGACGGTTGCGCTGCTCCTCGACGCCGGGCAGCTGCTGGTGATCCAGTCCGGCGTGCAGAGCATCTTCGTGGTCGCTCTGGCACCCGGTGCCGGGCAGACCTTCACCCGATGGCTCGACGCCGCGATCGGCGGCCTGGTCGCCCTTCTGGCGGCCGCGGTGGTGCCGTCGGCGCCGTTGCGCCAGCCGCGGCTTCAGGCGGCGCAGGTAGCGGCGACGATGGCCCGGTTGTTGCGCGGGGCCGCCGAGGCGGCCCGCCTGGACGATGTGGAGCTGGCCACGTCGGTGCTCGGCGAGGCTCGGATGACCGAGCGGCTCGTGCGCGAGCTCGAGGAGGCCGCAGAGGAGGGCATGGACGTGATCGCGTCCTCACCGTTCCTGCGCCCGCGTCGCGCGGACGTGCACCGTGTCGCCGGCGTCATCGAACCGCTGGACCGGGCGCTTCGCGGCACCCGGGTTCTGGCCCGGCGGGTTCTCGTGGCGGCGACGACGCACGAGCTGACGCCGCCCAGCTACCTCAGGGTGATCGAGGATCTGGCCGGCGCAGTCGATGTGCTCGCCCAGGTGCTCACCGACAACGGGACCCTGGAGA
This sequence comes from uncultured Actinomycetota bacterium, assembly GCA_963825645.1. Lineage (GTDB taxonomy): Bacteria > Actinomycetota > Actinomycetes > Actinomycetales > Kineosporiaceae > JADJPO01. The sequence continues at coordinate 85,729 of CAWGTT010000010.1, forward strand.
TCGCCCGGCCTGCACTACGCACGGTGGCCCGCGCCACCGGCGACCTGGAGCGCACCGGCCAGCTCTCCACCGAGGTGGTGCTGGGCCAGCTGCGCTCGATCATCGTCGACCTGCTGCAGGTCACCGGGATGAGCATCGACGAGTCGGTGGCGGCCATGCCGGCGGTCCGTCGCTTGTAGCCCTCAGGTCGACGCGCACCGCAGCTACTCGTCCCAGTCCCATTGGTACGGGGGTCCCGGTTGGTTGAGGCCCTTGCAGTCGAAAGAGTGGCGCCGCATCTGCCCGTCCACGTACGCCCGTGCCATCCCGTCGGCCCACCCCACGTTGGATCGGATGGTGGCGACGGAGAAGTCGCAGTAGCGGCACCGGCCGATCCGGCGCACCTTGCTCGGCTGACCGCGGTCCAGTGCGGAGACCAGCAGGTAGACGATCCGCATGACCGGCACCACGACGACGACCGCGATGACCAGCGCGCGCAGGACCACTCCCACCGCTCGCGCCCCGTCCTTTCGCCAAGAGCTTGGGCGTCCGGTGGACGGGGTCGTTGGTCCAGATGGCGTGCTCCCCCCACCGGCTTCCCCCAACTCGGCGCATGGTACATGAAGCCCGGTCGGACGTAGATCCCTGCAGGGGAGGGGTGCCCGGTCGAGCCGGCGGCGAACGCTCCCGCGCCACCGGCCGCTTCGACCACCCGGCGCGCCTCCCCGAGCACCCTTCTGGTCATCGGTGACGTTGGGACGGGTTTGACACCGTAGTCGGTGGTCAACCCACCCCAACCTCACCGCATGTGCGGCCAGGGGGCGCCCCACCGCCGGTGCTCGTCCCCAGGCGGGTGCTCGGCCACCCAGTCGGTGGTGCCCGCCGCCACCGCATCGTGCACCGCGCGGGCCAGCCGGGCTCCCCACAACGATCGGGGCCCACCGTAGGGATGCGCAGCGACGTCAGGGGCGGGCGCAGGGCAGGCGACACAGACCGCGTCGGACGACGTGCCTGTCCCCGGCACTCCTGCCTCCACCAGGGCCTGGGTCTTCGCCTCGGTGGCGGTGACCACGGCGTTCACCAGGGCGGCGCCCGACAGCGGCACCGGCACCGTGACCAACAGGTTGATGGTGCCCGGCCGCAATGACGCCGCCGGTTCATGACCGGCCGCCGCCCAGTCCACCTCGTCGGCGGCCGCGGCCGGCACCGGGAGGCCGAGGCCCACGGTGGCGACCACCTCGACGCCGTCCTCGGTGGCCGTGCTGTACCGCGAGGCGTCGGCGGCCGTCAGCATGACGACTCCGCGAGCGTCGACCGACAGCCCCAGCCCGGCGGCGAGCTGTCGGCCGTGAGCGACCGGGTCGGGGTGTGCGTACGTTCGGCTCACCTGGGCGTTCACCCACCAGGCCACCGGCCCGAGCCCGCCGCCGAGGATCGCTGTCGACACCGCGCGCCAGCCCGTCGCGAAGGTGCGCACGAGGACCGGCCGGCGCAACCCAGTACCGTCCGGACCGATATCGGTCCAGGACCGGAGCAGGCTCATCGCGGCCGCACCGGGTGCACGCGCACGCCGTCCGAGCCATGCTCGACCCGGGCACTGGCGCCGTAGTGCCGCGCCAGGTTGTCCGCGGTGAGGACCTCGGCGGGAGCCCCGATGGCGACCACCCGGCCGGCGTCGAGCAGCACCAGGTGGTCGGCGTACTGGCCGGCAAGCACCAGGTCGTGCAGGGTGGCGAGGACGGTCAGCTGCTCCTCGCGGCGCAGCCGGTCGACGAGCTCGAGCACCTGCTGGGCGTGGCCCAGGTCGAGCGAGGAGGTGGGCTCGTCCAGCAGTACCAGCCGCGGTCGCTGGGCGAGCACCCGGGCGAGGACGGCGCGCTGCCGCTCTCCGCCGGACAGGGTGCGCAGCTGCCGGTCGGCCAGGGCGGTCAGGTCGAGGCGGTCTAGCGCCCGGTCCACTTCGGTGTGGTCGGCGGCACGTGGCCCGGCCAGCAACGCATGGTGCGGGGTGCGACCGAGCATGACGTAGTCGCGGACCGGCATCGGCTCGGGCATCAGCGGGGTCTGCGGTGCGTAGCCGATCTGCCGGGCCCGTTCCCGTGGCGACGCGGCGGTCAGGTCCACACCGTCCAGCCGCACCTGCCCGGTGTACCGGACCAGCCCGGCCACCACCCGCAGCAACGTCGACTTGCCGGCCCCGTTCGGGCCGACCACCGCCGTCCAGCCGCCATCCGGCACCGCGAGGCTCACCTCGTCCAGCACCGTGGCCCGGCCCAGCCGGGCCCCGACGCCGGCGACGTCGAGCAGCCTCACGGCGACCCGCCGCCCAGGCGCAGCAGCGCCGCGAAGAACGGAGCACCGACGAACGCGGTCACCACGCCGATCGGCAGCTCGGCCGGGGCGAGCAGCGTGCGGGCCAGCAGGTCGGCGAGCACCAGGAAGGAGCCGCCGACCAGCAGCGAGACTGGCAGCACGGTGCGGTAGGAGCTGCCGGCCAGCCGGCGCACCACGTGCGGGATCACCAGGCCGACGAAGCCGATCAGCCCGCTGACCGCGACCGCGGAGGCGGTGCCGAGCGAGGCCGCCAAGAGCACGATGAACCGCACCCGAGCCGGGTGCACGCCGAGCGTCGTGGCCTCGTCGTCGCCGACCGACAGGACGTCGAGTGCACGGCCGGCGAACAGCAGCACCGCGGTCGACAGCGCCATGTACGGCAACACCAGCTGCACCTGATCCCAGCTCGCGGCGCCGAGCTGGCCGAGGATCCAGGAGTAGACCTGGCGTAGCGAGTCGGCGTTGGCCTGCTGCACGACGGTCTGGATCGCGGTGAGGAACGCGGTGACCGCGATCCCGGCGAGCAGCAACGTGGCGCTGCCCCCGCCATGGCGGGCGGCGACCGATCCGAGGGCATAGGACAGGCCCACGCCGAGCAGCGCCCCTGCGAACGCCGCCGCCGGCAAGGTCGGGACCGGTCCGATCCCGCCGGGGGAGTAGGCGATCACCACGGTGGCCCCGAGCCCGGCGCCGGCCGCGGCACCGAGCAGGTACGGATCGGCGAGCGGGTTGCGGAACACCCCCTGGTAGGAGGCCCCGGCAACGGCGAGCATGCCGCCGACCAGAGCCGCCAGCACGACGCGAGGCAGCCGCAGGTCGAGCAGCAGGGTGGACTCCAGAGCCGGCAGGGGCGTTCCCAGCTGCACCCCGACGCCGCGCAGCAAGGACGACAGCACCCCGCCCGGTGCAAGCGGCACCGCCCCGATGCTCACCCCGGCCAGCACGGCACACAGCAGCAGCACCCCGCTGGCTCCCAGAGCCACCAGGCGTCGCTGCTGTGCGACGTCCATAGCCTTTCTCCTACTTGACCTTTGCCAGCTCGGCCGACACCGACTCGGCGAAGTCGGCGATCCGCGGACCCCATCGCGAGGCGATGTCGTCGTCCGCGGCGAGCACGGCACCATTCTTCACCGCCGGCACCTCGGCGAACCCGGGCCGCTTGGCCAGGGTCGCGGCGTCCTGCTGGCAGCACTTGGTGTCGGCCAGGACGATCAGGTCCGGAGCCTGGGCGACGACGTACTCGGCGGACAGCTGTGGGTACCCGCCGGAGTCGGCGGCGCCCTTGGCCCCGTCGGCGATGTTGGCCAGCCCGAACTGGGAGTACACATCGCCCAGGAAGGTCGAGCTGGTGACGCTGTAGAAGGTCGGATCGAGCTCGTGGTAGATCTTCTTCCCCTTCGCCTGCACCGGCACCGACGCGACCGCTGCGGCGATCCGGTCCTTGACGTCGGTGACCACCTTCGCCGCGTCATCGCCGTGGCCCGTCACCGTGCCCACCACGCCGATCTGCTCATAGGCGCCGTCCAGGGTGGTCGGCGCCTCGAGCACCAGGGCCGGGATGTTCAGCGTCTCCAGCGCGGCGACGAGCCCGTTGCTGTCGCTGTTCACCAGCACCAGGTCGGGGGCGTACGTGGCGACCGCCTCGGCGTTCGGCTGGAACGCCGACAGGTCGGTCTTGGGCGCGTCCGATGGGTAGTTGGAGTTGTCGTCGGCCGCGACCACCTGGGCACCGGCACCGACGGCGAAGAGCATCTCGGTCAGGGTCGGGCCCATCGAGACGATCTTCTCCGGCGCCTTGTCCAGAGCGAGCGAGCCGTTGGCGCCGGTGACGGTGACCGGGAAGGCGTCAGGTGGGGCCACAGCCGACGGGCTGGGCGAACCGGAGGACGTCGCCGTCTCGGCGGACGAGCCGGAGCAGGCCACGGTGAGGCCGGTCAGAGCGAGCAGTGCGCCGGCCAGGGCCAGCCGCGGTGTACGCATGATGCGCATCGGTGGGAGCTCCACGTTCTGGGTCAGGCCGCCCGTGGGTTCCTCGCCCGACGAGCGACCCTCACCTCGGGGTCGAGGACGTCGGCACAGGGCAGGCGACCTGGCTCGCCGCGACGTCCTCCGGGCGGAGCACGGAGCTCGGTCGGGCTCACAGTTGCGGGACAGCGCCGGACTCCCACCGGCTTCGCTGCGGTCTGCGCCACCGCACCTGTCGCCCACCAGCGGATACCTGTGCTGGTCGGTGGCCGGTTCGGCACGGCCGAGGCTACCAGTGCGGACGGCGCCCTCCGGGCCCGCCGATGTGACCTCATCGACCGCGGTCGGCCTGACGTTCGGCCGAGGACGTTGGACCATCACCCAAGGCCGGGGACCGACCTAGCGTGGGTGGTGAGGGTGGTCTGCGCCCCGACAGGGGCGGGGAATGCGCAGGAAAGGAGGCTCATCGCCATGTCTGCGAAGGGAGAAGTGGAACGCCGCTCATGGGCACCGGCCTGGGCGGACTGGTTGGACTGGATGGAGACCGGAATGCCACGTCCGGGCTTGCGGCCGTTCGGGTTCGAGCGGTCGATGCGGTGTGAGGAGTTCGTCGAGGAGGGTAAGTACACCATCCGAGCCGAGCTGCCCGGGATCGACCCCGACAAGGACGTCTCGATCACGCTCGACGACGGCGTCCTGACCATCACCGCCGAGCGCAGCGAGACCGTCAAGGAGAAGAAGCGCTCGGAGTTCTACTACGGGAAGATGACTCGCTCGGTGACCCTGCCCAAGGGAGCCGACGGAGAGGCCGTGACGGCCGAGTACGCCGACGGCATCCTCACGGTGTCGGTGCCGGTGCCGGCCACACCGAGCCCGAGCCACGTCACTGTGCCGATCACGCGCTCATAAGGGACGGCGCCGACCGGCGTGGACCCGGCGGCCCGCCACCTCGGCGGCGGGCCGCCGTGCGTTGTGCGTCGTGCGTTGTGTCGTCGTGCTGGTTTGGGCGGAGGGTCAGCCGGCGAGGAACGACAGCCGCACCCGCCGTACCGGGTTGTCGAGGTTCGGGTCGACCAGGACGACGCTCTGCCAGGTGCCGAGCGCCGGGCGCCCGTCGTCCACGGGGATGCTCAGCGACGGCGTGACGAAGGCGGGCATGACGTGGTCGCCGCCGTGCCCCGTCGAGCCGTGTCGGTGCCGGTAGACGTCCTCGCGCGGCAGCAGCCGGGCCAGGGCGTCGGCGAGATCGCTCTCGGTGCCCGAGCCCGTTTCGACGAGCGCGACCCCGGCGGTGGCGTGTGGCACGAACACGTGTAGCAAGCCGTCGGCGCCGGCGCAGTGTCCGTGGCAGAACCGCTCCACCTCGCCGGTCAGGTCGGTGACCAACCGGCGTCCGGTGCTGATCCGTAGCTCGGCCTTCTCCACGACGTCCACCCTAGGACGCAGGTCCTGCGCGTCCGCGCTCGAGATCTCACTACGGTGCGGGCGTGGCCGAACCCGCAGTCTCGGTTCGAGGCCTGCAGAAGTCCTACCGAGGTGTCGCCGCGGTGCGCGACGTGTCGTTCGACGTCGCGCGTGGAGAGATCGTCGGCATCCTCGGACCCAACGGGTCGGGCAAGACCACGACGGTCGAGTGCTTGCAGGGACTGCGGCGCCCGGACCGGGGCGACATGCGAGTCCTGGGCTTGAACCCGGTCACTCAGGTGATGGAGCTGCGGCGCCGGGTGGGTAGCCAGCTACAGAGTTCCGCGCTGCCGGACCGGTTGCGCGTCCGCGAGGCGGTCCGGCTCTTCGCCTCGGTCGGCGACGGGTCGGTCGACGTCGACGCACTCCTGACCGACTGGGGGTTGGCGGACAAGGGGACGGCATCCTTCGCAGACCTGTCGGGCGGTCAGCGGCAACGGCTGTTCATCGTCCTCGCGCTGGTGAACCGTCCGGCGCTGGTGTTCCTGGATGAGATGACCACTGGCCTGGACCCCGCCGCGCGGCGGGTCGCGTGGCAGCTGGTCGAGCGGGTTCGGGACATGGGCACGACGGTCGTCCTGGTCACCCATTTCATGGACGAGGCCGAAAGGCTGTGCGACCGCGTCGTCGTCATCCGGGACGGGCTCGTCATCGAGCAGGGCAGTCCGGCCGCCGTCACCGCGCGCCACGGGGGCGGGATCACCGTGACCTTCACCGACGAGATCGGCGACGGTGTGGACGGGGCGGTTCTCCGGCGGCTGCCGGGCGTGCGGTCCGTCGTGCACCGGGGGCGAACGGTCGAGATCACGGGCGAGCCGATGGCCGCTGCCCATGTGGGCCATCACCTGGTCGAGCGCGGCGCGGTTCCCGACGACCTCGTCGTCACTCGCTCGACGCTGGAGGACGCGTTCTTCCGGCTGGTCGATGAGACTCCGGCCGAGGGCCCCGCGGGAGGGCTCCGATGAGGCCGCGGGTCCTCGGCGAGGCCGCCCGGGTCGAGCTCCTGCTGCTGGCCCGCGATCCCGTGGCGCTCGTCTTCGCCCTGGCCCTGCCGGCCGTGAACGTCCTCGTCCTGGGCGGGGTCTTCGGGGACACCCCCGACCCGTCCGGGGACGTGTTCCGCGGCGTTGGGGGTTCGACGTACTACGCGCCCGCGTACATGGCCCTGGTCGCGGCCTCGGTCGGGCTCATCGCCATCCCCACGCAGCTCGCCGGGTACCGGGAGCGAGGTGTGCTGCGACGGATGCGGGCCGCCGGGCTACCGGTGCCGGCGATCCTCGTCGCCCAGCTGGCCGTGGGGCTCGTCCTCACCGCCGCCGGAGCCGTGGTCGTCGGAGCCGTCGCCGTCGCGGGAGGCGACCCGGCTGCGCCGCAGGACCCGCTGGGGGTCGTGGTCGCCGTCGCGGTGGCCGCCGTCGCCTTCGGCCTGTTCGGTCTCGTCCTGGGCTCCGTGTTACCGAACGCGCGGGCCGCGCAGGGCGCCGGCGTCCTGTTCTGGTTCGTCGTCCTCATCATCGGTGGGGCAGGGCCCCCGCCGGAGGTCCTCCCGACGGCGATGGGCATCGTCGGCCGGCTCACGCCGATGTACCCCGCCGTCGTCGCCGTCCAGGATCCGTGGTTCGGCGGGGGGTGGAACCCGGCGATGCTCGGCGTGCTCGCAGCGATCGGCGCCGCGTCGTGGCTGCTGGCCGCCGCGCGACTGCGCCGGGACTGACCTCCGCCCAGGAGGCGTCAACGCCCGGCGCGCGCCATGGCGTGCTGGACCAGCAGGACCAGAGCCTGCTTGGTGGCCGGCCGGGCCCGGGCGTCGGTGTACATCATCGGCACGTCGGGGCCGATCGACAGGGCCTCGCGCACGTCGTCCAGGGTGTGTTTGGCGACCCCGTCGAAGCAGTTCACGGCCACCACGAACGGCACGCCGCGCGTCTCGGCGTAGTCGACGGCGGCGAAGCACTGGTCGAGCCGGTCGGTGTCGACCAGCACCACGCAGCCGATCGCGCCGCGCATCAGGTCGTCCCACATGAACAGGAACCGGTCCTGTCCCGGGGTGCCGAACAGGTACAGCCATAGGTTGCCGGCCAGGGAGATCCGGCCGAAGTCCATCGCGACGGTGGTGGTGGTCTTGGTCCGGGCGGCCGCTCCGGCGTCGTCCACACCGAGCGAGTGCTCGGTCATCGCCGCCTCGGTGGAGAGCGCGTCGATGTCCGAGATCGAGGAGATGAAGGTGGTCTTGCCGACCGCGAAGCCGCCGGCCACGACGATCTTCACCACGGTGGGCGCCGTCGGCGGAACCCGGGGGGCCTGCCGCTGCTGCGGCACCGTCGCCGGCGGCGCCGGCGCAGGCCCAGGCCCAGGCGCGTGGGGCGGCGAGTCGTACTGAGTCAGATCAGAGGGCACAGATGCCATCGAGGACACACTCCAGAACACTGAGCGGGGTCACCGACGTCGGCGCCTCGCTGGTGGACAGTCCGTGCACGTACAACAGGCCGGCCGCCTCGAGGTCACCGACCAGCACCCGAACGACACCGAGCGGCAGATGGGTGTGCGCCGACAGCTCGGCGATCGAGGAGTAGCCGCCGGCCGCCACGGCGAGAATGTCGCGCTGCTCGCTGGTGCGCCCCGACGCCGGTGCCCCCACCGCCTCCACCAGGGTCTCCATCGGCAGGTCACCGCAGACCGACCGGGTCCGTCCGCCGGTCATCATGTACGGGCGGACCTCGCCCGTCTCGTACTCCCCCGAGCTCAGATCGATGGTCAACCGACTCACCCACCCACGACCGTGCGGACCGGTCCGCTGACCGGCAACCTGGATCGCAGCTCCGAGACCAGCTGGGGGGTGAGCGCGGCTTCGGCGCGGGTGACCAGCATGGCCATCTCGTAACCGACCATGCCGATGTCCGCTTGGGCGTCGGCGACCACCGCGAGCAAGGAGCCGTCCGAGACGCTCATCAGCACCAGGAACGAGGCGTCCATCTCGACGATCGCCTGCCGCACCTCGCCGGATCGCAGCTGGCGGGCGGCCCCGCGAGTCAGGCTGGACAGTCCGGCCACGATGGCCGCCAGCTGGTCGCCGCTGGTGCGGTCGAGCTCGGTCGACATGGCCATCAGCAGGCCGTCGGCCGAGACCGCCAGAGCGTGCCGCGCCCCGGGCACGTTGCGAGCGAAGCTGTCCAGCAGCCAGGCGAAATCGACGTCGTCGTGCGTTGGGTTCACCGGTAGTCCTCTTCCCTGGTCGCGGTCGGATCGGATGCTGGGGCCTGGCCGAACCCGCCCAGGCCGCCGTGGCTGCGGCCCCGGGCGGCACCGGTGACGAACCCGGACAGCGTGGCTCTCACCCCGTCGGCGGTCCGGCTCGGCCTGGGCGGACCGATGGTGACCGGGGGCGGAGCCGGGCTCTCCACGGGCGTCGGCGCGGCGCGGCGCCGGGCCAGGGTGGCCGGGGACCCGTTGCCGACGGCCGGGCGGTAGGAGGCGAGCATGCTCAGCTCGGACAGTGCGGTGGAGGCCAGCTCGGAGCGGGAGTCGACGTCGTCGACAGGCGACGAGGTCGCGCCCTGGCCGGCAGGTCCCGGCCGGCCGGGCTGCACGGGGGAGTCGAACGGGTCCGGACCGGCGATCGGCTGCGACGAGGGATGGTCGATCTCGCCCACCTCCGCTCCGTCGGACCGGTGGGCCCAGCCCCAGCGGGACCCGTCGTCCGGGGCCTCGCTCGGCAACCAGTCGGGCGGCGCCATAACCGAAGCGTGTTGCGGCGCAACCGGTTCCGGGAGCGGATGGTCGGCTGGCGCCTCGCTGCGGGTACGGCCCCGGCCGCGTCGAGCGAACAGACCCCGGGTGCGCCCTGCCCGCCCACCGCTGGGCAGTACGTCGATGGTCGCCGGGATCGTCGCCCGGGGGGCGGCAGCGGGTGGGTCCGCCGGGGCGGGCAGGTGGACCGGCTCAGCCGGTGCCGCCGCCTCGAACGAGGCGGGCGGTTGGGCCGCCTCGACCGGTGCCGGCAGCGGCGGCGGCTCGACGGGGGAAGGCGGGGCGGCCGGTGGCTGCCCGGACTGGTTCTGCGGCCCGAAGCCGGGCGGGATATCGGCTGCCACCGGCGTCCGCCCACCCGGACGGCGCCGGGGTAGCGGACGCGGCCCGCCCGGGTCGAGGTCTTCGGGGACCTGTTCGGCTGCCGGGGGTGTGACCAGCACGGGCGGGGGGTCCACCGGCGGCGGCAGATCCGGGGTGAGCGCGCCCACCGGTCCCGCGGCGGCGTTGCCGTCTGCAGGGGCGGCCGGGAACGAGGACTCGACCAGCTGGTCGAACGGATCGGGCGCGACGGGGGGCTGCTCCCCCGGCTGCGCATGCCGGCCCGCGGACCCGTGGCGATCGGCCTGCTGCTCGGCTGCGGACACGTCGACCTGATCCGTGACCCCGGTGGCCTGCGGCGTCGAACCCTCGACGAAGACCGCGGACGGCAGCACTATGCGGGCCACCGTGCCGTTGACCTCGCCGGCGGCCAGGCTCACCTGGGCGCCGAGGCGGGTCGCCAGCCGGGCCACGACGTAGAGACCGAGCCGCGATGCACCATGGGTGTGCACCGGCACCACGGCCGAGGTCTCGGTGTCGGTGATCCGCTCGTTGGCCCGGGCGAGGTCCTCCGGGCTCATCCCCAGACCGTGGTCGGCGATCCGGACCTCGACGCCGTCCGGACCGGCCGCGGTCTGCACCCACACCCGGGAGGAGGGATCCGAGAACAGGGTGGCGTTCTCGATCAGCTCGGCGATCAGGTGCGAGGTGGGCAGCGCCAGATGGGCGACGACGAGCGGGTTCACGGTGCTGCCGAGGTCGACCCGCTCGTAGTGCTCGATCTCGCTGATCGCCGTGCGAACCACATCCGACAGCGGCATCGGTGACCGCGCCCGCCGGCCCGAGTCGATCCCGGCCAGTACCAGCAGGCTTTCGGCGTTACGACGCATCCGGGTGGCGAGATGGTCGAGCCGGAACAGGTTCTCCAGCGCGTCCGGGTTCTCCTCGCTGCGCTCCAGCCTGTCGATGAACGAGAGCTGGCGGGCCAGCAGCACCTGGTTGCGCCGCGCGACGTTGACGAACGTCTCGGCCAGCGCGCTGCGTAGCTGGGCCTGCTCGTGAGCGATGCCGATCACCGTGTCCTGGACGTCGCGGAACGCGGCGGCCACATCGCCCACCTCGTCCTTGGCCTCGACGCCCACGGCGGGCAGGTCGGCGGACGGGGCCCCGTGCACGATGATCGCCTCGACCGCACCCGGCAGCTCCTCCCGGGTGCGCGTGGTGACCTGAGCCAGCCGGCGCAGCGGCGCAGTGATCTGACGGGACTGCATCAGCGCGAGCAGGATCATCAGGCCGACCAGGGCGACGGCGACGGCGGAGGTGAGCGCGACCCGCTGCTGAGCGGTCTCGGCCGACGACTGCGCCTGCGCTGCGGCGTCCAGCGTGACGTCGGCCGCCAGCCGGCGCAGGGCGTCGGACTGTGCCGTGGCGGAGTCGGTCCAGGTCTTCTCGGGCAGCCCGATCGGCAGGCTCTCCCGGCGCTGGATGTCGTGGGCGAACCCGCTGAACCGCGTCGCGGCCGCCGTTGCCTGCTGCTGGACGGCGGGATCCACCACGCTGCCGCTGCCTGCGAACTGCTCCAGGGCTCGATCGTGGTCGGCGATCGCCACGGCGAGCTGGTTCTGCTGCGCCTGCGTGGCTTTGCCCGCGCGGACCATGACCAGTCCGATCAGGTGGATCTGGGAGGCTGCCTCATTGGCTCGGGCCAGCTCGGTCGCCGCCGCGAACCGCTGCGCGAGAAGGCGATCGGACAGCACTCCGGCCATCTGTGCCGGCAACTCGACGTCGGCGGAGATGATCGTCGAATAGGCGGTCAGAACGTTCTCGGTCGAAGCGCCGTCGTCGACGAGGCGACGCTGTTCGGTGATCCGGAAGTGTGCCGAGTCCAGCCGGCTGAGCACGCCGGAGGCGCCGGACACCCCGCCGGCGATGCCGGTCTCGGCGAGGGTGATGTCGAGGCGGGTCATGGCGCGGTCCGTGCCGCGGCGAGCCTCGTCGATGGCGGCGGCCCGGTCCGGTCCGGACTCGGCGGAGGCGAGGCGCTCGACCTGCAGCGCTGCGATCACCTCGTTCACCCGGGTCTGCGCTTCGGCGAAGGCACCCATCTGCCGCCTCGTCTGCGCCTGCCCCAAGGCGTCGTAGGCCATTGCCCCGCAGGCCAGCGCGATGACCAGGACGGGCAACGCGAGCACGGCGAGCACTTTCCACCGAATGCTGAGGTGACGACGCATCATGCCCTCTCGTTGCCGGTTCCCACCGCGGTGGGGTGATAGCTGTCCCAGCGCCATCTGTGTCTCGACGGCCGGCGACGCCCAGCGCACCTCGTGGGCACAGTTCTCACCCGATCGGCGCCGCCAGGTCCGTCACGGGTCACCCGATCGGGTGCCGCTGCGGCCGCGTCCGGAGCACGGCCACTGCTCTTGTCGCGTGACCCCATGCCGGACGAGCGAGGAGACTGCCGGTCATGACCTCGACGTCTCGCGGCCGCGGACCGGTCGACGGCGTCACCCTCGTGGTCTGCGCGGGCGGGCAGTCACGCCGCTGGTCCGGGGTGGACAAGACCGCCCAGCTCCTCGGCGATGGCCCGGTCCTGGCCCGGACCGTGGCCGGCGCACTCGCGGGGCTGGTCGCGGCCGGTGCGCCGCTGCTGCGGGTCGTCGTGGTGGCACCGGCCGAGCACCCGGCGCGTGACGCCGTCCGGGCTGCTCTGGACGACGCGACGAGGGTGAGCGGCGACCCTGCTGAACTGGTCTGGACCCTCGAGCACCCGCCGGGCGGCGGACCCGTCACCGGATTGGGCGCCGGGCTGGCCGCGGCAGCGCAAGGCCGGGGTGGCGGCCGAGACGACACCATCGGGTCCCGCGTGGTCGTGCTGGCCGGGGACATGCCGCTCGCCGGTACCGCCCTGCCACGCCTCCTCCACGCGGTCCGCGGGCCGGCCGTGCAGGCGGCCGTGGCCCTCGACCCGGACGGCGCCCGCCAGCCGCTGCTCGCGGTCTACCGGACGGCGCCGCTGCGGTCCGTGCTCGGCGCGCTGGCGCCGGTCGGCGCGTCGATGCGGTCGGTGCTCGACCGGCTCAGCCTGGTCGAGGTGCCCGTGAGCCGGACCGAGGCCCTCGACCTGGATACGCCCGCCGACCTGGCCGCGCTCAACGCCACCGTCTCCGGTGATGCAGCTGTCCCCGGTGATGCAGCCGTCCCTCGTGATCCAGCCGTCCCCCGTGATGCAGCTGTCCCCCGTGATGCAGCCGTCCCCCGTGATCGCGCTGAAGATCACGTGGCGTCCCCTGGGACGGAATCTGACCACTCTGACGCAACGTGATCTTCAACGTGATCCACGTACCGGCGCCGGCGACGAGTTTGTCCACATGAAGGCCGTCGTGATCGCCGAACCCGGTGGACCGGAGCAGCTCACCCTCGCCGACGTGCCGGACCCGGTCGCCGGGCCGGGCGAGGTGGTGCTGCAGGTCGCTGCAACCGCGGTGAACCGGGCCGACATCATGCAGCGGATGGGGCACTATCCGCCCCCGCCCGGTGCCCCCGCCTGGCCCGGTCTGGAGTGCAGCGGCACCGTCGCCTCGGTCGGCGAGGGCGTGGAGACCTGGCGGGCCGGCGACTCGGCGTGCGCGCTGCTGTCCGGCGGCGGGTACGCCGAGCTGGTCGCGGTACCGGTCAGCCAGCTGCTACCCGTACCGACCGGGGTGTCGCTGGTGGACGCCGCCGCCCTGCCCGAGGTGACCTGCACGGTCTGGAGCAACGTGTTCATGCTGGCCGGGCTGCGCCCCGATGAGGTGCTGCTGGTGCACGGCGGGTCGAGCGGGATCGGGACGATGGCGATCCAGCTGGGGCGCCAGGTCGGCGCCACCGTCGCCGTGACCGCCGGGTCGGCGGCCAAGCTGGAGCGGTGCGCCGAGCTGGGGGCGAGCATCCTGGTCGACTACCGGGAGCAGGACTTCGTCGAGGTGGTGAAGAGCTCGACGGCAGGCCACGGCGCCGACGTGGTGCTGGACAACATGGGCGCGAAGTACCTGTCCCGCAACATCGAGGTCCTGGCCACCAGCGGGCGCCTGGTCGTGATCGGGCTGCAGGGCGGACGGCGCGCCGAGCTCGACCTCGGCGCGCTGCTGGCGAAACGGGGCGCGGTGCTGGCCACCTCGCTGCGCGCCCGGCCGCAGGAGGAGAAGGCGGCGATCGTGGCGAGTGTCGCCGACCACGTCTGGCCGCTGATCTCGGACGGCGTGGTGCGCCCCGTCGTCCATTCCCGGCTGCCGCTGGCCGAGGCCGCCCAGGCGCACCGGCTGGTCGAGAGCTCGGTTCACGTCGGCAAGGTGCTGCTGACTGTGTGAACCCTGTGTGTCTCCCCGCGGCGGTCCACCACATTTCTGCTGGTCGGTGAGGCTGCCCCTCCACCAACGGGCATGGCAGATTGGTGGGAGGTGTCCGGTGTGGAGGTCCGATGAAGATCGCGCTGTTCGTGACATGCCTGGCCGACGCGATGTACCCGGACGTCGGCAAGGCCACGGTGTCCCTCCTCGAGCGGCTCGGGCACGGGGTGGACTTCCCGGACCGGCAGACCTGCTGCGGACAGATGCACGTCAACACCGGCTACCTGCGCGATGCCCTGCCGCTGGTCCGTCACCACGTCGAGACGTTCGAGCCGTATGAGGTGGTGGTGGCGCCGTCCGGGTCGTGCGTCGGGTCGGTGCGTCATCAGCACGCGATGGTCGCCCGCCGGGCGGGGGACGACGCGCTGGCCGATCGCGCCGACGCGGTGGCCGACCGCACCTACGAACTGTCGGAGTTCCTCGTCGACGTGCTCGGCGTCACCGATGCCGGCGCACACTATCCGCACCGGGTGACCTACCACCCGACCTGCCACTCGCTGCGGATGCTTCGGGTGGGCGACAAGCCGCTGCAACTACTGCGCGCCGTCCGCGGGATCGACCTGGTCGAGCTCCCCGACGCCGACCAGTGCTGCGGTTTCGGCGGCACCTTCGCCCTGAAGAACCGCGACACCTCGACCGCGATGCTCGCCGACAAGATGCGCCATGTGCTCGGCACCGGGGCCGAGGTGCTCACCGCCGGGGACGCCTCGTGCCTGATGCACATCGGCGGCGGGTTGTCCCGGCTGCGGACGGGCACGCGCACGGTTCACCTGGCCGAGATCCTCGCCGCCACCGGGAACGGGGGACGGCGATGAGCGAGTTCCTCGGCATCCCACGGCACGCGCCGCGCGGCGTCGGTCAGCTGCGGGCGCAGACTCCGTTCCCGGTGGCCGCGCGCGCCGCGCTGGCCGACACCCAGCTACGCCGCAACATCGGGCACGCCACCGCGACGATCCGTGCCAAGCGGGCCGCGGTCGTCGGTGAGGTGCCGGACTGGGAGGCGTTGCGCAGCGCAGGATCCGAGATCAAAGCAGCGACGATGGCTGACTTGGGCGCGCACCTGGAGCGTCTGGAACGCGAGGTCACCGCCCGCGGCGCGATGGTGCACTGGGCGGGTGACGCGGTCGAGGCGTGCGCGATCGTCTCCCGCCTGGTCCGCGAGACCGGCCACCGCGAGGTGGTCAAGGTCAAGTCGATGGCCACGCAGGAGATCGGACTCAACGAGGCACTGGCCGAGGACGGCGT
Source organism: uncultured Actinomycetota bacterium (assembly GCA_963825645.1). Lineage (GTDB taxonomy): Bacteria > Actinomycetota > Actinomycetes > Actinomycetales > Kineosporiaceae > JADJPO01. The sequence goes on from CAWGTT010000010.1 coordinate 101,169, forward strand.
GACCGCCTACGAGACCGACCTCGCCGAGCTGATCGTGCAGCTCGGCGGCGATCTGCCCTCGCACATCCTGGTGCCCGCGATCCACCGCAACCGGTCCGAGATCCGGGAGATCTTCGCCCGCGAGATGCCAGACGCCCCAACCGACCTCACCGACGACCCGCGCCGACTCGCGATGGCCGCCCGGGCACATCTGCGACGCAAGTTCCTCACCGCCAAGGTCGCGGTGTCCGGCGCGAACTTCGCCGTCGCCGAGACCGGCACCCTGCTCGTCGTCGAGTCCGAGGGCAACGGGCGGATGTGCCTGACCCTTCCCGAGACGCTGATCACCGTGATGGGCATCGAGAAGCTAGTGCCCTCGTGGCGCGACCTTGAGGTATTCCTGCAGCTGCTGCCCCGCTCCTCCACGGGTGAGCGGATGAACCCGTACACCTCCGCCTGGACCGGCGTGCACGCCACGGGGAACGGCCTCACCGACGGACCTCGGGCGTTCCATCTGGTGCTGCTCGACAACGGCCGTACGGCGACCCTCGCCGACCCGGTCGGCCGGGAGGCGTTGCACTGCATCAAGTGCTCGGCCTGCATGAACGTCTGCCCGGTCTACGAACGCACCGGCGGCCACGCTTACGGGTCGGTCTACCCCGGGCCGATCGGCGCCATCCTCTCCCCCCAGCTCACCGGCGTCGAGGACAACGCCTCTCTGCCCTACGCGTCGTCGCTGTGCGGAGCCTGCTTCGACGCCTGCCCGGTGCGCATCGACATCCCCTCGATCCTGGTGCACCTGCGCGCCCAGCACGTCGAGGAGCGGCGGGCGGCCTCGAAGGTGCCCACCGCTGAGGCCGTCGCGATGGCCGCGGCGTCCTGGGTGATGTCCGACCCGCGCCGGTTCGCCGCCGCCGAGACCGCCTCGCGCGCCGGGCGCCTGATCGCCCGTCTCGACCGGCGAAACCGGATCACCAGCTTGCCGCCGCCGCTGTCGGCCTGGACGACGAGCCGCGACCTGCCGCCCCCACCCACCGAGACCTTCCGGCAATGGTGGTCCCGTACCCGCCCACCGTCCCGTACCCGCCCACCCACCAACCCAGTGGACACTTTCTCGACGACACGCCCGCGTGTCGCTCGAGAAAGTGTCCACCCGGGGTCTGGGCAGCCGGGGTCTGGACCCCCTGGGTCTGGACCGGCCGGGTCGATCACGCGGGACTACCGACAGCGTGGCGAGCACGAACCTGGATCGGCCGCTGTTCTCGACCAGCTCGTGGACCGGCTCGATGACTACAAGGCAACGGTCCGACGCGCCACGCCGTCCGAGGTCGGTGCCGCCGTCCGGGCGGCGCTCGCCGAGACCGGTGCGGGCGACGACCAGACCCGAGTGCTGCTCGCCCCGGGCCTGCCCGAATGGGCACCAGCGGGTCTGCCGGACGACGGCCGGTTCACCCCCGACGAGCTCGACGGCTTCGCGGCCGTGGTGACCGCCTGCCGCGTGGCCTGTTCCGAGACCGGCACGATCGTGCTGGACGGCGAGGCCGACCAGGGCCGCCGGGCGATCACTCTGGTCCCCGACGTCCACGTCTGCGTCGTCCGCGCCGACCAGGTCGTCCAGACCGTTCCCGAGATGCTCGACCAGCTCGACCCGACCCGCCCGCTCACGTTCATCAGCGGCCCCTCGGCCACCAGCGATATCGAGCTCAGCCGGGTGGAGGGTGTACACGGCCCGCGCACCCTGTCCGTGGTCCTGGTGCAATGACCAGCTCAGAATGACCGGGGCGGCCGGTCAGGCGGCCGCACCGCAAAGGATCTCGATCCGGACCGCACGGGAACCCGCCACCGCGTGCCGGACCTGGGCCCGCTGCCGGGCGACCTCCGCCGCCGCGGCGCCGAGCTCGGCGTCCAGCCGGCGGGCCTCCTCCAGAGCGGACCGCGATGGGGCCGCAGCCGAGCCGAGCGACCCGGCCACCCAGCACAGCCAGCGGTCGGTCGCCTCGCGCACGGGCTCCGGCCCACGCGGGGTGTCGCGACGCAGCATCAGCACGGCCGCGGTAACCGACTCCATCGCGTGGTCCGCGCCGCGAGCGCCCCAGGCGTGCGCCGTCACGAGCTGGGCGATCGCCTCCTGAATCCGCGTCCGCGCGTGGCGGGTCGCCTGCAGCGCGTGGGAGAGGGCGAGCTCGCTGGTCAGCGGCGGCCCGATGCTGGCCTCGGCGGCCGCCAGCCGCACGGCGTCGTCCCCACCGGCATCGTGGATCAGCCGGGCGAGCTCATCGAGCAGCCGAGGCAGTGCCGCAGCCTGGGCGGCTGCGGCGTCGGCCTGGGCGGACAGCCGCCGCACGTCGTCCAGATGGGCCCGGGCCTGCGCCGCGATCGCGTCACGCTGCACGGAGGCGGCTTCGAGTGCCTCGGCGCGGAGCAGGGTCTCGTGCCGGGATCGGCCACGCAGCAGGTGCGCCAACCGCACCGGGCGCAGCCCGTGGACAGCGCGCAACCGGCGGACCGCCTCCGCCACAGCGGCGTCGGCGGCGGCACGCTGGTCGGCAAGTGCCCCCGCCGAGCGCGAGGCCTCCTGCGACGCCCGCCGAGCGGTGCGTGCGGTCGACGCTGCGGTGTGCGCGAGGCGCATCTGCTCACGCAGCGCCATGATCCGCTCGTCCGATGCCGCGATCGTCATCGTCGGTCTCCTCGCTGAGTGCGCGCCCCGTTTCGCTGAGTGCGCCCCCGTTGCTGTACTGACGCCGAGAGGACGCGGACCGTTGCCTCGACGTACACCCCGAGAGGTCACGATTGGATAACGGGCTGTCGCGTGGCGCGGGCGCGGCGCGGGCGTGGTCAGTCGGGCAGCAGGTCAGGCAGGGTCCGCAGGCGTCAGGCGGGTCCGGACACGACGTGCAGCGTGGCCCGGCTCACCTCGATGCTCACCGAACCGCCGGCACCCCTGCGCGGCTCGCCGTCGTCCGGCTCGTCGGTCGTGACGGCCACCACCGTTCCGTCGGCGAGAAGGGCGAACCGCTCCCCGGGTGGGGCGGGCCAGAGCAGGCTGACCAACGGACGCTGCGCGGCGTTGGCCAGGGAGTGCCGGCCCGCCCGGGCGGTCGCCACCACTCCGTCCCAGGTGAGCGAGGTGGCCGCAGCCCGAGGGCGCCCGTCGGCGTCGCCGGTGAGCAGCATCGGGACGGTGCCGAACCCCTCGGCGACCCGCAACAGCTCGGGCAGCTCGACGGCGATACTCATCGCGCTCCTCCCTCGCCCGGTCCCCGCAGGGTCACCCGAGCCGGTCCAGGACGGCGAGCAACCGGTCCACGTCGTCGGTATCGGTGTAGCACGACATGCCCGCCCGCACGGCCGACCCGCTGTCCCGGATGCCGAGAAAACCCGCCAGCTCCCAGGCGTAGTTGTGTCCGGACCACACGTTGACCCGGTCCTGCGCACAGGCCCACGCAACGTCGTCCGGCGTCATGCCACGCACCCGGAACCACATCGTCGGCGCGGACCGGCTCGGACGGCCGATCCGCCGTACGTGGTCCATCGCCTCGATCCCGTCGAGCAACCGGCGGAACAGGCGGCGCTCGTGCGCCTGCACCGCCGCCATCGAGGCCAGCACCCGTTCCCGGCGGGTGGCCTCGCCCCGCTCCCCCTGCCGAGCAGGTGCGGCCAGCCCGGCCAGGTGGTCGACCGTGGCGGCAAGCCCGGCGTGCTGGGCGAAGGGCGACGTGCCCCGCTCGAACCGGCCCGGACCGGCGTTCTCCACCGAGTCCAGCCGTTCCGGTTCGAGCTCGGCGAGCAGGTCGGGATCGGCCACTACCGCGGCCAGGTGCGGTCCGGACCACTTGTAGGCGCTGGTCGCGTAGAAGTCGGCACCGAGCGAGGCCAGCTCGACCGGTCCATGCGGGGTGGCATGTACGCCGTCGACGTAGACGAGTGCGCCGTCACCACCTCCGCCGAGGTCGCCGCCACCCGAGCCGCCCGCGGCGTGGGCGGCGGCCGCGATGGAGGGCACGTCGGGGCGGCTGCCCACCACGTTCGACGCCGCGGTGACCGCGACGAGCCGGGTCCGCTCGCTGAGATGATCGAGGACAGAGGCCGTCGGCAGGTCGAGGGTGTCGGGGTCAGGATCGGCCCAGCGCACCGTCACCCCCGCCCGGGCCGCGGCCTGCACCCAGGGCCGCACGTTCGCCTCGTGGTCGAGCCGGGTCAGCACGACCTCGTCGCCCGCGCGCCAGGTCTTGGCGAGCGCGGCCGCGACGATGTACGTCAGCGCCGTCGTGCTGGGCCCGAGCACCACCCCGGACGGCGCGGGCCCGCCGAGCAGGTCGACGATCGCCTCGCGGGCGGCTGCGGTGAGCGCGTCGGAGCGCCGGGAGGCGGCGAAGTGGCCACCGTGGTTGCCGATCCCGGCCCGGTACGCCGCCGACTCCGCCGCGATCACCGCCTCGGGTACCTGCGTCCCGGCCGCGCCGTCGAGGTAGGCCCACCCGTCGCCCAGAGCCGGATACCGGGCCCGGATCGCGGCCACGTCATAGCCGACGCCGTCCCAGTCTTCGCCGAACGGCGCGTCATCGCTGGTCACGTGCCCACCCTACGAAGACGAACCTGATCTCACCGCGCCGCCGGCGTACGCCCGCAGGGCCAACCGGTCGGCGGCTGCGGCTCCCACAGGGCAGGATGGGGGAATGACTGAGTCGAGCGCGAGCGGGCGGACCGACCCTGAGCAGGCCGGCGAGCAGGCCGGCGAGCAGCGCTCTGACGACAAGCAGGAGGGCAACGGCTCGGGGGGGCAGCGGATCGTGGTCGTCACTCCGGAGGGCATGGCCGTCACCGGCCAGACCGAGGAGGGGGAGCGGGGTCCGGCCGATCTGATCGAGGAGCCGGCCAAGGTGATGCGGATCGGCAGCATGATCAAGCAGCTGCTCGAGGAGGTCCGCAGCGCCCCCCTGGACGAGGCCGGCAGAAGCCGGCTCGCCGAGATCCATGAGCGCTCGCTCGCCGAGCTGAAGAAGGGTCTGGCCCCCGAGCTCGTCGACGAGCTGCACCGCATCACCTTGCCGTTCACGAACGACTCGACCCCGTCGGACGCCGAGCTGCGGATCGCCCAGGCCCAGCTCGTGGGCTGGCTGGAAGGGCTGTTCCACGGCATCCAGACCGCCCTGTTCGCCCAGCAGATGGCGGCCCGGGCCCAGCTCGAGCAGATGCGCCGCGCGCTGCCCGGCGGGGTCCCCGGCATGGAGGTCGGCCCGATGGGTCCCGGCGGCCCGGGCGGGCCGGGGGGCCCGGGCGGACAGCGTGGCGACCACGGCGAGCGCCCGACCGGCCAGTACCTGTGAGCGTCTGACCCGGCGTCGTCAGATCGCGAGCCGGCCGTCAGCGGTACTCCGGGTTGGGGTGGTCGACGTCGGACAGGTCCCAGTTCGTGGTGACGTTGCCGTAGGCGGGCACCCCGCCGGCGTCCTTGAGCGCACGCGCGGCGTGCAGCATGTTCCAAGCCGCGAAGACGGCGTTGCGCGTCGACCAGTGGTTCTGCGCACCGCGCTGGTCGTCGAGGTAGGAGGGCCCCGGGCCGGCCTCCCCGTTCCAGTAGGCGTCGGACTGCGGCGGCACGGTGAAGCCGATGTGCGACAGCGCGTACATCATCTGGGCGGCGCAGTGCTTTCCGCCGTCCTCGTTCCCGGTGACCAGGACGCCGCCGACCTTGCCGTAGTAGGACCACTGCCCCGCGGCGTTGACCTGCCCCGACCACCCGTACAGCCGCTCGATGACCAACCTCGTCATCGACGACTGGTCGCCGAGCCAGATCGGGGTCGCCAGGACCACGATGTCGGCGGGCTCGATCAAGGTTCGGTAGATGTCGGGGAAGTCGTCCCGCTCCCAGCCGTGCTCACGCATGTCGGGATAGACGCCCGGAGGGATCACGTGGTCGACGGTCCGGACGACATCGAGACGGGTTCCTACGCCGGTCAGGACGTGCCCGGTGATCGCCGCCAGCCCCTCGGTGTGGCTGCGTTCACCGGACCGCTTCAGCGTTCCGTTGAGGATCACGGCCCGCAGGTCGGAGTAGTCGCCCGGACGCCGAGCGATCTCGGCGTCGATGAACGCGCGGACAGATGCGGGCAGGCCGATCTCGGCGAGGTCGGCGGCCGGTCCGGTCGGTGAGTCGGTCGACATGGCGGCATTCCTTTCACGAGATGTCATGCGCGCACCCCAGCACCTGGTGGTCTGCAGGGCAAGCGGTTCGTACAGCCGGCCCGTCACCGGTTGGCCGGCTGCCCCGCGAGCAGAGCCTCGAGCACCTGCGCCACGCCGTCCTCATGGCATGGCGGTGCGACGGCGCCGGCCGCGGTGACCGCTTCGGGGTGGCCGTCCGCCATGGCGTAGGCGGTCCCCGCCCAGCGCAGCATCGGCACGTCGTTCGGCATGTCGCCGAAGGCGACCACCTCGGACGGCGCGATGCCGCGTTGCGCCGCCAGCTCGGCGAGCATCGAAGCCTTGCTCACCCCCAACGCACTGATCTCGAGCATCGAGGAGCTCGGGTCGGAGTGCACCGGCTCGGCGATCCCGACCAGCACCTCCCGGGCCAGGCCGAGCATCGCGTCTGCGGTGCGCTCCACGGTGCGGCAGAGCAGCTTGAGCACCTGCGGGTCGTCGGCGAGCAGCTGCTCGAGGGTGCCGGTCGGCGCGGCGAGCGCGGCCTCGTGCCGAGGGGCGAAGCCGGCCTCCCGGCGATAGCCGGCGAGCGTCTCGAACGCGAAAGAGGCGTCCGGCATGATGTCCCGCAACGCCTGGACGGCCTCGCGGGCGGCCTTCGTGCTGAGCAACCGGGTGGCCACCACCGCTTCGCGAGTGAGGTCGTACAGCATCGCTCCGTTGGCGCAGATGGCCAGTCCGTGATGCCCGGTGGCCTCGGCGATCGGGCCCATCCAGCGCGGCGGACGACCGGTCACGAACACCACGTCGATGCCTCGTTCGAGGCATGCCTCCAGCGCGGCCACGGTGCGCGGCGAGACGGTGAAGTCCGACCGGACGATGGTGCCGTCGAGGTCGCTGGCCACCAGTCGCATGCTCTCATCCTCCCAGTGATCGCGCCGAGGGTGAGGTTGAGCCCCATCTGCTGAGGCGCAACCTCACCCTCGCGCCGATCACGGGCAGGCGGGCCGACCAGGTCGGCGCGGGCCAGGTCGACCTCGCGGACGGCGTCCCAGCGGGTCACGCTCGCCGCCATCCCGAGGTGGCGCGGCAGGTGGGCGAGCATCGCCGTCCAGGCGTCTAGCCGGCGGCCCACCAGGAATGCTGGGTGACCGGAGTCACGGCACTGCGCACCCGAAACCGCAGCCCATTGGCCGAGACGAGACGGCTACCGTCCGTCGGTCGAGACTCACCGGAACCGCTGGACTGCCAGGTGCTCCGCACACGTTCGGGACCAGATGAGGGGTTCGGTTTGTCGCTCGGTGAACCGCGCACATACGGTTCACCCCATGGACGCGGGCAGGCATTCCAGCGTGCCCGCCCGCAGTTGGCTCCGCGAACCGGACGCCCTGGAGATACTGGCCGAGCACGCCCGGCAGATGCGAGAGGACGAGCAATGGCGCCGCCGGATGCGACGTCGCCGGATCGCGGCGTCGCTCGTGCTCGTGCTCGCCGTACTGGCCGTGATCACCTACGCGGTGCAGAGCCATCCCACCGGCACCGGGCTCGCCGGTGGCGGGCCCACCCCGGTCACCTCGCTCGCCGCCGCCACTGACAGCACGTCGGCGGGCAGCACGCCGTCCGCCGCCCCGACGCCGTCCGTCAGCAGCTCAGCGGGCGGCGCTGGGCAGGCCGCCGCGAGCCTGGCCATCGCGATGTACGGCACCCCTCGCTCCGGGCTGGCGTGGCACAGCGGCTTCTGGACCGGTGGAGCGATCAACCGCGCTCACATCGAGGACGCGGGGACCTGGCGCGGCACGCCGATGGACTTCGCGACCGTATACCCGGCCTACGCCACCTGGGCCGACATCCAGAACAGCACCTGGGCCGTGTCCTCGTTCTCCGGCTACAAGGGCCGGCTCGCCTACGGCCTCCCGCTGCTGCCCACGAGCCGCAAGGGCCAGTGGCAGGACATCCTGTCCGGCAGCCACGACCAGGTGTTCCGCGGGATCGCCCGACTGCTGGTGCGCTACGGCCACGAGGACGCCGCCATCCGGATGGGCGTGGAGGCCAACGGCTACTGGTTCCCGTGGTCTGTCACGGCGGACACGACTGACGAGTTCAAGGCGGCGTTCACACGCATTCGCCGGGTAATGTCGAGCGTCTCGCCGGAGTTCACCTTCTGGCTCGACCTGAACTGCGGCACCGCGCTGACCGGATCACAGGATCGGCTCGCCTCGCTCCTCCAGATGTATCCAGGTGACGCGGTGGTCGACGGCATCTCCATGGACCATTACAACCGGTTCAAGCTGCTCGCAAAGGACGAGGAGACCTGGCAGCGGGCCATATCCCCCAGCTGGGCGCCCGGCTTGCGCGATGGCGTCGACTTCGCCCGGCTGCACGGCAAGGGGTTCGCTGTCCCGGAATGGGGTCTGGACGGCGTCCAGGGCCCCGGGGACAGCCCCTACTTCATGCGGCAGATGTTCGACTTCTTCACCCACAGCGCGGACGTACTGGTGTTCGAGAACTACTTCAACGAACCGGACGACTACATCGCCGGGGGGCTGTTCGACTCCACGCAGAACCCGAGGTCGGCCGCCGTGTATCGCAAGCTCTGGGGGAAGCCCACCTGATCGGGGCCCTCGGAACCAGCTTGTGGGAGCGAACCACCGCCCAGGTGTTCTGAGTCAGCGACGGACGGCGCTCTCGCCTTCGTACTCGGCCTCCTCGGCCAGGTCGGCGGCGGTAAGGGTGCCGGTCTCCTGGTCGCCCTGGTCGGCCTCCCCCTCGTCGTACTCGTCCGCGTACTCACCCTCGGCGAAGTCGGCGGCCTGTGGCGGGTCGGCGTCCATCTCCGGCTCCTCCGCGTCGGCGCCGGCCAGCGCGGCGGCGGCGGGAGACTCGGAGGACACGGTGGCGTCCGCAGCCCGCATGGCGACACCGGCGGCGGGCAACGGGGCCGAGCTGATCCCGCTCTGCGGCGGCCCGGCGTCCGCCTCGGCGATGAGCACCTTCTCCAGCACACCACGCACCGCTTCGAGCCGGCGCAAGGTGTCGGTGTGCACCTCGCTCAGAGCTGCAAGCCGCTCGTCCTGCAGCGAGGTGATCTGACCGGTCCGCTGGTCGGAGTCCGCCAGCACCTGTGCGGCGCGCTGCTCGGCGTCGGTGATCGTGGTCTGCGACGACGACGCCGCGTTGGCGAGCAGCGCCTCGGCCTCTGCCTTGGCGGCGGCGGCCTCTCGCTCGGCGCGCTCGCGAGCGGCGGAGATGATGCCTTCGGCGGCGGACCGCGCCGCCTCCAGCACCTTGGCTGACTGGTCGCGCGCGGCCTCCAGCGTGCTGTCGGCCTCCTGCGCGGCGCGAGCACGTTTCTGGTCGGCCTCCTCGTCGGCCAGTCGCAGGATCTGGGCCAGACGCTCACTGACCTCTTCGTGCTGGGGGCGGTTGGCCGCCGAGCTCTCCGAACGAAGGGCGGCGACCTCCTGGCGAAGGTGGTCAAGCTCCTCGGCGCCGCCGTCGGCCCGTTCGCGAAGGCCCTGCGCCTCCTCCTTGACGGTGCCCAGCTCCGTGCGCAACCAGTTGATGTAGTCCTCGACCTGCCGCTTGTTGAAGCCGCGCACTGTTGTGTCGAACAGGCTGTCGATCGCGGATTCTCCCGTGATCGGGCTCGCGTGGTCCTGAGTCACTTCGACGTCCTTCCGTGCAGCGTCTGACAGGCGATTGTGCGTCCTCAGACCATGCCTCGCTGATACTGGCCGGGTACCACTATGCCCCCCGTCACGTCCTGTTGGGGACATGCTCCGGTCCTCGGCATGCGAAGCGTCAAGGTGTAGTGGCGAGCGCGGGCGCTCGTGAAGCGGTCAATGGTGACGCTGCGCGCCGTGAACCACGCCGACGGTACTCGACACGCCGCTGTCCTCACAGATCGATCGGCGTGTCGCGTCGGATAGCGCTGCTTTGCGGAAAACGTCGACTCCGCGTCACGGCTTCTCACCCGCCGGGCTGCGCATCCTCCGAACCGCCGATTTTCGTTACTGATCAGCGATAGATGTTCACCATTCGTGACAGTCGGGGATACCGTGAGCATTCGCTCGAGCACGAAGAGATGCCGGCGAGGGATGACCACCTCACGGCTCCCGCGGGCCTTCGCGACAAGGGGAACGCTCCATGCCCACCCGAGTGCTGCTCCTCGCCTCCCGTCCCGAACGGGGCAGGGGGCTGCAGCGGCTCACCCGGCTCACCGCCGCCGCCTGGCGCGACAGCGGCGCTTCGGTCCACGTGCTCGAGCACAGCGGACGGCTACGAGCCGCGCTTCGTCAGGCCGCGGCGGAGGCCGAGCTGGTGCATCTGATGGACCCGCGGGACGCCGTGCTCCTGCCGGACAACCCCGCAGGCACCCGGGTCGCCGTCCACTGCCACGACCTCACCGACCTCATGCAGGACCTGGGCCTGACGCACGACCGGGGCCGGCCCCACCCGCTTCGCCGCCGACAGGCACGTCTGGTCATCGAGGCGCTGCGCGGCGTCGACCGCGTCCTGGCCACCAGCCGGCACACTGCCGAGCAGGTACGGCAGCTGACCGGCCGCGACGGCGAGCTGATGTACCCCCCCGTCGACCCGGCGCTGTCCGAGCGACCCAGTCGACTCCAGGCCTGGAAGCCGCCGGCATGGCCCTACCTGCTCACCGTCGGCGGCCCGGGCCGCCGGGAGCGGCGCGACGCCGCGATCACCGCCTGGGCCCAGCTGCGCCGCACCAAGACACTGGACGGCGCCTCACTGATCATCGTCGGCGCACCGCTGACCGAGCAGGAGGACGTCCAGGCAATGGCGTGCGGCGGCCACGTCGCGGTACTGCAGAACGTGACCGACGCGCAGCTCGGTGCCCTGTACCAGCGCAGCCTCGCGGTGCTGGCCCTGGGCCGGCCCGCCGGTTTCGTCTGGCCGATCGCCGAGGCACACCAGAGCGGACGACCGGTGCTCGCCACCGACCACTCCGTCTTCGAGGAGACCGGCCAGTCCGGCTGCGTGTACCTCCCGGTCGAGGGCATCGACCGTTTCGACGGCGGAACATGGGCCAGCATCGCCGATGACCTCATGGCGCGAGTGGTCGCCGACCGGGCAGCGGTGAACGCCGAGCGCTTCGCCTGGCGCTGCTATGTCGATCGGCTGTCGGCCGCGGAGACCAGCCCCCCGGGACCAAGGGCCCAGCCGGCGTTCACACCGGCCCCATCCCTTCCGGAATCCGTTGCAGCCGAATTGGTCACCGCGACACCTCTGCAGCCTCGCTGGATGCCCGAGGTGATCACGCTGCCCCCGTCGCCGTCGGCACCGAACGCACCAGCCGAGCTGACAGCAACCGGTGTCCGCCTCGATCCGGCTGCCCAGGAACGGGTTCCACTGGCCGCACGCGGCTGATCCGCCCGCTGGTCATCCCCTGATCGCACGAGTCGCCGGGCGGGCTCGGCGTGGCGACCGCCCAGGGTCCACCGGTCCGCGTTCGTGCTCAGGCATACTTCCCGGGACAGTTCCGCACCCGTGGCAACGTCGCCACGGGTTCCACATCCAGCCCAGCCCGCGAGCCAGGCCGGCGCCGGCGAGCGGGATCGGCACTCTTCCCATCTGCCCTGTCCCGCAAGGAGTTCACATGATCCGCCGTCAGGCCAACGGCAACGACGTCAAGTTCACCTTCTCGCTGCCGGCCGACCACACCAACCGCATCTCCGTGGTCGGCGACTTCAACGCCTGGACGCCAGGCGTGCACACCCTCAAGAAGCGGTCCAACGGAACGCGCAGTGTCTCGATCGTGCTTCCGCGCGGCTCGGTCCACCGGTTCCGCTACCTCGCAGAGGGCGGCCGGTGGTTCGATGACCCGGAGGCCGACGCCCACACCTACGACGGCGGTCTGCTCAACGCCTGAGCCGCTCGTCACGACGCCCGGTCAGCGCCGGCGCCATACCTGGGTCTCGACCAGGACGTCGGCGCTGGCCGGATTCGTGCCTGCCGGTGTCCGGATCCGCAGTGCCGGCTGCACGCAGCCGAAGCTCGACTGCCAGCCGGCGGCCCCTTGCACCGGCCGGTTCTGGACGGTTCGCACGGACTCGTCGACGAAGGTGGCCTCGACCACCGCGCTCGGGTCAAGGGCCATCCAGCGCGCGTAGAAGCGATGCCGGCGGCACTCGTCGTAGCTGGCGGTCTGGACAGGTAGGTCTCCGACTGCGGTGAAGTACCGGCCCTCGGTGACGGTGACCCGGCTCACCGAGGAATTCGTGAGCTCGAAACCGATGATGGCCCCGGGGAAGCGAAGCGGCTCCTCGGAGGTATCCGAAGCCTTGAGCGTGTAGGTCAGGGCCGGCCAGGTTCCGCTGGTGCGTTCCGCCCTCCCGCCGACCTCGCTGATCCGGCGCGGGGCGGCGGCCACCTTTTCCGCCGCGGGGTTCACGTCGGCGGAGCGGCTCGCGGTCGGCGGGACCAGCGGCACCGGTGATCTGGTCAGCTCGGCCGGTGCGGCCGAGGACTCACCGGCGCCCGGGAACGCCGCCGTGTCGCCGTCCGATGAGGGGTTCGGATCGGCTGTCAGCGAGGCTATCGAGCCTGCCCCCGCGGCCATGACCAGGGCGAGCCCGGCCAGTATGGGCCCCCGGGAACGGCGCCGGCGGTGAGCCCGCATCTGACGGCGAGTGCGCGGCGGCGCACCGTCGGATCGGGCGGGATGGTCGCCGCCCGCGGCGACCGGCATGTCCGGAGCCGCCTGGGCGGCACGACGAGGCGGATGGTCTGGGGGAAGAAGATCAGACAGGGCCACGCGTTGATTGTGCATCACCGAAAGTAGTCAGATGACTACTCTCGGCTCATTGATTGCCGCGTGTCGCAGCAACCTCATTCGTCACACACGCCTCAACGGTGTGAGGAGCGGCTCGATCACCAGGGCGAGGCCGTCCTCGTCGACCGATGCGGTCACCTCGTCGGCCGCTGCCCGGACCTGGGCGGACGCCTGGCCCATCGCGACGGCACGTGCGGCCCAGGCGAACATCTCCAGGTCGTTCGACCCGTCCCCGACCGCCAGCGTCTGCGCCTGCGGCCTTCGCAGCCGGGCCCGAACCACCTCCAACGCACTCGCCTTGCTCACCCCTTCCGGAGCGAGGTCGAGCCATGCGGTCCAGCCCACGGCATAGCTCACTCCGTGCAGACCGCTGGCCTGTACCAACGCCTCGAACTCCTCGCTGGTGTGCTGGATGCTGCGCACCACGACCCGAGTCGCGGGTGTGTGAAGCAACCTCTCGAACGGGACCACCTCGACGGCACCGGTCAGCTCGCCGTCCGGGAACGGCGCGGTGACCAGGCGGGTCCGCAGCACGTCCGGGCCTTCGACGAAGTACAGCGCCTCGGGAAGGTGGCCGCGCAGCAGCCGGAGCGCCGGCGCCGGATCGAACGTGACCAGGTCGGCGATCTCGTAGCCCTCGGGCAGCAGCGGGCTCAGGCGCAGTGTCACCGAGCCGTTGCTGCAGACCGCCCAGCCCTGGTCGAGGCCCAGCTCGGCCAGCACCCCCAGCGTGCCCGGCACCGACCTCCCCGTCGCGATCACCACGTCGTGACCCGCCGCGACCGCCGCACCGATGCTTCGGGAAACCCGCGGTGACAGCTTCTCGTTCCAGTCGAGGATCGTCCCGTCGACGTCGAGCGCCAGCATCATCTCCGGTGCCGGCGTCAGGTGACCACGGACAGCCGGTCCAGGCCACCGAGATACGGTTGCAGTGCCTTGGGCACCAGCACCGACCCGTCGGCCTGCTGGTGGTTCTCCAGGATGGCGACGATCCAGCGCGTGGTGGCCAGCGTGCCGTTGAGCGTGGCCACCGGCCGGGTTGAGCCGTCAACGACATGCGGGTTGCGCTCGCGGATATCGAGCCGTCGGGCCTGGTACGTGGTGCAGTTCGAGGTCGAGGTGACCTCGCGGTAGCACTGCTGACTGGGGACCCACGCCTCGCAGTCGTACTTGCGAGCAGCGCTGGAGCCGAGGTCGCCGGCCGCCACGTCGATCACCCTGTAGGGCAGCTCCACCTTCGCGAGCATCTCCTCCTCCCAGGCGAGCAGGCGACGGTGCTCGGCGGCGGCGTCCTCGACGCGGGTGTAGCTGAACATCTCCACCTTGTGGAACTGGTGGACTCGGATGATCCCTCGGGTGTCCTTGCCGTACGAGCCGGCCTCGCGGCGGTAGCACGCCGACCAGCCCGCGTACCGCGACGCCCCCTCGCTCAGGTCGATGATCTCTCCGGCGTGATAACCGGCCAGCGCCACTTCTGAGGTCCCCACCAGGTAGAGGTCGTCCGCCTCGAGCCGATAGATCTCCTCGGAGTGCGCGCCGAGGAAGCCCGTACCACGCATGATCTCCGGCTTGACCAGGGTCGGGGTGATGACCGGGGTGAACCCGTTGGCGACGGCCTGGTCGATCGCCAGGTTGAGCAGGGCGAGCTCGAGGCGGGCCCCCACGCCCGTCAGGTAGTAGAAGCGGGCCCCGGAGACCTTCGCGCCACGGCCGATGTCGATCGCACCGAGCAGCTCACCGAGCTCGAGGTGGTCGCGGGGGGTGAACCCCTCATCGTCGAAGCTGCGCGGTGCACCGACTTCGCGGACGACCACGTAGTCGTCCTCACCGCCGGGCGGGGTATCCGGCTCGATCACGTTGTCGACCCGCGCCGTCAGCTCCTCCAGCTCGGCCGCCGCAGCATCGGCGACCACCTTGAGGGCCTTGACCCTGTCCGCCTGCTCACGGGTCCGCGCCAGCAGGTCGGCCTTCTGCTCGCCCGAGGCCGAGGCCACCTGCTTTCCCAGGGCGTTCTGCTCGGCCCGGGACCGCTCGAACTCAGCCAGGCTCGCCCGGCGGCGCCGGTCGGTGAGCACGATCAGCTCGACGACCCCCTCGTCGGCGCCGCGAGCTCGCTGGCTCGCACGAACGGTCTCTGGGTCGTCGCGCACCAGCCGCAGGTCGATCACCCCTGTACGGTATCGACCCGCCGAGGTACCACCACTGATTTGGCGCCGGCATCCGGCGCGCGGGTCCGGACGGTAGCGTGCCGCGCATGTCAGCCGGCGGCCCGGGCGGCGTCACGACGCAGGTCCTCATCCTCGTCGCCGCAGCAGTCCTCGCGGTCGGCGTCCTGCTCGTGCTGCGGCGCAGGTCCCGCGCCGGCGCCATGGCGGTCCCCGTCGTGCCGGCGCCCGCGCCTCCCCTGCCCCGGCCGCACGTGGCCATCGTCGCCAACCCCACCAAGATCACCGACCTGGCCGGCACGGCGGCCCGGTTCGCTCGAGCCTGCGTCATCGTCGGGCTCGATCCGCCGGTCTGGCACCAGACGACGGTGGCCGACCCCGGACACGGCCAGACCAGAGCCGCGCTGGACGGCGGGGCCAGCGCCGTCCTGGCCTACGGGGGAGATGGAACGGTGCGGGCCGTGGCCACTGAGCTGGCCGGCACCTCCGTGCCCCTGGGCGTGATCCCGGCCGGAACCGGCAACCTGCTGGCCAGGAACCTCGCCCTGCCGCTGACCGATGTCGACACCGCTCTGGAGGTCGCGCTCGGACCGGACCAGCGGCGGGTCGACGTCGGCCGCGTCGAGATCGACGTGTCCGGCGAGGATGACGCCCCGCGGCTGGACACCTTCTGCGTCATGGCCGGCATCGGCTTCGACGCCGAGGTCATGGCGTCCGTGCAGCCGGAGCTGAAGGAGCGGGTGGGCTGGTGGGCCTACCTCGTGGCCGGCGCGCGCCGGGTCCGCGGGAGCCGTACCCGGGTGACGATTCGCGTGGACGGCGACCAGGTGCTCGACCGCCGGGTCCGCAGCGTGATCGTCGGCAACTGCGGGGAGCTGACCGGCGGCGTCCGGCTGATGCCGGAGGCCGCGGTGGACGACGGCTGGCTGGACATCGCGGTCGTCGCCCCCCGTGGCGCCGTCGGCTGGGGGGCCGTGGTGGCGACGGTGCTCACCCGTAGCCGGCGTGGGCGTCCGGTGGTGCAGCACCTGCAATGCCGCACGGTGGAGATCCAGGCCGAGAAGCCGCTGCACGTCCAGCTGGACGGCGATCCGGTCGGCACCGCCCGGGTACTGAGGGCGCGGGTCCAGCCGGGCGCCATGACCGTCCGCTGCGGCTGACGGCGCGTCGCGGGCAGCTGCGCTCGCAGGGACAGCTCTTCCGGTGATCGCTACTCCTGGTCTCGATTTGACTACATTCTGTTATCCTTCGTTCCATCTCACCCCTCCGAGAAGCACCGGGGGTTTCCGCTCGTTACCCATAGTTGAGAAGTCATGTCTAGTTTGACTTTGCTGTCACGGATTCCGTGACTACGATGTGCGTGTGCGAACGCTGGACGCGCCGCCCTGGCCGCGGCGTGATCCTGCAAAGCACGCAGCGGCGGGGGGTGAAGAGCCGTACGGGCCATCGGCTCCACACCCCCCGCCGCGAATCCGCAGGGGCCGATCTGGTCTGAACGTGCTGGCAACGCGCTCAGATCAGCGACATCTCAGCGGCAGCACCACGCCGGCGCGGAGTTCGCAGCACCGGCGGTGGCCGAGCTGACAGCCACTCCTGAAACAGCGAGGGAAAGGGCGGCGAAGAGCGCGATCAGGGCACGACGGGTGCGGGACATGGTGTCTCCTCGAGATTGGCGACTTGCTGTCACAAGTCGGTTTGACTGGAGTCAAGGAGCATCGTGACAGAAACACCCGATTGATGCACTATGCGCTACTTCACGTAGTTTTACGAGTGCGGAGGGTTAATCTGTTATGCCCATTTCACGGCGCGGAGCATCGGGGCCCGCTGTGCCAGTCCTCGCCGATCTGGCGAACACGTCGGGGTTCGCCGCCCGCCTCGTCCGGATGCGCAAGGCGGCCGGTCTATCGCAGACGGACGTGGCCGGAGACGACCTGTCGCCGAGCTACGTCTCGCTGCTGGAGTCCGGCAAGCGGCAGCCCAGCGCCGCCGTGGTGCAGCTCCTGGCGGCTCGGCTGGGCTGCTCGTCGTCCATGCTGTGGGAGGGCGAGCATTCCGAGCGGGAGCGACGGCTCTCTCTGGAGATCTCGTACGCTCGCCTCGCCCTGACTCACGGCGGCCTCGACGACGCTCGCGCGCGGTTGGTGAGCCTGCTGTCCGAGTCGGACATCGACCAGCACCGTCGCGACGAGGCCACCCTTCTGCTCGGCACCGCCCTGGAGCGCACGGGGGAGCTCGAGCGCGCGATCGAGGTACTCACTCCGCTCTTCTCGCGCAGCATCACCGGACACAGCCACATTCCACCGAGCTCGGTCGGGGTCCTCCTCTGCGCCTGCTACCTGGACGTCGGCGACATCCACCGCGGCGTCAGCATCGGCCAGGAGGCACTCGACGCGGCGGTCGCCCAGGGGCTGGGCGGGACCGAGGACTACTACCGGCTCGGTGCCACCCTCCTGTGGGGCCATCACGAGCTCGGCAACCTGTCCCACGCCATGGGCTGGGCCAAGCAGCTCATCCTCGAGGCCGAACAGCACCGGGACGTCCCCGGCGAGGCCGCCATCTACTGGAACGCCGCCCTGCTCGCCGACAGCATGGGTGAGGTCGCCGAGGCGCTGCATCTGTCCGAGCGCGCCCTCGTCCAGCTCACCGAGTCCGACAACAGCCGAGACCTGGTCCGGCTGAGATTGACCCTGGCGGACATCCAACTGCGGGCCGGTCCCCAGCACGCGCGCCAGGCCCTGGCCACGCTGAACATCGCCAAGATGAACCTGACCGATCTGGGCAGCGTCGTCGACGAGGCGAACTGGGAGTGCCTGGCAGCCGTGGCCAACATCGTCCTCGGCGACCTGGAGGCCGCCCGCGAGCACGCGGCGGCCGCGCTCGAGAAGACGATCGACCGTGACCACGAGATCACGGTCGACGCCTTGATCGTCGCCGGAGACGTGGCCAACGCCGGTCATCAGAGCGAACAGGCCCGGGCGCACTACCAAGCGGCGGTCGGCGTCCTCGCCGGGCTGACCGTCCGGCGCGGCCTGGTCCGCCTCTGGCGCGACCTGGGCGACCGGCTTCGAGCGATGGCCGTCTACGACCTTGCCGCCGACTGCTTCGAACGGGCCCTCACCACGGCGCGGATCCCGGACCGTTCCGCGGTCCTGCGCGAGCTGATCCTCGGAGCGGCCGCGCCGTTACCCGTGCCCTCTGGTTAGGGAGGGCGTGGCGGACCGGACGACGACCAGACGCCACAGTGCGAGCAGCGCGCCCAGGGCGAGCAGGGTGTAGGACTGCTCGACAACCCGCCCGAGCACACTCACCAGCGGCCCGTGCCCCGGCCAGGCCCCGCCCCACCAGGGCAGCGGCAGCAGCAGCACCAGGTAGACAGCGGCGGCGGTCCAGACCCGGCGGGGTACTCGGCCGTCGCCGAGAAGCGCACCGACGACGGCGACACCCCAGTGCCAGTGGTGGATCCACGAGACCGGCGAGACCAGGACGGCCACCATGCCGACCGCGGCGACCACGGCCACCTGCTCGTCCAGCCGGTCCAGGCGCGCGCTCAGCCAGAACCCGAAGCCCGCGACGACGACCACCCCGAGCAGCCACAACGCGGTTCGGACCGTCTCCGACTGGGGGCCGATCCGCATCAGCGCGCCGCGCAGCGACTGGTTCGAGGTGCCCGAGTTCGGACCGAGCCGCCCCGGGTCGAGCAACGCGTCGGTCCAGAACGCGGCCGTGGCGGAGGGAGCCACCGCGGCGGTGACCAGAGTGGCCGTCGCCGCGGCGATCAGCGAGGCGCCGAGGGCCCGCCAGCGCCGAGCGACGGCGAAATGGACCCAGAACGCCGCCGGCGTCAGCTTGACCGCCGCGGCCAGTCCGATCAGGGCACCGCGCGGTAGCCACCGAGGCAGCCGGGCGCCCGACGAGCGGCCGGCGAGGTCGACCAGGCACAAGGTCACCACGACCGCGTTCACCTGACCGAATCGGAAGCCGTCCGAGACCGGCAGGGTCTGCACCAGCGCTGCCGCCACCACGGCGCGGACCAGTCCGGCCCGGTCCGCGAAACGATCCAGCAGTGGCCGGAACGCCACCCCGACCCCCCACCAGAGCAACACCAGCTGCAGCAGCGACCACAACCACCCGGCCACGGTGAACGGCACCACGGCCAACGGGATCGCGGCCAACGCGGCGAACGGCGGGTAGGTGAACGGCAGGAACTGGGGCGCCCCGGTCAACCAGTCGTAGACCGGGTAGCCGCGCAGCAGGTTCACCGCGCCGTCCCGGTAGACCTCCAGGTCGAGCTGCCACAGCTCGCCCGGGTAGTCGTACAGGTACCGATACAGCACCTGTCCCGCCGAGGCGGCGAACACACCGAGGCCGGCCGCGGTCCACCACCGGGAAGTCACCGGGACATTCTCCTCGCTGCGGCCCGGTCGGGCAGCGAGCACGCGCCTAGGCTGTCCCGGTGCGCGTCCTCGCCCTGGCCCTCGCGACCCTGGTCGCAGCCCTCGGCGCCGGACCGGACGACCAGCCCACGACGGCCGGGCAGCCGCCGCCGGCCACCGGAGGCGTCGTCGTCCTCGGCACCGCCGGTCTCACCTGGGACGACATCTCGGGGCAGACCCCGGCGCTGGCCGCCCTGCTCGGGAACGGGTCGATCGCGGCGCTCGTGCCGCGCAGTGTCGAGCTCGTCTCCTGCCCCGTGGACGGCGCGCTCGCGGTCTCTGCGGGACGGCGGGCCGACGCCCCGCGCACCGGTGCTGGTCCGCACGGGTGCCGGACGCCGAAGGTCGACAGCACCGGAGCCGGCCGGCCCGGCCGGGTGACCGACTGGCCGGACTACCTGGCCCGGGCCGCGGAACAGGGTCTCGATGCCCACCCCGGCACCCTGGGCCAGGCCCTGGCCGAGTCCGGCCGCTCCTCCGCCGCCCTCGGTCCGCTCGCCGCCGTGGCCCTCGCCGGGCCGGACGGCACGGCGCCACAGGTCTGGCCCGGCCTGGCCGACCTGCCCGGCGCGCTGCAGGCCGATCCCGACGTCCTGGTCGCCGACCTGCCCCGGGTCACCTCCCCGGTCGGCAGCCCCGGCAGCATCGCCCAGGTGACCAGGGACCAGCAGGTCGCCGTCGTCGACGCAGCGCTGGTCGAGACGCTCAACGCGCTGCCCGACGACGCCGTCGTGGTCGTCGTCTCGCTGTCCGACGCGCCGGGACCGGCGCGGCTGCAGCTCGCCGCCATGGTCGGCCCGGCGCCCGCCGGGCTCGGGCCGGCGCTTCTGCGCAGTGCCAGCACCCGCCAGGACGGCCTGGTGCAGACCACGGACGTGCTGCCGACCGTGCTCGAGCGAGTAGGTGTCCGGGTGCCCGACCGGGTGGACGGGGCACCGATGCTACCGGTGCAGGCCGGCCGGGACGCGGTGTCGCGGCTGGAACGGCTGCTCGACGTGCAGGACGTGGCCGCAGCGATGTCCCGGCTGCGCACGCCGTACTACGTGGTCACCGTCGGCATCACAGCCGCCCTGCTCGTCGGCCTGGCATGGCTGCTGCGCGCCCGTCGACGGGCGCATCCGGGCGCCGAATCGCCGGCCACGCTGCGGGCGATGCAGACCGTGGCGCTGGTGGGTGCCGCCCTGCCGGCTGCCGGGGTGCTCACCGCGCTCGTGCCGTGGTGGCGGACCGAGGCACCGGGCGTCGCCCTGGTCGCAGTGGCGTTCGGCTGGGCGGCCGTCCTGGCCGGTGTGGCACTGGCCGGTCCCTGGCGGCGCCACCCGCTCGGCCCGCCGACGATGGTGGGGGCCCTGACCGCCGGTGTGCTCATCGTCAACGCAGCCGCCGGGTCGCCGCTCACCCTGGTGGGTCTGCTGGGCGGGGACCCGTTGACCGGTGGGCGGTTCTACGGCTTCGACAACCCGCTGTTCGCGCTCTTCGGATCCGCCGTCGTGGTGCTGGGACTGGGTCTGGCCACCTGGCTCGACCGGGCCGAGCCCGACGGACCTCGCCCGGGCCGCCTGCGCGGGCGCCGCACGCAGGTTGCCGTGCTCCTGGCGGTGCTGGGTCTGTTCGCAGCGGTTGTCAACGTGCTGCCCGCGCTCGGCGCCGACGTCGGCGGTCCGCCGGCGCTGCTGCCGGCGATGGCGCTGCT
Organism: uncultured Actinomycetota bacterium; assembly: GCA_963825645.1. GTDB lineage: Bacteria > Actinomycetota > Actinomycetes > Actinomycetales > Kineosporiaceae > JADJPO01. The sequence goes on from CAWGTT010000010.1 coordinate 122,385, forward strand.
CGCGTTGCGCGCCCGCGGGGTGCCGCTGACATGGGTCCGGGCGGCGCTCGTCGGCGCCGCGACCGCGGCCCTGCTGGCGGTCGCGTTGGTCGCGGACTGGCTGCGCCCACCGGCCGACCGCACTCACCTGGGCCGGTTCGTGCAGACCCTGCTCGACGGAGGGGCCTGGAACGTGATGCGCCGCAAGGTGGTTCAGAATCTGGAGATCCTCACGTCGTCTGCGTTGACGATGACGGTCCCGGTGCTCGCGGCGCTGGTGGTCTGGGCCTTGGCCCGTCCGGAGCGGTTCGGGCTGTCCTGGGTGCGGTTGGCCTACACCCGGCACCGGTTGCTCCGCGACGCGCTGGTGGCGCTCGGCCTGCTCGCGGCGCTCGGCTTCGCCGCCAACGACTCGGGCACCTCGATCCCGCCGGTTGTGGCGCTGTTCACCCTGCCGGTGCTGCTCGCGGTCTGTTCGGCGACGGTCGCCGCCGAGCCCAGCGCGCCACGACGATGACGGCGGCCAGCACCAGCACCGGTGCGACGTAGCGCCGTGCGCCCAGCGTGAGGTCGGTCAGGACCGGCGTCAGGCCGACCACGCGGCCGGGCAGGTAGGCCAGGGCCAGCACGACCAGCCGGGCGAGCGCCGCGTTCTCCAGCACCGCCAGCTCGGCGAGTGGCACCGGGGCGACCATCGCCAGCGGCGCCCACAGCATCGCGTCGTACCACGGCAGGGTGTAGGGGGCACACAGCACCCACGCGGCACCCAAGACCAACCCCGCCCGGGCGGTGGCCACGCCGACCGCCTGGACGGACCCGCCGTCCGCCCGCTCACCTGGATCGACGAAAACCGTTGCAGCGCACAGGATTCGCCGTCCGAGCAGCCAGGCCAGGACGGCGGCCACCAGCAGGGACGCCGGCACCACCACCGGTCGAAGCGAGCCACTGCCCGTCGCCAGCTCGACCAGGTTGACCAGCGGCCGCCACGGCGAGGCGATCGACGTGAACCCACTCGCCCGGCCGAGCTGGTCGAGTACATGCGGGCCGGCCAGCAGATGCGCGGGAACGGCCACGGCAAGCGCCGCCAGAGCGCCGATCGCCACGCTCCGGGCGCGGGCCGCGATGGCCCGCCCACCGGCGGCGTTCGCGTGCAGCAGCCCCCACAGGGCGGCCAGGCCGAAGACGGCGTACGGCGCCTTGATCGAGGCGGCGGCGCCGAGCAGCAGCCCGGCCATCGCCGGACGGCGCGCGGTCAGCACCAGCGCTCCGACCGCCAGCGCCGCGGCCAGAACGTCGACGTGCGCGCCCAGCACCAGCTGGCCGAGCAGGACCGGGTTGACCGTCCAGAGGACGGCGGCCCGACGCCGGGCCCCGTCGTCACGGTGCCGGCGGTCCAGGGCGAGGGCGACCGCGAGGAACGCAAGCGCGCAGACGAGCGACCAGACCCACACACTCATCCGCAGCGGCTCGCCCAGCCGGTCGCCGAGCCCCACGCCGACCATGGTCACCGCTGCGAAGACGCCGGTCGCCAGCGGTCCGTACACGCTCGGGGTGTCCTGCCACGGTGGCTGCACCGCACCAGCCACCGGGTCGGTGCCGCCGCGCCAGGCGCCCGGTGGCTCGAGGTAGGCGTCGTCGCCCGCCGCCGCGATCCGGCCGTAGGCGAGGTAGGACAGGTGGTCGGCCGAGCCGACCGGCGGCACCAGGGTCAGCGCGAACGCCGCAACGACGCCGGCAGTCACCAGCCGGCGTGGGTCGGGCAGGCGCTCGCCCCGCCGGACGGCACGCAGCCCCCACCACACTGCGGCGCCGCCGAGCAGGTAGCCGAGAGCGGCGAGCACCGTGACGAGTGCGGCGGGGGCTCCGGCGGCCAGGTCCCACGGCGGGTGCCGAGCGGTCCGGCCGAGCCCGGGCACAGCGGCCGAGTCGCCGAGCGCGCCCAGGATCGCCAGTAGACCCAACGATGCCAGCCCGGCCAGGACCGCACGCCGTCCGTCGCGGTGGTGCGGTTCGGCGTCGGCGGCTGTTCCTGCCGCCCCGACTGCTCGACGCGGCCCCGCCGCGGCCATGCCGGTCAGGACCCGCGGCTCAGCCGGGGCAGCCGGGCCAGCACCTTCAACGGCGTCGCTCGGCGGGCCCGGCGCAGTGCCAAGGCACGGGCCACGTCCGCGTACTGCTCGGCCCGGTGCCGCTGGCCGTGCCAGTCCGCCCCGCTGACCCGGTGCTGCAGGTCGCAGGGCACCTCCTGCACGGTGAACCCCGCGGTGAGCACGTCGATGGTCAGCGCGGTCTCCACCCCCCAGCCGTGGGCCAGAGGGCGGGCGGCCTCGAAGACCTCCCGGGTCATGCAGCGCATGCCGGACAGCGGCTGCGTGGACTCCCAGCCGGTGGCATCGCGAATCCCTTTGCGCGCCAACGCAACCACCAGACCGCGCCCGCCGCCCGCGGTGTGCTGGGGCGGTAGGACGGCGACCGTCATGTCGGCCTCGCCACGCAGCACCGGGGCACATAACGCCGCCACGTTGGCCGCCGTCGCGCCCAGGTCGGCATCGACGAACAGCAGGGCCAGCTCGGCTGCGTCGGCGAAACGGTTCACCCGGGCCACCCCGGTCTCCAGTGCCGCACCCTTGCCGAGGGAGCGCGGATGCCGGACGACCACCGCGCCCGCGTCGCCGGCCCGGCGCAGCGTGGTGTCGTGCGAGCCGTCGTCGACGACCACGACGTGCCGCACCTCACGGATTCCCCGGGTCGCGGCCACCGTCATCGACACCAGGTCGGCCTCGTCACGGGCCGGGATCACCGCGGCGATGGCCACCGGCAGCCGCCGCGGCGCCGACTGCTCGCGCATCGGCTCGCTGCTCACCCCGCGAGCCTAGCCGTCAACACCCGACCCGGCTCAGCGCAACGTCAGCTGGCGAGAGACCACCGCGGCCCGTGCGCCACGTTCTGCGGCGGTGAGCGGGGTCCGATCCTCCAGCGCCGCCGCCAGCCGTTCAGCCAGCTGGACCGCCGGTTTCTCGACGTCGTCGGACTCGGCGTCACCGGGCAGGTCCCAGACCGGCACCACCAGCCCGTCGGCGCGGAAGGCACCGACGTAGCGAGCGCCGTCCATCAGGGCGAGATCGCCGGCTGCGTGCAGTCGCGCCAGGGCGTCGAGCAACTGGTCCTCCGGGTGGGGCATCACCCAGCGCAGATGGCGTTTCGACCCGACGGCGCACCAGTACGCGGCCTCGACAGCGGTCAACCGCCGGGTCGGGACCACCGCCTCGTTGGCCTGCTCCATCGAGGCTCGCACCTCGGGGGTCACGTCGGTGCCCTCGCCGAGCCAGAAGTCGAACCCCTCGTGCACCTGCACCTCGAACGGGACGCTGGGGTCGAGCACCTCGCCCAGCGGCGGGGTCCCGGGGGCGGCCACTCCATCGGTGACCGGTGAGCCCGCCGGTGCGGACAGCGCCGCGAGCAGCGCGTGCGCGACGTCCCGGCCCGCGTCGCCGGACCCGGCCTGGGTCTGCAGCCCGACGAGCACAACCCCATCGGCCCGGTGCAGTCCGGGCCAGGCGAGCGGCAGCACGGTGGCCACCGTGACGTCACGGGCGCCGTGCGCGGCACCGGTGCGCACGCGAGCCGTGGCGGACGGCACGATCTCGCGCATCGCCACCCAGTCGCATTCGCCGGGGAGTCCCTCGAACGGTCTGGTGACCAAGGTGCTGGAGCCCATCCGGGCGGCTCGCCCGTGGCACGCCTTGTACCGCTTGCCGGACCCGCACGGGCAGGGATGGCGCATCCCCACCACCGGGACGCTGTCGGTGGCGACACCGGAGTCGACGGTCGGGGCGCCGTCCCGGCCAGGGCTGCCGGACCGGACGGCGGGACGGCGAGAGGACTTACCCATCGAGCGCTCCTGCGGGTCGGCTGCGAGGCCGGCCCAGTCTAGGTGCGTCGGTCAGCGCACCAGGCGCAAGGCCTGGGTGACGCCGTCCAGGGGGAGGGTGGCCCACACGGTGCGCAGACCTCCGGTGTGGTCCGTCACACCCCAGGCGGCGGCCAGACGCTGGACGATGTGCAGTCCGCGCCCGGAGACCGCGGTGGTGGGGGCGGGGCGGGCCTCGACGAGTCGGCCGGACCCTCCGTCGGTGACGCGGACCTCGACCTGTTCACCGCGCACCTGCCAGCCGAGCACAACCACGCCACCAGCGATCTCGCAGGCGTACCGGATCGCGTTGCCGAGCAGCTCGGAGACAACCATCTCCGCGTCGTCGAGTACCTGGCCGGTGACACCCCCGGCAGCCAGGGAGGCCTTGACCCGGTGACGCGCCACGGCGACCGCTTCGGCTCGGTGCGGTAGCCGCAACACCTCGCATACCGGATCCATCACGCCGGACGATGCTGGCATGACGCCGACCTCCCTCATCGGTCGCGTCGAGCGGTTCGTCGGTCACCCTGCAAACGGTTCGGCTGTCGCCAGGCGCCTCTGGTGCCGGACGACGGATGACCGAACGGTGTTTCAAGTGACTCTAGGTCATCGTCGATCAAGATCGCAGCCCAGACGGGCCATACACCGGTCCCCCGAGCGGGGGACACGTCAACCGTGCAGCTGTTCGAGCACCGTGCGCGGCCGGTTGGTGATGATCGCCTCGACGTCGAGGTCCAGGCAAAGCTGCACGTCGGCCGGGTCGTCGACGGTCCAGACATGGACGGCGTGACCGGCCGCGTGCACGCGCCGGACGAACTCGGGCCGGTCCCGCAGCACGTTCACACCGATGCCGGCGATCCGCGCGCCGGTCGGTAGCGTGCCGTCGCGCAGGGGCGGGGGCACCCGGTCCATCAGGTAGACGATCGGCAGCTCCGGCGCCAGCCGGCGCATCCGCCGGAGTGCGAGCAGGGAGAAGCTCATCGCCCGGACCGGGGCGTCGGCCCCGATCCACTCGCGTTCGGTGAGCAGCTCGACAAGAACCTGCTCCACCTGGCCACCGTGCCGGCTCGGGTGCTTGGTCTCGACGGCGAGTTCCACGCTGCGACCCGAGCCGCGAGTGCTCTCGACCAGGTCGAACAGATCCTTCAGCGTGAGCAGCCCGGCCGCCTCATCCGGAGACTTCCACGACCCCCAGTCGAGGGCAGCCAGCTCGGCCAGGGTCATCGCCGAGACCCGGCCTCGCCCGGAGGAGGTGCGGTCGACGGTGGCGTCGTGAACGCAGACCAGGTGCCCGTCGACCGTGAGCCGAACGTCACACTCGAGGCCGTCCGCGCCGTCCTCGATCGCCCTCCGGTAGGCGGCCTCGGTGTGCTCGGGAAGGTCGTGGCTGGCCCCCCGGTGGGCGATCACCTGGGGTCGTGCCGCGTGCGGTCGGCTCACGACGGGTGATGCTGGCACATCTGTGCGATGTCATGCCCCGGCGTCGGACGATGCCGGAACGACACCCGGAACGGCGTTGAAGATCATGTTGCGCAGCAGAGTGCCGAATCCGACCACGTCTGCGCGACATGATCTTCAACGTGATCTCTGCGTGGGACCTGAGCGACCAGCGCTTGGGCACGTCGCTCATCGTGCCCCCCCGAGTCCGCGCACGCTTCGGCGCGTCCGCCGCGATCGGCCGCCGCCGGGGCGGCACCGGTGGCGTGCGCCATGCGCGGCTAGGCTCACCGGGTGCGCTCCCGCTGGCGGCACCCGGTGCGCCTGGTGCCCCTGGGCTTCCTTGCCGTGATCGGAGTCGGGACGGCTTTGCTGCTGCTGCCGGTCAGCCGGACCGGCGACCGGACGCCCGAGCTCATGGTCGCCGCCTTCACCGCCGTGTCGGCCGCCTGCGTGACCGGGCTGACCGTCGTCGACACCGCCACCTACTGGAGCACCACCGGCCAGGCGGTGATCCTCGCCCTGATCCAGATCGGCGGCCTCGGGGTCATGTCACTGGCCACACTGCTCGCGCTGCTCGTCTTCGGCCGGCTCGGGGTCCACGGCACCCTGGTCGCCCAGACCGACTCGCGCACGACCGTGCTGGGTGACGTCCGTGGGACGCTGAAGACGATCGCCATCTCCTCGATCGGGCTCGAGGCGGTCGTGGCCGCAGTCCTCACCGGCCACTTCATGCTCACCTACCACGAGCCGCTGCGCACTGCCGCCTGGCACGGGGTGTTCCACGCGGTGAGTGCGTTCAACAACGCGGGGTTCGCTCTGTACAGCGACAACATCATCTCTTTCGTCGCCGACCCGTGGTTCATCCTGCCGCTGTGCACGGCGATCGTGGCCGGCGGGATCGGCTTCCCTGTCTACTACGAGCTGTTCCGGCTCCGCCGTGACCCGCAGCGACTGCTGCGCCGCACCTTGGTCGGCGGCGTCCGCAGCGACGTCCTCACCGGTAGGCACGGCCCACGCGACCGACGCCCGCGCCCGCTGTCGATGCACGCGCGGCTCACCCTGCTCGGCTACTTCGGGCTTGCGGCGCTCTCGACGACGTCGTTCGGGCTCGTGGAGTGGTCCAACTCCGGCACGTTGGGCCGGCTTGACCTTCAGGGCAAGATACTCGGCACCGTGATGAGCGGGATCAGTCCGCGTACCGCCGGGTTCAACGCCGTCGACTACGCCCACGTACGGCCCGAGACGCTGTTCGTCGACAGCATCATGATGTTCATCGGCGGCGGCAGCGCGGGCACCGCCGGCGGGATCAAGGTGGGGACCTTCGTCCTGCTGGCCTTCGTGATCTGGGCCGAGCTGCGCGGTGACGCCCAGGTGCTGATCGGCAGCCGGGCGGTCTCGACGACAACCGTGCGCCAGGCCCTGGCCGTAGCACTGCTCGGCGTGGCGGCCGTGGTGATCGGCACCCTGTCGCTGCTCGCCGCCTCGGACCATGAGCTCGGCGAGGTGCTCTTCGAGGCCTCCTCCGCGTTCGGCACTGCCGGCTTGTCCACCGGTATCACCGCCTCGTTCAACGACTTCGGACAGCTGATGCTCATGACTCTGATGTTCATCGGTCGACTCGGCCCGATCACCGCTGCCACCGCTCTGGCCCTGACCGAGCGCAAGCGCCTCTACCGTGTACCCGAAGAACGACCGATCGTCGGCTGACCACCGAACTGGAGCCGCATGACCTCGCGCGACGGCCCGCCGCCGTCCCCCCGACCCGCCTACCACTTCACGGCCGGCCGGAACTGGCTCAACGACCCGAACGGCCTGGTGTACGTCGACGGCGAGTACCACCTGTTCTTCCAACACAACCCGGACGGCAGTAGCTGGGGAAACATGTCCTGGGGGCACGCGGTGAGCACCGACCTGGCCACCTGGACCGAGCTGCCGGTGGCGATCGAGTACACCGCGGCGGAGGCCGTCTACTCCGGCAGCGCGGTTCTCGACGCGCTCAACAGCAGCGGGCTGGGTGCTCCGGGACGCCCGGCGATCGTGGCGGTCTACACCAGCGTGGACGCCGAGAGTGGCCTGCAGCGCCAGACACTGGCCTTCAGCACCGACAGGGGACAGACCTTCACGCGGCACGGCACGCCGGTTCTGGACGTCGGTTCCACGGACTTCCGCGACCCGAAGGTGTTCTGGCACAAGGAGTCCGGGTGCTGGGTAACGGTGGTCGCGCTGAGCCGCGAGCACCTGATCCAGGTGTACCGGTCGACGGACCTGCGCGTCTGGGAGCATCTGTCCGACTTCGGGCCCACCGGTGCCACGGCCGGTGCGTGGGAGTGCCCGGACCTGTTCCGGCTCGACGTCGTGGACGAGCCCGGGGAGTCGGCCTGGGTGCTCCTGGTCAGCCTCGTCGCCGGGGGCGTCGCCGGCGGCTCAGGCACCCAGTACTTCGTCGGCGACTTCGACGCCACCACGTTCACGGCCCACCACCAGGGCTGGCTCGACCACGGTCGGGACAACTACGCGGGGGTGACATACAACGACGCCCCCGACGGACGACGGATCCTGATCGGCTGGATGTGCAACTGGGACTACGCCGCCACCACTCCGACCCACCCCTGGCGGGGGGTGATGACCGTGCCCCGCGAGCTGACCCTGCGCCGGGTCGACGACCGGCTGGTCCTCGCGCAGCGGCCCGTCGTCGTCCGGCACGGCGAGCCGCACCACGTCGAGGCGTTCACGGTGATGGACGGCGAAGCGATGCTGCCGCTGAGCGGCACCGCCTACGAGCTGGTCGCCACGCTGCGACCGGACGACGCCCACGCCTGCGGCCTCGTCGTCGCCGTGGGCCCGGCGCAGAACACCCGGATCGGGTTCGAGCAGACACCCGACGCCGGTGCGGTCGGTGATCTGTACCTGGACCGCACGCGCAGCGGCACCACCGGGTTCGACGAACGGTTCGGCGACGTGCAACGGGTCCGGGTGCCTCTGGAGCCCGACGGCACACTCACCCTTCGCGTGCTGGTCGACGTCTGCTCGGTCGAGGTGTTTGCCGCCGACGGTACCGTCGTTCTCACCGACCTGATCTTCCCGGGACCGACGAGTGACGGGATCGGGGTGTTCGCCGAACAGGGCGCCGCCACCTGCACCGAGCTACGGTTGCGGGCCCTGTCGCCCGACGGGCTGCGCACACTGGAGGCCGACCGCGGCCGCCTCGACGAGACCACAAGGCACTGACCGGTGGACGCCGGTGTGTTCGGAGCCAGCTCGCCGCCGTCCGAGGCCCGTCGATACCGCGGGGACCGGCTGGCCCGGGTGGCCTCGGCGCACGCGATGCTCGATCCCCGCAACCGTCCGCATCGCCGTCCGGCTCAGCGTGCTGACCCGCACGACGTTGGGGGGTACAACGCACTGGAGGGGCCCCTCCTGGGCGGGTGCCTGTTCTCCGGCCGGGTGGCGGGGCGGGCGGCTGCCGCCGCCGTCGGCTACCCGGGCTACCCGGTGTTCTGCAGGCCCGCAGCCGCTCCGTTGACGGTCAGCAGCAGTACCGTGCCCCACCCATGACGGTCGGCGCCCGCGGCCTGATCGCCGTTGCCGCGCAGCATCTGCAAGGCCCGGAGCTGGATCTGGCTGAGCGCGTCGATATGCGGGCCGCGCAGCCGAACCGCGGTGTCCAGGTGCGGCTTTCGCTCCAGGAGCCGATGCTGGTCGAGCACCTGGAGGACCGTGCGCTCGGTCAGGTCGAGCTCGGTGAGGATCTGCTCGGCCAGGTCGCCACGATCGCCGAGGGCGAGGAAGCCGGTCGCCAGCTTGCGGTTCACCTTGGCCAGGCTCATCTCGGCGACGTCCAGCAGCGAGGCGAACAGCGGCCAGCGGCGGTAGGCCTCGGCCAGTGCCTCGACATCGTCGACCGCGGCCAGCCCGGAGCCCAGCCCGTACCACCCGGGAAGGTTGACCCGGGTCATCGACCACGAGAAGACCCAGGGGATGGCCCGCAGGTCATCGAGGCTGCGCCCCTGGGCGGCACCACTGCGCCGGGCAGGCCGGGAGCCGATCCGTAGCTCACCGAGCTCGTCCAGCGGGCTGGCCGCGGCGAGCAGGTCGGCCACCCCGGGCTGGTCCAGCAGGGCCCGGTACGCCTCGCGGCTGGCCCGCTCGACCGTGGCGCCGAGCTCGGCGAACTCGATCGCCGCGGCGTCCCGGCGGGCGGCCAGCTCGTGCTGGTCGGCGAGCAGCACTGCTGAGGTGACCCGTTCCAGGTGCCGTTGGGCGATCATGACGTCGGCGTACCGGGCGAAGATCACCTCACCTTGCTCGGTCACCTTGAACCGGCCGTCCACCGATCCGGTCGGCTGGGCGGTGATCGCCCGGTGCAAGGGGCCTCCGCCGCGGCCGAGGGAGCCGCCGCGGCCGTGGAACAGGGTGAGCCGGACGCCGCGCCGGCGGCTCCACGCAACCAGGTCGCGCTGCGCGTCGTAGAGGGTCAACGTCGCCGAGGCGGGGCCGACGTCCTTGGCGGAGTCGGAGTAGCCGAGCATGATCTCGGCCTCGTTCCCGGTGGCGGACAGCCAGGTCCGGGTGCTGCCCAGCGACATCCACTCCTCGAGCACCCCGATCGCGCCGCGTAGGTCCGCTCCGGTCTCGAACAGGGGGACGACGTCGAGGCGCAGCGGCCGGGTCTCGACGGCGAGGGCGGCCAGGGCGCGGACGGCGACCAGGTGGGCGGCGGACTGGCTGAAGCTGACGATGTACCGCCCGCAGCACCGCGGACCCCACCGCTGCTGCAGCCAGGACATCACCCGCAGCGTGTCGAGCACCTCGGTGGTGCGCTCGGACAGCTCGGCCGTCGACGCCACGGGACTCGGCCAACCGCCGGTGGCCAGCCGGTCGAGCAGGACGGCGTCCCGGGCGGCGGCGAGCGGGTCGTCGATCGGCCGGCCGTCGATCGCCTCGATCCGGCCGAGCAGCTCGGCGAGAGCGGCCTCGTGCACCCCGCTGTGCTGGCGTACCTCCAGCTCGGCGAGGTGGAACCCGAAGGTCTGCACGATCCAGATCAGGTGCTGCAGCTCGCCGTGGGCGCTGCGGGCGTCGCCGGCTTCGACCAGGCTGTCCTGAACCAGCCTGAGGTCGGCGAGCATCTCCTCGGGGTCGCTGTAGGCAAGGCCGGCGCGCTCGGCCTGGGTGGCCGCGACCCGGGCGCCGACGACGAGCAGCTTCTGCCTATGCGGTTCGGACGGAGAGTTCTTCACGATCTCGGCCATCGCCTCCGGCATCGCCACCGCGTCGTTGGCCAGCGCGGTGACCAGCGCGGCCGAGGGCGGGCTGGCCTGAGCGTCCATGGTGAGGGTGCGCGCCACCCGGCCGACCTGGACGGTCAGCAGGGCCAAGGCCATGTCGGCCTGGGTGGCCAGGGTATGCCGGGTGACGTCGGAGGTGACGAACGGGTTGCCGTCCCGGTCGCCACCCACCCAGCTGCCGAACCTGATGAACGCCGGGACCGACCCGGCGGTCGCCGCCTCGCTCCGGCCATCGACCGACCCCCGCTGCGCCAGAGCGGACTCCACCACGCGGTACAGGCGTGGGACGGCGCGGAACAGGGTCTGGTCGAAGACGGTCAGCGCGGTCTTCACCTCGTCGGCCGGTTCGGGTCGGGTGCGGCGCAGGGTGGAGGTCCGCTGCAGGATGTTGATGTCCTCGAGCAGCCGGCGCCGGGCGACGGTCCGCTCCCCCGGACCGTTGGCCGGGTCGTCGAACCGGTCGAGCTGGTCGGCGATCCGTCGCAGCGCGGAGGACACCGCGCGGCGACGGGCCTCGGTCGGGTGCGCGGTGAACACGGGGTGGATCCGCAGCCGCTCCAGGTGCACCTCGGCGGCCGCGCCGATCGCATCGATCGCCGGCCACACGTCCCCGGTGTCCAGACCCCCGGTGAACTCGGCGTCCTCAGCGCGTAGTGACCGGGCCCGATGCCGCTCGTCGGCGAGGTTGGTCAGGTGAAGGTGCACGGTGACGGCTCGGGTGAGCCGGGCGGCTGTGTCGGCGTCCAGGTCACCGACCAGCTCACCGGCCTCTCCGCCGTCGCGGCAGGCCACCACCAGGTCGTCCATCAGCTCGACCAGGTGGGATTCTCCGGACTCGCGCAGCACTTGGGCGTGCAGGTCGCTGAGAAGGGCCAGGTCCTTCTCGATCGTCGTCAAGCCGGCGGCGGGGCCGGGGGCGGGGCTGGTCGGGCTGGTCGACATGCCGTCCGTCTGCATAGACGTGAGCCTAGGCCGCTTGCCGTGACGGCAGGAGAGCCGCGCGGGCCCACGTTTGCCGCAGCGTGAGCACCAGCACGACGCCGGCAAGCAGCGCATCGGCCACGGCGATCGGCAGTCCCGTGCCGGCCGGCAGCACCATGAGGCAGACCGCCGCGCCGGCCAGCGGCCGGGCCGCTTCGCCGAGCCGGTGGTTGGCCGCGACCTGCAGCCAGGCCACGGCAGCCAGCGCGGTTGCCAGTGGGACGGCGACCCAGGCCGCGAGGTAGCCCTCCTCACCTGCGTGCGCGGCGACCTCCAGCTGAGCTTGCACGCCGGCCCCGACCGCGGCGACAGCGGCGAAGACCAGGTAGTGCCCGTACCCCCAGACGAACGCGGCGCGGCGGTTGCGGGTCAGCCCGTCCCGACCGAGCGCGTCGAAATAGAGCCACCACATGCCGAAGGCGATCACCAGGGCAGCGGCGACGACTACCGACGCCGACCCCGCCGCGGCGCCCTCGCCGTTCAGGCTGTCGCGCAACCCGACCGCCACCGCGAGAACCGTCTCGCCGAGCACGATGATGGTGAACAGCCCGTACCGCTCGGCGATGTGACCGGCGTGGAACACCCGGCCAGGTGCACGGCGCACTGCGAGCACCGGTGTGGCCAGTTCGACGGCCAGGGCGACGACGTAGGTCGCCCACCTCGGGGCACCGCTCACCACTGATCCGCCGACCCAGAGCACTTGGGCCAGAACGTATCCCACGGCGTAGGTATAGGCGAAGGCGCGGTGGGCTGAGTCCTGGAGGCCGGAACGGACCCACTGCAGCAGAAGAGGAAACCGCATCGCGGCGTAGGCGATCGCGAACGGCAGCATCTCGCCGGTGACCGCGTGCGGGATCGTCGCGGCCACCGCCAGTACCCCGCCCATCTGGAGCAGGGTGAGCAGGCGGGTCAGCGGGTCGTCGTGGGAGAAGGCGGTGGCGTACCAGGTGTAGCTCATCCAAGCCCACCAGATCGGGATGAACAGCCCGGCATAGACGAGAGTGGCGTTCAGGGCGTGCCCACCGGCCAGGCCGTGGTGCAGCTCGGCGGCCAGGAACGCGACGGCCACGACGAAGCACAGATCGAACAGCAGCTCCAGCGGGGTGGCGGCGCGTTCCGGCGCGTCGTGGTCGCGCATCGTGGCGCGGCCGAGGACGGTGGGAGAGGTCATCGGCGGGCTCCGATCGAATGATCAGCGGGCTGTGGGGCCGGGCTCGGGGACGGGGCGGTCGTGGGCCACCAGGACCACACCGCGACCTCGACCGCCGCCGAAGGCCAGCAGGCCCCAGTACCTGGCCGCCTCCTCCAGCACGGCCGCCTCAGCGAGGTCGCCGACGTCGACCGCGTCGAAGCCCATCGTCGCGGCCAGATCGATCACCCGACGCCGTGCGGAGGAGTCGTCACCGGCCACCGGCAGCAGCGGGCGATACCCGTCGGGTAGCTCCGGGTGCGCCATGTGCTCGGCCCCGAGCACGTTGAAGGCCTTGACTAGATGCACCTGCCCGCCAGCGGCCGCAGCCACCACGGCGGCGCCGCTGGGGTAGCCGCCGGGCACCGGGGCACCGAACGGGTTGGTCGCATCGACCAACACCGCACCGGGCGGCAGGTCCAGGGAGCCGACCACGTCGGCGGCGACGCCGAACGGGACGGTGAGCAGCACCAGGTCTGCTCCCGACACCGCCGCGGGGCCCAGGTCGACGCGCTGCACGCCATCCGGCAGCGCGCGCTCCGAACCGGCCCGGACGGCGTAGCGCACCCGGCGACCGAGCCGGGTCAGGTTCTCCCCGAGCGCCTGACCGACCCGGCCGGCACCGATGATCACGACGTTCTGCACGTCCCCCGCGGGCAGCGACACGGAGCTCACCGGCCCAGCGCCTCGATGACGAGCCGGGCAGCCGCGGCGCCCGAGTACTGCTGCTGCCCGGTCACCAGGTTGCCGTCGCGCACGGCGTGCGGGCGGAACCGACCCTGGACGATGAAGTTGGTGCCGTCGATCTGCTTGGCCTCCTGCTCGATCCAGAACGGCTGGATCTTCTGTCCGACGAACTCGTCGGCGTAGGCCTCCTCGGAGTCGGCGAACCCGGTCCAGGTGCGCCCGGCGACCACCAGCGCGCCATCCGGGGTCCTCGTGTCCAGCAGCACGCAGGTGGCGTGACAGACCACTGCCGCGATCCGCCCGGCGGCGATGAACTCGCCGACCAGGTCCTTGACCCGCTGATCGGAGCGGAACGTGTACATGGGGGCCTGGCCGCCGACCAGGAAGAGCGCGTCGAAACCGGCGGCGTCCACCTCCGCCAGGGATGGAGTGTTCTCGATGAGCGCGGCATGGGTCGGGCTGGTCGTGAAGCCGCGGCTGATCAGGTCGTGGGCGGAGTACCCCGAGGCATCGTCGGGATCGGAGAACGAGTCGGCGACCAGGGCACCGCCGTCCGGGCTGGCGATCGTCACCTGGTAGCCCGCCTCGGTGAACTCCCAGTACGGGTGGGTGAGCTCGGCCCACCAGAAGCCGATCGGCCAGCCGGTCTGGGTCGAGGTCGTGGGGTTCGAGGCCAGGATGAGGACCTTCTTGGTGGCGCCGTGGGTGTCAACGGTGGCGGTCACTGCGGCTCCGGTCGTGGGGGGAGGGTTACATTACGTTATTGCTACGTAATATGGACCCTAGTCGACGCTGGCGGTCTTTGCAATACGCCAGCGTTACGGAAGACTCCTCAGATGTCCTCCTCCGCCGGGCCGGTGATCGGGCGCCCCCGGGACACCGCGATCGACACCGCAGTGCTCGAGGCGACCCTGCGACTGCTGGCCCGGGACGGGTTCACTGGACTGTCCCTGTCAGCGGTGGCCACCGAGGCGGGCACCACTCGACCGGCGATCTACCGGCGCTGGCGCGACAAGACCGCGCTGGTGGTCGACGCCATCGCCCACCTCGCTCAGGTGGACCCCCCGGTGGTGACCGGCAAGCCGTTCACCGACCTGGTCGTCGAGCTGGAGCACTTCCGACACTGCATCACCGATGCGGGCGCGCTCGCGGTGGTCGGACTCATGCTCGGTGACGGGGTGGAGGAGTCCGTGCGCCGCCGCTACCACGAGCAGATCGTCATCCCACGCCGGACCCGGATCCGACGGTGCCTCAGCTCGGCCCGCGACCGCGGCGAACTGGCCGCCGACGCCGACCTCGAGGTCGCCGGCAGCTTCCTCACCGGCTCGTGGTACGCCTTTTCACTCTCCGTGACCAGGCCACCACGGGACTGGGCGCGGCGCACCGCGGTTCTGGTCTGGCGGGCGTGTGGTGGGGTGCCGCCCGACTGAGGGCTACGCCGTCGCCCAACCGTGGACTTAGGACCTTAGTAGTGATATTCCAGGCTACCGGTCGGTAACAATGATGAGGACCAGTGGAGACTGGCAGGTCTGTGCCATCGCTGCTCCGACGCGAACAACGAGGTCGCACGTGACAAAAGAGCTGATATCCGCAACATGTCGCTTGCACGGGCACGACATGCACTACGTGCATGCCGGTGACGGTCCACCTCTGGTGTTCATCCACGGCGTACTCGGGTCCCATCGGGTGTGGCGTCATCTGGCGAGCGAGATGGCCGAGACCCACACGGTGCTCGCCCCGGATCTGTTCGGGTGCGGCGGCAGCTCGGCCAGACCGGCGGCCGACTACTCACTGGGGGGTCACGCCGGCGTGGTTCGTGACCTGCTCGACGTCTTCGGGATCGAGCATACGATCATGGTGGGGCACTCCCTCGGCGGCGGGATCGCCCTGGAGTTCGCCTACCTGTTCCCCAAGCGAGTCCAGGGTTTGGTTCTCGTTGCGAGCGGCGGTCTGGGCAGCGAGGTCAATGTGCTCCTGCGGGCGCCCACGCTGCCCGGAGCAGGGTGGGTGCTGCCGGTCGTGGCATCGGGCTTCGCGCGTCGGCAGGGGAACGCCCTCGCTCGCGGACTGCGCATGGTGGGGGTCAAGGGGAGTACCGATGTCGCCGAGGCATGGCACGGCTTCGAGCAGCTGGCGGACAGCGAGAGCCGGCGAGCATTCCTCGCCACGATCCGGTCAGTCGTCGGACCGGACGGTCAGCGGGTATCCGCCACCGAACTGCTGCCGCTGCTGCAGGTTCCGGTCCTGGTGGTCTGGGGTGACCGCGACCGGATGATCCCTCTGGCGCATGCCGAGGCCGCCGTCGAGCGGTTGCACGACGCGCGGCTCGTCGTCTTCGAGGGGGCCGGGCACTTCCCGCACCTAGACCAGCCGGAGCGGTTCGCCGAGCTGATGCGCGAGTTCGCCCATGAGCTCCGCGTTCGCAAGGCCAGTTGAGGTCGAGGCCCCACCTCAGTCCTCCAGCGATTTGGTCAGCGCGATGTTCAGGCCGGCGCGGCCTGTCGCACCACTGCGGGCGGCCAACAGCGCCTGCATCGTGGAAACGACGATGGTCCACAACCGTGCCGTCACCTCGTCGATTCCGGCTGCGTCGCAAACGATCTCCACCCGCCGACGCACCGACGCGCGCAGCGCCGCGCCGGTACCGAGCTCGGCGACCCGGTTGCGCAGGACCGGGTGCAGCTCAATCCCGGGGTGGCCCGCCATCGGGTGCGGGTCGATCGCCAGCCATGGCTCTCGGGTCGCGGCGAGCACGTTGGCGAAGTGAAGGTCGGCGTGCACCAGGGTGGCGTTGCAGTCCGGGGCGGCGGCCAGGTCCTCGATCAGAGCCAGCGCGCGGGCGACCAGCCGGCGCGGCACGACGCCGTCCTGACGGCGCAGCTGCTCGGCCCAGTCGTCCGCGACCCGGGAGAGCATTCGGACGTTCGGCGGCGCGGGGACATGCAGCCTGGCCAGCAGGCCGCCGATCACCTCACAGGCCTCGTCGATCCGAAGGGCGCCGAGGTCGCGGCCGGGGTCGAGCGCCTCCAGCACCAGCGCACGGCGGGCCGGATCGGCGGCGATCAGCTGCACCGCGCCGTTACCGGCCCAGTGCCGCAGGGCGAGGTGCTCCTGCGCCGAGTCACGGTGCGGCCAACCGATCTTGCAGACCAGCCGGACGCCGTCGCGCTCCACCGGTAGTACCAGCGCGGTCCAGCCGCTCATCGCCGGGCCGGTCACCGTCAGATCCCACCGGTCCAGCACCGCCTCGACCAGCGCTGGCAGCGCGCGAAGCCAGGTCGCGCCGTCCGGGCCGCCGTCGGCGGGGAATCCGCCGACCTTGGCCGCCAGCACCTCCGGTATGGGCAGACGGTCCGGCACCCGAGAAACCCTACGGTGTGGGCGTGACCATCGATCCGGGCCTGCCGGTCGCCCTCGCCGTCGTCGTCCTGCTGATCCTGACCATGGTCATGTACGTCCTCGGCGGGCTGCCGCGGCCCGGGTTCACGGTGCTCGCCGCTGGCCGGGCCGTGGTCCAGCTGAGCCTGGCCGCGCTGGTGATCACCACCGCGGTCTCCTCGCTGGCCTGGTCGATCGTGGTGTTGGGTTTCATGTTCACCACGGCGGTCCTGACCACCGTTCGACGGGTGGACGCGCCAGGAGCCTGGCCGTGGGCGACAGCGGCGATGCTCGCTGGACTGGCGCCGGTGGTCGCGGTCATCCTGCTCAGCCGCACGGTCCCGCCCACCGGCCTCGCCCTGATCCCGGTGGTGGGGATCCTGGCCGGCAACACGATGAACGGGCACACCCTGGTCTGCCGCAGGGCCTTCTCCGCGCTGCGCGAAGAGCTGAATCAGTATGAGGCCGGGCTGTCCATCGGGCTGACCCGGGCCCAGTCGATCGATGAGGTGATCCACCGACGGGTGCCGGAGGCCCTCATCCCCGGTCTGGACCAGGTGCGCACCGCCGGGGTGGTCACGCTGCCCGGTGCGTTCATCGGTGTCCTGCTCGGCGGGGGGACACCTGCGCAGGCTGCCGCTGCCCAGGTGCTCGTCCTGGTCGGCATCATGGCGGCCCAGACCACGACGGCCGTGGTCGCCGAGCGACTCATCTGCTCGGCCCGCCTTCTGCCGGAGGACCTGCACGCCGGTCTGCGGCCCTGAGGCGCGGACGAGCGTTTCCACGGTGACCGTCCGGCGAGACGGTGTCGAGCAAGACGCCGTCGAACCAGGTGTATTCAGCGGGCCTGCTGACGCCTCCTACGAAGCAAGCCGGGCAGACCGCCCGCCGCGATCGTGTAGGAGGGACAGCGCGATGGCACAGGTACCGATTCACCTCGCCCGCATGGTGGGCTCGCCGAAGAAGCAGGACCGACCGGCGTCAGCGCGCTATCCGGCACTGGACGAGGCGCTGAGGGAGACGGCAGCGCGCGCCGCGAAACCGGACCGTACGCCGCCGGTCCCGAGCACGGTCACGCGGCCCACCGCTGGGCGCCGACGTCCGGGCCTGCTCCGCCTGGTCTGGTGGCGCCGTCCCGCCTGAGCGCCCGGATCAGCGGTAGGCACCGGCGATCGACGGTAGGCACCGGCCTGGATCGCGTCGAGCTCGGCGTAGGCGCCGCCAGCGGCGACCAGTTCGTCGTGGGTGCCCACCTCGGCGAGCCGAGACCTAACGCTCGCGCGAGGAGAGCACACAGAACTCGTTGCCCTCCGGGTCGGCCAGCACGGTCCAGGTGACCTCGGCGCCCTGGCCGACGTCGACCCTCGTGGCACCGCGGTCGATCAGGGCGGCGATCTCGGCTTCCCGGTCCTGGGTGACGTGCGGGGCCAGGTCGATGTGCAACCTGTTCTTCACCGTCTTGCCCTCCGGGACCGGCACGAACACCATGCCCTGCGGCTGGGTGAGCCATTCCTGTGCCGCAACGAGTTCGGCGCTCGCGTGCCGCGGAATGATGACGGCCTCGTGAGCGTCCTCGTAGACGATCACCCAGTCCAGCGTCTGCGCCCACCAGCGAGCCTGGGCTGCAAGGTCGTGGCAGTCGACCACGACTGTGTACCAGCGCAGCGTCATGCCGCAACCATAAGCCGCAGGCAGCCATCATCGGCGCGCGAACGATCAGCCCGTGTCGGCGAGCGGATCGGCATCGTCGTGAAGCGGGCGCGGGCGCGAACCGGGACCCTGCGAACCACGGTCGCCCAGTGTCTGACCGAGCCGTCGTGCCCCGTCGACGGCCTGCCAGTAGGTGTTCCGCCGCGGTGTCCGGCTGGCGTCGAGGGTCGGCGGAGGCACCGCCCACGGAACCCCGTCGATCATCTGAAGCTGCCAATGCCCGGTGTGCACCGCCGTGTGGTGGCTGCTGCAGAGCATGGCCAGGTTCGTGATGTCGGTTCCACCCCCGTGTCGCCACCACACGACATGGTGAACCTCGCACCACTGCGGCGGAGCCGGGCAGCCGGGCACGACACAGCCTCGGTCCCGGGCAACCACGGCCCGACGCTGAGCGGGCGTGGCCAGACGCGTGGCGCGGCCGAGGTTCAGAACGGCACCTGCGTCGTCGAGCAGGGTGATGTCGAGGACCGCCTCACACAGCAGCCGGCTGCATGTTCCGGGGGCCAACGGCTCGGCATCGCCCAGGTCATCGGCGAGACCCGGTGCCGGCGTCGTCAAGGGCGTCGCCGACTCGGGATCGCCACGCGCGTGTGCAGGGCCCGATGGTGCGGGAGGCTCGAGAGGCAGACCGCTTTCGTCCACGGCGGCTGGCTGAGCGCGCCGAGCCGCCTCGACCTGCTCGAGCGTGGCAAGCACATGGATGTGCGTCGTGACGCCACCGACCGTCCCGCCGGACGGCGAACGACCGTCGTCGGCGAGCACGCCGCGGGCCAGGTCCACCAGCGCGTCGGCGCGTCGCTGGCCAGGGGTGCGGTCGTCGACGATCGGCTCCGGCTCGGCCGCTTCCGGGGTCGTCACGTCGTCCGGCACCTGACCGGACCCGGAGCGTGTCAACCCCTGCGTCACGAGCGCGTCGATCGCCGCGCGGAGCACACTTCCCGCCGCCGGGTCGAGCGCGAACCGCCCGATGAGCATTCCGGTGCTGTCTCGGTGATACGTCAGGTCCCGCCGCTGGTGCGCCTGCGGGTCGTACCGGTCCGCGCCTGCGGGGTCGAGCGCCTCCAGCAGCTGGCGCCCGAGGCGGGCCGTCTGTCGCGGTGAGAGCCGGCGGGCGTGCTCGGCCAGGAAGGCGTCCACGCGGGCCGCACCGGACCAACCTTCGTCATCGATCCGAGCGAGCAGGCGATGCGGGATCTGCGCCAAACATGACTGCGCGGCGTCCACGTGGGCTCGGGTCACTTCTCCCGCGGCCAGCGCCGCCCCGACCCGCGGCAGCCCAGTGCTGTCCGGCCCCACCCGAGGATCGGCGGCCCCGTCGGGCTCCTCCGGGACGACGCCAGACCCGTCCGTCGCGACCGCCCGGGCCACCAGGACGTCCCGCCGGGCCTGTCCCGCGTCCAGTCCGCAGGCGTGCACCAGCAGCGTTCGTGCGGCGGCCCCCGCTGAGGTGCTGGCACCCACCGCGGTGGGCGCGTCGGGCCGGGCGTCGAACCGTTCCAATACGTGCAGGTAGGCCGCCTCCAGCCGGGCCCGCGCCCGAACCAGGTCGGTCAGGACCTGTACATGCTCACCGGCCGACCAGACAGAAGTCTTCGCCGACTGCAGGACGTGAACGTCGGTGTCCAGGCACGCCAGCGCTGCCGACGACGGGTCGACCGGGTGGCACGCATCGTCGCCGCAGCCGGCGTCACGGGGCCTGGGCTCGTCGTCCATGGCAGAGACG
Source organism: uncultured Actinomycetota bacterium (assembly GCA_963825645.1). Lineage (GTDB taxonomy): Bacteria > Actinomycetota > Actinomycetes > Actinomycetales > Kineosporiaceae > JADJPO01. The sequence continues at coordinate 142,673 of CAWGTT010000010.1, forward strand.
CTATCTGCACCCACCGACAGTTCAGGTCGCATGCCGGTGGCCGAAACTCGTTTTCCAGCAGTCGATTCCGTCGTCGCTCGACCCCTGTCTGGGGACGCGACATCGCCGATGTCTCGTCCACAGGGGCAGCCGGCTACCCGGTCGGTCGATCGCCCGAGCTGCCGGACGACGCGGGGGCCGGACGACGCGGGGTGGCCCGGGGGGCCACCACAACCATCATGGCGAGCCCGGCCCACGTCGTGACTCGGACAGCAGCCGGCGCACCAGCGCGGCGGTCGCGGGCACGCCGTCGGCGCCCTCGCGGTGAAGCAGTCCGAGGATTCGGTGACCCCATGCAGCAGAGCTGCGGACCGTCACGTCGGGGTGCCGGTAGGCCTCGATCGCCGAGTGCGGGAGCAGCGTGACACCGAGCCCGACGGCCACGAGGTTCTGCACCACCACGTAGTCGTCGCTCACATGGCGCACGTCGGGCGTGAACCCGGCGTCGGCGCACAGGCGGATGGCGTGGGCGCGACAACGCGTACAGCCCACGATCCAGTGCTCGCCGGCCAGGTCGGCCAGGTCCACCCGCCAGCGCCCGGCCGAGCGGTGGCCGGGCGGCACCACCAGGTGGACCGGTTCTCGGCGGATCTGCCGCCACCGCATTCCGGGCCCCGGGTCGACCTCCTCGTCGTCGTACCCGAAGACGAGCGCGAGGTCGACTTCGCCCGCGGCCAGCAGAGCCGCCGCCTCCGGCGGCTCCGCCTCGGTCAGCGTCACATCGACGTCGGGATGGTCGCGCCCCAGCGCAGCGACCGCCTGCGGGACCAGCGTGGCGGCGGCCGAGGGGAACGCCGCCAGCCGGACAGCGCCGCGGCGCAGGTCGGACAGGGCGGCGAGCTCCTCGGCTGCCATGTGGAGTTGGCTCGCGACCGTGTCGGCACGGGCGAGCAGCACCCGGCCGGGCTCGGTGAGCTCGACTCCGCCTGCCCCGCGCAGCAGCAAGGCGCTGCCCGCCTCCCGCTCCAGCGCGCGCAGGTGCTGGCTGACCGCTGGCTGGGTCCAGCCGAGTCCGCGCGCAGCGGCGCTGATCGAGCCCGCCCGGGCCACCTCGCGGAAGATGAGAACGCGCTTCGGGTCCACGACCTCAGACCATAAACCCACCTTATGGGCTGCCGTAGGAGAACGGGTCTTCCTTGGATCGCCGACCCAAGGGGACCATGGACCCGTGAAGACGATCGGACTCATCGGCGGGCTGTCCTGGTACTCGACGGCGCAGTACTACCGCGTCCTCAACGAGGAGGTGCACAGGCGCCTCGGCGGGCACTCCTCGGCGCTGGTCGCGCTTCAGTCTCTGGACTTCGAACAGGTGCGGGCCTTGCAGCTCGTCGGCGACTGGGCGGGAGCAGGCCGACTTCTCGCCGAGGCCGGCCGACGCTGCGAAGCGGGCGGGGCGGACGTCGTGCTCATCTGCTCCAACCTGATGCACCGCGTGGCCGACGACGTGCAGGCCGCCATCGACGTCCCGTTGCTGCACATCGCCGACGCGATCGCCGATCGCGCCAAGACATCCGGCTGGTCACGGCTGGGGGTTCTCGGCGCCCGCTGGGTGATGGAGGAGGACTTCTACGTCGGCCGGCTGGGCGCGGCCGGCCTCGACGTGCTGGTCCCCGCCTCCGACGACCGGACGACGGTCGACCGGGTGATCTTCGACGAGCTCACCCAGGGCCGCCTCGAGCCACGCTCGCGGGGGGCGTACGTCGCGATCATCGATCGGCTCGCCCACGCCGGGGCCCAGGCCGTCGTGCTCGGCTGCACCGAGATCGAGCTGCTCATCACGCCCGAGGACTGCCCGCTGCCCCTGCTCGACTCGATGCGCACGCACGCTGAGGCCGCGGTGGACCTGGCACTCGGCGCATCGGTCAACGTCGAGGTTGCGCACGAGATGGCGACGCTCACGGATCGAAGGGCCCGCCGGTCAGCGTCTCGCTCGTGAGGCCGACACCCGGATGCGGCGCGAGAGGATCGGCGGCACCAGTGAACCCGGACTGTCGCCATACCTCGTACACCACGATGGCGACGGCGTTGGCCAGGTTCAGGCTGCGGTTGCCCGGTCGCATCGGCAGGTGCAGCTCGGTGAACGGTGCCAGGCCGTCCAGCTGCGCCCGGCTGAGGCCTGTCCGCTCGGCACCGAAGACCAGCACGTCGTCGGGGGTGAACATCACGCGGTCATAGCGGGTGGCCGCCGTGGTGCGGAAGGCGAACCGGCGCCGATGCAGGCCGATCGTCGCCAGACAGGCCGGCAGCGTCGCGTGCACGGTGACGCTGGCCAGGTCGTGGTAGTCCAGTCCGGCCCGTTTCAGCAACCGATCGTCCATCGAGAAGCCCAGTGGCTGGACCAGATGCAGCGCGGCGGCGGTGTTGGCGCACAGCCGGATGACATTGCCGGTGTTGGTCGCGATCTCGGGGGAGACCAGGACGACGTCCATCACCCGTCACGCCCTCGCCGCACATGATCTGCTGGGACGGTCAACAAGGGGATGGTGATCTCGTCGACCAGGCTCACCACGAAGTCATCCTCCACCGGCGCCCCGTGGGTGAGTAGGTGGTGCTGGAGCAGCGCGGCCGGCGCCTGCAACCGGACGAGGGGCGGTTCGGGTTCGACCGGTTCGCCGCGCTCCACCGCACGCCGGACGATCTCGCGCAGCATCCGCACGCTGTTCCCCTTGGACAGCTGAGCGACCCGAGCGACGTCGTCCCGGCCGAGCGACTCGGAGATGATCCCGCGCAGGGCTTCGCCGGCCGGTCCGGACATCTGCGCGGCCATATGGCGCATCAGGGCGAGCAGATCCTCGCGCAGCGTGGTGGGCTCCGGCAGTACCGGTGCCTCGCCGACCAGCCGGTATGCCGCCTCCATGGCGAGCTCGAGCCGGCCGGGCCAGCGCCGGTAGACCGAGATCTTGCCGGCCCCGGCCCGGCGCGCCACGGAGTCCATCGTCATCGCGGCGAAGCCGACCTCGCGCAGCTCGTCGATGGCAGCGGCCATGATCGCGTCCTCCAGCGCGCCTCCACGACGTCGCGGCCTGTTGCGGTGGTCAGCCACGCGACCCGTCCTCGCCGTCCACGGGCAGGACGACGCCGCGGTCGCCGTCCACGAGAACTCGCCTGCCGTCGGTGAGCACGGTGGTCCCGTCCCCGCAGCCCATGACGGCGGGGATGCCGTACTCGCGGGCGACGATCGCCGCGTGCGAGGCGAGCCCGCCGTTGTCGACGACCACGGCGGCGGCCCGTGCGAAGAGTGGCGTCCAGGACGGGTTCGTCGCGGGGCAGACCAGAACATCGCCGGTCCGCAGCAGGCCGAACTCCTCAGGGGTACGCACCAAGCGTGCAGGTCCGCTGGCCCGGCCACCGCCGCCGCCGACGCCGCTGACGAGGGCGTTCGGGTCCACGGTCCGGGCGGGGTAGAGCGTTGCCGTGGCGATCATCGGAGAGCCGGCGAGCTCGGCGTACGCGGCGCGCCGCCGACGCACGCTTTGGCCGAGCCGGGCGCCGGGCGACACCTCCGCCGGGTCACGCAGCGCGCTCACCTCCGGCCAGGTGAGGTACCAGACGTCCTCAGGATCCTGTAGCGCCCCGGCCGCAGCCAGGCGGGTGCCGATCTCTACGACGGTGCGGTGCACGATGGGCATCAGCCGGGTCGCCTCGAAGTGGGTGTCCTCGCGCAAGGCGATGCCGGCGGCCGCCTTGGCCACCAGACGCCGGACCCGGCTGTCCAGACGAAGGCGTCGGACCACCGGGTGGGCGAGCACCCGGTCGAGAGCGACCTGCGAGACCGATGCGCCCGGCTCGGTCGCGCGCTCATCGACCAGTACGCCCACCAGCGTGAGGACGGTCGCCGGGGAGCCCACCCAGGTGGGGTCGCGGAGCAGCAGGATACTCGTCGACTCGCGGTGCCCGAAGCGGTCAAGGAAGCCCGCGAACTGCTGCCTGAAACCCGCTGCCGCCGAATCGGTCTCGACGAATCGTCGCAGCTCTTCGCCCCTCAGGTCGGCGAAGGCACGGATCAGCTGGTCGTCCTCACGGACCTGCCGGGCGAGGTCGGCGAGCTCGGCGTTCGCCTCCCCGGTGATCGTGGGTGCATCGATGATCAGGTCCTTGAAGAGCTCCTCGAGCCGCAGAACCTTCAGCAGCAGGCGGAGCCGCGCGAGCGCGCCGCCCGCCGACGGCAGATACGCCACCCGCAGGTCGGTGACCAGGTCGGTCAGACGCGCTGCGGCCGTGGGGATCCCGACCAGCTCGGTCCAGGTCGTCGTCGTGACGTCGGTGGCACCGAGCTGGGATGCCTCCGCGCGGTAGCGTTTCTGGAGGGGGTCGTCGGCCCAGCCTGTCGGGTTGTGGCCCATCCGGGAGATCGAGCGCGCCACCTTGATCGGGACCTTCACGGTGAGCCGTGGCCGGGGCGGGACGTACGACTGCACGACCCCGTCCTGCGCCAGGAGGATGTCGTCGAAGTCGACGGATACGCCGAACAGGTCCGATGCCATGCCCACGACGAGAGGACCGATGTTCAGCCTGATCCAGACGGTCAGCTCCATCGGGTAGGGGCGGCGGGGCAGCAGTTCGAGGATCACCGGCCCGAAGAAGCGCTGAATGCGGGTCAGTGGTACTGGCGCGGGCGGTAGCGCCGTCATCGGACGGGCCTGAAGGATCGCGACATCGCCTCCGGTGAGGGCCCATTCGATGTCCTGCGGTCGGCCGAAGTGCGCGGCGATGCGCCGTCCCAGCTCGGCGAGGCGCGCCAGGTCGGCATCGTCGACCGGGTCGACATCGGCCGCTGCGTCCCCGGCCGGTACGGTCTCGGTCCCGCCCGTGGCGCTCGCCCTGATCACCGTCTCGCGCCGGCCCGCTCGGCGCTCGACGAACCTGTCCTGCGCGTCGAGAACGGCATGGTCGGGCGTGACCAGCCCGGCCACGACAACCTCGCCGAGCCCGGGGTTGGAGTCGATGACCACTTGGTCGCGGGCGCCGGTGACCGGGTTGGCGGTGAACATGACACCGGCGTGCTCGGCCGGCACGAGGCGCTGCACGACGACGGCGATGGCCACCGTGGCCGGGTCGATGCCGAGCCGCTGCCGATAAGAGATCGCCCGTTCGGTCCACAACGAGGCCCAGCACTGTCGGACGGCGTCGAGAAGCTCTTCCTCGCCGACCACGCCGAGGAAGGTGTCCTGCTGACCCGCGAAGGCGGCACCCGGCAGATCTTCGGCGGTCGCGCTGGACCGGACCGCGACCGGCCCGCCCCCCAGCTCGGCGTAGCCGGCCAGGACCGCGGCCCGCACCTGCGGCGGCACGCTGACCGACAGGACAGCCTCCCGGGTCGGGACCGCCTGGGCGGCGAGACCGGCGATCGCCTGCAGATAGGCCTCGGTGGTCACCACGAAGCCGGCCGGGACGTCGAACCCTGCGCTGACGAGCTCGCCGAGGTTGGCCCCCTTGCCGCCCGCCGTGGTCAGGTCGGCGGCGCTCACACGGTCCAGATTCAGGCACCAGGTCGGAGACATGACCCCATTCAACAATAGTGAACGCGCCGTTTACAATGGCGCGGTGCCCCCATCACCGCCGGTTCGCTCGAGCTCACCCGTCGCGCGCCGTCTCGGTCTGGCCGCGATCCTGACCGGGATCACCGCCTCGGTGCTCATGCAGACCATGCTCGCCACGGCGATGCCCAGGGTGGTCGTCGAGCTGGGCGATGAGCAGCTGTACGGGTGGGTGTTCGCGGCCTACCTGCTCGCCTCGACCGTGCCGTTGCCGGTGCTCGCCCAGCTCGCCGACCATCACGGCCGCCGCCCGCTGTTCCTGCTGGGCATGTCGGCATACGCCGCGGGAACCGCTTTGGCGGCGCTCTCCGGGTCGATGGAGATGCTCGTCGTGGCACGCGTCGTCCAGGGCCTCGGCGCCGGGGCGTTGGTGCCGGCGGCGCTCGCAGGCATCGCCGACCTGGCCGGCGGGCCGACGAAGGGCCGGCTCTTCGGGGTGATCGGGGTCATCCAGGTGCTCGGCAACATCGCCGGCCCGCTGCTCGGCGGCGCCTTCACCGACGGTCCCGGCTGGCGCTGGGGGCTGTGGGCGGTGGTGCCGGTCGCCCTGGTGGCGCTCGCGTTCGCAGCCCTGGGCATGCCCGCACCGGCCGGGGTGGGGTGGGCGGCCGCCTGGCGACGCGTCGACTGGGCCCAGCCGGTACGTCTGCTCCAGCGCGACGCCGTGGCCAGACGCATCTCGACCGGGGCGTTGCTACTCGGTGTGGCACTGATGTCGGCGACTGCCTACCTGCCCCTGCTCGTCCAGGGGGTCTTCGGCCGCAGCGCGTCCGGGACGAGCGCCGTCCTGATCCCGCTGATGGTCGGCGTCGGCGTCGGGAGCATGGTGGGCGGGCGGATGTCTGCCGGGCACGGCCGAGCCGGCCTGGTTGCCGCGTGGACCGTCGCCGCCACCGCCTTCGGGGTACTCGCGATCACGGCCGGCGGCAGCGGCGGGCTGTGGCTCGCGGCCGTGGCCTCGGCGTTCGCCGGGGTGGGAATCGGCACCGTCCAGCCGATCCTGCTCGTCGACGCCCAGGACAAGGCTCCCGACGGCGCGATGGCCGCCTCCAGCGCCATGGTCCAGCTCAGCCGCAACCTGGGCGGGGCGGTCGGGACGTCGGTGCTGGGCGTGTTCGTCGCCGGCGCCTCAGTGGCCGCCGGGCTGGTCGGGGTGTTCGGCGCTCTCGCCGCGACGGCTGCCCTCGGGGTCGTCATCAGCGGATGGGCGCTGCGTCGTCCGGTCGCTCGGGCTCCGATCGCATGACGCAGCCTCAACCGGGCGCACCCGAAGGGCCATCAGCCTGGTCCGGCGTGCGCATCTCGGCGGCGAAGCCGCAGAGGGAGGGCTTGAACGGTGTGGCTCGCGGCGGTGGGCGCCGGCTCGGCCGCGGCCAGTGTCTGCTCGGTCCACTCCAGCAGCCCGGGCACATCGATCCCGTAGGGCGCCTGGTCCGCATAGGGGGCGATCCTGGATCGCCCGCGACGCAGCACGGCCTTCGCGCCGGTCGGGTTGCCTCGCAGCAGGTGGGTGAGCCCGACGGCGAGCTGCGCCAGCCCTTGCCACAGGTCCCGTTCGCCGTCCGGCGCGCTCTTCCAGACCCCTTCGAGGATCTCATGGGCGTGGAACGGTAGGCCCTCATCCAGTAGCCGCTGGGCCTCGGTCAGCGCCTCACGGGGCGGTAGAACCACTTCGTCCGGGACGCGGTCGACCCCGGTGCTTCCACGAGGCAGTGGCCGCCCCAAACCATCGCGGGGGCGCGCATTGCGAGGTCGCCCGGCCGAGTCGCGTTCGCGCACCCTTTCACCGCCTGTTCGGGGGGTTCACAGGTTCCTCGTGGTGCACGACTTCCTGGTGGTGCACGACGGTCGACGACAACAGCCGTTCACACGTCAGGCTACGCCTCGTCGGTCAGTGGATCTCAGGCGCACACCACCCGCTCGATGGACTCGCGTAGGCAGCGCCCCGTTCGGCCGCCACGAAGGCGCCGTTGGAGGCGATCGGGTCGAGGAACCCGTTGAGCAGCACTGCCGCACGCGGTGAGGTTGCGCCGCGTCACCGAGGAGGCAGACGACCATGCCCTACCGCCGGCGACGGTAGAAGCCTTGACCTGGAGTGCACTCCAGGTTGTTGACTGCCGCACATGGACGTCAGCCCACCACCGAACCCGGGCCGAGGCCACCGACCTCGCCCCGCCCGGACTGCTCACCCCGGCGGCAATGGCCGAGCGCACCGGAGTGAGTATCGACACCCTGCGCTACTACGAACGCGAAGGCCTGCTGGACGCCGTGGCCCGTTCCGGTAGGGCTCACACACCGAGCCGGAACGGCGACGGCTGCTGCTCGGGCACCGGGCGAAGGTCGAGCAGCAGCTCGCCCAACGCCACGAGGCGATCCGGCTGATCGACCACAAGCTGAGCCTCGACACCGACACCGACACCGCGCCGGCCGCCGCCGCCGACGACGACGACGACAGGAGCACAGAGTGACATTCGGGGCATCCAGCACGCAGCCCTATGTGCAGATCGGGCGCAGTGGGCTGTTCGTCTACCGCGTCGGGCTCGGGACGATGCAGTTCGGCTGGTCGATCGACGAGGACGCGTCCCGGCGTGTGCTCGATGCCTATACCGACCTGGGCGGCAACTTCATCGACACCGCTGACTGCTACTCCTCCTGGTCCGCCTCGATGGGCGGGCCGCCGAACCCTGGGGGTGTGTCCGAGGAGATCATCGGGCGGTGGCTGCGTGACCGAGGTCATCGCGACGAGATGGTCATCGCCACCAAGGTCAGGGCGGCGATGGGTGAGCAGTTCGGTCAGCACCGGGGCACCCGCCATCAGCGTGAGGGACTGTCGCGCCAGTGGATCATGCGGGCCTGCGAGGACAGCCTGCGCCGACTGGGCGTGGACCACATCGACCTCTACCAGGCGCACTTCTACGACCCGCTGGTACCGGTCGAGGAGACACTGTCGGCGTTCACCGACCTGATCCACCAGGGAAAGGTGCGCTACATCGGCTGCTCGAACTTCAGCGGATGGCGGCTGGTCGAGTCCTTGTGGAAGGCCGAGCGGCACCACCTGTCGTCGTTCGTGTCGGTGCAACCGGAGTACAACCTGCTCGAGCCGGTCCGCGCCGACGTCGAGACCGAGCTCGCGCCCGCGTGCGACCGGTACGGGATCGGCATGCTTCCCTACAGCCCGCTCGGCGGCGGAGTGCTCACCGGCAAGTACCGGCGCGGTCAGCGCCTACCCGACAGCCTGCGCGCCGAGGAGAACGCCGAGCGCCGTTTCACGGACAAGAACTGGGCGATCGTGGAGGCGCTCACGGCGGTCGCGGACGACATCGACCGCACACCCGCCAGTGTCGCGATCGACTGGCTACGGTCCAAACACTGGGTCAGCGCTCCGATCGTCGGCGCCAACACGCCCGAGCAGCTCCGGGCCAGTGTCGACGGGCTGGATGACGACCTGGACGACGCCCTGGTGGCCCGGCTGGACGCGGCCAGCGACTTCCGTCGCTCGCGGGCCTCGTTGGAGACCTGACCTCTGGCCCCTGGTCCAGGTCTGAAGGAAGGGATAGACCGAGAGCATGACACAGGCGGGAGACCCGACAACTGACCAACCAGCCCGCCCGGTGATCGTCGTGGGTGTCGACGGATCCGAGTTGAGCGTGCAGGCGTTGCGCTGGGCCGCGCAGCAGGCCCAGGTGACGGGAGCCGATCTCCTGGCCGTCACGGGCTACGAGATCCCGTGGACCATCGTCGTGGCGCCGACGTATACAGAGGCCGACTACGCCCGGGATGCGCTGGAGGTCCTCAACCGGAGCGTGGCCGAGGCGTTCGGACCCGAGCCGGCTATGCAGGTGGAGAAGCGACTTGTGCAGAAGCGGCCCGCGCACGCGCTGACCGAGGCTGCGGTGGGGGCACAGCTGCTCGTGGTCGGCAGTCATGGCCGCGGCGAGCTACCCGGCATGCATCTCGGCTCCGTCGCCACCTTCTGCGTCCACCACGCGCCGTGCCCAGTGCTCGTGTTCCGCGGCATGCACACCGGCCGCTGACAGCACCGCGCTGTGCCCACAGCCTGCGAGCCCAGCCACCGTGGCCGACCAGGCCGGGCCGGGCCCGCCACTGTTTCTGACGTCCGCTCATCCGGCCAGCGCGAGTAGGTAGAGGGCGCCCAGCCCGGTGATGAAGCTGACCGTGTGCATGACCTTGTCGCGCAGACCCTCCTGCCTCGTCAGCTGCGGGAGCAGATCGGCCGCAGCGATGTAGATGAAGTTGCCCGCCGCGAACGGCACCAGAACGGTGACCGTGACGCTGCCGGCGAGCAGGTAGGCGATGATGCCGCCGACCAGGAAGGTGAGCGCCGACGCCACGTTGTAGATCAAGGCCCGTCGGCGGGTCCACCCGCTGTGCACGAGGATGCCGAAATCGCCGAGTTCCTGGGGTATCTCGTGAGCGGCCGCGACCAGCCAGGTGATCACCCCCAGCCGGATGTCCAGGAGGAACGCGCTCGCGACCGCTAGGCCGCCGATGAAGTTGTGGACACCGTCGGCGACCAGGATGAGATACCCGACGGGCCGATGCGTCGCCACAGGACGGTGGCAGTGGTGCCAATGCAGGTACTGCTCGAGCACCAGGAACGCCACGATCCCGAGCGCGACCCAGCCATAGACGGCCGGGCCGTTGCCCAGGACGCCCACCGCCTGGGGCAGCATGTGGAATAGCGCGCCGCCGAGCAGCGATCCCGCCGCAAGCGCGACCAACGGGTACACCAGCCGGACGAAGACCTGCTGCGGAAGGAGCAGGGTCAGGCTTCCGACGAGCGCGATGGCACTCATTGCGATCCCGGACGCCACGATCCATGCCAGCGTCGTCAAGACACCATCACCCGTCGACCGGGAATCCCAGCAGCCGCCCGGGTTGCGTGCTCAGATGAAGAGCAGCTGGGCGCCCTCGGTCTTCTCGATGAAGTCGGCGGCGCTGATGATGCCTTCAACGTCGTCCCGTAGGTCCTGCTCGGCGATCTTCATCATGTCGGCGGACAGTCGGCAGGCCCAGAGGTGGCCGCCAGCGGCCACGATCTGGTCGAGGAAGTCGGGAACCTCGGGGACGCCGAGCTCGGCGATCTGCTTCTTGAGCATCTTCGTCGCCATCCCGGTCATCGCGGGCGCCAGTGCCTGCGGCATGTGCCGGTCGCTGCCGGGCAGGTGCATCGCGGCGTTGCCCGCCGGGCTGAACTGCAGGTCGTGCATCCGCGACTTCATGATCATATCGAAGCCCCAGAAGGTGAAGAACATATGGGTCTCGACGCCTTCACCGAGCGCGGCGTTGCCGAGGATGAGGCCGGGGTACGTCATGTCGAGGTTGCCCTTGGAGCAGATGATGGCGAGCTTGCGGTCGGTGTCGTCGTCGTCGAACGACGGGACGATCGGCGCGACCTGTTCGGCGTGCGGGGTGTCGGTGGCGGTCATGGTGGGTCTCCGTTCGGTGCAGGTCGGTGAGCGGGGTCGTTCGTCCTCAGACGCAGCCGTGCGGCTTGGGCAGGCCGGCGATGTAGGACATCTTCTTGCCGGGCTTCTTCGGGAAGAGCACGAACTGCTCCTTGACGGGGACACCGCCGACCTGCTGCACACGGCGGGTGGTGGCGGTCTCGCCCTGGGTCTTGAAGTCCTCCCGCAGGAAGCGGATGACCTTCCAGTGCCCGTCGGTCATCTGGATCCCGATGTTGGCGGCGAGCGCTTCGGCGAGCGACTCGTCCCATTCGTCGTACTCGGTGAGGAACCCTTCGTCGTTGACGTGGACGGCCTTGCCGTTGAGGGTCGTGACGGGCATGGAACTCAATCCTTTGCTGGGGTGGGAGTGCCGGCGGGCCGGCCGATCGGTCGGTGAGGGGGTACGGGTTGGGCGCCCAACGCGTCGAGCAGGTCCAGCGCTCTGGCCAGCCCGCGGCGGACCTGCGGGTTGCGCAACCTGCGGAGCAGGGCGAGCGTCGACGGCGGGGGAGCGTCCGCGTCGTCGTTGAGAGTCGTGACGAACCGGTCGACGGCGCCGGCGCCATAGCGGGCGGCCGCGAAGTAGCCGCGGCTCTCGGCGGTGGCCAGGCTGTCGGACAGGGAGCCCATGCCGGCCCCGGCGAGAGCGGTGACCTCGTGGGCGAGGTCACCGGCGCTGCCGAGCTGGGACAGAAGTGACTCCAGCTGGGGCATGGCGCGGGCGGCGGTACGGGCCAGCCTGGCGGCGTCGTCGATCGTGACGTCGGTGCTGAGGTCCTCGAGCTCGTCCGAGGCGACGGTCATGGCGCTCTGGGCGATGGGCGTGAGCTCATGGACGAGGTCGCGCCAGCGCTGCCGCTCTGCGCGGTCGGCGCGCAAGCTCTCGTCGATGTCCGCGAGCTGCGAGCCGAGCCGGTCGATGCTCTCCTGGAGGAGCTCGGCGGAAGCGGACATCACACGTCCTCTTGCTGCTTGCCGGCCATCGACATCAGTGCCGGGACGGGTAGCTCCTTGCCGGGCAGCAGGATGTTCCAATAGATCCACCGGAACAGGACCTTGCCCCAGTGGTTCATCTCGGTCTCCTTCAACAGGCTGAAGGGCCCGATCCCGGGCAGCGGGTACTTGCCGGGCAGAGGCTCTGTCTCGTAGTTGAAGTCGATCAGCAGACCCTTGCCGTGACCCGTCTCGATGAAGCAGTTGGCGTGCCCGTCGAACATCCCCGTCATCTCCAGCCCGGCGACGTGCCGGACGAAGTTGTCCGGGAAGAGATCCATCGAGAAGTGCGCGACGGAGCCGGCCTTCGACGCCGGGATGTCGTTGGCGTCGCCGATCGCGAAGATGTTGTCATGGGCTTTGGACAGCAGAGTGTGCTTGTCGACCGGGACGTAGTTCAGCTCGTCGCCCAGACCCGACCGGGCGACGTAGTCCGCGCCCATGTTGACCGGCACCGTGACGAGCAGGTCGAACGGGATCTCCCGCTCGTCGTACGAGACGAGAGTCTTGGTGTCCGGGTCGATGCGCTCGAGCATGAAGTCTGCCTCGAGGGCCACCTTGCGCTCGTCGAGCATGTCGCCGAGGTACTTGCTCGAGACGGGCTTGGTGAAGGCGCCCTCCAGCGGGGTGACGTAGGTGATGTCCACCTGATCGCGCCTGCCCTGCTCGGTGAAGTAGGCGTCGGCGAGGAAGGTGAACTCCAGCGGCGCGACCGGGCACTTGATCGGCATCTCGACGATGTGGACCACGAGGCGCCCGCCCTGCCAGGTCTTCAGCTTCTCGGCGAGCGCGACGGCGCCCTCGTAGGTGTAGAACTCGTGGACGCTCTGCCGCCATTCGCCGTCGGCCATCCCGGGCGTCTCGTCGGGGCGCGGGGTGGTACCCGTGGCGATGATGAGGTAGTCATAGTCGAACTGCGTGCCGTCGGCGAGCAGGACCGTGTTCTCGTCCGGGACCACCCGGTCGATCTCGCCGGTGACCAGGTCGACGCCTGTCGGGATGAACCGCTTCGTGGGCTTGGTGACCTCGTCGGGTCGGTACATGCCGAAGGGGATGAAAAGGTACCCCGGCTGGTAGTAGTGCGTGTCGGCGGCGTCGACGACTGTGATATTCCACTCCGTGCGCGGCAGTCTCGGACGAAGCTTGTTCACCACCATCGTCCCGGCGGTGCCGGCTCCCAGTACGAGAAGGCGTTTCATGCTTGGCTCCTTGCCTCGGCGTTTGAGTGATCGGTCGACCGTGGGTCCCGATGACCGACCCGGGAGAGGGCGGCAGCGACCTTGGGCAACGCGGTCAGCACGCGGCGACGGCTGTCGTCGTCCAGTTGGTACAGGCCCTCCGCGCGGCTCCCGGGTTCGGCGACCCCGCCGACCAAGACCATGGCGACCAGTGACGTCCCAGATCGCACGAAGGCGCGCGCGCACTCGAATCCCAGTGCACCCGCTGCGAACCGCGGCTCGAGGTCCATGTCGTCGGCGAGCTGCTGCCACTCCGCCACGCAGGCGTCGAGCAGATCGGGGTCGTCGGACCGCGCCGCGAACCACGGGCACGGGTTGGCCACGTCAGTGATCGGGTGACCGTCCATGTCGGTGACCACCATCATCACCCCGAGCAGGTCGGCCGCGATCTGCGTGACGGACGTCGCGACGTCGGTGGTGGGGGGCGGGGCCGGCGGTGCGGATGAACCGGCGCGCTCCCGCCTCGGCGCGGCGTCGACCCGTAGGACGTCGTCGATCAGGTCGGCGGGGAACCGCCATTGCCGGCCCACCTTGATGGCGGGCAGCCGTCCGTCCTCGGCCATCCGATACACCGTGGAACGGTCGACCCCGAGCAGCATCTGCACCTGCCGCGCACTGAGCAGCGATGGCTGCGGCGGCGCCTGCGGCTGATGCATACTCTGCACACTACGCAGGATCCTGCGACACAAGCCGGGCCGAACGTCACCCCTCGCACGCGCCGAGCGTGGCAGCGGCGATGTCGTGCTGGTCAGTCACGGCATCTTCCACGGGTGCGATGGCGGGCTGGCCTCGGTCGAGGACATGATCGTCGGCCGACGCATCATCGTCCCGTCGCGGTTCGGCTACCTCGGGTCGAGTCTGCCTGCGGGCGCGACCGTCGCGGACCAGGCTGACGCCTTCGTCGCCGTGCTGGACCACCTGCACCTGTCCGCGGTGGATGTGGTCGCCATCTCGGCGGGGACGAGCGCAGCCGTGCAGCTCGCGCTTCGACACCCCGAGCGTGTCCGCCACCTGGTGATCAGCTCCGGGAACCTGCCCGGCAGCGGCAGAGCCCAGGCCCCGCCGGGGTGGGCGAGTGTGTTCTACACCGAGGCGGCGATGTGGGCGCTCAAGGTGTTCGCCCGACCGATGTTCGCCCGACCGATGTTCGCCCGGCTGATGGGCGTGCCGGAAGGGTTCCCCGCAACGACCAGGACACCGACATGATGGCGCAGATGCTGGAGAGCATCTTCCCGATCGGTCCCGAGCAGCAGGGGCGGTGTTCGACGCCTACGTCACCAACCCGGAGATCGGCACGTACCCCGTGGAGACACTGCAGGTCCCCACCCTGCTCGTCCACGCCACCGATGACCCCCTGGCCTCTCACCAGGCGCGGCCGACGCCGCCGCCCGGATCCCCGCAGCCGCGCTGGTCAGCCTCGACTCCGGCGGCCACCTCCAAACTCGGGCAGACCGAACGCGTCCGCCCCGAGGTCGCCGCATTCCTGTCCACGCCAACCCACAACAGCCAACAAGGCTGACACCTGCCTGCCTCGCCGCCGGAGTCGACGACCCCCTAGCCTCGGAGGGTGGCTCCCCGAGCAGCCGGCCAACGGACCACCTGGCTACGCGCACAGCTGCGCGTGCGGATGGCTGGCCACGCCGCCGGCGAGACGTGCACATCTCGGCGCAACGAGGTGGCCGGCACGAGCAGACGCGCACGGGACCCGTGGCGCCGCTCAGAGGACCGCGCCGCGAGGTGACACCTCGAAGGCGAGAACGCCGCGCCCATACAGCACCAGCGGCCGATCACCGTGTCTGCAGCGAAGCACTCCGGCATCCCGGGACAGGGTGGAGATGACGTTCTCGAGGAGCTCGGCTTCGTCGGCGGCGTCCGGGTCCTCGTACATGAGGTCCATGTGATCGCCGCCCATGAACCGCACTCGCAGCACAATCCTCGCCATGGCCGCACCCACGACTGGGCTCCGCTGCCCAGTAACGAGCAGGGACCAACAGCGTGGCCACAGTGACCGCTGCGGCTACCGCGAGGCCGGGGACGCGACATGAGCGGGCCGGCCCGGTGATTGGCGGTCGACCAGTGCGCGTGGGCTGAGACCTGGCGCCACCATCGCCACCACAGGGCTGGGACCTTCGTAGGTGGCCGTCCTCGCCAGACGGGCTTCGACTGAAGCATGACCTACCGCCTCGGAGGGGACCCATGGCTTCGGTAACGATCCCGGCAGCGCTCAACCAACTACGCGACTACACATTCACGTACTTCCCGTGGACCGACTGGAGCGGCTTCTTCCGTCCGACCTTCAACTTCGGCTGCAATGTCGGGGACGCCGACACCGAGAAAGCCGTCCTCGACACGGTGGGGAGCTACGGTAGCCAGCTCAACCGCATCCTTGACGCTCTCGTCGTGCTCGTCGACGAAGAGCTCGCCAAGGGCGGTCCGCAGGACGCCGACCCCAAGGCCGCAGACACCAAGAAAGAGGCTCTCTACGTGCTGAAACGACTCGCCAGAGACGCCAATGCCGCATCCACGCTCGCCGAGCAGAAGGTGTGACAGCCGGTCGGACCCAGCCATCGACGCGGCGGACCAGCGCACTCATCTGCGCGCGCAGAGCCGACACGCTCGCCGGGAACTTCGGTTCGGTAGGAGCGTTCTCCACCGCGCACATCAACCACCTGGCCGCTTCATACGATCATCATGCTGTCCGGATCGGGCGGGAGCCCTCTCAGTCGCCGTGCCCGCGCAGGTACCGCCCGAAGTGCGGGACGGTGAAGGCGATCCGGCCTCGCTCACCGCTGTAGATCAGACCCTTCTTGATCAGGGCGTCCCGAGCCGGCGAGAGCGACTGCGGTTTGCGTTCGAGCAGCTGCGCAATCGTGGAGGTTGCGACCGCGGCGTCTGCATCCTCCTCACCGATCTCCGTGTCGGCGGCGACGGCCATCGCGTCGGCCATCGCCCGCAGGTATTCCCGCTCGGCCGGGGTGGCCCGCTCGAACCGAGACCCGAAGAAGCCGACCGCGAGCTCCGCCTCGGCCTCCGGCGCGGCGACCCGCACGTCGTCCGCGGTAATCGGGTTGCGGGGTGCGACGTCCCAGGCGACCTTTCCGTAGGCCTGGACGAAGTACGGGTACCCGGCGGTCGCGGCGTACATCGCCGCCAGCGCCTCGGCCGTGAACTCGGCGTCCTCCTCCTTGGCTGGGGCGGTGAGCGCCCGGTCGGCCGCCTCGCGGTTCAGCCGGTCGATCCGTGCGTACCGGAACAGCCTCTCGCTGTAGGACTTGCTCGCAGACAGCACCGCGGGAAGGTGCGGAAGCCCGGCCCCCACCACGACGAACGGCAGCCCGGTCTGGCTGATCTCGTGCGCCGCCGCACACAGGGCCGACACGTCGTCCACCCCCAGGTCCTGCATCTCGTCGATGAACACCGCGACCCCGCGACCGCAGTCTCCGGCCAGTCCGCCGACGTCGACCAGCAGCTCGACCAGGTCGATCTCGATGTCGCCGGAGTCGGCCCGGCCCGAAACCGCTGCCACCTCGATGCCCGGCTGCCACCGGTCCCTCAGCTTGGGCGCCACACCCGATCGCGAGGCATTCTCCTTGAGCGCGAACGACTTCAGCACTCCAAGGACGTGCTCGCCTTCGCTCGCCGGCGCGCCGAGCTCACGGACGGCGAGATGCAGCGCCGCAGCCAGCGGGCGGCGAAGCGACTGCTCCGGGCGGGCTTCCAGCTTGCCGGTCCCCCAGCCGCGCCGCACCGCGGCCGAGCGCAGAGTGTTCAGCAGCACCGTCTTACCGACCCCGCGCAGACCGGTGAGCACGATGCTCCGTTCGGGACGACCCCTGGCCACCCGTTCCAGCACCACCTCGAACGCTTCGAGCTCGCCGTCCCGGCCGGCCAGTTCGGGCGGGCGCTGACCGGCGCCAGGGGCGTAGGGGTTGCGGACCGGATCCATTCTGAAACGGTATCCGGCCATCTAGCACTGGCCCGAGATTGAGCCATACTCTGCGATCGCGTGTCGCAAAGCCGGCCAAGCCGGCATCGGCCTACCTCGTCCTCGGTGGGCCCGTGCCCACTCGGACTGGGCCCGTCCTGTGGCCACGTGGATTGGGCCCGGCCTGGGCCCTGATCAGGGCCCAGGGGCCCTCGTGCCCGGCGGCTCCGAACGACCAGCCTCTCCCCTGATGGGACGACACGGCGAGCCGACGCCACGCCAGGCGGCTCGCGCTGGTCCCGCCGCGATGATCGCGGCACCACGACGGCGGAGTACACGGGGGTCATCGTCGTGGTGGCCGCGATCGTTGCCGGGCTGGCCGGCGCAGCCATCTCGACGGACATCGGTCGCCACCTGCTCAACCAGGTGCAGTGCATCGTTCCCGCCGCGCCCTGCACCGGCGCTGCGGTCGATGCAGCGGGCCCGGCGGCCGGCCCCGGGACGGGGACCGGCGACCCTGATCGTCGTGACGCAGCACGAGACACTCGGGGCGACCGACGCGATGACGTCCGCCGGGGCGACGGGGATACCGCCCAGGAGCCGGGTGCGCCCGGGGGCGGCGGCCCGGTCCAGGACGCGATCGGCACGCCGGTCCCGGGCACCAGCCCGATCTTCCCCCCGACCCAGCCGTGGCAGCCGGTCGACGCCGGCGCCGGCGCCTACGACTCCGGGACCCCTCTGTGCGCAACCGCGCCATCGAGGTCGCCGCCAACGCGCTCGCCGGAACCTGGCCGGACGCCAGCCGCAACCTGCTGCACTTCCTCGGCGGCAGCGGAGAGCCGCTGGCCCGGGACGTCAACGCCATGCTCGCGGACATCCCGGAGTTCGCGCAGACCGTCGAGGTCGAGCAGACCCGGCTGATCCAGCAGGCGGTCGCCACGGCCCGGGCGGACGACGCCACCGGACCCGTCACGTTTCCCGTGAGCAGCGCCTGGCAGGGCTTCGGATACGACGCGACCGGGCTCGACAACGACAACGACAACGACAACGACAACGACTTCTGCCCTCGGTGGCTGGCAGCACTCCCAGACCGGGTACGTCACCGTCGACCCGCCGTCCACGCCCGGCGGTCAGTGGACCTACTCGACCGAGATGATCACCAACATCCAGGACCAGTACAACTGGGACGGCGGCAAGTCCACCACGATCGGCCCGTTCCAGGTGACCGACGAACAGCTCGCCGAGCTGCACCGCGCCAGGCTGGCCCAGGAGTTCACGGCCTACGGTAGGTACGACAGCCGGCGGCTGAATGGGAACCGCGCCATGAGGGGTCCGCGCCGGACGACGATCCGCCGCGGTATCGCGGTGGCAGTGGCGACCGCTGTGGCACCGGCCCTCGCAGCCTGTACGGGCGGCGAACCGGCGACCCGGATCAGCACCTCCACGGCGCCCCCCCACCGCCTCGTCCTCGTCGCCCTCACCCAGCACCACCGTCGAGGTGGACGCGGCGCAGGCGCTGGATCTCGGCGGTCTCACGCTTCCTCCGGACGCCCGGGTGGACTCGAGAGTGCAGCGCCCGAACGACCTGGGGCTTGCCTCCTACCTGATCCAGATCGAGGCGACGGCCGACGCCGCCACCACCCTGTGTAGCCAAGTGAGCCAGCCGCTCCCGGCCGGCGGCACCGGCCTGACCGCGGCCGAGCTGAAGACCTTCGGCCTTACCGCCGAACCTGCTGGAGCACTGCACATCTGCAGCGCCTCGTTGCCGGGCCACGCGGTGGAACGCCGCGTCCTGCTCGTCACCGAGGCGGACGGCGCCAGGGTCTGGTTGTCGCGACGACCTAGCGCCGTGTGGACACGGGCAACCGCGCCCGTGTGGACACCTTTTCGAGGACATGCCGGCATGTCCTCGAAAAAGTGTCCACACCCTGCTAGGGGGGAGGCGACACCCGCACCGGACCGAGCTCCCACTCGCCGACCGAGGTCGGCCCACCCACCGGCAGGCACCAGGCCGGGCCGAGGACCCGCAGGTGGACACGGTCCCCGATGGCCGCCCGGCGCCCCACCTCCAGCTCGGCCCGCACCACGATCCGGCCTGGACCGCGGCCCACCTCGACGTCCACCACCTGCCGCACCCCGTTGCGGGTCAGCGCGGCCACCCGGCCGCTCACGGCGGCGTCCGGACCGGGATCGGCCAGCACCGCCACCGCCTCCTGCCGCACCAGCAGCGTCGCCGGGGCGCCGACGGGGACCGACCGCAGCGCGTCGACCACCCGGAGGGTGCCCAGCGCAGACCGGTGCTGGGAGCCGTCCAGCTCGCCGGGCACCTCGGTGAACCCGCCCAGCAACCGGGCCACGGACAGCGACGCCGGGGCCCGGTACAGCTCGTCGAGGCGCCCCACCTGCTCGAGCCGGCCGTCGGTGAGCACGGCAACCCGGTCGGCCAGTCCGGCCTCGGTCATGTCGTGGCTGACCATGACCACAGTCGGCTCCAGCGCCGCCCGGACCTCGCCCAGCAGGGTATGCATGGCCGAGCGCAGCCCGGCGTCCAGCGCGCTGAACGGCTCGTCCAGCAGCAGCACCTCGGGACGGGCGGCCAGGGCCCGGGCCAGCGCGACCCGCTGCTCCTGCCCCCCGGACAGCTCACGCGGGCGGCGGGCGGCCAGCTCGCGCAGATGCACCAGGTCGAGGAAGCGTGCCGCCCGCTGCCGGGCCGCACGGCGGCCGTGACCGGCCACGCGGTCGGCGAACGCCACGTTGTCGACCACGTCCAGGTGCGGGAACAGGTGCGGCTTCTGGAACATCATCGACATCCCACGCCGCTCCGGCGGCAGGGCGAGCACGCTGCGTCCGGCCACCCGGACGTCGCCCTGCTGCGGCGTGTCCAGACCCGTGACCACGCGCAGCAAGGTGGTCTTGCCGGACCCGGAGGGCCCGATCAGGGCCAGCATCTCCCCCGGTTCGACCCGCAGGTCGACACCGTCCAGCGCCGGGGCGGCCCGCGCCGGCTCGGTCCTGGCCGCGGGATAGGCGTAGGTCAGGCGGAGCAGCTCCAGGCTCGACGTCACCGGCGCGCCACCACCCCGAGCAGCGCCACGGTCGCGAGCAGGGGGGCCACCCCGAGCAGCGCCAGCACCGCGACCTGCGGCTCGTTGCCCGTGCCCGCCGCGGCCGAGGCCAGCAGCACCGGCAGTGTGACCAGCTGCCCGCCGCCGACCACCACGGTGACCACGTAGTCGCTCCATCCGACCAGGAACGCCACCGCGGCGGCCGCGACCGCCGCCGGCCGTAGCGCGGGCAGGCTGGCCCGCCAGACCGCTTGGCCGGCACTCGCCCCGAGCATCCGGGCCTGGTCCTCCAGCGCCGGGTCCACCGCCGCATACCCGGCGCGCAGTATGTAGGTCGTGTACGGCAGCGCGAACACCGCGAGCAGCGCGACGACAGCCACCGGCTCGGGCACCCGCAGCCGGAGCAGGACGACGTCCAGCCCCATCGCGACAGCGAACGGTGGCAACGCCACCGGAGCCAGCAGCAGCAGCGACACCAGCGCCGGACGGCGCACCAGCCGCCACCCGAGGGCCCGGCCGGCCATCGCCCCGAGCGGGGCCGCCACCGCCGCCACGACGACGCCGAGCACGGCTGAGCGGCCCAGCGCGACCACGGCGCCGGCCCGATCCGCATCGCGCCAACCCCGCATCCCCCAGGCCTGCGGAAGGGCCGCCGGCCAGGACCAGCGATCGGCGAACGCCCACAACAGCAAGGGCATCAGCGGGACGGCGAAGCATGCGGCCGCCATCAGCTGTGCCGGGAGCAGCCACCGCCGGTTCAGCGCCTGCGGCCTCATCGCGCTGCTCCCACCCGGTGCAGCAACGGCACCGCTGCGGCGGCCGCGACCAGGGACAGGCCGACCGCGGTCAGCGCCGCCGCGGCCGCCTGCGGACGGGCGGTCAGCTCGATCGAGGTGAACAACCGGTATGCCAGTACCGGCAACGGCTCTGGGTAGGCCCGCCCGAGCAGCCAGGACACCTCGTAGGCGCCCACGGTGTAGAGGAAGACGATGACCCCCGCCGCGGTCAGGGCCGGCGCGGCGAGCGGCAGGGTCAGACGCAGCAGACGGCGCCGGGCGTCGGCACCGAGCAGGGCAGCGGTCTCGGTGAGCTCAGTGAGCCGCGGACCCACCGTGGCGACCACCACGAGAGCCACGAAAGCCGCTTCCTTCCAGGCGAACTCGAGGACCGTGGCCACCGGCCATCGACCGGAGACCAGCTCGGGCCAGGAGTCCGGGGCCACCCCCAGCACCCGAGCCGCCAGGCCGGCATCGGCCAGCAGCAGTCCGACCGAGGCCGCTCCCACCAGGTGCGGCACCGGGATCACGCCGGCGATGACGCCGCCCAGCAGCCGGCCGCCGCGACGACCGGCCGACGTCGGCGAACCGGTGCGCAGCACGAGCAGCGCCACCGCCAGTCCGAGCCCGACGGCGAGAACCGTTGCGGCCACGGCGATCTGTAGCGACTCGCGAAGGCCGGCCAGCAGGTCGGGTCCGGCCACGACGAACGCGTCCGGACCCACCGACGGTTCGCCGATCAGCGGGACCAGCCCGAGACCGGTCCCCACCACGGCGACCAGGCCGGTACCGAGCACGACGGTGACGAGCGCGACCGCCGGCGCCACCAGGAGAGCGCCCGGCCCGGGGCTGCGCCCGGCACCCACGTGACCCGCTGGCCTCACCACGACCTCACGAGGCGGCGGCCAGCACGGAGCGCCGCCACCCCTCGTCGATCCTCGGCACCCAGGCCGCCGACAGCTCCGGGTTGGCGTTCTTCGAGATCACCTCGTAGGGCGGCACGACCGGCGAGGCGGGCAGCGCAGCGAACCGGGCTGCGTCCTGCGCGGGGAGGTTCGGCAGGTCCAGCACGGTGAACTGGCCCCACACCGAGGGGTCGGCCTTGGCCGCCTGCTGCTCGGGCGACAGCGCCAGGTCGGCGACGACCATGGCTCCGGCCGCGTGACCGGAGGACGCCGGGATCGCGAGGAAGCTGGCGTTGCCGACCGTTCCCTCCTCGAGGGTGAGGATCCGAGTGGTCGCCGGGAAGGTCCCCTGGGCCACCAGGTCGGTCAGCGTGGCCGGACCGTAGGTCATCGTCATGTCGACCTGGCCGTCGGCGAACAGCCTGTCCAGGGCCACCGAGTCCCGTGGGTAGGTCCGGCCCTCGCGCCACAGTGAGGGCGCCAGTCTGGTCAGGGTGGACCACAACGCCGGGGTCAGCTCGTCGTAGGCGATCTGGTCGAAGGCCGCCGGCACGTTCGGATGGCCGCCCGAGACGCTGTACAGCACGTGCCGGACGAACACCGACCCGGTGAAGTCGGGCGGGGCCGGGTAGGTGAACCGGCCCGGGTTCTGCCTCGCCCACTCCAGAACGCCGGCCAGCGTCGTCGGCGGGTCGCCCACCCGCGCCGAGTCGTAGACCAGCGTGAAGTGGGCCTTGTGCCACGGCGCCTCGCATCCCTCGACCACGGTGCCGAAGTCGGCGCCCAGCAACGGGTCGTCCTCGGCCAGACCGGCGGCGTTGGGCAGGCCGTCGGCCCACCCGCACCGCCAGGCTCCGGCCTGCTTGCCGGTGGCGAAGTTGTCGCCGTTGACCCAGACCAGGTCGACCTCGCCGTCGGTCCGGCCGGCCTGGCGCTCGGCGAGGATGCGGGTGATCGCGTCCGTGGTGTCGGCGATCGGCACCCGCCGCAGGGTGACGCCGAGGTCAGCGGCGGCGGGCGCCAGCACGTCGTCCACGTAGGCATTGCCCTTGGGGTCGCCGCCCCACATCCACAGCGAGACCGTCTGGCCTCGGGCCTGCTCCTGCACCTGCTCCCAGGAAGAGGCCACGCCCCCGAACGGCTCGGACGACGTCCGCGTCGAGAGCGCGGCATCCCCGGACGGCGCGGCGCAGGCTGATACCGCGAGCGCGGCGGCGACGAGGACCAGCGCGGCCCGTCGTGGAGTCGAACGGGGCATGTCGGTCCTCCTTGGCTGACGATGGTCTCGGGCCGGGAACACGCTGGGTGACTCGAGGGCTTCCCTTGCCAAGGAGAACCCACCCCCGCGAGTACGGCGACCCAGGAGGACACGGATGAGGACGGCCCCGCAGGCACGAGTCCTGGCCAAGCTCGCGGCTCTGCTCGTGCTGCTCGTCGCGGCCGGGGTCGTCGTCGCCGTCCTCGACACCCCGGACGCCGAGCGGATCCGCGGCGAGGTCGAGCGGGCCGGGGCCTGGGGCCCTCTGCTGTTCGTCGTGGCGTACGCGGCGCTGACCTTGCTGCCCGGCGTGCCGGCCTACCTCCTGACCATCCTCGCGGGTGCGCTGTTCGGGCTGTGGTTCGGCGTCCTTCTCGTGGTGATAGGCGCCACGCTCGGGGCCGTGCCCGCGTTCGCCTTGGGTCGCTGGCTCGGCCGTGACGCGGTGGACCGGCTCACTCGCGGGCGGCTCGCCCAGGTCGACCGACTTCTGCGCGACCATGGCCTGAAGGCGGTGCTCACGCTGCGTCTGGTGCCGGTCGTGCCGTTCACCGCGCTCAACTACGCCTCCGGTCTGACCGGGGTGCGACTGCGGGACTATGTGGTCGGCACGACCGTCGGGATCGTCCCGGGGGTGGTCGCCTACACCTCGGTCGGCGCCTTCGGCTCCAGCCCGCTCGGGCTGGGACTGGCCCTCACCGGCCTGGCTCTGCTCGCCCTGTTCGGTGGCCTCGCCGCCCAGCGGATCCGGCGCGGGGCGAGCGACCCGCAGCAGGCCTGAGCAGCAGGGTGTTCGACACGAGGCTGCGGACGGCGCTGGACCCGGCCCTGCGCCGGGCCGCCGGCCGCCTCGACGTCGGCTGGGTCACCCCCGACCGGCTCACTGTGGCCGGCCTGGCGCTCGGTCTGGGCAGCGCCGCGACCGCCGCCGCCGCCTGGTGGCTGCCGTCGTTGCTGCTGTGGTGGGCCTCGCGGGTCTGTGACGGGCTGGACGGTCCGCTGGCCCGGCGACGGGACCGTGGCAGCGAGCCTGCGCACGACCACGGCGCCGGCGGGTTCCTCGACATCACCGCCGACTTCACCGTCTACGGGGCCACGGTCCTCGGCGTGGGGGTCGGCGCGGTGAGCGCCTTCGGCGCCTCTTGGCTGCCGTTCGCGGCGGTGCTGCTGACCTACTACATCAACGGCGCGGCGTTCCTGGCCTTCTCCTCGATCGCCGAACGCGCCGGACGGCGGATCGACGACGGTCGCTCGCTGAGCTTCGTCGGCGGTCTGGCCGAGGGCGCGGAGACCATCGCCGTCCACTCGCTATGGCTGGTGCTGCCGTCCCACGCCGCCGGGATCGCCACGGTGTGGGCGGGCGTGGTCGGGCTCAGTGCCGTCCACCGGATCGTCACCGGCTACCGGGTGCTGCGCTGAGCCATTGTGCTCACCGCCGGCGCAGGCGCGCAAGAGCGACCAGGGCGCGCAGCGCCGTCCGGGTCACGGGTCGTTGCAGCGCTTCGCGCACGTCCGCGATCGCCGCGTTCCAGGGCCCGTCGTTGTAGGTGGGGTAGGCGTGGATCACCCCGGCCAGGTCCCGGGTGCGAAGGCGGCGCTGGACCGCGATGGTCAGCTCACCGATCGTCTCGCCGGCTCGCGGACCGACCACGGTGGCGCCGAGGATCCGCCCGGCGCGGTCGACGGCCAGGCGCGCGGTCCCATTGGTATCGCCATCGGCGACGGCCCGGTCCACGAGCCGATGGCTCCACTCGACGATCCGCAGACCGGCGGGCAGCGGATCGGTCGGCACCCCCACCGCAGCCACCTCGGGTGCGGTGAAGGTGACCCGCGGCAGCGCGGTCAGCGCCACCGAGCGACGCACGCCGAGGACCGCGTTGCTGGCGGCGAGGCTGGCGTGCACCCCGGCGACGTGGGTGTACTGCGGGTGGCCGGTGAGGTCGCCCGCCGCCAAGACCCGGTGGTTCGTCGTCCGCAGGTGCCGGTCCACCCGAACGGCACCATGATCGTCGAGATCGACACCGGCCTCGGCCAGACCGATCCCGTGGGTGCGCGGGGTTCGGCCGACGGCGACCAGCAGGTGGCTGTACGAAACGACCGACCCATCGTCCAGCACTGTCCGCCCGGCGAACGGCGTTGTCGTGGAACCGGTCTCGACCCTCAGAACGGTGTGGCCGACCCGGGCGTCAACCCCGTCCTCGGCCAGCGCCATCGCCACCCGCGCGGCCGCCGACGCATCCTCGCGCGGCAGGATCCGCGCAGCGCTCTCGAGAAGCGTCACCTCGGAGCCGAGCCGGGCGAAGGCCTGGCCGAGCTCGCAGCCGATGCTGCCGCCGCCGACCACGGCCAGCCGTTCCGGCAGCTCGGGCAGGTCCCAAAGGGTCTCGCTGGTCAGGTAGCCGGCCTCGGCCAGGCCGGGGATCGGCGGAAGGCTGGGCGCCGCCCCGGTGGCCAGCAGCGCCCGGCGGAAGACGTGGGTCCGCCCGGCGACCTCGATCGTGGTCGGGCCGGTGAACCGGGCCTCGCCCAGGATCACCCGGGCGCCGTCGGCTTCGATCGCGGCGGGGGAGTCGATCGGCTGGATCTCGGCGATCGCGCCCTTGACGTGGGCCATCACGGCCGCGAAGTCGACCTCGACCCCACCCACCCGGACGCCGAGCCGCCCGGCTCGGCGAGCGTTCTGCGCCGCGGCGGCAGCGGCGAGCAAGGCCTTGGACGGCACGCAGCCGGTCCACAGACAGTCCCCACCGGTGCGTTCCCGTTCGACCAGCAGCACCCGGGCTCCCAGCCGTGCGGCGGTCTTCGCCCCGACGATTCCAGCAGTGCCGCCCCCGACGACGACGAGGTCCCAGGTGGGATCGGGCATCGTGGGCTCCTGTCGGGCGGTGGTGGTGCCGTCATCCGTGGCAACCCGACGTGAAGGTGGAGTTCTTCCGCCCGTGGAGGCGCGTGCCCTTGTCAGTGCATCTGGAACTGTCAGTGCATCTGGAAGTGTCAGTGCATCTCGAACTGCAGGCAGTCGCGCCGCCGGGCCTCGGCGTCCTGGTCCTGTACCTGGCGCAGCATCTCGACGATACGGCCGAACGCCTCGGGCATCCGGTCGCGGGAGGTGTTCGCGTCGTCCCAGACCAGATGCAGCGGGCGGTCGACCTGCGAGCTCAGTGCGGTCTCGAGGGAGTCGAGGGTGCCCGGAGGATCGAGCCGGAGCGCGACGGCGATCTGCTCACGGAAGGCCGCCTCGTTCCCGATCACGGAACCGTCCAGGTGTACGCGCATGAGAGTCCTCCGAGGACCAACCGAAGGTGATCGTCCTGCTGGCGAGTGCCTGCCAGCACCGTATCGGCCCGTCTAGCCGGCGCGGCAGAGGCGGGGAGATTCGCCGATCGCGTGTCGGAGTCGAGCACTGTATTCGAGTATCTAGCGGGAGTAACAGATCCCTTTAGACATCGTGATCGACATCGGGGGTCTGTGGCCGCAGGATGCGGTTGGCGGCCGGCTCGGCGATCTCGGCCCGGAACGGGCTCGCCGGGTAGGTGCCGAGGATTCGGGTGTGCACCGAGAAGAAGGCCAGCTCCTCCAGCGCCAGGGCCAGCGAGGTCTCCTTCGGGTGCCCCTCGACGTCGGCGTAGAACTGGGTGGCGAAGAAGGTGCCACCCAGCTGGTAGCTCTCCAGCTTGGTCATGTTGACACCGTTGGTGGCGAATCCGCCGAGCGCCTTGTACAGCGCCGCCGGCACGTTCCGCACCCGGAACACGAACGTGGTGATCATCGGTCCGTCGCCCGGCGGGTAGGCCCGGGGCTCGCGGGCCAGCACCAGGAACCTCGTCGTGTTGCGGTGCTCGTCCTCGACGTCCTCGGCCAGGATCTGCAGCCCGTACAACGAGGCTGCCAGCCGTGGTGCGAGCGCTCCGATCGTCGGGTCGCCCAGCTCGGCCACCTCCCGAGCCGCACCGGCGGTGTCGTCGGAGACGTGCGCCGTCCAGCCGTGCTCGCGCACGATCCGGCGGCACTGGCCGAGGCCGTGGATGTGGCTGCGCACCCGACGGATGTCCCCGGTGCTCGCGCCCGGCACTCCCATCAGCTGGAAGTGGATCGGGGCGAAGTGCTCACCGACGATGTGCAGCCCGGACTCGGGCAGCAGGTGGTGGATATCGGCGACCCGCCCGGCGATCGAGTTCTCGATCGGGATCATCGCCAGCTCGGCCAGGCCGGAGTCGACGGCCTCGAAGGCGTCGTCGAAGCTCGGGCACGGCAGCGGCGCGAGATCGCGGTACACCTCGCGGCAGGCAGCGTCGGAGTTGGCGCCGGGTTCACCCTGGTAGGCGATGCGGCGCCGCTCCAGGCTCAGCGGACCGGTGTGGGAACTCACGACTCACCAGAGTACGGGTCCGCGCCCGCGCCCCTCGCCGCAGGAGGGCGGCTAGCCTGGCGGGGCGGGGTCGTTGCCCCCGCGGACCCGCCGGACGCGACGTTGGAGGCGGTCAGTGTCGCACAAGCGGATCAACGGTGCCCGTGCCGTTCTGATCGACATCGACGGCGTTCTCACCGTCTCCTGGCACCCCCTGCCGGGCACGGTGGCGGCCTTCGCCGCACTCCGGGAGGCCGGGTTGCGGCTCGGCCTGCTGACCAACACCACCTCGCGGACCCGCGCCTCGATCGCCTCCACCCTCGCCGCGGCCGGCTACTCCGTCGGCGTTGATGACGTCTTCACTGCGCCCGTGCTGACCGCGGCCTACCTCCGCCGTCACTACACCCACGCCCGATGCCTGCTGCTCAACCACGGTGACATCGGCGAGGACCTCGCCGGCGTGGAGCTCGTGCCCCCAGAGCAGTCACCCGATGAGGTCGACGTGGTCCTTCTCGGTGGCGCGGGCCCCGAGTTCGGCTACGCCGCCCTGGACCGGGCATTCGCCGCGGTCCAGCACGGCGCCGCGCTGGTGGCCATGCACCGCAACCTGTACTGGCGCACCGACGAAGGCCTCCAGCTGGACACCGGCGCCTTCCTGGTGGGACTGGAGCGCGCGGCCGAATGCGCTGCAGAGGTGGTCGGCAAGCCGTCGGCCGAGTTCTTCGGCACCGCACTGGACCGCCTCGATGCCGCGCCCTCCTCGGCCGTGATGGTCGGCGACGACGTCGAGGCGGACGTGCTGGGCGCGCAGGCGGTGGGCATCACGGGTGTGCTGGTGAGGACCGGGAAGTACCAGCCCGAGTCACTGGCGCAGGCCGACGGCCCACCCGACCACGTGATCGACTCGTTCGCCGACCTCCCCGCGCTGCTCGGGGTGCCCACCGGGCCCCGATGACCGAGGCGAGATGACAGTCACACAGGCGGACGGCCGCGGCGACATGAGGCGCAGGTTCCTCCTGGCCGTGGTCGCGACCGCTCTGGTCGCCGTCCCGTTCACCATCCTGCTGCTCGCCGTGGTGACCAGATCCGACTGGCTGGCCCACCTGGACAGCATCGGCACCGACCGGGTCCACGCTCAGGCGATCGGCCGGCCCGCGCTCATCGACGCACTCGGCATGGTGTCGACGATCACCGAACCGACGGTGCTAAGGGTGGTCGCGCTGGCCGCGGCGATCGTTCTGTGGCGACGTCACCGCAGGCCGGCCGCGCTCTGGCTGGGCGTGACCATGGCGGTCGGCGGGCTGCTGAGCGTGCTGCTCAAGGAGCTGGTGCAGCGGGCCCGCCCCGAGCTCGCCGACGCCCCCTTCGCCGGCGGCTACAGCTTCCCCTCAGGCCATGCGCTGAACTCCATGCTGTTCGCGGCGTGCGCTGTGGTGCTGCTGAACCCGTCCGCCCGCGGGTCGTGGCGAACGGTGCTGTGGGCGACGGCAGCCGCTTTCGTGCTGCTGGTCGGCTATGACCGGATCGCTCTGGGCGTGCACTACGTCAGCGATGTGCTGGCCGGATGGGTGGTCGCCCTGGCCATCGTGGCCGCCTCGCTGGCCGCGTTCGGGATGCCGCTGCGCGTTCCCGGCACGACGCTCACCGCACAAGCGACGCTCGCCGCGGAACCGGCGCGTGCCGCGGAACCGGCGCGTGCCGAGGACCCGGAACCGACCCGGCCCGCCGCCCCGACGAGCCGAAGCCGGCTGGTCGGCGCGGTCGCCGTCCGGCTGATCCCCGGCTGGATCGCGATCTGGGCGGTGCTGGTCGGGCTGGGCCTGCTGCTCACGCGGACCCTCGACGGCGTGTGGCCGTTCACCGTCGAGGACGACGTGAACACCGCCCTGGCGGCCGGTCGGACACCCTTGGGCAACGACGTCAGCTCCTGGATGAGCGCACTGGGGAACACCTCGACCATCGTCGTGCTGTGCCTGGCGGCCGCCGTCGCCGTGCGCTGGTGGCTGGGCCGCTGGCGCGAGTCGCTGTTCGTGGTCCTGTGCACCCTCGGCCAGTCGCTGGTGTTCTTCTTCACCACTCTCGTGATCGACCGGGAGCGTCCGGAGGTCGACAAGCTCGACGAATCGCCGCCCACCTCGAGCTTCCCGAGCGGTCACACCAGCGCCTCGATAGCCCTCTACGTCAGCCTGGCGGTCGTGATCCATCGCCGGGTGCGGCGGGCCTGGCTGCGCCGGGTGCTCGTGGTCCTGCTCGCGAGCGGACCCGTGCTGGTCGGGCTGGCCCGGCTCTACCGCGGGATGCACCACCCGAGCGACCTGGTGGGCGCTCTGGTGAACTCCACCCTGGTGATCCTGGTGACCGACCGGGCGATCCGGCCCGGCGCGCCCGCTGACCAGGCGGCTCAGCCGGTTCAACCGGTTCAGTCGCTGAACCGGTGACCGGCGTGACCCTGGTGGTCGACGTCGCGAACGTGGTCGGCTCCCGACCCGACGGCTGGTGGCGCGACCGGATCGGTGCGACCTCCCGGCTGCTGGACCGGCTCGCCGATCTGGCGGGCACTGAGGTGAGCAGTCCGGACGGCGAGCGGTGGCGGCTCGACTCGATCCTCGCCGTCATCGAGGGCCATGCTCGTGAGGCCGTGGATCCCCGCCGTCCCGGCATGGTCGTCGTCCGGGCCGAGCGTGACGGTGACACCACGATCGCCGAGCGGGCCGGGCAGCTGGTCGGCGACGGCGTTCGGGTGGTCGTGGTCACCGCCGACCGCGGTCTGCGCGTGCGGCTACCCCCCGGCTGCTCCGTCGCCGGCCCGGGCTGGCTGCGCGACCTGATCGACCCCTGAACCCTCAGGGCGCGATCTCGATGTGCAGCTGCACCTCGTCGAGCACGTCGTCCTCCCATGGCCGGGCATGCACCAGGGCAAGGAGACCGTTCCCGGATGTCGTCGCCCGAAAACCGAACACCCGTTGCGCGGCGGCGCCCGGCAGAGCCCCTGGTTGGCTGCGGTCCTCGACCAGCTCCAGGCCCTGCGCGGTCTCGGCCACCGACCACAGATAGCCACCGCCCGCCTGCTGGGTCAACCGGATCTCCAGGACGTCGCCCGGCGCCAACCGGACGACGTCACCGGAGACCGGTTGGTCCAGGTGGTGACGGGTCACCTGGCTACCACACGTACATGGTGGCGATGGTGCCCGCCGGGTTCTCGTCGACGACGGGCGCCACGCCGGTGGCCCGGGCATGTGCCGCCAGCAGCGTCATCGTGGTCGAGCCGGTGTCGCCGGCCCCGGCGAGCTTCTTCCACCCCGCGGTCTGCAGGTACGCAAAGGCGTTGCGGGCGGCTGTGTTCGCCCACAAGGCGGTCACCGGCTGACCGCTGATCCAGGCGCCGGCTCCCGGCGTGGCGCCCTCGGTGCCCGGTGGAGTCAGCGTGGGGTCGGCGGAGCCCACGACCGTGACGGCCTCGGCCTCGGCAGCACCGCGCTGAATCAGCGCCAGCTCCTCGGCCGAGAGCGGGTGGGGTTCGAGTAGGTCCGTCGCCGTGCCCGGCGACGTGGTGGTTGCCTGGGCGGCGGACATGGTCTGGCTGGGTCGAGTGTTGCGTGGCATGACCGGATCTCCTTGTGTGGCAGGGGGTTGAGATGCAGGCATCAGTAGCAGTAGGCCTGGGTGATGATGCCGTCGTCGGAGAAGGCGTTGACGTAGGCCGCCTTCTCCTTGGCGGTGAGCAGGTCGGCGAACATCGCGATGTGAGAGACGCCGCTGCCGCCGACGTGCAGCCAGCCGATGTCCTGCACGTAGACCCAGCCGTTGTTGTCGGCACCGGTGCTGTAGGCCCCCAGCACCTTGTGCGGGTCCGTCCACGTTCGCAACGCGACCGAGGTGACGGCGATGTTCGACCAGGTGTCGATGTAGCACTCGCCATACTTGATCAGGCCGAAACCGCCCATCCCCCAGCTGGTTCCCCAGGAGTTCTTGATGATCCACGCCTGCTGCGCATCGTCGTAGCCGATGATCGCGACGCAGTGCCCGCCCTCTTCCCTACCGCTGACGTGCTGGTACACCCCGGAAGAGTAGGAGTAGAAGTCGGTGTAGACCACGAAGCACCCGGTGACCGGCCCGTACTGGGTCAGGTGGGCCTTGATCGCGGCCACGTCAGCGGTGCGGTTGACCAGCCCTGCGGCCTTGGCTCGGTGCTGCTCCCAGGTGGCCGGCAGTGACCCGCCGCCCGAGTTGCCCGCGGAGTACACCCATTCCGACTCATAGGTCAGGCCCCGGTTACAGCAGAAGGTGAGGGCGGGATCGGGCAGCCAGCCGTTGTCGCAGGTGCGCCCCACCGAAGCGCCCCAGCCGTAGAACAGGTGGGCCTCCGACAGGTCGATGGTCAGGCCCGGGGTTCGCCGGGTGTATCGCGCCGTCCCCTCCAGCACCGCGACACTGCCGAAGGCGACGCACGAGCCACATCCGCCCTGGTTGCGCACCCCAGCGACGTAGGAGGCCCCGCCGACGTCGTTGAGGTTGAACGCCGCCGGCAACGCTGCCTGCCCGGCCCGGGCCCCGGCACGTTGTCCCTCGGCACGCACCTGGGCCGCCAACTGGTCCAGGTGAGCGCGGGTGGCGTCGTCCGGAAGCGGAACGCCCAGGCGCTGCGCTCGCGCCTCGGAGCTCATCCGGGTGAGCGGGTTCTCGGTGGCGACCCACGGCTGGTCCGCGTCCGTCAATGCCTGGCGGATGGCCGCCAGTTCCCTGGAGAAGTCCTCGGTCATGATGGATCCTTCCGACGATCGGGGTCGCCCTTCGCGGCCCCCCCGACGGACAGAGAGAGCCGGTCATCCCGGTGATACCTGCCGTGGCCCTCGCATTGATCCTGGGCCCGGCGCCCAGGTCGCAACCCAGAGGTGCATGCTGCCCCACGCTCCGACCTCGACGTGGACGACCTGGAGCCCGAACTCGCCGAACAGCGCATCCATGTCCCTGATCAGATCACCGGTCAGCTTCCACAGGCCGGTCAGCCAGGTGCCCAGCCGGTTCCCGTCGTCGGGGTAGCCGACGTCGAGGATGACCAGACGACCGTCCGGCTTCATCACCCGCAGCAGCTCGGCCAGGGCCCGGCGTCCGTCCGGATACCCGGAGAACGCCGCGGTGCACAGCACCGTGTCGAATGATGCGTCGGGATACGGCAGTGCCTCGACATCGCCCTGGCGAAGCTCGGCGTGCAGCCCGGCCCGGCGCACCTTCTGCTCGGCGATCGCGACCATGCGAGCGTTCAGGTCGATCCCGCGGGCCTCGACACGTCCGGCGTAGCGGGTCAACAGGTAGCCGGTGCCGAACGACACCTCCAGGACCTGCGGCCCCCTCAGGTACGGCAGCGCCCGATCCAGCCAGCGCCGCCAGATCGGCAGGATCGTCACCGCACGGTCGTACGCGCCGGCCGCCAGACCGTACAGCCGATCGCAGCGACGGCGGTAGGCCGCCTTGTCCCGCGGTTCCCTGGAGTAGCGCGGCATGTCGGCACGCCTCACGTGGGCCAGTCGCGAGGCGCCGGCACGACCAGCACCGGAACCTCGCAGAACTCCAGGACCTGCTCTGCGGTGCGGCCCACGTGAGCCAGCCGCAGGCCCGGGCGGTCGACCCGGCCGACCACCATGAGGTCCACGTGCAGGAGTCGGGCCTGGTCGAGCAGCTGGTCGGCCACGCGGCCTCGGACCGTTCGAACCTCCACTGCGATGCCGGCCCGCGCGGCCAGCGTCCGGACGTGTGCCTGGGCGGCGCGTGCCGCCGTCAGCTCGTCGCCGGGGCTGTCTGGGCCGACCAGGAGCGGCTCCTCGGCCCGCAGCCCATCCACCACGGACACCGCGACCAGCCGGGCCCTCAGCGATGCGGCCAGCTCCACCGCCACGCCGGCGGCCCGGAACGCCGCCGAGGAGTCGTCCACTGCGACCAGAATCGCGTCGATCATCGCCGCCGCCTCGCCTCGTGGGCGCCGGACGCCCACCGCATCCGCACGTTCTCCTCGCGCTCCAGCTCGTCCAGCTGCATGGTCAGCCGGCTCAGCTGCCCTTCCAGCCGCGGCACCCAGCGCCGCTCGATCGCCTGCTGGCGCAACCTGGTCGCCTCCAGCTCCTCACCGACCAGGGCCATCGCCCGGGTGGCCGCAGCGTGCCGGACCGCGGCGTCGAGCGCGGCGCGGTGCGCCCGGTCGGCCATCACCAGCGCCGACGATCCTCCCGTCGCGCGAGCCTGCGCCCAGCGGACGGCGGCGTGCGCCGGGTAGACCACGCCCATCGCGGAATGCCACTGGACCTCCACCTTCGCAGGCTGCCGCGGGATGACGTCCGCCATTCGCTGTGCACCGTCGAGCACCTGGCTGCGCGCCAGCCAGCTGGCCGCGTCCTGGGCGGCCCTGTGCCACTCGAGCTCGGTGCGGGCGGTGAGCAGCCTCAGCCGGGACAGCTCACCGGACAGGATGCGCCGCTTGCGCTCCAGCAGCTCGGCGCCCCGGCGAGCCGCGTCGAGCTGGTGCTCCAGACGCAGCCGGCCCGAGCGACCGGTCGGCGCGCTCATCCCGCACCCGCCTGGACCGGCAGAGGCAGGTGCCGATCGATCATGTCGGCACCGAGCATGGTCAGCTCCCGCCGGGGTAGAACGGCCAAGGACTGCCAAACCAGGTCGAGGGTCTGCTCCAGCCCCCGCTCCTCGTGGATGCCCTGGTGCAGGACGCCCCGCTCGAGAGCCGTCCGGAACTCCAGGTAGCGCCGGTCGGTCGCGGTCAGCGCGGCCGGCCCGACCAGCTCCGCCAGCTCGGCGGTCTGACGGGCCCGGGCCAGTGCCGCGAGAGCCTGCGCGGCGACGTCCAGGTGATCCTCGCGGGTGCGCCCCGGACCGGCGCCGTGCCGCATCAACCGGGACAGCGACGACAGGACGTCGACGGGCGGGTACACCCCGCGGGCCTGCACGTCCGCGCTGAGCACGATCTGCCCCTCGGTGATGTAGCCGGTCAGGTCCGGCACCGGGTGGGTGATGTCACCACCGGGCATGGTCAGCACCGGGACCACGGTCACCGAGCCGGACCGGCCGGTGATCCGGCCGCACCGCTCGTACAGGCCGGCCAGGTCGCTGTAGAGATAGCCGGGGTACGCCCGGCGCGCCGGGATCTCCTGCCGGGCGGCGGCCACCTCGCGCACCGCCTCGCAGTAGCTGGTCATGTCCGACATGACGACCAGGACATGGTGGCCCTGCTCGAAGGCCAGGTCCTCGGCGACGGTGAGCGCGATCCGGGGCGTCAGCAGCCGTTCGATCACCGGGTCGTCGGCCGCGTTGAGCAGCATCACCAGCTCACCGGCGGCCGATCGCCGCTCCAGCGCATCACGAACGAAGGCGATGTCGGCGTGGGTCAGGCCCATGCCGGCGAACACCACCCGGAACGACTCCCCGCCCGCGCTGGCCTGCGCCGCGACCTGCGCGGCCAGGCGCAGGTGCGGCAGCCCCGGCACCGAGAAGATCGGCAGCTTCTGCCCGCGCACCAACGTCATCAGGGCGTCGATCGCGCTGACGCCGGTGACCACCGCCTCCTGGGGCGGCTCACGATGGACCGGGTTCAGCGGCCACCCGGCCACCGGCGCCTCGCGCTCGGCGGTCACCGGCGGCCCACCGTCGAGCGGCACACCGCGGCCGTTGCAGACCCGACCCAGCCAGCCCGGACCCACCGGCACATGCATAGGCCGCCCGCTGAACCGCACCACGACGCCGTCCGGGGCCAGCCCTCCGGTGCCCTCGAGCACCTGGACGACGGCCAGGTCCCCGTCCACCTCCAGGACCAGGGCGTGCCGCTCCGGCTCGCCGTCCACCTCGACCGTCGCGAACTCGTCCCAGCCGACATCGCTGACGTCCCGGACGACGAGCAGCGGCCCGCTGATCGAGGAGATCCCCGCGTAGCCGACCGGCGCCTCGATCGGAGGCTGCCCCGTCATGGCAATGCCTCCAGCCGGGCCATGGCCTGCTCTCGACGAGCCCGGACCCCTTCCACGTCCGCCGGTCCGGTCTCCTCCCGGGTGCGCACGACGAGGGAGAGGTCGAGCTCCTCGACGGTGGTCGCCGGGACACCCCGCTGGACCAGCCGGTCACAGGCGTCGGCCACGTCGAGGACCATCGACAGCAGGGCGTCGGCCTTGCCCGCCGAACAGTAGGAGTCGTTGGCGCTCAGCGCGCTCTGCATCAAAACCCCTTCGCGCAGAAGCCGACCGGCCAGGAGCACCATCCGCTCGTGCCCGGGCAGGGCCTGAGCGCCGAGGATCTCGGCCAGGGCGGCGAGCCGGTCCGCCTCCGCCAGCAGCGCGGCGGCCCGGGCCCGGTGAGGCACCCACTCCGGCTCGCCCTGCTCTGCATGCCAGCCGGCCAGGGCGTCGACCTCGCGGGAGAACGACCCGGTCCAGCTCACCGCCGGGTAGTGCCGCGAGTAGGCAAGATCGCGGTCGAGGGACCAGACCGCACCGACGAACCGCTCGGTCGCGGTCGTGACGGGCTCGGTCAGGTCCCCGCCGGGCGGGGAGACCGCCCCGATCACGGTGACCGATGCGACGTCCCCGCCCTCGGTGCGCACCCGGCCGGCCCGCTCGTAGAACGCGGCCAGCGCCGAGGCCAGGTCGGCGGGGTAGCCCTCCTCTGCCGGCAGTGCCCCCGTCCGGGAGGCGAACTCCCGCAAGGCCTCCGCCCAACGCGAGGTGGAGTCGGCGATGACCACGGCGTCGTAGCCCATGTCGCGGAAGTACTCGGCCACGGTGATGCCGGTGTAGATGCTGGCCTCCCGAGCCATCATCGGCATGTTCGAGGTGTTGGCGATGATCACACTGCGGTCGGCCAGCCGCCCACCAGTGCGCGGGTCCGACCGCTCGCCGAGCTCACGGAGCACGTCGGCCATCTCGTTGCCGCGCTCGCCACAGCCGACGTAGACGATGACGTCGGCGTCGCACCACTTCGCGATCTGCTGCAGCAGTAGGGTCTTGCCGGTGCCGAAACCGCCGGGCACTGCAGCCGCCGAACCGCGGGCCACCGGGAACAACAGGTCGATCACCCGCTGGCCGGTGTGGAGCGCGACCGGCTCGTCCACCCGCTCCGCGAACGGCCGCGGACGGCGCACCGGCCAGGGTTCGACCAGACGCACCGGACGCCCGCCGACCCGGGCCACGACGTCCTGCCCGGCCAGGGTTGCGGCCGGTGCCAGGTCGCTCAGCGTGCCGCGCAGGCCCGGCGGCACCAGGACGCGGTGCTCGAGCGATCCCGACCCGGTCACCGTTCCCAGCCGAGTGCCGGGCCCGACCACCGCACCCAGCCGCGCCGCGACGTCCGGGTCGGGTTCGAAGGCCCACCGGACGGCGTCGGCGCCGTCCGGGCCGGGCGGGTCATCCGTGGCGGCCGACGCCCCGCCGACCCGACGCCGGGGGGTCAGCCATGTATCGGCGGCGGAGAGCGGCCGCAGCAGACCGTCGAAGACCTGCCCGAGCAGGCCGGGGCCGAGCGGCGCCGAGAGCGGTAGGCCGGTGCCCCGAGCACCGTCGCCGACTCGTAGGCCGCCGGTGTACTCGTAGGCCTGCAGGGTCGCCGTGTCACCGGCGAGGGCGACCGTCTCGGCTCGGATCGCGTCGTCCCCGATCTCGACCACGTCGAGCATGCGGACGGCGTCCAGGCCCTCGACCTGGACCAGGGGTCCGTTGACCCGGGTCACCCGGCCGACCTGGTGGTCGACTCGCGCTAGGAGGTCCACAGCCGGGTCGCCTCCCCCTCCAGCGCATCCAGCGCCCGGTCGGCGAGCGCGGGCAGGGACAGGTCCACCCGCCGCGACCCGACCTGCGCCAGCACCCCGCCCTCGGGCGCCTCGCGCACCGTGGCATCCGGGCCGAGCACCCCCCGGGCCGCGGCGGTCAGCTGGGCCTGCACGTCCGGGTACCCCGGCTCGCGGCGAAGCCCCACTGCACGGGAGTGGACGGCGCCCCGCAGCTGCGCCCGCAGGCTCTCCTGGGCCGCCAGCACGATCCGGCGGGCCTGCCGGCGAGCGCGGGCGACGGTGCGCTCGACGGCCTCGGCGGCCTGGGCCTCGCCGTCGGCTCGGGCCTGCTCGATGATGCCCTCGGCCTCGCGGCGTGCCTGCGCCAGACGCTCGTCGGCGGCGAGCCGGGCCTCGTGGACCAGCTGTTGCGCCTCCTGCCGGGCGTCGGCCAGGAGCCGGTCGCGCACCGGGACCAGAGCCCGCTCCGCGTCGGGGGTCAGCGCGTTCATCGCGGGATCACGGCGGTCAGCGGGGCGCGGTGGTCGACCGGCACGGTCCCGACCGCCTCGGCCGCGGCCGGTGTGAGCAAGGCCAGCCCCACCGCCTCGCCGATGCCCTCCCACGCCGCGCGGGCCTCCTGCTCGGACCGGGCGGGCAGAAGCTGGACGCCGGCCAGCACGTAGCCGGCCAGCACGGCCGGGTCGCCGATCGCCACGATGGTGCCCGTCCTCACCTCCTCGCCGGTCATGTCACGCCTTGCCGATCAGGATGATCGCGATGATCAGTCCGTAGATTGCGATGCCCTCGGCCAGCCCGACCACGACCATCGCCCGGCCGAACATCTCGGGACGCTCGCTCATCGCGGCCAGCGCCGCAGCCCCGGTGTAGGCGACCGCGATGGCCGCGCCGATCGAGGATCCGGCGACGGCGATGGCGGCACCGATCAGGGCCGACCCGCTCGCCGACGTCGCCGCGGCGGCCGCTGCCGGTGCCGTCCCCTGCGCCACCACACCGGTGACCGCGGTCGAGGTCGCGGCGGCCGGGGCGTCCGTGAGCGCCACGGCCAGCACGGTCAGGGCGGCCACGGCCAGCACCAGGGTCCCCGCCACCGCGACGGCGACCGCGACCCGGCCGCCCCGGCGGATCAGCAGCACGGCGACTCCACAGGTCAGCCCGCAGATCAGGACGAGCAGCGGGAGCATGGTCAGCCAGGGGTTCACGACGTCACCTCGACGGTCGGGGGCCGGGCGCGGTCAGCCGGGCCGGTGGGGTCCGGCAGGCGCCACGGACGAAACGGACGGCCCTCCTCGGCGAATACCCGCGAGAAGAGCTCGTAGTACTCCAGGCGCAGCGCCTGGATGCCGGCGACCAGCGCTTCCAGCGCGAAGGTGATGCTGTTGCCGACCACGAACACCACGACTGCCGCAAGGGCCCCGATCCCCGGTCCCCACAGGGCCGTGGTCGCCTGCCAGACCACCGCTCCGAGCGCGGCGTGGGTGAGCCCGAAGGCGGCCAGCCGGGCGAAGGAGACGATGTTGGACCCCAGCCGTACCACGACGTCCACCAGCTCCACGACCGCCTGGAGCACCCCCGCGACGCCGCCGCCGGACTCCACGAGCAGGCCGACGAAGGCCAGCACCAGACCCGCGACGGCGACCAGGACGGCGACACCGACCAGCCAGCGCGCCGGGGTCGTGAAGGCGGCCACACCCATCCCCAGGGCGAGGAAGAGCATGGAGCCGGCCACCCCGGTCCGGGCGTAGAGCGCCAGGCCCCACCCGCCCTCGCGGACCCGGTTCACGGTGCCGAGCCCGTAGGCCCCGGCGATCAGCACCGCCCCGACCCCGACGGCGACCAGCAGCAGCAGAACGGGTTCGGCGAGCGGCTCCAGCCACAGCACCGGCACCAGACCGGTCGGACCGA
Source organism: uncultured Actinomycetota bacterium (assembly GCA_963825645.1). Lineage (GTDB taxonomy): Bacteria > Actinomycetota > Actinomycetes > Actinomycetales > Kineosporiaceae > JADJPO01. Next base: position 181,911 of record CAWGTT010000010.1, read on the forward strand.
ACATCTCGCCGTAGAGGGCACCGAAGACCATGCTCGACACCCCGGCGCCGGCCAGGAACAGCCAGGACCGTCGCAGCCCCGGCGAGCGCCCCAGTGCCCCGGGCAGCCGTCCGCTGCGGGCCAGGACCCCACCGAGCAGCAGCAGCGCGCCGTGACCGACATCGCCGAACATCATGCCGAACATCGCCACATAGGCCAGGCCGGCCACCAGGGTCGGGTCGATGTCGCGATACGGCACGGTGGCGTAGGTCTGCACGAGGAGGTCGAAGCTGCGCCCGGGTCCCGCGCCGGCCAACCGGGTGGGTGGCTGCGCCCCCTTCGGCTGCGGCATCGGAACGACCGCCGCCCCCACCTGGCCCAACCGCTGGCCCAGAGCCGCCAGCTCGACCTCCGGGGTCCAGCCGGCCAGGGCAGCCATGCCGTCGCGGCGTACGGCGGCACAGGACACCCGCTCGAGCTCCTCCGCCTCGTCCCGCTGTTCGCCCGACGGCTCGGTCGACGGCTCGCTCGACGGCTCGGTCGACGGCTCGGTCGCAGAGGTCACGTCGAGCTCGACGACACCGGCGCGGCCGACCTGGAGCAGCGCGTCCCGAAGGCAGGGCTCGGTGGCCACGATGACCACCCGGCGCATCCGTTGCGGGCGGAACCGGTCACGCCGCACCGCCGAGCACCTCCCCGAGCTGCCCGGCGGTCCCGGTGGCCGCCGCGGCCAGAGCCGCGTTGACCCGGAAGGCATCCGCGGCCAGCGCCGCCATGGCGCCGACGACGTGGGCCGGGCCGGCGATGGGCTCACGCAGGAGACGGGTCCCGCGGTCCGCGAGGGAACCCCAGAGCGCCGCCTCGGCGACCCACAACCGGTCCGGGGACGACACGTCGTCCAGCACCGCACGGGCCGGGGGGCCCAGGGCGTCCCGCAGCTCGTCCAGGGATCGGGCCTGCGGCCAGCGGCGACCGAGCGGTCCGGTGAGCTGCCCCGCAGCCCGGTCGGGCAGACGGCGGGCCTCTACCACCTGGCACCGGGCGACCAGCAGCACGGCCGCAGCCCGGACCCACGGGCGGGTCGAGGGCGCGACCCTGCTCATCCGGTGCAGCCACGCGGCGGTCAGCTCGTCGCGGATCGTGGCGAGGTCGCCGGAGGTCACCTCGCCCCATGGCGAGGCCGCGATCTCGGCGAGCGCCGCCTCGGCCGACGACGTCGACCGCACCCGGTTCCACGCCGTCGACAGCGTGCCAAGCTCGAAGGGCGGTGCGCTCGGCCGTCCGGTGAGCCGGTCCAGGTGGGCGAGGAGGTTCTCGCGCTCGAACGCCGCCACGGCGGCCCGGGCCAGCACCGTGCCGGACGACGGCAGCCAGCCGGCGAGGACCCGGAACTGCCACAGCGTGGCGTCGGCCACCGCCCGCTGGGCGGCCGCGAGCCCGGCGGGCCGCGAGAGCCCGGTGGCGACGTCCGCGTAGGCCGTGCCGGCCAGCTGCTCGCAAGCGGCGTCCAGGGTCGGCGCACGGGCAAGCCGCACCACCGCGCCCAGCCCCAGCCGGCGCCGGGCCATGGCTCGCGCCCGGACGCTCGCCGCCACCCAGCCGGCGCTCATCGCGCGCCACCGGGGGCGGGCCCGGCTCCTGGCGTGGTCTGCCGCACAGGGTGGGGCAACGTCGCGAGGACCCGGTCAACCATGGCCGGCAGGGTGCGCGCTCCGCGGGCGAGCAGCTCCTCGGCCTGCTGAGAGGCCTGCGCCACCAGGCGTTCGCTCTCGCGCCGGCCCGCCTCTCGGGCGCGAGCGGCCGCCTCGGCGCGCGCCTGCGCGGCCTCGACCCGGGCGCGGTCCTGGATCTCGACCACTGTGCGGGCGGCGTCCTCCTCGATGCCGCGGGCCGTTCGACGAGCCTGCTCCCGCACCTCCTCGGCCTCGGCCAGCGCCGGTGCGAGGGCGGCGAGCACTGCCAGCTCCTCGGCCTGCTCGGGAACGTCGGCGGGCACGCCGACACGGGTCACCGAACCGGGCGACGCGGACGGCCGGAAGCGGTCCAGGAGGTCGCGACCCGGCATGACGTCCTCCTCGCCTGAGTGGAGGGCCCGCCAGCGAGCGTGCGCCGCGCCGTGGTGCCCGGCATAGGACGTACGTCATCGGGCGCCCCGCCGGGCGCTCAGAGCGGGCGGCGGTAGACGACGGACTCCCAGCCGCGCAGCACGCGGCGGTCGGACGGCGCCCGCTCGGCGCCGTCCGGATGACTTGCCAGGAGCAGCCGGCCGTGAGTGCCGCCCAGGGCGGCCAGCTCGGCGTCGTCCAGCCTCACCTCCGCACGGGAGAGGTTGGCCAGCATCAGCACCTCACCCCCCCGCTCACCGCCCAGTCGCCGCCGGATCACCCACACGCTGGGGTGGTCTGCGAGCAGAAGCGTGAAATCGCCCAGTGCCACAATGGGTTCGCTGTGCCGCAGAGCAATCAGCGCGCGGTAGTGCGCGAACACCGACGCCGGGTCCCCCACCTGGTCTGCGGCGTTGATCTCGACGTGTCCGGGGTTCACCGCCAGCCACGGCACGCCGGTGGTGAAGCCGGCGTTCGAACCCGCCGTCCACTGCATCGGGGTACGGGCATGGTCACGGCTTCGGGCCCGCAGGGCGACCAGGACCTCTTCGGCCGGACGGCCGTCGGCGACCGCGTGCGCGTAGTGGTTGACCGACTCGATGTCGCGGTACTCCTCGATCGCCGCGAACGGGGCATTCGTCATACCCAGCTCCTCGCCCTGGTAGACGAACGGGGTGCCCCGGTGCAGGTGCAGCACGGTGCCCAGGGTCTTCGCCGAGAGCACGCGCCACGCCGGGTCGTCGTCGCCGAACCGGGAGACCGCCCGCGGCTGGTCATGGTTGTTCCAGTACAACGAGTTCCAGCCCGCCGCGGCCAGGCCGTCCTGCCAGCGGGCCAGGTTCGCCTTGAGCGCCACCAGGTCGAGCGGGATCAGGTCCCACTTGCCGCCGGGACCGCAGTCGATGGTGACGTGCTCGAACTGGAACACCATGTCGACCTCGACGTTGGCCGGGTCGGTATACAGCCGAGCGTCCTCCAGCCCGGCGCCGGGGGTCTCGCCCACGGTCAGGAACTCACCACGGCGGTCGCCGAACACCTCACGGTGCATCTCGGCGAGGAACTCATGGATCCGCGGCCCGTTGAAGGTGGCCGACCCGGGGACGGCCCAGCGGCCACCCGACCGCGCGCCGTCCGGCAGCGACGGGTCCTTGGAGATCAGGTTGATCACGTCCATCCGGAACCCGTCGACGCCACGATCGAGCCACCAGCGCATCATCGCGTAGACCCCCTGACGGACCTCGGGGTTCTCCCAGTTCAGGTCAGGCTGCTTGCAGGAGAACAGGTGCAGGTAGTACTCGCCGGTGGCCTCATCGAGCTGCCAGGCCGACCCGGAGAAGAACGAGCCCCAGTCGGTCGGCTCGGCGCCGTCCTGCCCGGAGGTGAAACCGGGCCGCGGTGGGCGCCACCAGTACCAGTCCCGCTTCGGGTTGTGGCGCGAGGACCGGGACTCGACGAACCACGGATGCTCGTCGCTGGTGTGGTTGACGACGAGGTCCATCACCAGCTTGACGCCCCGCTGATGCAGTCCCGCGATCAGCTCGTCGAGCGCCTCGAGGGAGCCGAAGGTCGGGTCGACATCCTGATAGTCGCTGATGTCGTAGCCGTTGTCGTCCTGCGGCGAGGGGTAGATCGGGCTCAGCCAGAGCACGTCCACGCCGAGGTCGGCCAGGTGGTCGAGATGGGCGATGATCCCGCCCAGGTCGCCGATGCCGTCGCCGTCGCTGTCGGCGAAGCTACGCGGGTAGATCTGGTAGACGACGGCGTTGGTCCACCACGCCGGCTGAGAGGTCATGGGATCAACTCTCCCAGTTCCCTGCGGCCCCGATCGACGATCGAATCACCCGTCGGCGGGTCGGGTCTCGCGCACGAGATCCTGTCCGCGAACCGTTCGCTCGTCGAACACGTTGTACGGCAACGTGTTCGAACCCTGCCGAGCGTCACCCTCGTGCCACGGACCAGGGTCACCGGGCTGCAGCGGGATGGATCGCGCTGGCTGGAGCCCCGGGGCCTTCCCCCGGTGCGCACGTTCGAGGTGGACGCCCGGCTCGGCTACGCCACCCGGCGGGATGGCGATCCGGGTCGAGGACGGCGGGTGGCTGCTCTGGACGCCGACTGACCCTGACGCTCGGTCACCTCGACTCCGGCGCGGCTCCGCTCGCTGGTCTCGTCCCCAACTCGGAGTCGGACACCAGCCGTCCGCCGGGCTGGATGAAGCCGTGCTCGTAAGCGAAGATCACTAGGTGGACCCGGCTGCTGAGGCCGAGCTTCGCGAGCAGGTGACCGACGTGCGTCTTGACACTGCTCAGTGCCAGATTCATCGCCGAGGCGATCTCCGAGTTGCTATGGCCCCGGGCAGCCAGGCGGAGCACAGCCAGCTCGCGCTCGGTCAGCCCCGCGAGGAGCCCGGCGGCCGGTTCGACAGGGGGGAGGAGGCGCGCGTAGCGATCGAGCAGCCGTCTGGTCACCGATGGCGACAGCAGCGCGTCTCCGGCCGCGATCGTCCGGACGGCGTGAATGACATCCTCGGCAGCGGCGTCCTTGAGCAGGAACCCGCTCGCTCCAGCGCGCAGCGCCTCGACGATGTACTCGTCGAGGTTGAAGGAGGTCATGACCAGGACCTTGGCAGATTCACTGGAGAATGGATCGACAACTTGCCGGGTGGCTTCGATACCGTCGATCTTCGGCATCCGGATGTCGAGCAGAGCGAGGTCGGGGCGGAGCTGGTGGATGAGCTGCACGGCGTGCTGCCCGTCCGAGGCCTCGGCGATCACCGAGATGTCGGGTTCAGCCTCCAGACACGTCCGCAGCGCCGACCGCATGAGCGGTTGGTCGTCTGCGATCAAGACACTGATCGTCATGACAGGTCGCTGCTGACCGGCAGCGTGGCGGCCACCTCGAAGCCGCCGTCCGGCCTGGGGCCGACGGACAGCCGGCCGCCGAGCATGGCCACTCGTTGGCGCATACCCACAAGTCCGATTCCGGTCGCCTGTGGCTCCCCACCCTCGCCGTCGTCACAGATCCTCAGCCGAAGCCCGTCCTGGCGAAACACGACCAGCACGTGGGCCCGCGCAGGACCGGCGTGCTTGAGGACGTTTGTGAGCGCCTCCTGCACGATTCGATAAGCGTTCACGTCGACCAGCGCAGGAAGCGCCCGGGGTGTGCCCTCGATGACCAGTGTCGCCGCCAGTCCGGCGCGCTCTGCGTTCGCGAGTAGTGCGTGGATCTGGCCGAGTCCGGGATCCGGGCCGCGGTCAGCGGCCCCCGACGTGGGCTGGAGAGCGCCGAGCATCCGACGCATCTCCGTGAGCGCCTGGCGGCCGCTGACCTCGATCGTCCGCAGCGTCGGCAACCCCTTCTCGGGTTGCGATGCGAGGACTCGCTGGACGGCGGCGGCCTGGGCGACGATGACACTGACATGGTGGGCGATGACGTCGTGTACGTCCCTGGCAATCCGGGCCTGTTCCTGTTCGATCGCCAACCGGGTGTTCATCTGTTGTTCCCGGGCGAGCTGAACCGTCCTCTCGGCCAAGAGGGCGGCCTTCGCCCGATTCAGCTGGATGCCGTGGCCCAGGCCCCAGGTGACGACGATGAACAAGAGGTAGGTCAGGATCTGGTCGTCCGTGATCGGGCCGTGCCTGGTCGCGAACAGCAGTACGACGACGACAACAAGGCCCGAGGCGGCAGCCAGTGACGGGACCATGGGCCATGCCAGAGCCAGTGTGTACAGCGCGATCAGTGGAGCGTAGGGGATGGGGGTCGGGGCATACCCAAGGCGGTGGTAGCTGAAGAAGGCGGCAGTGGTGACCACGAGGACAAGGAAGGGCGCACGACGCCGCCAGATCAGCGGCGCGGCACCCAGGACGAGGAGCTCCACGCCGAGGGCGTCAGGAGACCTGAACCGGACGTGACCCTGGTCTGTCTCCAACACCTGTGACGTTCGGCCCATGAGACTCGCCAGCGAGAGGCCCACCACGACGAGCGCGATCAGAACGTCGACGACCAATGACCTCTGCGCGTCAGGCGTGCCACATGGCTGCTCCGTTGGCGCCTGCACCCCGGCCGGTGCCGGCATGATCACCGATAGCGGCCAGGCCTGATAACCGAACCGAGGTCGCCAACGGCTGGAGGTAAGGCGATTCCGCCGGGAGCGGAAGTAGTCACCGTAGGGATGACGTGACATGACCTCCGGTACCGCCCGAAGGGACCTACGGCTGTAGGCGAACCTAGGCGCGCGGTGGACGACCAACCGGCTGCACCTCCCCTAGGCTTTCGACCGCAAGCCTACGTTAAGGCGGTGGGCGGTTCTTGGGACTTCTCTTAATTCTTCGGAGGGAAGCGCAAGATACGCGCTTCCCCATCGCCGCTGCTGCCAGATCGTGACCGTGCGCCTCAGGAGGTTCACAATATGTGGAGTCATCGCGTAGGACGGGCGGCCATCGGTGCGTTGGCGACCCTACTGTTCCTGGCGCCGGGCGCTACCGGTGCTGCCGCGGCGGAAGGCAAGAGCGGCCGGTTCCACGACCCGACCGATACCGATGCCCGCTACTTCCCGCTGAAGCCGGGGCAGCAGTTCGTCTACGAGGGCACGGTCACCGACGCGGAGGGCAGCACCAAGCACACCGTGATCTTCACGGTCACCGACCTGGTCAAGAAGATCAACGGGGTCAGGTCCCGAGTGATCTGGGACCAGGACCTCAGCGACGGCGAGCTGGCCGAGGAAGAGCTCGCCTTCATGGCTCAGGACGACGCGGACAATGTCTGGACCATGGGCGAGTACCCCGAAGAGTTTGAGAACGGTGAGTTCGTCGGCGCCCCCAGCACGTGGATCTCCGGTGTGCGCCGGGCCAAGGCGGGTGTTCTCGTGCCCGGGCACCCGAAGACCGGCACACCGTCGTTCGTCCAGGGTCGGGCGCCGGCGGTCGAGTTCTACGACGTCGCCAAGGTGAAGGAGAAGGGCCGGCGGGTGTGCGTGCCGGTGGGCTGCTACTCCCGCGTCGTGGTCATCGAGGAGTGGAACCCGACGGCTCCCGGGGACGGCAAGCAGCTCAAGTACTACGCCCCCCGGGTCGGGCTGATCAGGATCGACGCCGTCGGCGGCGACGCCCAGGAAGTGCTGGTAGCCACCAAGATCCGACACCTCGGACCCACCGGGTTGCGGAAAGCACGCGCCGAGGCACTGCGGCTGGAGAAGCGCGCCTACAAGATCTCGCGCGACTACGCCAAGACCCCACCGGCGCGGCGCGATCGATGCCGCTGACGGATCCGTCGGCAGCTGCGAGGCCGACCGTCCAGGGGCGTGCTGACTCCTTCGAGAGCGGTAGCCCGATGAACCGGCCGACCAGTTCGCCGTGGTTGTGCCTCGCGCCGGTGACGCTGTAGGCCCGCCGGGGTTGGCTCGCGCCGTTGCGCAGTCGGCTCCGGCGGGCCTGCGTCGACCGGGCACGACCCGCCAGAACCTTCACCCGCTCAGGCTGCGCCGGCGGGGCGCCACTTCCGGCCGCCGTTCGTGTCGCCACCGACGAGCCCACCACCCTCGACCTGCTTGGCGCTGCCCTGCAGGCTGAACCCGTTCGCCCGCAACAGCTTCCCGACCGTGTCACCGCTGCACCCGGCGCCCAGCCCGGGTGAGTTCGCAGCCAGTTTGCGCACCGACAGCAGCCCCGGGTCGGCCTCCGCGACTGGGACGCACCCGACGCCCGCGCGACCGCGACGATCCCGCCATGCCCCAACGCCCGCGCCTCGCCAGCGAGTACCAGCCGGGCCATGATGACCACAGGTCCGATGAACCAGCCGACCAGTTCGCCGTGGTGATGCTTCGCTCCGTGCGGCGCTGTCAGCCTGCCGGGACCAGCTCGCGCTCCTGCGCTGTCGGCGCCGCCGGTGGCGGTCCCTGCTGCGGCCGGCCGAACCGGAGGTACAGGGAGGGCAGGACGAACAGGTTCAACAGGGTGGAGGTCACCAGCCCGCCCAGGATCACGATCGCCAATGGATACTCGATCTCCTGGCCGGGACGATCACCCAGGAGGACCAGCGGAACCAGGGCCAGCCCGGCCGCCAGCGTCGTCATCAGGATCGGCGACAACCGCTCACGAGCACCCCGCATGACCAGGCCCGGACCGAAGGTCTCTCCCTCCTCCCGCTCCAGATGCTGGCAGTGGTTGATCAGCAGGATGCCGTTGCGGGCGCTCAGGCCGAAGACGGTGAAGAACCCGACGAGGGAACCCAGCGACACCACCCCACCCGTCGCCCAGGCGGCGATGACACCGCCCACGAGCGCCATCGGGAGGGTGAGCAGGACCAGCCAGGCCAGTCGCCACCTGCCGAACGCAGCCTGCAGGAGCAGCAGGATGACCAGCACAGCGATCCCTGCCGTGATCCGCAGCTGTCGGTCGGCGGCCTCCCGCTGCGCGTACTCCCCGAGCAGGGTGACGTGGAAGCCTGCGGGATAGGTAGCCGTCTCAAGCCTCTCCCGGATCTCCTCGACGACCGAGCCGATGGCCCGCCCCTCCACCTCGGCGCCGACGTCCAGGTAACGCGAGTCCGCCTCGCGGTTGATCGCGTTCGGGCTCGCGGTCACCTGAACGGTCGCCACGTCACCGAGCCGGACCTTCTGCCCGGAGGGCGTGTCGATCGGCATGTCGGCCAGCAGCTGCGGGTTGTTCCGGCTCTCCGGCGTGCTCCAGACCACGACGTCGTAGGCCTTGCCGTCCCGGAAGATGTCCCCGACCTCCTCCCCGGCCACGAGCGTGGCGGCGGCCCGCCGGATGTCACCCGGCTTTAGCCCGTAGGTACCCGCCCTGTCCAGGTCGGCCTTGACCTCGAGCTGCGGCATGTCCGTCGAGACGGTGGTCTGTTCGTCGACGACCCCGTCGATGTCGCCGATGATCCCCTTGATCTCCTCGGCCTTCTCACGCAACAGCGTGAGGTCGTCGCCGTAGACCCGCAGCACGATCGGCTCCCCGGCGCCGGAGGCGACCTCGCCGACCCGCTCCTTGAGGTAGGTCTTCACGTCGCGGAAAAGCCCGGGGTAGGTCGCCACGACCGCCTTGATCTCCTCGATGGTGGCGTCGTAGTCGGCGGACGGGTCGACGCTGATCCAGTTCTCGCCGAAGTTCACCCCGTAGATCTCATCGGACTGCATCGCCTGCCCGATGTGAGTACCGAAGTTGCGGACACCGGGGATCGCACGCAGGTCGGCGCTGACCAGCTGCATGGTCCGCTCCATCTCCTCCGTCGTGGTCCCCGGCTGGGCGACCCAGTGCATCAGGAAGTCCCGTTCCTTGAACGACGGGAACAGCGACTGGCCCAGGCGCGGCACGATCAGCAGACCGACCAGGCTCACCACGGCGACCACGGCGTAGGCAGGCCCCGGCCGGATGATCAGCCTGGACAGCCCCCGGGCGTAACCGGTCTGAAGACCGCGCACTACCGGCGACTCCCGCCTCTCGATGGGCGCCTTGCGCAGGAGGATCAGGCACAGGGCAGGGGTGATCGTCAACGCCACGACCAGCGACGCGGCGATGGCGAGGGTGTACGACACGACGAGGGGCTGGAAGAAGGCCCCGGTCAGCCCCTGCAGCAGGAAGATCGGCACGCTGGCCGCGATGATGATCAGGGTGGCGTAGATGATCGGGCTGCGGACCTCCAGCGAGGCTTCCAGGATGATCGAGGAGGTGGAGCGGTCGCTGCCAGCTCTACGGTGCTGGCGCAGCCGGCGCACGATGTTCTCCACATCGATGATGGCGTCGTCCACCACGGCCCCGAGCGCGATCACCAACCCGGCGAGCGTCATGGTGTTGATCGTGTCGCCACGCCAGTAGAGCACCAGCATGGCGGCCATCAGCGACAGCGGGATGGTCAGCACGCTGATCAGGGCCACGCGCCATTCGAACAGGAACAGCCCCAGGATCACCACGACCAGCAGGAACCCGAGGACCAGAGCCTCGGTCAGGTTCTCGATAGCGATCTCGATGAAGCTGGCCTGCTGGAAGATGGTGGTGTCGAACTGGATCCCCGGCAGCCCGGGCTCGAGGGAGCGGATCGCCTCCTCCACCCCGCGGGTCAGATCCAGCGTGTTCGCCCACGGCAGCTTCTCCACCACGAGCAGCAACCCCGGGCCGTCGTTGATGACCGCACTGCCGATCAGCGGCGGGTAGTCCTCCTTGAGGGTCGCCACGTCCGCGAGCTTGGCGTAGCCGCCGTCGGTCTTGGGGACGGTGACCTCGCCCAGGTCGGCCGGGGTGACCACCGGCAGGACGTGGCGCACGCCCACGCGCTGGTTCGGCGTCTCCACCATGCCGCCGGTGCCGATCACCGACCCGTTGGAGAACCGCAGCAGACCGGAGTCGACGGCCTCGGCCGTCACCTCCATCACGTCGTCCAGGGCGACCTGCGCAGCGGCCATCCGGTCGGGCTCGACCTGGACGGTCATCATCTGGATCCGCTCGTTCCACATGGCGACGTTGGCCACGCCGGGCACCTGGAGCAGCCGGGCACGGACCGTCCAGTAGGCCGTCATGGACATCTCCATGACCGTGTACCGGTCCGAGGTCATCCCGATCTTCACCGCACGGCTGGTGGCGGACAGCGGCGCGAGGATGACCGGTGGCGCCGCCCAGGTGGGCAGGCTCGGAGCGACCTCCGCCAGTCGTTCCTGGACGAGCTGGCGCGCCCGCAGCTGGTCGGTGTCCTGGGTGAAGATCAGCTTGATCGACGACAGCTGGTGCACCGACTTGGACCGCATCTGGTCCAGCCCGGGGATGCCGTTGAGCGCCTGCTCCAGGGGGACCGTGACGAGAGACTCGACGTCGGCCGTGGTCAGGCCCACGGCCTGGGTCTGGATCTCCACCCGGGGCGGGGCGAACTCGGGGAAGACGTCGACCCGCATGGCCCCCAGGGTGTTGGCGCTCAGGACCATCATCGCCAGACCGACCGCCACGACGATGTAGCGGAAGCGAAGACTGGCCTGGACGACGCCGCGCAGTAACGTCTGCCGGCCGCCCACGGTCATGCCCCTAGCCCGGCCTCGGCACCGATCAGCTCGGCGGTGCCGACGGTGACGACAACCGTTCCGACTGCCGGGCCCGAGGACAGCCGGGCGACGTCGCCGTCGATGCCGACGACCTCTACCTTGGCGCGTACGAAGGTGTTAGCCGAGGGGTTGGTGAACACCCAGGTGTCGCCGTTCTCGTCATAGATGACGGACCCGAACGGGACGGTCAGACCGGCACCACCGGCAGCTGCGCGTACCGTATCCGTGGCCAGCTGGAGGCGCTGGGCACCGATCTCGCTGAGCGTGATCTTCTTGACGTCGGAGCCGGCCACCTCCTCCACGGTCGCGGCCGGGTCACCCTCGCTACTCGAATCGGAGGTGGCGGCGCATCCACCCGTCGCCAGCACTGCGGCCACCACCGCCACCGCGATCCGAACTCGGTTCGACATTGTCAGCTCCCCTCAGGAGACGAGCCGGGGTTGCCCGCGGCACTGGTTCCGGCGGTCGCGAGGCGTCGCTCCCTGCCGTCAGGGGTGTCGGGAGCGGGGGCCCGCGGCGTCCGGGTCGACGCCACGGCCAGGCCCGGCAGGACGAAGAGTGTGACCGGGAGCGAGGTCAGCAAGCCCGCGATCAGAACGACCGCGGCCGGCTGCAGGAACTCCAGCCCCGGGCCGCCGGTCACGGCGGCCGGCGCGAACAGGGCCATCAGGGCCACGACCGTGACCAGCATCGGGAAGGCCTGCCCCCGTGCGGAGGAGATCGCGGCGCCCGCGGCATCGAGGGGGCTGACGTCGACGTGTCCGTTACCTGGGCGACCGTCGCCCGCGTCGCCCTGGACCTCACCGACGCCACCTGGGTCACCGACCGTTGCGAGCCCGTACCGCAACGTCAGCGCCACGACGCCGAGGGCCCCGGCGAGTGCGCCCGCCCCAGCCGGCCCGCCGACCCCGACGGCGGCCAGCAGCCCGCCCGAGGCCGCCAGAGGCAGAGCCAGGAGCAGCAGTGCTGCCCGCCGCCAGCTGCGCAGGGCCGACTGGCAGACCAGCAGAACCGCCAGTGCGACCGCGATGGCGTACCACCACCACCCGGTTCCGGGTCCTGCTCGGCGTCTCGGTGTCGACCACCTCGGCGCGGTACTCGAAGGGCATCTGCATGCCGCGCAGCCGATTTGTCACCTCGGCCACGACGGCCCCCCTGTCGCCTGCCGGCAGCGACGCCACGACGTCCACGTACCGCAGCACGGCGTCATGGGCCACGACGACGGGCTCCGGGGCGAGGCTCACCGAGGCGACATCGCCGAGCCGTACCTGCCCGCCGGACGGGGTGTCGATGAGCAGCGACTCCACGTCGCTGGGGCTGTGCCGCTGTGCCGGGCCTCCCCAGACCACGACGTCGAAGATCTTCTGGTCCTCGTACAGGTTGCCCACGAGCAGGCCCGAGATCAGGGTCGCGGCTTCTCTGCGCACGTCCCCCGGCTTCAGCCCCACCGTCCTGGCGCGGGCCAGGTCGACCTCGATCCGCAGGCTGGGCTGGGTGGCGACCGCGTCCACGCGCGGGGAGACCACGCCACGCACCGACGACAGCATCTGAGCCACCTGGTCGCCGGTGCTTGTTGAGCTCGGCATATTCGGAGCCGTAGACACGGACCACCAGGTCGCCCTTGGCCGCGGGAGTGGCCGTCTCGATCCTGTCGGTGCTGTAGCTGGTGACGCTCGAGGACAGACCCGGGTAGCCGGCCACGGCCTCGCGAAGCGTTCGGGTGGCGGCGGCCGCGTCCGCTTCGGCGGTCAGGGCCACCCACAGCTCGGCGGAATTGACGTCCACGACCCGATCGGAACTCAGCGCGCGTCCGACGTTGGCGGCCACCGTGGCCACGCCGTCGACGCCCTGTGCCTCCTGCGCGACCAGGTCCGTGATCCGGGTCATCTCGGTCAGCGAGGTGCCGGAGGCCGCCTCCAGGTGTACCAGCACGTTGCGGTCCCGGACGTCGGGCAGCCACGGCCCGGCGGTGCTGCGGACCACGACCGCGACGCCGATCAGCAGCAGGACGGCGGCGGCGCCGATGATCGGCACCCGTCGGCCGATGACGCCGGACACGCCGTCGAAGCCGCGGGCGACGAGACTCTGGACCCGGCCCGGGCCGGCGACCGCACCCGCTCGCAGCAAGACCACGAGCACCGGTGTCACGGTCAACGCGACGACGAGCGAAGCGAGCACGGCAAGGGCGTAGGTGACCACGGCCTGCCGGGTGAAGGCACCTGGAGCACCGCGCAGGAACAGCAACGGCGCCGCGACCAGGAGGGCCGCAACCGTCGCGTACAGTACGCCGACGCGCCCGCGCCCGACGACGTCGACCACGATCTCCCGGTGCGAGAGGACCTCGTCACCGGGCAACGGCCGAGACCTTCGCTCCCGGAGGCGGTACACGTCGCCGATCACGTCGTCGACCACCAGCGCCATCGCGGCGGCGAGGCCCAGCACGGTCATCGCCGTGAACGTGGTGCCCCGCAGGTACAGCAGGTACAGCCCGGCGATCACCGAGGTGGGGACCGAGACGAGGGCGATCACGGCTGCCCGCCACGAGACAAGCAGACCGATCACCGCCAGCATGAGCAGGAACCCGATCAGGGTCACCAGCCCGATCCGCGAGCGTGCCTCCTCCAGGAAGCTGGCCGGTCGGTACAGCTCGGTGTCGACCGTGATCCCGGGCAGACCGGGAGCCATGTCGGCGAGCGCCGCCTCCACATCGCGGCTCACCTGTGCCGGGTCCGCCCCGGGGAACTTGTCCACCATGATCAACAGACTCTCGGCGCCGTTGACGCTGGCATCGCCGATCAGCGGCTGGTGGTCCTCCACCACCGTGGCGACGTCGCCGATCCGCTGGCCCGTCGCATCGCCTTCTAGCGCGACATCCGCGAGCGCCTCCGAGGTGGTGATCGGCGAAACGTGCTGGACGCCCAGGCGCTGGCTCGGCGTCTCGACGAAGCCGCCGGTACCGGGCGTCGACGCCTCGACGAAGGTCAGCGGGGAGACCCACATGGCGTTGCCGGTGGTCTCGATCAGCCGGGTCAGGGTGACCCCGTCGGCGGCCAGCTTCTGGGGGTCCACCTGCACCTGGAGCTGGCGGTCCCGCTGCCCGAACACCGACACGTTGGCCACGCCGGGCAGGCCCAGCAGCCGGGGCTTGATCTGCCAACGGGCGAGAACGGACATGTCGACGGGCGAGACGGTGTCGGACCTCATCGCGACCATGGCGACCCGGTTGACCGACGACTGCGGCTGGATCATCACCGGCGGCGTGCCGACCCCGGGCAGGGCGTGCGCCTGCGACATCCGCTCGGTGACCAGCTGACGGGCCTGGTATATGTCCGTCCCCTCCTCGAAGACCAGCTCCACCGAGGACATCCCCGGGATGGACTTCGAGGTGATCCGTTCGACGAACGGCACGCCGTTGAGCAGGTCCTGCTCCAGGGGAACAGTGATGAGCTGCTCCACCTCGACAGCCGACAGGCCCAGAGCCTGCGCCTGCACCTCGACCCGCGGCTGACGGAACTCGGGGTACAGGTCGGTCGGTGCTCCGCGCAGCTGCGGCGCAGCCACGACCAGCATCACGGCCACCAGACCCAGGACACCCCAGCTGAACCGGACCGCATTCGCGGATAGCCATCGCATCATCGCCGAACCCCTTCCTCGGCATTGCCTCAACGGACGGTCATCGCAGGGGCAGGGATCTGTCCCCGGCCTATCAACCCGGCCGGCGCGAAACTCACAAGTCCACGAATCAGGCTACGAACTGCGCCAATGCGGACGCGTCCCCCATCGGCCTCCGGTCGTCCGGCCCCATGGGAGTGAGCGGTCCGATACCCGGGGAGGGCACTGCCTCCACCTGGGGTAGCACCCGGATCACCCTCACGACGCCCGGCGAATCTGCCGAAGCAGCACGGGTGAGACGTTCGACGCTGCTGCGCGGAGCGGCCCTGGCCGCCGCTGTGTCCTTCGCCATGGCTCTGACCCCGGCCGCCTCCGCGTCGTCCGTCACGGACGACGACACCCGCGAGCCGGCGGTCAGCGCTGCCCCGTCCGCTCGCCCTCCCACGACGCCGAATCCGGTTGCGGCGCAGGCCCAGGGCTCGACGCGCTACCAGGCCGCGCTGGCGCCGTCCGCGGTGCCCGCCGCAATCACCGCGAGCCTCACCCTCACGGCGCGGGCCAGTCGTTACCTGGGCCCGGCGCTGTCCGGCCAGGTCGTCGAGATCCCCCAGGACAGCGCGGACGGCGTGACGGTGCAGTGGCGCCACAATGCCGGACGCACCCGGCTTCCCGCCTCGACCCAGAAGGTGCTCACCGCGTACACGGTGCTGCACTCGATGAAGCCGACCGACAGGCTGACCACCACGGTGTACCAGAACACCGTCAAACGCGACCGGCTCTACCTGCGGGGCGGGGCCGACCCCAGCCTGACCCGTAGCAGGCTGGCGTCCCTGGCCCGGGACACCGCGGCCGCGCTGAAGCGACAGAAGCGCACCCGGGTCGCGGTCTACGTGGACGCCTCGGTGCTGCCCAGGCCCACCTCGGCCAGCGGGTGGAAGTCCAGCTACCTGCGCAGCGACGTCCAGCGGGTGCAGGGGCTGCCGCTGGCCGGCTACCGCGGCACCAATGCCGCGACCGCCGCCGGCAGGCTGTTCGCCGCCTACCTGTCCCGCTACGCGATCAGGGCGACGATGCGGACGGCGGCGACCACACCCGCCGTCAGGTGGCAGCTCGCCCGCAGCACCTCTGCTCCGGTCCGCTCGTTGGTCGCGACCATGCTGGCCACGAGCAACAACGACTACGCCGAGTTCCTGCTCCGCCATGCCGCCATCGCTCGGGGCGTCACGCCGACCTGGTCGGGGGCCATCGGCAACGAGGTCACGCTGCTCCGCGCGGCACGGGTTCCTCTCGGCGGCCTGCGGCTCGCCGACGGCTCCGGGCTCTCCCGCACCAACCGGATGCCCGTCGCCACGCTGACCGCCGTCCTGACCCGCCTGTGGACCGACCCGGCCGACGCGAAGGTCGTCTTCGCCTGGGGCGCCATGCCGCGGGCCGGCCAGTCCGGCACCCTGGTCACGCGGTTCCGCATCGCCCAGCAGGCCTGCGCTCAGGGGCTCGTGCTCGCCAAGACCGGCACGCTCGCCGACACGGTCGCCCTGGCCGGAGTGGCCCGCAGCGTCGATGGCCGCGACCGGGTGTTCGTCCTGATCGAGAACGGCATTACAGGACGGAACACCTCCGTGCGGATGGCCTTGGACACCCTGGCCACGTCCGTCGTCGGCTGCCGGCTGGGCTGACCCGCTCCGCTCAACCCGCTCTCGGCGTTCAGGTCTCGGCGTTCAGGCCAGCATCCGCAGCGCAGCCGCCTCGACGTCGCCCTGCTGCACCAGCGCCAGGTTCGCCGCCTCTCCGAGCGGAAGGAAGGAGTCGGCCCCTGTGACCCGGGCCATCGCCCCGGTGTACCCGGCCTCCCCGAGCCCGGTGATCAGCCCCTCGGCGACCCCGCCGGTGCGACGGGTCTCGTCGACCACCAGGAGCCGGCCGCACGCCTGCGCCGCCCGCAGCACGTCGGCGACGGGCAGCGGGGCCAGCCAGCGCAGGTCGACCACTCGGACGCCGTAGCCCTGCTCGGCGAGCACCGCGGCGGTCTGCAGGGACATCCGCAACCCGTTGCCGAACGTGGCGATCGCCAGGTCGGTGCCATCCCCCCAGGTCGCCGCCCGCCCGATCGGGACATGCGCCATCGGCCACACCTCGGGCGGCTGGTACTGGCCCAGCCAGGCGTCGTCCCCGGGGCGGAGCATGTCCCGCTCGTGGTAGAGCGCGATCGGCTCGACGAACACGCTGACGGTGCCGTCCACCGTGGCCGCAGCCAGGCAGGTGCGCAGCATCGCCGGAGCGTCCGACGGGTGCGCGGGACAGGCGATCACGACGCCGGGGATCTCCCGGAGCGCCGCGATCGCGTTGTCGTTGTGGAAGTGCCCGCCGAAGCCCTTCTGGTAGGCCAACGCGGCCACCCGCACCACCAGCGGGTTGCGGAACGCCCCCTGGGAGAAGAACTGGAGCGTCGCCGCCTCGCCGCGGATCTGGTCGATCGCGTTGTGCAGGTAGGCCAAGTACTGGATCTCCGGGACCGGGAGCAGCCCGCTCACCCCGGCGCCGAGGGCCAGGCCGAGCACGGTCTGCTCGTCGAGCACCGTGTCGATCACCCGCGAGGCACCGAGCTTGCGCAGCAGACCCCGGGTCACGCCGTACACCCCGCCCTTGCGGGCGACGTCCTCGCCGAGCACCAGCAGCCCGGCCCGCGCCGCACCGGCGTCCAGCAGGGTCCGGTTGATCGCCGCGGCCAGGGTCATCGCGCCCTCGTGCTCGGGCAGCTTGTCGGCGAAGACCCTTCTCCGCTCGTCCGGGCCGGCCGCTCGTGCCGCCTCCACGGCGACCTGTTCCGGACGGCGCGGTGCCAGCGGGGCCTGCACCTCGGCGAGGGAGGTGAGCCGGGGACGGCGCAGGGCCTCGGCAACCGCTTCCCCGACCTCGTCGCGGCGCTGCGCCCAGCGGCGGCGGACCTCGTCGGCCGCCAGCACCCCCCGGACCACCAGGGCCCGCATCGTCGCCGCCACCGGGTCGCGCAGCAGGTCGGTGGTGATCTCGCTTGAGGTCCGGTACGCGGTCTCGACGTCCGAGCCCGCATGGCCGCCGAGGCGCACGCAGGACAGGTGAAGCAGCACCGGGACTTTGTGGTCCCGGGCCAGCTCGACCGCCGCACGAGCGGTGCGTAGGCAGACCACCGGGTCCTCGCCGTCGTCCGTGCAGTACTCAAGGCCGGGGGCGTCGGCGAACAGGGTCTCGATCCAGCCCGGCGGGGTCCGGGTCGAGATGCCCAGCCCGTTGTCCTCGCAGACCAGCAGCAGCGGCAGCGGGATGCCCTGGCGTCCGGCCCACCGCGCGGAGTTGATCGTTCCGGCGGCCGTGGAGTGGTTCGCCGAGGCGTCCCCGAACGAGGCGACGACGACCGCGTTGTCGGGCCAGGCGAGCCGGCGGCGCAGCCGGGCCGGGAGACCGCGCTGGCGCCCGATCGCCCAGGCGACCCCGAGCGCCCGGGGCAGATGACTGGCGATCGTCGAGGTCTGCGGGATCACCGCGAGCTCGGGGTGACCGAACACCTTGTGCCGCCCGCCCGCGATCGGCTCGTGGGCCGAGGCGGCCAGCCCGAGCGCGACGTCCATGATCCCGTCAAGACGCCGGGCCGACGCGCCGGCTGCCGGCTCGGGGTGGACCTGCCCCGATCGGGCCAGGTAGAACGCCCCGGACCGGTAGTGCAGCAGCGCCGGGTCGTCGCGGCGCAGGCCCAGCGCGACCGCCGCGTTCGCCTCGTGACCCGAGGAGCCGATCGTGTAGAAGCCCTGGCCGGCGGCGCGCATCCGGCGGGCGGCGACGTCCAGCCATCGGCTGGCGACCTGCGCGTCGAACAGCTCCAGCAACAGGTCGCCCTCCTCGGCCCGGACGGCGCGGGGGTCGTTCGGGAGGCGGGCCACCGGGATGCCCGGCCCCGGGCTGGGCGGCGCCGACGATCCGGACCCGACGGGACCGGCCGGCCGGTCGGTCGCCTCCCCACGGTCCAGCTGGTCCAGCGTCGCCAGGACCGGGGTGAGGTGGGCGATCAGCTCCTCGCCCGGGCCGGGAACGCTCAGATCGGCGGCCGACAGCCCGGCAGCGGCGTCGCCGTCCTGGGCCCGGTGCGCCGGACCGCCCGCCCGGTGTGCGCGATTCGCCCGTCTGGACCCTGGCATGCCACCTCCCGTCGCACGATCGGGCCATCCTCGCAAACCGCTGTGCGTCGTCGTTGCTTCGACGCTCGGTAATGGCAGTCTTGTTCGTGAACGTCGCCGCCCCCCACGGAGGAGAACGAATGGCACCGGTTTCGCCGAGGCACTCGCGAGCAGCACGCTGCGGTGCTCTGGGAGCGCTTCTCGCTCTCGCCGTGACCGGCTGTGGCGGCGGCCCGGTGACCGCGGCGGGGTCCGGCACCACGGCGGGCACGGCGTCGACCCCCGGCGGAACGGGCGAGGGATCGACGGCGACGGACGGCTCGCCGGGTCCGAGCGACGGGTCGGCCGGGCCCGGCGACGGATCGAACGGCGGCGCCGGTGGGTCCGGTGGCGCCTCGTCCGGGTCGGCCTCGACGGCCTCGGGTCGCACTCTGGGCACCGGCCCCGCGGGCGCGACCGGTTCGGGTGCACCGGTGCCGTGGGAGACCAGCGGCCCCGGCGTCCAGCGGCTGCCGGCCAGCCTGCCGTCGGCGTCGTCCGGGCCGGCGAGCCTGACGATCCTGCTCGACGACGGGTTCGGCGTGCGCACCACCTGGACCCTGACCTGCGAGCCGGCCGGAGGCACTCACCCCACTCCCCGCGCGGCCTGCGGCGTGCTCGGCGCGAAGGGGGCCACCGCGCTACCGGCGCCGCGTGATGGCGCAGTCTGCACCCAGCAGTACGGCGGTCCTCAGAAGGCCAAGCTCACCGGCAGCTGGCGGGGGAAGAAGGTCTCCGCCGAGCTGAGCCTGGAGAACGGCTGCCAGATCACGCGCTGGACGGCGCTGCTCGGCCTCCTGCCGCAGGGCGGCGTCAGCTCCTGAGAGCGCCGCCGCTCAGGCGCCGAGAGACCGCTCGACGTCCTGAGCCGCCCGTTCGTGCATCCCGACCCGGACCAGCGCCGCCCACAGCGTGGCCCGCGTCCGGGCATCGACCAGCCGGGCGAGGGAATCGGCGTCGGGCGGCAGGCCCATCCGCTCGGCTCCGGCTGCGACGCGTCCGTCGACGTACGGGGGCAGGTCGGTCCACGCCGCCTGCACCTCGCGCACGAAGATGTCGGACCCGGCCGGGCCGATTCCGGGGAAGCCGGTGAGCAGCACCCGCAACCGCGCCAGCTCATCCTGAGCGTCCTGCGCCCCGGCGTGGGACTGCGCCCGCAGCCGGCGCAGATCGCCGCGCCAGCGGTCCAGGCACAGCTGCGCGCCGTCGCCGAGCTGCGTTGCCGTCCGTTCGTCGTAGCGTCGGTAGTGACCGCGTCCCAACGCGTCCACCCGTGCCTGCCACCCGGCGTCCAGCATCGCCCGAGGGCTGCGGTAGCCGGCAGCGAACAGCTCGCGGGCCGCCGCCGTCGCCACCGAGGCCGAGATGCGGGCGCTGAGCAGGGTCGCGAGCACGAGCAGCTGGTAGAGCGGCCCTGGCCGGTCGGCCAGGCGGATCCCCGCCTCCTGCGCGAACGTGCGCCCTTGTTGCTCCAGCAGGGCAGCCACGACGGCCTGTGTGCGGGCCGGGTCACCATCCATTCCTCGCTCCTTCCACGCGCCGAAGGCGGGATGCACGTCACGGCGCGTACAGCGGTCGGGCCTCATAGTCTGGCCCGGTGATCGTGAGCCTGGCCGGCCGGGTGCCGTCCGTCGACCCCAGCGCCTGGATCGCGCCGTCCGCGACCGTCGTCGGCCAGGTGGAGGTCGGCCCCGAGGTCAGCCTGTGGTACGCAGCGGTGGCCCGCGGCGACGCCGAGGCGATCCGGATCGGCGCCGGCAGCAACATCCAGGACGGCTGCGTGCTGCACGCCGACCCGGGCTACCCCTGCGTGCTGGGCACCGGGGTCGTGGTCGGGCACCGCGCCGTCCTGCACGGCTGCCGGGTCGAGGACGAGGTGCTGGTCGGGATCGGCGCGATCGTGATGAACGGCGCGGTGATCGGCACCGGATCCCTGGTCGGCGCCGGCGCGCTGGTGCCGGAGGGTGTGGTGATCCCACCGCGCTCCCTCGTGCTCGGCGCCCCGGGGCGGGTGCGCCGCGAGACCTCGCAGGCGGAGGTCGAGGCGATCCGGCGCAACGCCGCCCGCTACCGCGAGCTGCGCCTGGTGCACGCCGCCGCGGACTGAACGAGCGGCCGCGGTGATGACAGCGGCCGGACGTGGACCTGGACCTGCCGATGACCAGCCCCTACTTTGGGTCCGTCCGAATCATCCGTTATGCGCCATCAACACTGCGCAGACGCCGTCCGGCCAGGCCCGGGACCCGATGGCGGCGCGCGGCGCGAGCACTGGAGGACGACGATGTCCCGACCTGCGACCTCACCCACCCGACGACTGCGGCGGTCGGCGGCCCGGCCGCCACTGCTGACGGTGGCTCTCGCCACCGGCATCGCCATGGCCCTGACCGCACCGGGGGCCTCGGCCGCTCCGCGTTCCACGGACAAGACGCCGACGGCTGTGGGCTACGGCGGGGCAGTGGCCACCGTCGACCCCGATGCCAGTCGGGTCGCGATCGAGGTGCTGCGCACGGGCGGCAACGCCGTCGACGCCGCGGTCGCGGCCGCGGCGACGCTCGGGGTGACCGAGCCCTACTCGGCCGGGATCGGCGGCGGCGGGTTCTTCGTCTACTACGACGCGAAGAGCAGGCGAGTGCACACGATCGACGGCCGGGAGACGGCGCCGGCCGCGATGAAGGCGAACGCCTTCGCCCCCGGCGGCGTGGCGATCCCGTTCGCCGAGGGCGTCACCAGCGGGCTCGGCGTCGGGGTACCGGGCACCCTGGCCACCTGGGACACGGCACTGAAGACGTGGGGGACGGTGTCTCTGCGCACGGCCCTGGCCGGAGCAACCACGGTGGCGCAGAAGGGGTTCGTCGTCGACGAGACCTTCCGCAAGCAGACCGCGGACAACGCCGCCCGGTTCTCGGCGTTCCCGGCCACGAAGAAGCTGTTCCTTCCCGGCGGTCAGCCGCCCGCGGTGGGCACCGTCCTGACGAACAAGGACCTCGCGGCGACCTACCGGCTGATCGGACGCAAGGGCGCCTCGGTGTTCTACGACGGCGCCGTCGCCACCGACATCGTCAAGACCGTGCAGGCGCCACCGTCCGACCCGAACACCACCTTGACCATCCGGCCGGGTCTGATGACCGAGGCCGACCTTGCCGCGTACACCGCCCCGCTGCGCAAACCGACCAAGGTCGGCTACCGCGGTCTCGACGTCTACGGCATGGCGCCGCCGTCCAGCGGGGGCTCGACGGTGGGCGAGGCGCTGAACATCCTCGAGCGCTTCCGGCTCTCGAAGGTGGGCACCACCCAAGCGCTGCACCACTACCTGGAGGCCAGCGGACTGGCCTTCGCCGACCGCAACAGGTACGTGGGCGACCCGGGCTACGTCGACGTCCCGCTCGCCGGGCTACTCTCCGACGGCTTCGCCGCCGAGCGGGCCTGCCTGATCAAGCCCGACTCCGTCCTGCACCGTACGATCGCCCCGGGCAACCCCGACGGCTCCTACTCCAGGAAGTGCCGAGCGGGCTCCTCGTCCGGGAAAGACGCCGACCACGAAGGGAAGTCGACCACCCACCTGACCACCGCCGACCGCTGGGGCAACGTGGTGGCGTACACGCTGACCATCGAGCAGACCGGCGGCAGCGGCATCACCGTGCCGGGCCGCGGGTTCATCCTCAACAACGAGCTGACCGACTTCAACTTCGTCGACGGGCAGGGCGGCAACGACCCGAACCTGCCGGCACCGGGCAAGCGGCCGCGCAGCTCGATGTCACCGACCATCGTGCTGAACCACGGAAAGCCGCTGCTCGCCCTCGGCTCCCCAGGCGGTTCGACCATCATCACCACAGTGCTGCAGACCCTGGTCAACCGGATCGACCTCGGGATGAGCCTGCCCGAGGCGATCGCGGCGCCGCGGGCCACGGAGCGCAACACCACCGCGGGCACCCTCGCCGAACCGGCGTTCGACACGAAGGCGCTGGCGGCGCTCGGTCACAAGTTCAGTCCCACCACCGACGAGATCGGTGCGGCGACCGGGGTGGAGTTCCTCCGCCACGGGCGTCTGCTCGCGGCCGCCGAGCCGGTGCGCCGCGGTGGCGGCAGCGCCATGGTGGTGTCGTCGAGGGCGCCGAAGAAGCACTGACCCTCGACCGCATCTCGTCACCACCACCCGCTGGTGATCGCCGGCTTCGTGAGGTTGTGCCCCACTCATGGGGTCACAACCTCACGGGGCCGGCGATCACTCAGCCAGGCCTGGGTCGACGGCCACAGGGTGAGCGCGATCCCGGTCAGCCCGAGCAGCGCCACACTGAGCTGGAACAGGGTCTCACCGGTCCCGGTGGACCAGCCCAGCGTGCTCAACCCCACCGTCGGGGCCAGATGACCGAGTACTGACAGCGCGATGGCTGCCGGGCGGGAGCGGTGGCGCAGCGCGAACCACGCACCGCCCAGCAGCACGCCGACGAACAGGGCGAAGCCGGCCAGCAGCAGCACCACGACGATGGCCAGGGCCGACCAGTCACCGCTCTGCCGGCGCAGCTGGGTGACGGCGGCGACCACCAGGCAGAGCGCGATGATCAGCCCCGTCGTCGTGATCTCGAGGAGCAGCAGTACCGACAGCAGGCGTACCGACACGGGCCGTCCCGAGACCCGCCGGCCACCGGCCACGGGGCTCACAGCGGCGACTCCATCGGCGCATCGTAGGGGGTGATGCACGGCCGGCCGCTCATGGCGCCCGCCACCGTGCCGACTCCTCAGGTAACGGCCCACCCACACCCCCGGGGGTTCCTGACGTGAGTATGGATCCGAACCAGCCCAACCCGTACGCCACGACGGGCGGCTCAGCCCACCCGGTGGGCGCCTGGGCCACCGCTCAGATCCTGCCTCCCAGTCCGCCGCCACCGGCCCGGCGGCGGCGATCGATCGCGGCGATCGTCGCCGGCGCGGTCGGCGTCGCGGCGGTGGGCGTCGGCGCCACCGTCGCGCTGGGCGCGCTCGGCGGCGGCGGGGAGCAGGCCGACGTCGTCCTGCCGGCGAACGCCGTGCTGGCCGCGACCTTCGACCTCGACCCCTCGGCGTCCCAGAAGATCGACGCCTTGCGCTTCGCCCGCAAGTTCCCGCAGACCTCCGGCCTGGACTGGGACTCCGGCACCACTCCCCGCAAGTGGCTGTACGAGAAGCTCACAGCCGATGCCGACGCAGCGCCGTCCTGGGCCGAGGTCGAGCCGTGGCTCGGCGACCGGGCCGGTATCGCCGTCCTCCCACCGGACCCCGGCGAGTCCCAGCCCAACGCCGTCCTCGCCCTGCAGGTCACCGACCAGGAGCAGGCCAGGGTCACTCTGTCCGCACTGAGGTCCGGGCAGGGCCCGCTGTCCGGACTCGCCGGCGAGGGGGACTGGGTCGTGCTCGCCGAGACCGACGCCGCGGCCGCGCAGGCCCTGGCCTCGGCCCAGACCGTGTCGCTGGCCCAGTCGCCGACCTACTCGGGCGACATCGCCGACCTCGGCGACAAGGGCGTGGCCAGTGTGTGGGTCGACTACTCCCGGGTGCGCACGCTGACGTCGATGATGCCCCTGGACGGGGCGGCCGCTGCGGCCCAGCGAGTGCCCGTCAAGGGACACGGAGCCGCCACCCTGCGCTTCACCGGCGCCGACCTGGAGATCGTCGGATCGGTCCGTGGTCAGGACCCGACCACGTTGCCGTCGGCTTCGCCGGTGCGCGTGGCCGCTCCCGGCGACGCGGCGGCCGTGCTGAGCGTGAGCGGGCTGGGCGACCTGGTCGTCTCCCAGTGGAGCCAGCTCCTCCAGACCGCATGGTCCGGCGCGTCCAGCGGGGCGGAGGTCGCCCAGGTGGAGAAGGCGACCGGTCTGAAGCTCCCCGAGGACCTGGGCACCCTGTTGGGCCGGCAGACCACCCTCGTGGTCGGGGCTGACGGCACCGCGCCGGGCGTCGGCCTCAAGGTGGTCTCCGACAGCCCCGGCCTCGGCGCCGCATTCGGTCGGTTGGAGAAGGCCCTCGCCGAGGTGCCGTCCGCCCGCCCGCAGCGCACGGCGGACGGGTACGTGGTCACCTTCGGCGCACCGGTACCCGGGCTCGTGGACGGGGACGGGCTGGCGTCCGCTGCGGCGTTCCGCGGTGCGGTGCCGGACGCCGACACCGCGCAGGTGGTCGGCTATCTGGACGTCGCCCGGCTGATGCCGCTGGTCCCGTCGACGTCGCAGGCGAACCGTGCCGACCTGGAACCGATCCGGGCACTGGGGATCTCTGCCAGCAGGGACGGCGATGACAGCAGCCGCTTCCGGATCAAGCTGACCACCCGCTGAGCATCCGCCGAACCGGTTCACCACAACCCCCTCTCCAGGGGCCTGACAACGGCTCGGAGCGGGGGTTGTGGTGAACCCACGGGCACATGGCACGCTCTGCCCATGCCCGAAGGCCATACGCTGCACGCCCTGGCACGTGACCTCGACCGGGCGTTCGCCGGGACCCGGCCCCGGGTGTCCAGCCCGCAAGGACGCTTCGAGGAGGGTGCGGCCCTGCTCGACGGGCACGAGGTGGTGCGGGCGCTCGCCCACGGCAAGCACCTGCTCGTGGAGTTCGACCACGACGCCTGGCTGAACGTGCACCTCGGGCTGATCGGGAAGTTCACGGTGACCCGGTTCGCTCGCCCGCTCCCTCGCGCCGACTGGGACGGGGTGCCACCTACCGGGGCGGTCCGGCTGCGGGTGGTCAACCAGGACTACGTGGCCGACCTGCGTGGGCCGACCCTGTGCGTCGTGATCACCGCGCAGGAGGCGGCCGCGGTGCTCGGCCGGCTCGGTCCGGACCCGCTGAAGCCCGACACCGACCCGGACCGCGGCTGGACCAAGCTGCACCGCAGCCGGCGCAGCCTCGCCGAGCTGTTGATGGACCAGTCGGTGATCGCCGGGGTCGGCAACGTCTACCGCTCGGAGATGCTGTTCCGGCGCCGGCTCAGCCCCTTCACGCCGGGCACCGAGGTGCGCCGACGCAGCTGGCAGGCGATCTGGGACGACCTGGTCGACCTGATGCCGCTCGGTGTGGTCTCCGGCCAGATCCTCACTGTCGCCGAGCAGGTGGACACCGCGCGGGCCGAGCTCGCGGAGTCCGGCACCATCTCGGCGCCGCCCCGCATGTACTACGTGTACAAGCGCACCGGCAAGCCCTGCCGGGTGTGCGGCTCAAAGGTGCGCACCCAGCCGCTCGGCGGTCGAAACCTGTTCTGGTGCGGTCGGTGCCAGCGGCGCAAGTAGCTGTCAGAGGGCGAGTCTCTGCTCTGGCTCAGGAGGCACCGTAGGGTCGGCGCATGGCGATGCCCGACCTGATCCCCCGCTCCGTGCTGTTCGGGAACCCTGACCACGCCTCCCCATCGGTCTCCCCCGACGGCAGGTGGCTGGGCTGGGTCGCCCCCGAGGACGGTGTGCTGAACGTGTGGGTGGCCCCGCTCGACGGATCGGCACCGGCTCGGGCGGTGACTCACGACCGCGACCGCGGGGTGCGCAGCTACCTGTTCTGCCAGGACGACAGGCACCTGTTGTACCTGCAGGACAGCGGCGGCGACGAGAACTGGCGGGTGTACCTGCTCGATGTGACGGCACTGCTCGGCGGCCAGAGCGTCCAGCCGCGGCTCGTCACGCCGGGCGACGGCATCCAGGCCCGGATCGCCGGGCACAACCGGTGGAACCCGACCACTGTGTTGATCGCGCTGAACGACCGGGTGGCGCAGCTGCACGACGTGCACGCGTTCGACCTGGCCAGCGGCGAGCTGCGCCTGGTCGCCGAGAACCCAGGGTTCGTCGACTGGCTGATCGACCCCGACCTCGCGGTCCGCGGCGGCATGACCATGGGCGATGACGGGTCGACCACGGTGCACCTGCGCGAGCCTTCCCGCGGCGACGACTCCGACGACTCGGCCGGCGAGTACCGGCCGTACCTGACCTTCGGCCCACAGGACTCGGCGAGCAGCGGCGTGCTCGGCTTCACGCGCAGCGGAGCCCTGCTGGTCCTGAGCAGTGTCGGGGCGAACGCGACCCGGCTGGAGCGCCACGACCTGGCCAGCGGAGCCCGCGAGGTGCTCGCGGCTGACGACAACTACGACATAGGAGGGGTGTGGCAGGACCCGGAAACCCTTGAGGTGCAAGCGGTTGAGGTATTCCGTGCCCGCCAGGAGATCCAGCCGCTGGACGACGCCGTCGCCCTACACCTGGAGCGGATCCGGGCCCTCGGCGACGGCGACCTCGGTGTCGGACGGCGCGAGCGGTCGGGCCGCTGGTGGGTCGTCTCGGTCGCACCCAGCGACGGTCCGGTGCACTTCTGGTTGTACGACACGACCGTCGGCCCGGACCGGAAGGCGGCGCGCTACCTGTTCCCGCACCGGTCCGAGCTCGCCGCCCTGCCGGCGGGCACCCTGGCGCCGATGGAGCCGTTCTCGTTCACCGCGCGGGACGGCCTGACCGTTCACGGCTACCTCACCTTCCCGCCCGACGCGTTTCCGCCCGACACGTTTCCGCCCGACGCGTTTCCGCCCGACGCGTTTCCGCCCGACATGAACGAGCAACGGGCCGGCGTGCCCGCCGTCCTCGCCGTGCACGGCGGCCCGTGGGCCCGCGACATCTGGGGTTTCGACCCGGAGGCGCAGTGGTTGGCCAACCGGGGCTACCTCTGCGTGCAGGTGAACTACCGCTCCTCGACCGGCTACGGCAAGGCATTCCTCAACGCCGGGGACAAGCAGTGGGGGCGGGCCATGCAGGACGACCTGACGGACGCCGTCCAGTACCTCGTGGAGCGGGGATGGGTCGACCCGGAGCGGGTCGGCATCTACGGGGGCTCGTATGGCGGCTACGCGGTGCTGGCCGGCGCGGTGTTCACTCCCGAGCTGTACCGGTGCGGGATCGATGTGGTCGGCCCGTCGAACCTGCTGACCCTGCTCGACTCGCTACCCGAGTACTGGAAACCGGTGATTGCCATGATGTATCAGCGGGTCGGTCACCCAGAGACCGAGCGCGAGCTGCTCGAGGCGGCGTCACCGCTGAACCACGTGGAGAAGATCCGGATGCCGCTGCTCGTCGTCCAGGGCGCCAACGACCCGAGGGTGAAGCAGGCCGAGGCCGAGCAGATCGTAGCCGCACTGACCGACAAGGGCCTCCCGCACGCCTACCTGCTGTTCCCCGACGAGGGGCATGGCCTGGCGAAACCAGAGAACCGGGAGCGGATGTACGCCGCCGCCGAGGCGTTCCTGGCCGAGCACCTCGGCGGCCGGGTCCAGCCCTGACGTCGCCCCCGTTACCCCCCGCGGCCCCCGATGGCCCCCGCGGGCCCCCGCGGCCCCCACAACATGGGCACAACGTCACGCCGTGCCCGTCTGGAGGGCATAACGTCACGCCGTGCCCGGCAAGGTCGGGCACAACGTCACGCCGTGCCCGTCGTGCGTGGACCCCGGGTCAGCCGAAGTCCTCGAACACCTGGGTCAACCGGATGGAGTTGCCCGACGGGTCGCGGAAGCCGGCGTCGATGCCGTACAGCTGACGCTCCGGCTTCTCCACGAACTCCACACCGCGCGCACTGAGCTCCTCATAGGACTTCTGGCAGTCCTCGGTGGTCAGGAACACGGTGCCGGCCAGGCCCTTGCCCATCAGGTCGCGGATCTGCTCCGCCGTCGTCTCGTCGGCCATCGGCGGACCCGGTATCGCCATCAACACGATTCCCATCTGCTGGCCCGGGGGAGCTACCGCGAGCCAGCGGAAGTCCCCCATCTCGGGCACGGTCACGTCGGAACGCACCTGCATGCCGAGCTTGTCGACGTAGAACGCCAGCGCCTCGTCCTGGTCGTGTACCCAGAGCTGACAGTTGGTAATGTTGATCATGGTGGACTCCCTACACGATGTCGGACCACCAGTTCTACGCCGTGGGTTCAGGCAGAGTCTTCTCGAAACGTCCGGACCTGCGGGCGCGCGTAGGCCCGGACCACACACACCGGCACCCGGGCGTGCACCGCTGCGGACGGGTACGACGCGCGATAGGCCGTGGGAGTCGTTCCCAACATCCGCCGGAAGCTGGTCGTGAAGGACCCGACGCTGCTCAGCCCGACGGACACGCAGATCCGTAGCACGGTCCAGTCCGTCGTCCGGAGCAGGGCCGCTGCCCGCTCGAGGCGCCGACTGAGCAGGTATTGGTGCGGAGACTCGCCGAAGGTGCGTCGGAACTCAATGCTGAAGTGCGCGGGCGACAGCCGGGCCGCCCGGGCCAGATCAGCCACGGTCAATGGCTCGTTGTAGCGCGAGTCGGCCAGGTCCTTGGCCCGCAACAGGTGACGACTCGGGGGCAGCGACGGCACCGGTCAAGTCTCGCGCCGCCGGACGGCGATAGCCAGAGTGAGTGCCGCGGCCATCACCACCCAGCCGGTCCAGCCGAGTAGGCCCACCTCGGCGTTGTCCAGCGGCCGACCGGCGACGGCGAGCAGGGCCGGCAGTCCGGCGACGGCGTTGACGAACCCGTGTCCGATCGCGGCCGGCCACAGGCTCCCGGAGGCCAGCCGCAGCCAGCCGAGCAGTGCCCCGGCCAGCACGCAGAACACGACCATGAAACCGAGCGCCACGACCGGTGAGTGGTCGGGGTAGTTGTACCCGAGCAAGATCACCGGCGCGTGCCACAACCCCCAGATCACGCCGACCAGCGCGATCGCGGGCCACCGGCCCAGCGGCAACAGCGCCGGCAGCAGCCAGCCTCGCCAGCCCCACTCCTCGGCCATCGCCGGCACCAGGTTGATCCACCCGACGATCAGCGCCTGCATGATCTGGGCAGCGGCGAGAACGGCAAGCGGCACCGGCAGCTCGGACACGCCCAGCTCAGCAAGCATCTCCCGAAGCCCGGAGAACTCGGTGAGGTCCGGGTGGAACACTCCGACCGCCGTCCCGACCAGCAGCGCCAGGACGACGAGGGCGAGCGGCGTCAGCCAGGCCAGCAGCCCCCAGCGCCACCAGGACCTGATGCCGCCGGGTGAGCGCAAACCCGTTCGGCGGGCCACGTCCCCCCGGCCACGCCGCAGTGCGAAGACCACGAACGCCGTGGCCAGGCTGGGCGCCGTCATCATCGCCGCCATGTAGACGACGGCACCGGGCGTGTCGAGGCCACGACCGCTGAGCCACAGCGGGGACGCGATCAGCCACGCGGCCCCGAAGGCGACCACGACGAAGGCGACCACGGCCCCCCAGTCGACCCCGGCCGGGGCGCCGGCGCGTCGCTCGGTCGCCGACAGCGCGGTCATGATCCACCTGCCTGCTTCGGGTCCAGTACGAACAGCCCGGCGATCTTCAGGTCGGGCCGGAACGAGATCCGCCCCACCATGTCCCCCGCCTCGAAGGTCAGTGGGACGTCGACCACAGTCAGGTCACCCATCCGGCGGGCGAACGGCTCCCCGCTGCCCTCGAGCGCTCCGACCATGCCCAGGATCTGGGCCCAGGTGTCGGCCATGCCCTGGGTACTGAGGGCGGCCGCCATCTGCTCGTCGAAGTCCTTCGTCACGGCGTCCCACTGCGCGGCCGCCAGCTGGGCGTAGATCTCGACGGCCCGCTCGGCGGCGCCCGGTGCCACGGTCTTGTCCATCTCTTCCCCTGTTCTCGGGTCAATCGGTCGCCCGAACCGCTGGAAGGCGGCCTGACGCGTGGTGCCCAGGACGTCGCCGATCTCCTGCCAGGTGCAACCGGCGGCCCGGGCCTGCGCCACCGCCGCGGCCAGCACCCGGTCGGCGTGCTCTCGGACGTCGCGCGCGGCGGCGACCTGGGCGGCAGCGCTGGGCCTGTTGTGCAGCTCGCCATCGACGAGCAGGGCGAGCGCGGCCTCAAGGTCGGCACGTGGTGTCGTAAGGCCATCCACTCCGGACTCCTTCTGTAAAGACTAGGTTGACACGATAGACAAGAAGATGTCAATCCACTCTTTACGGTCGGGACGAGGGGAGGAAGCAGGGGTGGGTTTGCCACCCGAGACGGTGGTAAACCCACCACAACCTCGAAAGGGAGCCGCGATGACACCGCACCCGTCCAGTGCCCACCGGGCGGACCCCACCGACCTCGCGGACATCAACGCGCTGCTCAGCGAGGAGGAGACGTCGGTGCGCACCGCCGTCCGGCGCGTCTGCGACGACATCGTCGAGCCGCACATCGCCGACTGGTACGAGCGGGGCGAGCTACCGGCCCGGGACCTGGCCCGGGAGTTCGGCCGGCTCGGGCTGCTCGGCATGCACCTGGACGGCTACGGCTGCGCCGCGATGAGCGCGGTCGACTACGGGCTGGCCTGCCTCGAGCTCGAGGCCTCCGACTCGGGCATCCGCAGCCTCGTCTCGGTCCAGGGCTCGCTGGCGATGTTCGCCATCTGGCGCTGGGGCAGCGAGGACCACAAGGCCGACTGGCTGCCGCGGATGGCCACCGGCGAGGCGGTCGGCTGCTTCGGTCTGACCGAGCCGGACGCCGGCTCCGACCCGGCCTCGATGCGCACCACCGCCCGCCGTGACGGCGACGACTGGCTGCTGGACGGCACCAAGATGTGGATCACCAACGGCTCGATCGCCGATGTCGCCATCGTCTGGGCCGACGCCGGCGAGGACCTCGGCGGAATCCGCGGTTTCGTGGTCCCAACGGACACAGTAGGTTTCAGTGCTCCGCCGATCAAGCACAAGCTGTCGCTGCGGGCCTCGGTGACCAGCGAGCTGGTGCTCGACGGCGTCCGGCTGCCGGGCTCGGCCGTACTGCCCGAGGTCCGTGGGCTCAAGGGACCGCTCTCGTGCCTCAAC
This sequence comes from uncultured Actinomycetota bacterium, assembly GCA_963825645.1. Taxonomy (GTDB): domain Bacteria; phylum Actinomycetota; class Actinomycetes; order Actinomycetales; family Kineosporiaceae; genus JADJPO01. The sequence continues at coordinate 213,609 of CAWGTT010000010.1, forward strand.
GAGGCCCGCTACGGGATCGTCTGGGGCGCCTTGGGCGCGGCCCGATCGTGCGTGACGGCGGCGCGCGAGTACGCCGCCGAGCGGGTGCAGTTCGGCCGACCGATCGCCGGCTTCCAGCTGACCCAGGCCAAGCTCGCGGACATGGCCGTCGAACTGGTCACCGGCCAGCTGCTGGCCCTGCACCTCGGTCGACGCAAGGATGCGGTCGGACTGCGCCCGGACCAGGTCTCGCTGGGCAAGTACAACAACGTCACCAAGGCCCTGCAGATCGCCCGGACGGCGCGCACGGTGCTGGGCGCCAACGGGATCAGCGGTGAGTACCCGGTGATGCGGCACGCGAACAACCTGGAGTCAGTGCTCACCTACGAGGGCACCGTCGAGATGCACACCCTGGTCATCGGTCAGGCCCTCACCGGGATCTCGGCCTACCGCTGATCGACTCACAGCCCCGGACGACCAGGCGTGGGCGACGACCAGCGGTCCGGGGTCGTCGAGACAAGGCGTCCCACCGAAAATCGATGCACAGACTCTATGCATAATGACTATGCATAGATATTATGGACGCATGTCCTCCGATCCGTCCTCCCCCGACAGCGCGTCGGCCACCCGCGACGTCCGGCTCGACGCGACCGGACTGCGGGTCCTCGCCCACCCGCTGCGTTCTCGGCTGCTGACCATGCTGCGCACCCGGGGCCCGGCCACGGCCACCGGACTGGCCGCCGCCCTGGAGACGAACTCGGGGGCGACCAGCTACCACCTGCGCCGGCTCGCCGAGGTAGGCCTGGTCGAGGACACGCATCACGGGCGTGGTCGCCAGCGCATCTGGCGGGCCAGCAGCCACAGCCACTCCTGGATGCCGAGCGACGTCGCCGATCACCCCGACGCCCAGGCCGCCCTGGACTGGCTCGACCGCTTCTACGTCGCAGCCTTCACCGAGCGGTACGGGCGCTGGCTGGACGCCAAGGGCAGCTGGCCCACCACATGGCACGACGGCTTCGGCATCTCCGACACCGCCCTGCAACTGACCGCCGAGGAGCTCCTCCGGCTGCGTGAGGAGCTGCACGCCGTGATCGAGCGCTACCGCGTGACCGCGCCGGACGCCGCAGCCGGCGACCCGACCGTCGTTCGCCGCGAGGTCGCCGTCTACACCGTCGCCTTCCCCGCCCAGCCATAGGACCAGCCCGATGTCCGACACCTCGACCGTCGCCATCACCGGCGCCCCCTCACCGATCGCAGCCCGCCGCGTGTTGCTGACTCTCACCTGGACCCGGTGGTTCCCGGTCGGTTTCGTGATCCCGACAATGACACTGTTCCAGCTGCAGCGAGGCCTCAGCCTGGCTCAGGCGCTGACCGCGACCGCGGTCGCCGGGGTGGTAACCGTCATGTTGGAGCTGCCGACCAGCGCAGTCGCCGACGCCACCGGCCGGCGTCGGGTCTATCTCGTCGCCGCAGTGGTCAACGTGCTGGCCGGCGTCGTCTTCACGCTGGCGACCTCCTTCTGGGGCTTCGTCGCCGCGGCAGCACTGATGGGCGTCTTCCGCGCGCTCGACTCCGGGCCGCTGGAGGCGTGGTACGTCGACTCGGTCCATGCGCACGACCCGGGCGCCGACGTCGACGGTGCGCTGTCCGCACAGGGCACCGCGCTCGGTGTGGCGATCGCGCTCGGAGCCCTGACCAGCGGCGTCCTGGTCTGGTGGCACCCGATGGCCGACCGGACGGCGCTGTTGCTGCCGGTGCTGGTGTTCGCCGCGCTGAACGTCGTCCACCTGGTCGCGGCCGCGATCCTGCTCACCCGGCCACGCCCGGACGCCGCACCGCCCCGCGGGTATCCGACGCGCGAGGCGGTCCGGCGGTCGTGGCGGACGGTGGGCGACAGCCTGCGACTGCTGCGCGTGGACCAGATACTGCTCGCACTGCTCGCGGCGGAGATCTGTTGGTCCATCGCGATGATCGTTTTCGAGCAGCTGATGCCGGTGCGCCTGGCTGAGCTGACCGGCTCGCAGGAGCGGGCCGGCGTGCTGGCAGGGCCACTCACCTCGACCGGCTGGGTGGCCTTCGCGGCCGGGTCGGCGCTCGCCGGGTTGCTCGCCCGACGGATCGGGGTGGCCAGGACGGCGGTCCTGGCGCGAGCGCTCAACGGAATCGGCGCCGCATGCATGGGTTTCGGCCGCCGGTCCGGGCCTGCTCGCCCTCACCTACCTGCTCACCTACGCCCTGCACGGCTCCAACGGCCCGATGCACGCGACGCTGCTGCACCGCCGGGCCCGCTCCGACAACCGGGCCACGGTGCTGTCGATGAACTCGCTGTTCGCCTTCGCGGCCTTCGCCGTCGCCGCCCCGGTGCTCGGGCTGGTCGCCACTGGGATCTCCACCCCCGTGGCCATGGTCGTCGGCGGAGCCGTCGGGATCCTCGGAGCCGTGTTCTACCTGCCCGCCCGGCGCGCGGAGCTCACCGCCGCGCAATGCTAGTAATCGGGCCCGTCGACCGGCCGTGGTGTGGCCCCACACCAAGACCGTCTCTCAACGCCCTGTGGCGACGGCCCTTACCTGAGCAGGCGCGACAGGCGTCGGTCGGCGAGCACCTTGCCGCCGGTCTGGCATGCGGCGCAATACTGCAGCGAGGAGTCGGCGAAGGAGACTTCCCGCACCACCTCGCCGCAGACCGGGCACGCCTGGCCGGTGCGGCCGTGCACGCGCATCCCGGCCCGCTTGGCGTCCTTGAGCTCCTTCGCCGGCCTGCCGGCCGCCGCGGTCACCGCACCGGTGAGCACCTCGCGCAAGGCGGTGTAGAGCCGGTCCAGCTCGGCGTCGTCCAGGCTCGCCGCGATGGCGAACGGCGACAGCCGAGCGGCGTGCAGCACCTCGTCGCTGTAGGCGTTGCCCACCCCGGCGAGGACCGACTGGTCGCGCAGGAGTCCCTTGACCTGCTGTCGTTTCCCGGCGAGCAGTGCGGCCAGAGAGCCGCGGTCGAACCCGTCGGCCAGCGGGTCCGGACCGAGCGAGGCGATGCCCGGTACGTCCGACGCTGAGCGGACCACGTAGACGGCGAGCTTCTTCTGGGTGCCGGCTTCGGTCAGGTCGAAGCCCGGCTGGGCCTCCCCCTCGATGTCTGGGTCGTGAAGGCGCACGCGCAGCGCGATCGGACCCTTCCCCGGCCGGATCGTGGTCTTCGCCATCGCGTCGGACCAGCGCAGCCAACCGGCCCGAGCGAGGTGGACGACGAGGTGCAGACCACCGACACCGAGATCGAGGAACTTGCCGTGCCGGTCGGCCGACTCGATCTCCAGGCCCAGCAGGGCGCTCGGCTGGGGGTCGTAGGTCTTCAGAACGTTGATCGTGCCCACCTCGACCCCCGCGACCACGCGTCCGACCGCACGCTCGCGCAGGAAGCCGGCCAGGGCCTCGACCTCAGGTAGCTCGGGCATCGCACCAGTGTGCGCGCACCCGGGCGTGGCGTCAGCCTGTCACGGCGCTGTCAGCCGCCACGGCCGTCGCCGCCACGGCCGTCGCCACCACGGCCGCCGCCGCCAGCCACCACGGCCGCCAGCGCCAGCACCACCGCCGCCACCACCACGTGATCATCTTCCGGGTTCTGCAGAACGCCCTGTTTCGACCGCCCACGGGCTCGCGGTGGTGGGTTGTGCAGAACCCGGAAGATGATCACACCTGTGGATAGCCGGGCGGGCGTAGCTCCGGTTGCGGCACTCTTGGGCGGTGTCCGCAATGTCAGCCGTCGAGGTGGTCCGCCGGTTCGGCGGCCGGGCGATGCGGGCGGACGTGCTGCGACACACCACGTCACACCAGATCACTGCCGCCCTGGCCTGCGGAGATCTCGTTCGTGCCGCGCGTGGCATCTACGTCGTGGCCGGACTGCCTGCCGAGCAAACGGCTGCGGCGGCCTGCCGGGGGGTGCTGTCTTACGAGTCCGCGGCGTCAGCCTGGGGGCTGCCCCTGCTGTTCCCGCCGCGCGTGGTGCACGTGACCGTGCCGCGCGGTGCTCGGCCTGCGCCGCTCAAGAACGTGCAGATCCACGAGCGTGATCTGGACCCCTGCCAGATCGAGGGCCACCTGACGACACCACTGCGCACGGTGCTCGACTGCTGCGCGACCTTGAGCCTGCGCGAAGCTCTCGTCATCGCCGACTCCGCGGCCCGCCTCGTGCCCGGTTTCCTCGAGGACTTCGTGTCGGCGGCACGGGCACCTGGTCGTGGCCGACGCCAGCGGGAACTGGTGGCCAGGCACGTGAGCCAGCTATCTGCAGGTCCTTTCGAGTCGGCGCTTCGCGCAGAGCTGGTCTCAGCCGGGCTGACGATGTTCCGACCCCAGGTCGTGATCCGCACCGCCGACGACACCTTTCGGGTGGACCTGGCCGATGAGCGTCGACGGATCGTCATCGAGGCCGACAGCTTCGCCTGGCACGGTGATCGCGGCGCGCTCGATCGTGACTGCCGTCGCTACGACGAACTCGTCCGGGCCGGGTGGCGAGTCCTGCGCTTCTCCTGGGAGCAGGTGATGTTCTGCCCCGGGTGGGTGGTGGCCGTGGTGGCAGACGTCAGCCGGCGGGCGGCGTGACCGGTCCGAGTTCTGCACAACTGCGCTCCCAGGGTCTGAACAGAGCTCGCGACCACAGTTCTGCCGAATTCGGAGCGTTGCCCCTCAGCGAGGTTGCAGCGCAGCGAGTTCGGCGAACACCTCGCGCAGCCGCGGGTAGATCTCGCGCTGGACGGCGAACAGACGCTCGTAGTGCGCGGTGAGCTCCGGGCGCGGCAGTACCGCAGCGCCCCGTCGTGCCATGGCAGCGGCCACCCGCGCCACCCGCGCGACACCGTCCGTCCCCTCCTCAGCTGACCCGGGGTCGGACCGCTCGGACTCGGACAACCCAGCGCCCGCCCAGGCGAGCGCCGCGGCACCGCGCGCACTGATCTGCTCCCCCTCGCAGAGGGTGAGACCGCGCCCGGTGACGTCGGCGACGATCTGGGCCCACAACGGGCTGCGGACGCCGCCGCCCATCGCCCTGATCTCCCGAATTGCCGTGCCCGTGGCGGCCTCGAGCCCCTCGAGGTGCAGCCGCAGCTCGAAGGCGACCCCTTCGAGCAGGGCGCGGTAGACGTGGGCCCGCGTGTGCGTCCCGGCCAGGCCCAGCAGAACGCCGCGGGCGTGCGGGTCCCAGTAGGGGGTTTGTGCCGCGTTCCAGTACGGGACGGCGAGCAGACCCTGGGCGCCGGGTGGCACCCCGGCGGCCGCCCGCTCCAGCACCGGGTCGGGCGCTGAGCCGAGAGCGGGGTCGCCGAGCTCGCGCCGGAACCAGTCCGCCAGATAGGCGGCCGCGTTGAGCACCGTCTCGAGAACGAAGGTCCCGGCGGGTGCGGTTGCCAGCGTCCGGAAGGCGCGACCTGTCAGGTACTGCCTCGACGGGGTGCCGAGCACCATCGAGGTGCCGAGGTTGAGGTACGCGGTGCCCGGCTCGACCACGCCCGCCCCCAGCCCGGCCGCCTGGCCGTCACCGAGACCGGCCACCAGCGGCACCGGTCCCGGCAGCCCGATCGTCCGCGCGACGTCCGGTCGCAGCGCCTCGAGCACCCGGCCGGGCGAGACCAGCTGCGGCAGCTGGTCACGTCGAACCCCCGCCAACGTCAGCAGCTCATCGGACCAGTCCCCTGCCCGCAGGTCCAGCAACCCGAGCGAGTCGGCGCAGGCCACGCTGGTGGCCCATCGGCCGGTGAGCCGCTCGGCGAGGAACGCATGGACCTCGGCGACCCGGGCGGCCCCGCGCAGCACGCCGGGCTCGTGGCGGGTGAGCCAGGCGAGCTTGTACAGCGCCGGGGTGGTGTCCGGCGGCTTGCCCGACAGAGCCAGCACCCGGTCGCTGCCGAGCTCGGCGATCTCGGACGAGGCCCGCGTGTCCAGCCATAGGATCGCCGGCCGCAGGCCTCGCCCGGCGCCGTCCAGCGCAACGAACGACTCCCGCTGGTGGGTCAGGCAGATCGCGCGGACCCGGTCCGGGTCGTCCAGCTGAGCGACCGCCGCCCTCAGCGAGGCGACTGTGGACCGCCACCACTGCTCGGCGTCCTGCTCGTGCATCCCCGGACCCGGCCGCTGCAGGTCCAGCGGGCTCGACGCAGCCGCCACCTCGCGCCCGTCGCAATCGAACACGACGGCCTTCGACGCCGTCGTCGAGCAGTCGACCGCCAGCACCAGTGGCGCGAAGGCGTTCACGATGTGGGAGTCACGATGACCTTGAGGCCGCTCCGAGCGTGGGCGGTGGCCAGGGCGTGATCGACATCGACCAGGTCGAACGTGTGCGACACCAGGCTCCGCACGTCGACCCGACCGCACTCGACGAGCGCGGCCGCGCGCGGGTAGACCTCCTTCATCCGCCGGACCAGCACCAGGGTCAGCCCTTTGCGCCGGGCGAGCGACGCGGTGAAGGTGGTGCTGTCCTCGTCGGGGATACCAGCCAGGACGACGCGTGCGCCCGGCATCGCCGCGTCCAGGGCCAGCGCCACCGCGGCGTCCGAACCGACCACCTCGAACGCGACGTCGACGCCGCGGCCACCGGTGTGCTCGGCCAAGGCCGCGGCGAACGCATCCGGCTCGACCGGCAGGACGGCGTCTGCGCCCAGCCGCAGGGCCGCCTCGACCCGGTGCGGCTGCACCTCGGCCGCGTAGGCGCGGCCTGCTCCAGCGGCTCGGGCCACCTGGAGCAGGCACAGGCCGATCGGCCCGCACCCGACCACGACGACCGTGGCGCCGACCCGGACGTGACCGAGATCGTGGGCGTGCACGGCCACGCCGAGCGGCTCCAGCATCGCGATGTCGTTGTCCGACAACGCATCGCTCATCGGATGAAGCAGGTGCCCGGGCCAGGTGATGTACTGCCGCAGGGCACCGTCCGTCGTCCCGTGCCCGAGGAAGCCGACGGCGGGACAGAGGTTGCGCCGCCCCACCAGGCACACCTCACAGGCGCCGCACGGCGCGGCCGGGTCGATCGCGACCCGCTGGCCGTCCCGCGGGCCTCCGACGACGACGCCGGCGGCTTCATGGCCGATCACCAGGGGCCGGGTCAGCCGGGCGTCACCGATCCCGCCCTCGGCGTACCAGTGCAGATCGGAGCCACAGATGCCGACCGCTGTGACGCGTACCAGGCACTGCCCCGGTCCGGGAAGCGGCACAGGCTCGGACGCCGTCCGGATGTCGCGGGTGCCGTGCAGCCGGGCGGCGAGCATGGAGGTAGCTGCCCCCGGCTCATCAGGGTCGGTCATGTACCCATCGTCGCCGACCCGGCCTGCTGTGCCGTCTGGGACGTCCTTGGTGTGGTTGGTGCGTCAATCCTCATGATCGACTTCCGAATTCACCATGACCCCCTGTTCTAGGCGTCTCAACGCCGTTATGAGGGGGTTGTGGTGAACTCGGAAGGACCAACCGGCGCATTAGCCGCTCCAACTGGTCAGCCGGGTCGTCGGTGACACCGCAGTGCACCGGAGAGACCTGGACGACGGTGCTGCGCGGCGCCGTCAACCACCCGAACCGCTCCCGGACCGGGCGGTCGGTGTCGGCGCAGGTTTCGGCGAATGCCCTCCAGCGCCGCATGCACCGCGTCGAGATCGACCCGTGGGTCCAGGGCCTGCAGCCGCGCGTCGTCCACGTGCACCGCGATGTCCAGGAAGTCGGCGGCCTGGCTGTAGAGCAGCACGCCGACGTTGACGAACTCGCCGCGGTCCACCCGCGGCACCGCGCGCAGGACGGCGTACTCGAAGGGTTCGCTCACGGCACCAGCCCCTCCTGCCAGGGTCGGCCGCGACCGAGCCGGGCCAGCAGCTGGACGACGTACCGCTCCCGCCACTGCTGCGGGCTGCGCTCGGGCAGGCCTGCGGCTGCGCGGGCATGAGCGTCGCCGCGTGCGGCGTTCATCGCGACCAGCCATTCATCGGGCACCGTGGCGAGCACCTCCACCAGCGTCGGCTCGTCGAGCGAGGCGGCCAGCTCGCCGTCCAGATCGGACCACCGCCAGGCACCGAGGATTCGGGCGACCGGCACCAGCACGTGCTCGGACAGGTTGTAGCGCCGCACCGCCCAGGCGTCCGGGTCCGGCCAGGCATGCTGGAAGACCAGCGCACCGCCGTGGTCGATCGCCCAGAGGGTGCGGTGCCAGACCAGCAGGTTGGGGTTGCGCCAGGTGCGGTCGACGTTGCCGGTGAACGCGTCCAACCAGAGCACCCGGGCAGCGTCCTCGGGCGGCGGGGTCCACCCGGTGCCGTCGTAGCCGACCGACCCGGGCAGGAAGTCCAGGCCGAGGTTGGCCCCGGCACTGGCCCTCAGCAGGTCCTGCACCTCCTCGTCGGGCTCGCGCGGCGCGATGCGCGCGTCGAGGTCCACGACGACGAGCTCGGGCACCCGCACCCCGAGCCGGCGGCCGATCCCGCCGACCACCACCTCGGCGACCAGCGAGGCCGTCCCCTGACCCGCGCCGCGGAACTTGGTGACGTAGATGCCGTCGTCGTCGGCCTCGACCAGAGCCGGCAGCGAGCCGCCCTCGCGCAGCGGGGTGACGTAGGCGGTGGCGCGGACGACGCGCAGTGCCTCGACACCAGCGGACCCGACCACGACAGCGACTGTAGGGCCCGAACACCGGGAGCCGCGCCCAGTGCCCTCTTGGTCCGCGACGTAACAAACGGTCTCGGCCACGCTCTCCTCCGAGCCTTCCCACGGGTGGTCCCGGTCGTCGTCCACGCACTTTCGCCGCCCGGCGCCGGGCGTCCATGCGGAAAGTCACTGGCGGAACGGTGCGCCGGACACTCACGGGACGTTAGCCTCCGATGCGGGCCGCGACTCTCACGGCCGAAGACGGGGACATAGCGTGACGAAGGGATGCCTCCCGATGCCTCACGACCGCGCCGGACTACCCGCTGAGCCGAGCGACCTGATCGACGTCGCCCACCTGGTGACCGCCTACTACACGACCTGGCCGGATCTCGACGACCCCGGGCAGCGGGTCGCCTTCGGCACCTCCGGTCACCGCGGCTCCAGCCTGACCGGAGCGTTCACCGAGGCGCACATCGTCGCCACCACCCAGGCGATCTGCGACTATCGGGCTGCCCAAGGGGTCACCGGGCCGCTGTTCATCGGCCGGGACACCCACGGGTTGTCCGAGCCGGCCTGGGCCTCCGCTCTCGAGGTGCTCGCCGCCAACTCGGTGACCACCTTGATCGACGACCGGGACCGCTTCACCCCCACCCCGGCGGTCTCGCACGCCATCCTCCGGTACAACTCGGGGCAGCGTCCGGAGGCCGCCGCGGGCTCACCCATTGACGCCCAGGCCGACGGGATCGTGGTCACGCCGTCGCACAACCCGCCTGCCGACGGCGGCTTCAAGTACAACCCGCCGCACGGCGGGCCGGCCGACACCGACGCCACGAAGTGGGTCGAGGACCGCGCCAACGCACTGATCGCGGCGCGGCTGGACGGCGTGAAGCGGGTGCCGCTGGCCCGCGCCCTGGGCGCCGAGACCACGTTCCGCTACGACTTCCTCGGCAGCTACGTCGACGACCTACCCACGGCGCTGAATCTGGACGCCGTCCGCGAGGCCGGCGTACGGATCGGGGCCGACCCGCTCGGTGGGGCGAGCGTCGACTACTGGGGAGAGATCGCCCAGCGGCACCGGCTCGACCTGACGGTGGTGAACCCCCAGGTCGACGCCACCTGGCGGTTCATGACCCTGGACTGGGACGGCAAGATCCGGATGGACTGCTCCTCGCCGTCCGCGATGGCTTCGCTGATCGCGAACCGCGAGGCCTACCAGATCTCGACCGGCAATGACGCGGACGCCGACCGGCACGGCATCGTCACCCCGGACGCCGGGCTGATGAACCCCAACCACTTCCTCGCCGTTGCGATCGCCTATCTGTTCGGCAATCGGCCCGCCTGGGGCGCCGACGTCGCGATCGGGAAGACGCTGGTGTCCTCCTCGATGATCGACCGGGTCGCCGCCGAACTCGGCCGGCAGCTGATCGAAGTGCCGGTCGGGTTCAAGTGGTTCGTACCCGGACTCCTCGACGGGTCGGTGGGGTTCGGTGGCGAGGAGAGCGCCGGCGCCTCGTTCCTGCGGCACGACGGCACCGTGTGGACGACGGACAAGGACGGCCTCCTGCTCGCGCTACTGGCCTCGGAGATCCAAGCGGTCACCGGGTCGTCGCCGAGCGAGCATTACGCCGCCATGACCGAGAGGCACGGTGCCCCCGCCTACGCGCGGATCGATGCCGCCGCCAGCCGCGAGCAGAAGGCGGTGCTGGCCAAGCTCTCCCCCGAGCAGGTCAGTGCCACCGAGCTGGCCGGCGAGCCGATCACCGCCAAGCTCACGACGGCGCCCGGCAACGGTGCGGCGATCGGCGGGCTGAAGGTGACGACTGAATCGGCCTGGTTCGCCGCTCGGCCCTCGGGCACCGAGGACGTCTACAAGATCTATGCCGAGTCGTTCAAGGGGCCCGAGCACCTCGTGCAGGTCCAGGCCGCCGCCAAGGACCTCGTGGACGGCGTGCTCGGCTGAGGAACGGACTCCGTCGGCCGCGCCCATCCCTTCGGAGCCCCACTCGGGCCCCTCGTGCTCGTCACCGATAGTCCCGGCCGAGGTCACCGAGGGCGTGCGGTGCGCACCACCACGTCAACCCGGTTATGCACGAGCACCACGTCGTGGGAGTTGTCGACCTCGATGTGCGGGACCGGCGGAGGCGTGTCGGGGCGGATTCGGGCGACGAACTGTTCGAATGCGGCCAGCTTGCCCGCGTCGCGCGGGTTGCCCCGCGCCTCGAGCCGGCGGCGCAAGGTAGCGGGGTCGCAGCGCACCCAGACCAGCCGAACCGGCTCGCCGCCCAGCTCGGCGACCCACGCCGTCCACGCCCCGGGGTCACGGGTCTGACCGGTGAACGGCGCGTCGAGCAGCACCGGGCAGCCACTGGCCCGGATCTGCCGGGCGGCCGCGGTCAGCGCCGCGTACTCGTGCACCTTGACGTGCTGGTCGTACCAGGCACCCTCCCGCTCGCCGTGGTGGCGTCCGTAGGCAGCCAGCACCTCCACGGTGAACCCGTTGAACAGGGTGTCCTTGCCGAGCACCGCGCCCGGTGGGTCGAGGCGGGCGGCCAGCTCGGCGCATACCGTCGACTTGCCGGCGCCGGGTGCGCCGGCCACCACCCACACCGCAGCCGGTCCGCGAGCAGTCATGACTCCCAGCCTGCCGGTACCCGGTGCGCGGTCGGGCCGGGAGTTCACCACAACCCGGTCTGAGGCTCGCTGAAACGGCGTCTGCAGGGAGTTCTGGTACATCCTCGGCTCTGTGGTCGATCGAAGAACGCCGACCGTGACCACACCGACCCCGCGGGTGCGCGAGGATGGGCGCATGGCCGATCTGCGTCCGTTCCGCGCCCTGCGCCCGCGTGTCGACCTGGCCCACCGGGTCGCCGCACCGCCGTACGACGTCATCGACACCGCCGAGGCACGAGCCCTCGCCGCCGACAACCCGGACAGCTTCCTGCACGTCAACCGGCCCGAGATCGACCTGCCGGACGGAACGGCCGCCGACAGCGAGCAGGTGCACGCCGCCGGCCGCGCAGCCCTGGACACGCTGGTCGCACGCGGGGTGCTGACCCTTGACCCCCGACCGACCTACTCGGTGTACCGGCAGAGCCGCGGCGACCACGTGCAGACCGGCGTGGTCGCCTGCGCCGGAGTCGGCGACTACACCGCCGGCCTGATCAGGACCCACGAGCACACCCGCCCGGACAAGGAGCACGACCGGGTCCGGCACATCGAGGCGCTGGCCGCCCACGATGAGCCGGTGTTCCTGCTGGTCGCCCCGGGCGAACCGGCCTGGAAGGCAGCAGCCGACCTGGTGGCCAGGGCGACCGAACGGGACCCCCTGCTCGACATCCAGGCCGATGACGGCGTCCAGCACGTGCTCTGGCGCATCGACGACCCTGGCGAGGTCGCCGAGATGAGTACTGCCCTCGCCGCCCTGCCCGAGCTGTTCGTGGCCGACGGCCACCACCGCAGTGCGGCCGCGGCCCGGGTGGCGGCCGCCCATGACGGTGCGGGAGAGTCCGACGCCTTCCTGACGGTGGTCTTCGCCGGTGAGGAGCTGGCGATCCTGCCGTACAACCGGGTCGTCGCCGACCTCGGCGGACGCAGCCCGCGGCAGTGGGTCAACGACCTCAGCGCCGTTGTCGAGGTCGAGCACAGCGCCGAGCCGGTCGAGCCGGCCGGACGACGCGAGTTCGGCATGTACTGCGCAGGGGCCTGGTTCCGGCTGCGGCTGCGCGAGGGTGCGGCAGAGCCCGAGCGCCTGGCCGACTCCGTCAGGGGTTTGGACGTCTCGCTGCTGCAGGATCTGGTGCTCGCGCCCGGCCTGGGCATCACCGACCCACGCACGGACTCGCGGATCTCATTCGTCGGCGGCATCCGAGGCAACGCGGCGCTGTCTCACCTGGTCGACTCGGGTCGGTGGGCGGTGGCCTTCTCGCTGCACCCCACGTCGGTCGAGGAGCTGGTGGCGGTGGCCGCGACGGGCGCCCACATGCCACCGAAGTCGACCTGGTTCGAGCCGAAACTGCGCAGCGGGCTCTTCGTGCACCGATTCCACGGCTGAGCGATGACCTCCACCCCAGCGCGAGACCTGACCGGTTCGTCGACCGCGACCCGCGGCTACGGGCATGTCCGGGCGAACGGCACCATCGTGACCACCTCGAGCGTGGCTCCGTTGATCTGCTCGCCGATCGGCCAGGTCGCGCACCGCCAGGGCGTCGCCGCCCTGGCGGCCAGCTATCGGGCGCTCCCACCCGGCGCTCCGGTTCGCCTCGCCAAGCGCACCTCCAACCTCTTCCGGCAGCGCCGGGCGGTCGGCGCGCCCGGTCTGGACGTCTCGGGCCTGAGCAGTGTGATCAGCATCGACCCCGAGGCCCGAACGGCCGACGTCCAGGGCATGTGCACCTACGAGCGGCTGGTCGCCACCACGCTCGCCCAGAACCTGATGCCGCGGGTGGTGCCGCAGCTGCGGACGATCACCCTCGGCGGAGCGGTCACCGGCCTCGGCATCGAGTCGACCTCGTTCCGCAACGGACTGCCGCACGAATCGGTGCGTGAGCTCGACATCCTCAACGGCGCCGGCGAGATCGTCACCGCCCGACCTGAGGGCGAGCACGCCGACCTCTACCGCGCCTTCCCGAACTCGTTCGGCAGCCTGGGCTACGCCACTCGGCTGCAGATCGAGCTGGAGCCGGTCCAGCCGTATGTGCTGACCCGCAACCTGCGCTTCGACGACCTCGACGAGCTCGTCGAGGCGATCGGCCGGATTGTCGGGACCCGAACATGGAGGGAAGGATCGGCCGACGAACCGGTCGACTTCCTGGACGGCGTGGTCTTCGGCGAGCGTGAGGCCTACCTGGTGGTCGGCCGGTGGAGCGACGAGCCTCCCCTCGGGTCGGCCCTGTCGGACTACACCGGCCAGGACATCTACTACACCTCGCTGCGCAGCCGCGATGCCGACGCGCTGACGGTCCACGACTACCTGTGGCGCTGGGACACCGACTGGTTCTGGTGCTCCAGGGCGTTCGGCGCGCAGAACCCCAGGCTGCGCCGGATCTGGCCGGCCAGGATGCGCCGCAGCGATGTGTACCACCGCGTCGTCGCGCTCGAGAACAGGTTCGGAGTCGCCGCGTCGATCGACCGGCGACGGGGCAAACCCGCCCGGGAGCGCGTCGTCCAAGACGTCGAAGTGCCGCTGGCACGGACCACCGACTTCCTGCGCTGGTATCTGGCGAACGTGCCCATGACTCCGGTCTGGCTGTGCCCACTGGTCGCCCAGCAGCAGTGGCCGCTCTACCCACTGCCACCTGGGCAGACCTACGTCAACGTCGGGTTCTGGGGAACAGTGCCGATCGAACCGGGACGCGTCGACGGCGACGTGAACCGGATGGTCGAGCAGGCCGTCGCCGAACGCGACGGGCACAAGTCGCTGTACTCAGAGGCCTACTACGACGAAGAGGACTTCTGGGCCCGCTACGGGGGTGCGGCCTATCGGCACGTCAAGGAGCGCTACGACCCCCAGCAGCGGCTGCCCGACCTGTACGCCAAAGTGGTGCGTCGCGCCTGACCCGGCCCCGAACGTCTCAACTCAGCCGTCGCGGCTGCCGAGGTGGATCTGGGGTCGTTGCGGGCGTCCCTTGTCGCGGGAGGAGGGGACCGTGGCCCATTGCCAGGCACCGGTCCCGGGCCTACGGAAGATGGTGCATGTCGGCCGTCAGCCGATCTACGACGCCAGACGCCGGCTGCACGCCTACGAGCTGCTCTTCCGCGGTGAGCGCCACTGCGAGGAGGCCACTATCGCCGCCACGGACGAGGCCGGCGACCAAGCGAGCACCGCTACGATCCTTGCTGCGTTCTCCGGGTTCGCCGCGTCCGAGCTGCTGGGCGGCCGTCCCGGATTCGTCAACCTCACCCGGGCGTTCCTGGTCGGCGACCTGCCCGTACCGTTCGCACCCGATCAGGCGGTGCTCGAGGTGCTCGAGACGGTCCGTCTCGACCCCGAGGTGCTGGACGGCGTGCGCCGGCTTCGCGATGCCGGCTACCGGATCGCCCTGGACGACTTCGTCTGGATACCCGGTGCCGACCAGCTGGTCAGCCTCGCCTCGATCGTCAAGCTGGATGTGCTGATGCCGTGGCAGGACGTGCTCGAGATCGCCGACCGGTGCCGGGGCGCCGGCGGTGCCGATCTCACGCTGCTCGCCGAACGCGTCGAGGACGAGGCCACGCTGCAGCGCTGCCTCGAGCATGGATTCACCCTGTTCCAGGGGTACCACCTCGGACGGCCACAGACCCTGAGCACCGACACTCTGTCCTCCGACCGGCTGCTGGTGCTGCAGATGCTGGCTCGGCTGTCCGCGAGCGATGTGCAGATCCGCGACATCGACTCCATCCTGCGGGCCGACCCGGCGCTGGTGCTTCAGCTGATGCGGCTGGCGAACGCCTCGGCGCACGGCCTGACCCGCACCGTCTCCTCGATCACCGACGCCGCCGTGCTCATCGGGCTCACCCGGCTGCGGGCCTGGGTCTTGCTGCTGTCGATGTCCACGCTCGCCGGCGACGCGAGCGACGCCTCGCTCGCCCTGCTGCGCGGGTATACCTGCGAGCAGCTAGCCCGGCGCGCCCGCGGGACCTCGCGACGAGCCGACCTCGACCCGGACGCGGCGTTCGCCCTCGGTCTGCTGGACGGCATCACCACCCTGCTGGGGATCACACCACAGGCGCTGCTGGACGGCGTCCCGCCGCTGGACCCGCAGATCACCGCCGCCTTGACCGGCGAGCCGAATGCCCTGGGTACGCTCCTCGAGGCGGTGTGCGCCTACGACGATGACGACGTGGCTGGTGTGGAGCGCACCGGGTACGCCCTTGACGTCGTCGCCGAGTGCTACGTGGCCGCGCTGTCCTGGACAACCAGGACCATGGCGTCGGCGCAGAACAACGGGCGTGATCTCGACTCGCGACAGACGGGTCATTTATCCGTTACACCGCCCTGACCTGCGCCGTAGAGTGGGTTCGCGTTCTCCTCGCCTGCGACCGTAGGCGTCCACGTGACTCTCTTCGACATCACGGGATGGTGGCCCACCATGGCAGGTCCGTTCACCGCATATCGCGCTGGGCCGGCAAGCGCGCCGCTGCGGCTGGCAGACATCGTCGAACTCCTCACCGACCGGCCGATCACCTTCCGGTTCACCGCCTACGACGGCAGCCACACCGGACCGGACGACGCCGCGCTCGGCCTGCACGTCAACTCTCCGCGCGGGGTGGCCTACCTGGCCACCACCCCCGGGTCCCTCGGCATGGCCCGCGCCTATGTCACCGGTGACCTGGACGTGGTCGGAACCCACCCCGGCGACCCCTACCCTCTGCTCCAGGCGATCTCGGTCGGGCTGCGCTGGCGCCGTCCGGACGCCGTCACTCTGGCCCGGGTGGCCCGGGCCCTCGGCGTGAGCCGTCTGGTGCCGCCACCGCCGCCGCCGCAGGAGGCGCTGCCGGACTGGCGACGTCGCCTGCGTGGCGTCATGCACTCCCGGCGACGGGACGCTGCGGCGATCCAACACCACTACGACGTCTCGAACGCCTTCTACGAGAAGGTGCTCGGCCCCTCCATGACCTATACCTGCGCCTGCTACCCGACGGCCGAGGCCAGCCTCGAACAGGCTCAGGAGAACAAGTACGACCTGGTCGCGCGCAAGCTCGGCCTTCGCGAGGGGATGACGCTGCTGGACGTCGGGTGCGGCTGGGGCGGCATGGTCCGCCATGCGGCGTCCCGCTACGGGGTGTCGGCGCTCGGGGTGACCCTCAGTCGGGAACAGGCCGAGTGGGCCCAGGCGGCGATCGTCCGCGATGGTCTGTCCCACCTGGCCCATGTGCGTCATGGCGACTACCGCGACGTCGTCGAGTCCGGCTTCGACGCCGTGTCCTCGATCGGACTGACCGAGCACATCGGCGTGGCCAACTACCCGGACTACTTCTCCTTCCTGCGCGAGCGGCTGCGCCCGGGAGGACGGCTGCTGAACCACTGCATCACCCGGCCGGACAACCTGCACGTGCCACGGGTCAAGCGCGGCTTCATCGACCGCTATATCTTCCCGGACGGCGAGCTGACCGGCGCCGGGAAGATCATCACCGAGATCCAGAACGCCGGGCTGGAGGTGCGCCACGCCGAGGACCTGCGCGAGCACTACGCCACGACCTGTGCAGCCTGGTGCGACAACCTGGTGGAGAACTGGGACGCGTGCGTGGCCGAGGTCGGCCTGGCCACGGCGAAGATCTGGGGCCTGTACATGGCAGGTTCCCGACTCGGCTTCGAGACCGACCAGGTCGAGCTGCACCAGGTGCTCGCGGTCAGGCTGCACCACGACGGCCGCTCCGACATGCCGCTGCGACCGACCTGGGCCTCCTAGCGGTAGCCGGCCGGCTCAGCGCGACGCGGTGTCAGCGCGGCGCGGTGTCAGCGCGGCGCGGTGTCGGCCAGCCGGGACGTCACCCTGCCCAGGCACGGTGACGTCCCGGCGTACGAGAAGCTGTGTCGTACGGCTGTGTCGTACGGCCCATCGGGGGTCCTTACGCTCTGAGGGATCGACGTGGCCGGGGTGGCAGGTGCACCGTAGTAGGCGAACACACGCAAGGGCAGAGCGAGCACAGCGCTGCACGAGCACCGTCTGTGCAGGTGACGGCGGACTCAGCCCCTCGTCACGACACGTGCCGTACCGAACCGCTCACGAACGGTTCGGGCGAATGGCGGCGGAAATCCCGCGAGGGGCCTATGTCCACCGCGCTTTGCGCGGTAGCGTCAGCGCGGGGTGACGGGAGGTATCCGTGAGTGACGGGGCGCCGGGTGGGACAACCACGCCGTCGACTGCGCGGCCGCACGACGCCTCGATCTGGCAGTACCCGCTCGACCTCGGAGCGGCGATCACCGTCGAACGGAACCAGGACGACCAGGGGTTCACCTGCCGACCGCTGCGGACGTTCGCCGCGGCGTCACCTGCCTGGGGCCTGTCCCAGGACGATCTGGCCGCCGCCCGCACCCTCGTGCACGCTCGCAGCACCCGCCGCGCGCCGAACGACTCCGCTCCGGTGCCGGGGCTGGCCGCCCCCCAGATGTCCGGCGACGAGGGGCCGGAGGAGGAGTCCGGGATCGCCGAGGCCTTCGTCAACCTGCTGCGCCACGAGGTGATCCCGCCGGTACCCGGGTTCCGGGTGGTTCGGCTGGTGCCGCCGCCCGAGGCCCACGGCGAGCGTCCGGTGGAGGACGAGAGCGCCTCCTCGGTCGTGGTCGGCGAGCGGGTGGTCGTGACCTGGGTTCGCCAGGTGCAGGACTCCGACCACGAGGCCCCCCGGACGCTCGCCCATCTGGACGCGGTGGGCCACTTCGAGGTGCCCGAGACCCACGGGATGCTGCTGTGGACCGCCCCCAGCGGACGCGAGGTCCCGGTCGCCTGGGCCACCAAATACCTACCGCGAGCCAGGGACGGGTGGGACTGGTGCCTTGAGCTGGCGCAGCGGGCGCTCGGGGTCACCTCCACCGGACGATCGGGAGGATCAGACTCGTGGGCGAGCGACTTCCCGGCGAGGCTGGGGCGGACGGCGGCGAAGCTGCACCTGGCATTGGCCACCCCATCCGCGATCCTCCCGGAGCCGACCGCTGTGGCACCAGCGGACCTGGTCCGAGCCTGGCACGCAGCCGCCCGGCGCCTGGTCGGTGAGGCCGAGCGGGTGGCCCGGGACGGCACGCTGGAGGGCGTCGCCGATGTGCTGATTCCCCGGCTCGGCCTGCTCCAGGCCGCGGTCGACCACCTCGGGGCGGTCGCCGACGCGAGCGAGGCCCTGGACGGCGAGCAGGTGCTGATCCAGCGCGTTCACGGTGATCTGCACGTGGGACAGATCCTACGCTGGCCGGGAGGCCTGGCGGTCGTCGACTTCCATCCCTGCCCGATGGTCGAGGTGGACGGGCTGAGCGTCGGGCAGGCGATGCAACCGGCAGCACGGGACATCGCCCGGTTGCTGCGCAGCCTCGACCACGTCGCCCGTGTGGTCGACAAGGGCACCGGGTTCGCGATGACCGACCGGGTCGATGCCTGGAGCTGCGCCGCTCGCGCGCGACTCCTCGACGCGTATCGGTCCGAGCTGGCCGAGGCCGGGCGGTCGAACCTGCTGGACGAGCGGCTGTTGCCGGCGTTCGAGGCCGAACAGCTCTGCCGCGAGATCGTCTACGCCAGCGAGCATCTGCCGTCCTGGGTGTACGCGCCGCTGGGCGGTCTGTGGCAGTCCTTCGAGTCCGACTGCGGCCGCGCGGCGCAGGTCGGCGCCGCCGTCGCGGCCGCCGACCAGGCGGTCGCCGACCAGGCGGCCACCGGTCGGCGACGGCATGGGCGACGGGCGCGCACGCCGCGAATCTGAGTCCGGGGTTCCAGCGCTACCGGAGTCCGTTCGTGGCCCGATGTGGCTCGCCGTCCAGCGGTCGCACCCGTCCGGCAGTATCGGATCCGCTCTCCATCAGATATGTTCCGACCTACCCCTTGAAACCGTATACAACCAGACCTTAATCTCAACTAAACGGGTGCCCGAATAGTTGGACAAGGTTGTCACCATGTACGCGACCGAGCGACACCAGCTGATCGTCGACCGGGCCCGCGCCCGGGGCCGGGTCGAGGTCCACGCGCTGGCCACCGAGCTGGAGGTCACGCCTGAGACGATCCGCCGCGACCTGAGCGCCCTGGAGCGTTCGCGCCTGGTCCGGCGCACTCACGGCGGGGCGATCCCCGTCGAGCGGATCACCTTCGAACCCGACCTTGCCGACCGTGAGACCCGCAACGTCGAGCAGAAACACCGGATCGCTCGGGCCGCCCTGGCCCAACTGCCGGAGGAGGGGGCCGTGTTGATCGACGCGGGCACGACCACAGCCCAGCTGGCCCGGGTGATCCCGGACGACAGCGTGCTGACCGTGGTCACCAACGGGCTGACGGTGGCGATGATCCTCGCCGAGCGACCCAACATCACCCTGCACCAGGTCGGCGGCCGGGTTCGCGGCCGTACGCTGGCCGCCGTCGACGACTGGGCGGTGCGCGCCCTGCACGACGTCATCGTGGACGTCGCCTTCATCGGCACCAACGGCGCCTCGCTGGCAGGTGGGCTGACCACGCCCGACCGGGACGAGGCGGCGGTCAAGCGCGCCATGATCGCCTCGGCCCGGCGAAGGGTGCTGCTGGCAGACCATTCCAAGTTCGAAACGGATCACTTCGCACGCTTTGGTTGGCTCGCAGAACTCGACATAGTTATCACCGACGACCAGCTCGACGATGAGCTGGCGACTGAGGTCGCCGGCGCCGGACCCCAGGTGGTGCGCGCATGATCGTGACTCTGACCCCGAACCCGAGCCTCGACCGGACCCTGCAGATCGATGCTCTGCATCGCGGTGAGGTGCACCGGGCCACGGGCGGACGGGTGGACCCCGGCGGAAAAGGGGTCAATGTCTCCCGTGCCCTCGCCCAGCACGGACTGCCCACCACCGCGGTGCTTCCGCTCGGCGGCCCGGACGGTGACCGGCTGGCCGAGCTGCTCGGCGGCCTCGGGGTGGAGGTCGGCGCCGTCCCGGTGGCGGGCGGCGTCCGCAGCAACATCACCGTCGCCGAGCCCGACGGGACCACCACGAAGCTCAACGAGCCGGGGCCGGTGCTGTCCGAGACCGAGCAGAAGGCGTTGGTGGACGCCGTCCTCGAGCTCGCCGGGCCCGGCACCTGGGTGGTCGGCTCGGGCAGCCTGCCCCGCGGCGTCCCGGACAGCTTCTACGCCGACCTGGTCGCCGCGGTGCATTCCGCGGGCGCCAAGGTTGTGATCGACTCCAGCGGCGCCGCGATGGCCGAGGTGCTCGCCGCGGGAGGCAGGGGCGGCGCGCTGCCGGACCTGGTCAAGCCCAACCGCGAGGAGCTGGCGGAGGCCGTGGGCAGGCCGCTACGCACCCTGGGGGACGTGGTCGCCGCCGCGACCGAGCTGCAGCGCAGCGGAGTCCCCGCCGTGCTGGCCAGCCTGGGGGCGGACGGCGCCGTGCTGGTCACCGCCGACGAGGTGCTGCACGGCGAGGCCCGGATCGCCGCCCCGGTCAGCACCGTCGGTGCCGGTGACGCCGGTCTGGCCGGCTACATCTCCCGCGCGGCGGACGGGGCGTCGCCGCGGGACTGCCTGACCGCGGCGCTCGGCTGGGGCAGCGCTGCAACGAGTCTGCCGGGAAGCCGGATGCCGGCACCGGACGACGTCGCCGCGATCGTGGTGACGGTTCACGACCATGTCGACGAGCACCGAGTCCTGGAAGGGGATGCCTGATGACGGCATTGATCACTGAGGACCTCGTCGTCCTCGACGCCACCGCGGATGATCGCCACCAGATCAACCGCACTCTCGCCGAGAAGCTCCTGGCCGCAGGCCGGATCTCCGATCTGGACGGCTTCCTGGCCGACATCCGGGCCCGTGAGGAACAGATGCCGACCGGGCTGCCCGGCGGGATCGGGATCCCCCACTGCCGATCGGCGCATGTGGTGGAGCCGACGCTCGGCTTCGCCCGGGTGCCCGACGGCGTCGACTTCGGGGCCGAGGACGGTCCGGCCAACCTGATCTTCATGATCGCCGCGCCGGAAGGCGCCGGCTCGGAGCACCTCACGATCCTCGCCAAGCTGGCCCGCAAGCTCATCCACCAGTCGTTCCGCGACTCCCTCCTCGCCGCCGAAAGCCCCGGCGACGTGATCGACCTCGTCTCCAAGGAGGTAGGGCTGTGAAGTTCGTCGCCGTCACCTCATGCCCCACGGGCATCGCGCACACGTACATGGCCGCGGAGGCGCTCGAGCAGGCAGGACTTGCCGCCGGCCACGAGGTCGCCGTCGAGACGCAGGGCTCGGCCGGGTCGGAACCGCTGCCGCCCGAGGTGATCGCCGCGGCCGACGCGGTGATCTTCGGAGCGGACCTGGAGGTCCGCGACCGCCACCGCTTCGAGGGCAAGCCACTGGTCCAGGTCAGCGTCAAGAAGGCGATCTCCGACGCCCCGGCGATCATCGAGCAGGCGGTCGCCGCCGCCAAGGCGGGAGTTCCGGCCGCAGGCGCAGCGGGTGGTCCGCTGGGCGAACCGGGCGGACCCGCTCTGGCCTCCAAGGTGACCAGCGACGCCCGCACCGCGACCAAGGTGCGGCAGTGGTTGATGACCGGTGTCAGCTACATGATCCCGTTCGTCGCCGCCGGCGGCATCCTGATCGCCCTGTCCTTCATGATCGCCCAGGCAGCCGTCGGCGAGAACGGCGCGATCGAGGTCACCAATGTGCCGTTCGAAGAGGTCGCGACGAACTTCAACTTCAGCTCGGGGATGGACTACGCGGCTCTGTTCTTCCACATCGGCGCCGCCGCCTTCGGCTTCCTGGTGCCGGCCCTGGCCGGCTTCATCGCCTTCGCGATCGCCGACCGCCCGGGCATCGTGCCCGGCTTCGTCGGCGGGGCGCTGTCGGTGTCCATCGGGGCCGGCTTCCTCGGCGGTATCGCCGCCGGTCTGATCGGCGGTCTGATCGCGTTGTGGCTGGCCCGACGCAAGGTGCCCAAGGGCATCCGCGGCGTCATGCCGGTCGTGGTGATCCCTCTGGTGTCGACGTTCCTCACCGGCGCGATCATGCTGATCATCCTCGGCCGCCCGCTCAAGGCGCTCTCCGACAGCTTGGCCGACTGGCTGAGCGGGATGAGCGGCGCCAACGCGGTCGTGCTCGGCGTCATCCTCGGCCTGATGATGGCCTTTGACATGGGCGGTCCGGTGAACAAGGTGGCCTACACCTTCGCCGTCACCGGGCTGGCCGCCGCCGGTGCCGCCACCGACGCTCCGGAGCTCAAGATCATGGCCGCGGTGATGGCCGCCGGCATGACCCCGCCGCTCGGCCTGGCCCTGGCCACCCGGCTGCGCAAGAACCTGTTTACCGAACCCGAGCGGGAGAACGGCAACGCGGCCTGGCTGCTCGGCGCCTCGTTCATCACCGAGGGCGCGATCCCGTTCGCCGCTGCGGACCCGTTGCGGGTGATCCCGTCCGGGATGGTCGGTTCGGCGATCACCGGCGGCATGGTGATGGGCTTCGGCAGCACGCTGCGCGCTCCGCACGGCGGGTTGTGGGTGACCCCGCTGATCGGTGGGGTCGTGCCGTACATCATCGCCATCATCATCGGCACCGTGGTCACCGCGGTGATGGTCATCGCGCTCAAACAGATGAACGTCCAACGGCATCCGGACGAGGCGCCCGAGGCGCTGGCGGTCGCGCGCTGAGGCTCGTCCCGTCCTGACCCCCGCCCCACCCCACTTCTTTGGAGGACAGCATGCCCGAACGTACCGTCACCGTCGCCTCCAGCGTCGGCCTACATGCCCGGCCCGCCGCTCTGTTCACGCAGGCCGCCGCGAAGGCGACGGTGCCGGTGACGATCGCCAAACCCGGTGAGAACCCGGTCGACGCCAAGAGCATCCTCATGGTCCTCACCCTCGGTGTCGGCCACGGCGAGGAGGTCGTGCTCGCCGCCGACGGGGACGGCGCGGACCAGACGCTCGACGAGCTGGTCGCTCTGCTCGAGCAGGACCTCGACGCTCCCGACGCACCGGCCGGGAGCTGAGATGGCTGCCACCACATCAGGGGCCTCCTCGACCGGCGGGGCGGGTCAGCTGAAGGGTCTGGGTGTCAGCCCGGGGTCGGCGTCCGGGCCGATCGCCCGGCTCGGGCTGCCGCCCCGCCCCCCGGCCGACGAGAAGCCGGGCGCCGACCCGGCGGCCGAGCTCGCCCGGGTCGGGGATGCACTGGAGCAGGTGGCGGTCTCGCTCGAGGAACGAGCCGGGAGCGCGCCCGGCGAGGCGGCGGCGGTGCTCAGCGCCACGGCGCTGATGGCCCGAGACCCGGGGTTGCGCAGCTCGGTGACGTCGCAGCTCGAGAAGGGCCGACCGACCGCACACAGCCTGGATGCGGCGGTCGAGGGGTTCTGCGACGTGCTGGCCGCGGCCGGCGGGTACATGGCCGAGCGGGTGGCCGACCTGCGCGACGTCCGGAACCGGGCGCTGGCGATCCTGCTCGACGAGCCGATGCCTGGGGTGCCGCATCCGGGACATCCGTATGTGCTGGTCGGTCAGGACCTCTCGCCGGCCGACACAGCGACCCTCGACCCGGCCGAGGTACTGGCGATCATCACCGAGCTGGGTGGGCCGACCAGTCACACTGCGATCCTCGCCAAGGGGCTGGGACTGCCCGCCGTCGTCCAGCTCAGCGGGGCGATGGAGCTGCCCGAGGACATGACGGTGATCGTCGACGGATCGTCGGGCGTGGTCGTCGTCGACCCAGACGACGCCACGCTGGCCGCCGCCGAGGCGCGCACCGAGGCCCGGCGACAGCTGACAGCCAGCGGCGTGGGCCCGGGGGCGACGGCGGACGGCGTCGGGGTGCAGCTGCTGGTGAACATCGCCACGGTCGAGGACGCGCAACGCGCCGGGAGCATCGACAGCGAAGGCGTCGGGTTGTTCCGCACCGAGGGGCTCTACCTCGGCCGCCAGAACGCGCCCACCGTGACCGACCAGGAGGCCACATACAGAGAGGTGTTCGCGGCGTTCGCGGACCGCAAGATCGTCGTGCGGACCCTGGACGCCGGAGCGGACAAGCCGTTGGCCTTCGTCGACATGGGCGAGGAGGAGAACCCGGCGCTCGGGGTGCGCGGCTACCGGGTCTCCCGGCGCGAGCCGGGACTGCTCGAGACCCAGCTCGAGGCGCTGGGCAAGGCCGCGGCCGCCAGCAGCGCGACAGTGTGGGTGATGGCACCGATGGTGTCCACACCCACGGAGGCACGCTCGTTCGTGGCCTCGGCGCGCTCGCACGGACTGTCCGTGGCCGGGGTGATGGTCGAGGTGCCGGCGGCGGCGCTGCGGGCTCGAGAGCTGTTCGCCGAGGTCGACTTCGTCAGCCTGGGCACCAACGACCTGGCCCAGTACACCTTCGCCTCCGACCGTATGCAGGGCGAGCTTGCGGACCTACTCGACCCGTGGCAGCCGGCACTGCTCGACCTGATCGCCATGGTCGGCTCGGCCGGAAGCGAGGCGTCGAAGTCGGTCGGGGTCTGCGGTGAGGCGGGCGGGGACCCGCTGCTGGCCTGCGTGCTGGTCGGGCTCGGGGTGCGCAGCCTGTCGATGGCACCCGGTCTGGTCGCCACGGTCCGGCTGGTGCTGAAGGCGCACACCCTCGAGCAGTGCGTGGCGATGGCCGAGGCGGCCCGGCAGGCGAGCGATGCCGAGTCGGCGAGGGCCGCCGTCCGGGCGATGGCCGCCGAGGCGGCGCAAGCGCTGATCTGATCCGACCTCACACCGTCACACCCCACACCCTGACACCCCCGCACCTTGGGTGGACACTTTCTCGAGGACGCGCTGGCGCGTCCTCGAGAAAGTGTCCACCCAGGGTGTGTTATGGCCCGGTTGTCCGACCCCTCTGCAAGGCTTGGTCCACGAACGAGCGAAGGGATCGGGAATGGGCAGGAACAACCAGCAACGTCGTGCCGCCAAGGCCAGAGGACGCCTCCAGGCGGCACGCCGTCGCGACGCCCGGCAGCGGGCGGGGGCTGGCGACGCCTTCGGACCGACGGTGCTCGACGACGACGGCCTGTACGACGCCCTGAACGGGGAGCGACCCTCGCGATCTCGCTCTGCCCCCTCTGCCGATGCCCTTCAGCAGCAACGGATCTCCGCACTGCTCGGCCAGGCCCTCAACGCCGTCGAATGTGCTGATCAGGGCGGCGTGCGCCGTGCCGTGAGCCAGCTCACCACGACGATGGTGTCCGCCTCGGGACGCCGGATGGTCGACCGCACGCTCGTCGACATGCTCACGTCCGCAGTGACCGCAGCGTGGAGCGGCGGATGGCAGCCGGCTGACCTGCACCGGCTGGCCGGTCGCCGGTTGGATACGGGCCATCAGACGCTGATGGTCGATGCCATGACGCACGAGCTGGCGCGTTACGCGCCGGCCACGATCGACCCCCGTTGGACGGCGCAGCTCGCCGAATGCGAAGCGGCCCAGTGGTGGCCAACTCAGACGAGCTACCTCCTGGCCCGGATGGACGCGTCCGGTAACCGCGCCGGTGACGTGCTCACGATGTCGGTGCAGGTCGCCTATGCGCTGATGACGCTGCCCCGGCTCGAACCCCTGGGCCCACTTCCCGGGCAGTGGGTGTCGCAGACCGGCGCGGGTGCGTCCACAGCGGACGAGGTGGACGAGCGGATCTTGAGCCGGGTGCGAGCGCTGCTCGCCAAGGCCGAGTCGACGACCTTCGAGGCCGAGGCCGAGACGTTCACCGCGGGCGCGCAAGCGCTGATGGCGCGACACAGCATCGACTCGGCACTGCTGGCGGCGTCCAACCCGGATCGGCGGGAGTCGCCCGAGGCTCGCCGGATCGGGATCGACAACCCGTACGAGGCGCCCAAAGCGATGCTGCTCGACGCGGTCGCAGACGCCAACCGGTGCCGGAGCGTCTGGTCGCGGCAGCTCGGGTTCTCCACCGTGGTCGGGCACCGCGCAGACCTCGACGCCGTCGAGACGTTGTTCACGTCACTGCTCGTCCAGGCGACGACTGCCCTGCGCCGGGAGGGATCCCGCACCGATCGGTTCGGCCGCTCACGCACCCGCTCCTTCCGGGGCACCTTCCTCACCGGCTTCGCCTCGCGAATCCGGGAACGGTTGGCCGAGGTGACCCGCGCGGAGACTGAGTCGGCCACCGTCGAGGCTCGCTCGAGTGGAGCCGACCTGGTGCCCGTGCTCGCGGCCCGCGACCAGGCCGTCGACGAGGCGACCCAGGCCCTGTTCCCGGAGCTGGTGCAGTCGCGGCTCGGCTCGTACAACGACGCGGAGGGCTGGCACGCCGGGCGGACCGTCGCCGACCTCGCAGCGTTGGACGTCGGAACGGCCCTGCCATCCTGACTCGACCGGGTCTCGGGTGTTCTCGAGCACCGCGGGTGGGGTCAGGGCAGGCCAGTCGTGCAGAATCGGGCGATGCGGACCTTGATGGTGCTGCGGCACGCACAGACCGAGTCCACTCGTCCGGGGTCCACCGACCACGCCCGGCGGTTGAGCTCGGACGGTGAACGGCAGGCCGCCGAGCTGGGCGCCCACCTCCAGGCGGCGGGCACTCAGGTGGACGTTGCGCTGTGTTCGTCGGCGACCCGCGCCCAGCAAACGCTCGAAGCCCTGGGTCTCGATGCCACCAAC
Organism: uncultured Actinomycetota bacterium; assembly: GCA_963825645.1. Taxonomy (GTDB): domain Bacteria; phylum Actinomycetota; class Actinomycetes; order Actinomycetales; family Kineosporiaceae; genus JADJPO01. The sequence continues at coordinate 240,416 of CAWGTT010000010.1, forward strand.
GAGGTCGTCGACGAGCTGTACAACGCCGGGGGCGAGGAGGTCCTGGCTCTGCTGCGCGAGCTGGACGACGCCACCCGGACCGTTCTCGTCGTCGGTCATGCCCCCGGACTGCCGTCGGTGGTCCACGAACTGGCCGACCCGGCGACGTCCGATGCGCAGGCGTTGGCGGCGATCGAGTGGCGCTTCCCGGCCTGCACCCTGGCCACCCTGGGCGTTCCCGGGTCGTGGTCGACGCTGGGCTCGCCGGACGGGTCTGGGGTCGAGGCGGCCTCGCCCGCCCTGGTGTCGGTCCGGCTGCCGTGAGCGTCGAGGAGGTGGCGGCCCGCTCGGCGGCGGCCGCCGACCGCCTCGAGGCCGTTCCGGTGTCCGAGCGGGTCGCCTGGATGCGAGCTGTGGCCGGCGCGATCGACGCCGAGGCCGAGGCTCTGGTGCCGATCGCGGACGACGAGACACACCTGGGCGTCACCCGGCTGTTCGGCGAGGTGGCCAGAACCAGTGGGCAGCTACGCCACCTGGCGGCGGCCGCCGCGGAGGGTTCCTGCTTCGAGGTGGTCATCGACCACGCTGATACCTCGCTCACCCCGCCACGTCCTGATTTGCGACGGATGCTGCGCCCGGTAGGTCCGGTGGCCGTGTTCGCAGCCGGCAACTTCCCCCTTGCGTTCAGCGTGCTGGGCGCCGACACCGCCGCCGCCTGGGCCGCGGGCTGCCCGGTGGTGGTCAAGGCGCATCCCGGGCATCCGGACCTGAGCCGGGCCACGGTCGACGTCGCCCGTTCGGCGTTGTCCGGCGCGGGCGGCGACCCTGACCTGCTTCTGCTCGTCGAGAGTGTCGAGGAAGGCCGGGACCTGTTGCGGCACAGACTGATCCGAGCCGGCGCGTTCACCGGCTCCACCGCCGGTGGCCGAGCGCTTCTGGACATCGTGATGAGCCGCCCGGACCCGATTCCCTTCTACGGCGAGCTGGGATCGACCAACCCGGTCGTGGTACTTCCGGGTGCCGCACGGACAAGGGCGGAGCAGATCGCCGACGGCTTGGTCGGCTCCTACACCTTGGGTCTGGGCCAGTTCTGCACCAAGCCGGGGGTGGTGCTGGTACCCGCGGGCAGCGAGCTGCTGGACGCCGTCCGGGTGCGGGCTGGGGCCGTGCCGGGCGGGCGGCTGCTGACCGGCGGGATCACCGAGGCGTATGCCCGGGGTGTGGACGCCCTCGAGAGGCGCCCGGGCGTCCGGGTGGAGGGTCCACGTCACGCAGACGCCTGGGTGGGCGGTGAGGCGAACACCACGGAGCAGGCGTCGGGTGCGGTCGCCGTCCGACTGGTCACCGTCGGGGTCGAGGCACTGCTGGCCGACCCGGACGCCTTCCTCGAGACGGAGTACTTCGGCCCGCTGACCGTGCTGGTGGAGTACGAGCATCTCGACCAGGTGAACCAGGCGATCGCGTTGCTGCGCGGATCCCTCACCGGGACCGTGCATTTCGCTGACGACGCCGGCGACCACGAGACGGCGGGCAGGCTGGTCGACCTACTGGCGCGCAGGTGTGGTCGAGTGATCGCGAACGGCTGGCCGACTGGGGTGGCCGTCACCTGGGCGATGCACCACGGCGGCCCCTGGCCGGCGACCACGGCCTCGCTGTTCAGCTCGGTCGGGGCGATGTCGATCCGGCGGTTCCTCACGCCGGTGTGCTTTCAGGACGTGCCGTCCTCGATGCTGCCGGAGGCCCTGCGGGACGGTGCGTCCGGGCCCCGACGGGTGGACGGCGTGCTGGCCTGAGGTCGGCCGGGCTGCGGCGACGTACCGATAGCGGGACTGGTCAGGTAGTGCTCCGCCACCGGGGCGAGGGCCGCGACCAGTACCGGGGAAGGTGCATCAACCAGGTCCGGCAGCCCGACGACGTGGCGTGCCATCGCCAGTCCGGCGACCTGCGAGCCGAGCAACGCGGCCCTCAGCTCGGGATGGTTGCCACCGATCCGACGCGCCAACGGGGTGAGCAGTCGTTCGACCAGCAGGTCGCGCAGCATCCGCGCGGCGGCGTCCTCGGAGGCGGCTGCCCGGAGCAGACCGGTAACGGTCTGACGACCCTCGGTGGAGTCCAGCACGCCGATCATGAACTCTGCGACCCGCGCGCCGATGCCCTCGCGGCCGGGGCCGAGGAGCATCTCGAAGGCGGGCTCGGGTTCGAACGGTAGCTCGACGACGGCCACGAAGAGCTCCTGTTTCGAACCGAAGTAGTGGGTGACCAGCCGAGTGTCCACGCCCGCCTCGGCCGCCACGGCCCGCATCGTCGTCCCCGGGTAGCCCAGCTCGGCGAACTGGCGCTTCGCCGCGGCCTCGATGGCCTCGCGAGTCCCACTACCGACGGGACGCCGCCCCCTGGGTACGGCCACGGTGCACCTCCGTTGACAATTCGCCGTACGTAGAATAACAATTTCGCCATGCGTAGAATTTCGACCCCTGCGGATGACCGCCCTACCACCTCTCCGAGCCCTGGGCATACCCGCGCCATCCTCGCCGTGGTGGCCGTCGCGCTGATGACCGTCGTCTCGGCGGTCAGCGGCCTCAACGTCGCCCTGCCCGACCTCGCCCGCTCGACAGGAGCCAGCCAGACCGAGCTGACCTGGATCGTCGACGCCTACACCGTCGTGTTCGCCGGCCTGCTGCTGTTCGCCGGAGCCCTGGGTGACCGGTTCGGCCGCAAGCTGCTGCTGGCCACCGGGCTGGTTCTCTTCGGAACCGCTGCCGGGTTCGCCATGCTCACCGAGGACCCGAGCCGGCTGATCCTGCTCCGCGCCCTGATGGGCGTCGGTGCCGCTGCGATCATGCCGACCACCCTGTCGGTGATCACCACCTCGTTCCCGGAATCCGAACGGCCCCGCGCGATCGGCGTCTGGGTCGGCGTGGCCGGCGGCGGGGCGGTGCTCGGCCTGTTCGCCACCGGGTTCCTGCTCGAGTACTTCGCCTGGAACTCCTTCTTCGCGCTCAACGTGGCGCTCGCCGTCCTGGCCCTGGTCGGCACGCTCGCGATCGTCCCCGACTCCCGGGACGCCGACCAGCCGGCCATCGACGTCTCCGGGGCACTGCTGTCGCTGGTCGCGGTATCGGCGGTGGTGGCCGGGATCATCGAGGGCCCGGGGCGAGGCTGGGGTGACACGGTGACCGTCGCGCTACTCGGCACCGGCGTGGCGGCCGGCATCGCCTTCGTGCTCTGGGAGTTGCGTGCTGCCCACCCCCTGCTCGACCCGAGGCTGTTCCGGCTGCCGCTGTTCAGTGCCGGATCGCTCGCGATCACTGCGCAGTTCTTCGCCTCGTTCGGCTTCTTCTTCACGGCGCTGCAGTACCTGCAGTTCGTGGTCGGCTACTCGCCGCTGAAGGCGGCCGCGGCCCTTCTTCCGTTGCCGTTCGTGATGATCCCGCTGGCCCGCAACGCTCCTCGGATCGCCGCCAAAGTCGGCTTCGGCAGGCTCACGCCGCTGGGTCTGGTTCTCACAGCGACCGGCCTGGTAGTCATCTCGCAGGTCGGGGTGGAGCTGGTCTACTGGCAGTTCGCCGCCGGGCTGGTGGTGTTCGCGATGGGAATGGCTCTGGCCGGTACCCCGTCGACCACGGCGATCACTGCATCGCTGCCGCCCAGCAAGCAAGGCGTGGCCTCGGCCGTCAACGACACCGCCCGCGAGCTGGGCAGCGCGTTCGGCATCGCCATCCTGGGCAGCGCGCTCAACCAGACCTACCGTGACTCGCTGGCTCCGGTGCTGCAGAACATCGCGGGCCTGCCCGACCAGGTGTCCGAGGCGGCGCTGCGCTCGGTGGCGTTCACCTCCTCCGACCGGATCGGCCAGCTCGGCGACACGGGCACCCAACTGGTCGTCCAGGCCCGGGCCGCGTTCGTGGACGGCGTCAGCACCGCCCTGCTCACAGCGGCCGCGGTGTCCGTCCTGGCTGCCGTTGCCGTAGCGCTGATCTCTCGTCGGGCAAACCCCGTGGCGAGCGCACCGCACGCCACGTCCGGTGCTCACGACACAGCAGAGTCGACGGCCACCGTCCCCGGCCATTGACCACCGACCGCTCGACGGGAGATCCACGCTCCGACAGCCGGATCAGCACCGGCGCACGCCGTCCGCCATATGCCCCCCGGGGTATACGGTTGACGGCGTGAGCGCACGTCTCGAACACCTACCGGTCACCCTGTTCTCCTCCGTGATGGGCATCGGCGGACTGTCGCTGGCCTGGCGACGTGCGGGCCGGGTCTGGGACCTGCCGGCCTGGCCGGCACAGGCGCTGTTCTGGGTCGCGCTGGCGGTGTTCGTCGTGGTGGCAGTGCTCTATGCGCTGAAGTGGGTGCGACACTCCGAGGCCGCGATGGCCGAGCTGCGCCACCCGATCCGGATGACGTTCGCCCCGACGATCACCATCGCGATCCTGGTCCTGGCCACCGCGGGACAGGACCTGCTGCCCGGTGTGGCGCGGGCCGGCTGGTGGGTCGGCACCCTGGGCCACCTGGCACTGACGGTGGCGGTGCTGAGCGCGTGGTTCGGACGGGCGGACATCGCGATCGGGCAGATGACGCCGGCCTGGTTCATCCCGATCGTCGGCAACGTGCTGCCCCCACTGGCGGCCGGGGAGATCGGCTCGATCGACCTGGCCTGGTTCTCCTTCGGTGTAGGGCTGGTGTTCTGGACGGCGCTGCTACCGCTGCTGCTGCACCGCCTGCTGCTGCACGAGACCCCGATGCCGTCGAAGCTGTTGCCCACCTTGGCGATCTTCATCGCGCCACCGTCCGTGGCGCTGCTCTCCTGGGGCTCTCTCACCGGGACGATCGAGGATCCCGTCGGCCGGATCCTGTTCGCGGCCGCCATGATGTTCGTGGTGCTGCTGCTGGCCCAGGTGCGCCGGCTACGTGCGGTGCCGTTCGCGCTGCCCTACTGGGCCTACTCGTTCCCACTCGCCGCGGCGTCAGCGGCCGCGGTGGCTATGGCCGGGGTGCAGGCGAGCGTGCTGTATGACGTGGTCGGGGCTGTCCTGCTGGCCGCGACGACCGTGCTGGTCATCGCGGTCGGTGCGCTGACTCTGCTGGCGGCGCAGCGGGGGCAGTTGCTCGTCCCGGAGTGATCAGAGTGATCGTAGGCATCTCCATGTGGTGGCACGCGCCGGCGCGTTCCGATCTCACGCCGCAGGCGTGTCGAATTCACCGGCCCGCACGGCCAGGGTGAACGCGGCCCACTCCCGCTCGGTGAACCTCAGGACGGGGCCCTCTGGCGCCTTGGAATCCCGGATCTCGACGCCCCTCTTGCCAAGATCTCGGACCTCGATGCACCCGTCGGCACCGCTGAGACTGCTCTTGCGCCATCCCTGGCTGCCGCCGGCCACCGGCATACGACGTCTCCCTGTCAACCCCCAGCGACAGCCGTCCCGACGTCGTCGTCAGAAGTGCACCCGCTGTTCCAAGCACCCGTCTGGAATTGTAAACGACAGGTAAAACAACTCTGGGTGACAGTCCCTGGATCATCCCGCCGGTCGGCGTGAGTAGCGCTCGATGGCCTTCTCGATATGTTCCGGCGCTGTGGCCAGCCGCGATAACTGGTCGAAACCATGGCGGTAGGGCCGGATTGCTGCCGCGCCGTCCTTCAGGATCGTGTCACCGGCCGGGTTCTCCAGGTACAGGATGTCCTGGTCCTCGTCGTTCTCGAACTCCAGCAGGATGAAGGGGCCACGCATCGAGAAGTTGGTGCCCGCCGTGAGTGGCAGAATCTGCACCGCGACACGCTCACTGTCTGCGATTCCCAAGATGTGATCCAGCTGGCGTCGCATGACGCTCTCGTCTCCGACGACGCGCCGCAGGACAGCCTCGTCGAGCACGAAGTGCGACGTGGACGCGTCGGCGAATGCCAGCATCTGCCGCTCCCGACGCAGATCAGCACTACGCTCTGCCTCGGACACCTCCATGTCAAAGGCGCCAGTGAGCAGGGCGTGCGTGTAGTCAGGAGTCTGCAACAAGCCAGGGACGATCGCGTTCTGGAACTGGCGTCTTACGTCTGCAGCGGCCTCGTACCCGAAGAACTCCAAGGACTCCTTCGAGACGACATCCTTGTAGTTGCGCCACGGCAGAGAGCGGGAGTCGCGAGCCAACTGCGTTAACTCGTCAAGGCGGTCAGCAGAACCGTACAGACCAACGTAGGCGGCCACGTCCCTCACAGAGATACCGGTGACTCCGGTCTCGGCTCGCACGACAGTGGAGAGCGACACGCCCAACGCCTCGGCCACTTGATGCTGCGTGAAGCCGGCTCGCTGCCGTGCTCGCGTCAGCTCAGTCCTGAGCCGACGCCTGGCGAGGAAAGGGTTGGTCAGGCTCGGGATCATCCGAGAAGCCCTGACCAACTCCTCGACATGCCTATCAACGGACTCGATTGGATGGGGTGGCGGTCTGACAACACGGATGGGTCGACCTCGTGACGACTCCGAATCATGTCGGATTTCGCACCCTCTCCAGCGTTCCGAGTTGGCGAGATGGACGTACAACCGGTGGAGCACCCTCACCCTCATGCTCCGGCGCGCAATCTGCCATGTGTCAAGCGATGGACGCTAGCGCCACGCCGGGGCATCACGCAAAGCGACCGAGTTCAGAGGCCGCGCCTGAACAGGGCGAAGTGCGATGTCAGTACGCCTGCAACCCGGCCACGGTAGCGGAGGAAATGCTGCGAGTCAAACTGACACATAGCATATTGATACCTGTCAAACACACGGATAGACTAGGACGACAACAGCAAACGAACGAAACGGCGTCCGGGAGACCGGACGCCGCTCGCGACCAGAGGGTGCTGCAACACCCATCCGGTCCATCCCACATCACTCCAGGGGGACTGAAGGAGGGGATCCAGATGTAAACCACCAGCCTAGGACGCTCCACCGGTTCGGGCCACCCTCAACCGGCAGGAATCTAGCCGACCCACGCCCGAGTGGTCAGGCGAGGACGCACCGGCACGCCCGACAACGACGTCCCTCCTTGTGCCGCAGTCCCGCCGAATCGTCCCGCAGTAGCGCACCTCACCCCAGAAGGGGGTGGTTGACATGGCGGTCTTCGTGGCGGTCTTCCTCGCCGTCCTGACGCTCGTCTACTGGCGCGTGGCACTCGTGATGTTCGCGGTGCTGCTCATCGCGCTGTTCCTGCTCGGCCTGGCTACCGCCGTCGACAGCCTTCGGCCCAGCGTCGCCGCCGAAAACCAGGCACCACACGAGGTTTCGGTGACAGTGATCAGCTGACGGGGCGGGTGGCCCGGGCTCATCGCCGGGCCACCTGCGAACACCGCCGTGGCACCGTCACGGCATCGGAAGCAGCCCTCGCTCCATGGCCACCGTGACGGCCAACGTCCGGTCGTCGACCCCGAGCTTGCCGAAAACCCGCAGCAGGTGTGTCTTCACCGTCGCTTCGCCGATGTGCAGCACCCGGCCGATCTCCGAATTGGACCGGCCCCGAGCCACTTCGGCCAGCACCTCGATCTCGCGTGGGGTCAAGGCATCCGCCACCGGCGACCGCATCCGCGACACCAACCGCGCGGCCACCCCAGGAGCCAGCACCGTCTCCCCTCGCGCCGCCGCCCGCACCGCCTCGACCAGCTGCAGCCGGGGCGTGTCCTTGAGCAGGTACCCCGTCGCTCCCGCCTCCACCGCCCGCACGATGTCGCCGTCCGTGTCGTAGGTGGTCAGCACCAGCACACGAGTCGCAGGATGCTCGGCGACGATCCGCGCGGTGGCTCCAGCGCCGTCCAGCCGCGGCATCCGCAGGTCCATCAGCACCACGTCGGGCGCCAGTGCGGCCACCCGCGCCAACGCCTCGTCGCCGTCGCCGGCCTCGCCGACCACCTCCAGATCGTCCTCGATGTCGAGCATCCCCACCAGACCGGACCGAACCACCGGGTGGTCGTCCACCACCAGAACCGTGATCGTCATGACTCGCCTCCGGCCTGCGATGAACCGGCCCCGCCCGGAACGCGCACCATGACCTGGGTTCCACGACCGATCTCGCTGGTCACCGCCACCCGCCCACCGACGTCGTCGACCCGCGCCCGCATACCCGCCAACCCGAAGCCCTCGGCCTGCGACACCACGAAGCCCACCCCGTCGTCCAGCACCTCGACCCGCGCGCCGCCGGCGTCCGCGACCAACCGCACTGTCACCGCCCGCGCGTTGGCGTGCCGCCGGACGTTGGCCAGTGCCTCCTGGACGGCGCGCAGCAGCACCACCTCCTGGTCGCGGCCGAGCCCGACCAGCGACCCGGACACCTCGACGGCGACACCGACACCGGTGCGCTCAGAGAACCGCTGCCCCAGCCGAGTCACCGCATCGGTGAGCGTCGCGCCGTCCAGGTCGACCGGACTGAACGCAGCGACCAGCGCGCGTGCCTCGGCGAGGTTCTCCCGGGCGACCGCCTCGATCGCGGTCAGACGTTCGAGCTCGCGCCGAGCATCCTCGGTCACGCTGCGCTCCGCGGCCTTGGCCAGCCCGGCCTGCGCCGCCTGAGCCAGCATCACGATGCTGGTGAACCCCTGAGCCAGGGTGTCGTGGATCTCGCGCGCCATCCGCTCGCGTTCGGCCATCACCCCTTGCGCATGGTGCGCCGATGCGAGCTCGCTGCGAGCCTGCTCGAGCTTCGAGATCAGATCGGCGCGCTGGCCGCTCTGCTCGATGACCTTCCCGATCCAGAACCCGAGCAGGATGCTGAACAGCAGCGCGATCAGCATCTGCGGGACCACGTTGCGCAGTACCCCGCTGCTCCAGCCGAGGCTCACCCCCATGCCGACGATCGCCACGGCGGTCAGCGCGGTGCACGCCGCCATGCCCCAGCGCAGCGTCGGGGTGAACATCCATACCTGGGGGAAGACGACGAACAACAGCATGCTCAGTGCCGGGTCCACCGAGCAGGCCAGGCCGACGACGACGATCGCCAGACAGAGGTAGGCCCAACCCGCCCGCCCCCTGGACGCCGTCCGGTCGCGCATCACCCCGACCAGGTAACCCACGGCCAGGACGGCGAGCAGTCCCCCGACCTGCCACCTCTCGGTCGACGCCAGCTCGGTCGACACCACGGTGAACACCGTGGCCACCCCGACCATCAGCCAGAAGGCCACGTGCCAGCCGATGAGCATCCGCTCCCAGACGTCGTGCCCGGCGGCCGTGGCGCGGGAGTCCACGGCCGCCTGTGCCGAGGGCGACGGCGAGCTCATCCCGCGTCCCGGCGCAGCCAGCGGAACGTCCGCACGCCGATCACCAGCCCGACGACGGTCCAGGCGAGCAGGACGGCGAACCCGGTCCCGAGCTGCCACGAGCCGGCCGGCTCCTGGGCGGCGAAGGCGTCCGGCAAGAAGACCGAGCGCATCCCCTGGGCCATCCACTTCAGCGGGAACACCTGGGCGATGTTCTGCATCCACGACGGCAGGTCGCTGTAGAGGAAGTACACCCCGGAGATGAACATCAGCACGATCACCACCGGACTCACCACCGCGGCCGCGCTGCGCCCCGATCGCGGGACCGACGAGAACGCGACGCCGAGCACCGTGCCGGCCGCCCCACCGACCAGAAAGATGGCGAGGAACCGCGCCCACAGGGCAGCCGAGTCCGGCAGCTTGAGCCCGAACGCGAGCGCCCCGATCACCAGCAGGATGGCCGTCTGGACGATGGCGGTCACCAGGACCAGCCCGATCTTGCCGAGGAAGTAGGCCAGCGGAGGCATCGGGGTGCCGCGAAGCCGCTTCAGGGTGCCGTCGTCGCGCTCCATGGCGATCGAGATGGACAGCGACTGGAAGCTCGACATCACCACGCCGGAGGCGATCATGCCGGCGGCGAAGTACTGCGTGAACGACACCCCGCCGCCGAGCTCCCCGGAGAAGACCGACCCGAAGATCAGCAGCATGACGATCGGGAACGCGAAGGTGAACACGACGCTGTCCCGCTCCCGGAAGAACTGACGCAGCTCGAGCCGGGTCCGGGCCAGGCCCAGGCCGATCGGGCTGACCGGCTTGGCCTGGCGGGCGAGGCCGGTCGTGGCGCTCATCGGGCACCTCCCAGTGCGGGAGCGGCGACCGGCTCGTCGCCGAACTCGCCATCGATCATGGACAGATACACGTCTTCCAGAGAGGGACGGACGACGCGCAGTCCCGGCACCTCACCGCCGAACCGTGCGCCCAGCTCGGTGACCAGGGCGGTCGGCGTCGGCGTGAGCTGCTCACGCACGGCACCGTCGCCGTCCTGCCAGATCACCCGGACCTCGTGCGCGACGCTGCCGCCGAGGGCGTGGGGGGTGTCCACGGCGACCAGTTGCCCGGCGCGGATCACGCCGACCCGGTCGGCCAGCTGCTCGGCCTCGTCGAGGTAGTGGGTGGTGAGCAGGATCGTCGTCCCCTCGGCGGCCAGATCGCGCACCAAGGACCAGAACGAGCGGCGGGCCTGCGGGTCGAAGCCCGTGGTCGGCTCGTCCAGGAACAACAGCTCGGGATCTCCGACGATGCCGAGCGCCACGTCCAAGCGGCGACGCTGTCCACCGGACAGGGCACGCACCCGGGTGTTCCGGCGTCCGTCGAGCCCGACCTCCGTGATCACCTCGTCAGGGTCGCGCGGAGAGGGGTAGTAGAGGGCGAAGTGCCGCACCAGCTCCTGCACCGTCAGCTCGGGTGCCTCGCTGGTGGTCTGCGGCACGATGCCGATCCGCGATCGCCAGCCGCCGCTGCCGTCGGCGGGGTCGGTGCCGAGCACGGTGACCTCACCGGCGTCGCGCTGTCGGTAACCCTCGAGGATCTCGACGGTCGTCGTCTTGCCGGCCCCGTTGGGACCGAGCAGCGCGAACACCTCACCGGTGCGGATATCCAGGTCTACGTCGTCCACGACCCGGGTGCCGGCGTACTGCTTCACCAGACCCCGGACCCGGACGGCGACCTCAGGTGTCGAGCTCAGTGATGTCGTCATGGGTCCAGCCTGCTCCGCTCCCGCTGCGGATGGAACGACCGGGCGGTGCACCCGGCCGTCCACCGGTCGGTGGACGGCGGCTGCGTCGAGCCATCGACGACTACCCCTCCGGGGATTGACAGTGCGAGAGAGGGCAGGAGCAGACTTCGCCCGTGCGGCGGCACAGTGACCGCCCACCTCCCCGGCGTCACATAGGAGGCCCGGTGTCCCATCCAACCTCGTCTGAGCCCCCGGCCGGCCCGCAGCGCAAGGTCGGCAATGTCACCTACCACGAGGCGAGCGGTGACTACTTCACCCAACGCACGCTACGTCGCCACGCCGGGCTGTTCGCCCTGTGGGCGCTCGGCGTCGGCGCTGTTATCTCGGGGGACTTCTTCGGCTGGAACTTCGGTCTGGCCCAAGGGGGTTTCGGCGGTCTGCTGATCGCCACCGCCATCGTCACGGTGATGTACCTGGGGCTGGTCTACAGCATCGCCGAGATGACCGCGGCGCTGCGGCACACCGGCGGTGCGTACTCGTTCTCGCGGTCGGCGATCGGTCCATGGGGAGGCTTCATCACCGGTCTGGCCGAGACCATCGAGTATGTCCTCACCCCGGCGGTCATCGTGGTCGGCATCGGGGGGTACATGTCGGCGATCACCGACGACCTGTTCGGCTTCAACCTGCCGGCTCCGCTGTGGTGGCTCATCTTCTACCTGATCTTCGTGGGACTGAACGTGGTCGGCGTCGAGACCAGCTTCCGGGTCACGGTCGTCGTCTGCCTGGCCGCGCTCGCCGTCCTGGCGGTGTTCTTCGTCGGCGCCCTCACGAAGTTCGACTCGAGCCTGCTGAACAACATCGAGCCGGAGGCCGGCAACTCGACCTTCCTACCGTTCGGGGCGACCGGGATCCTGTTCGCGCTGCCGTTCGCCATCTGGTTCTACCTGGCCATCGAGGAGCTGCCGCTCGCCGCCGAGGAGACCCACGACCCCCAGCGGAACCTGCCCAAGGCGATCGTCGTCGGCATGATCACTCTGATCGTCACCGCGTTCCTGACGCTGTTCCTCAACACCGGTCTGGCGCCGGGGGCAGCGGGTCTGGGCTCCTCGGACGAACCACTGTTCGACGGCTTCAAGGCCATCTTCGGCGGTGGGATCGGTGCGTCGGTGCTGGCGCTGATTGCGGTGTTCGGCCTGGTGGCCAGCTTCCACACGATCATCTACGCCTACGGCCGCAACATCTACTCACTCTCCCGGGCGGGTTACTACCCGCAGTGGATGTCGGTCACCCACGGGAGGCGGCAGACCCCCCATGTGGCACTCCTGGTCGGTGCCGTGGTCGGGTACGTGGTCTGCCTGATCCTGCAGTACTCCGCGTCCGATGCGGTCGGCGCGGCGCTGCTGACCATGGCCGTGTTCGGCGCAGTGATCTCCTACATCATGCAGATGGTCTCGTTCGTGATCCTGCGCCGCAGGCTGCCCGACATCGAGCGGCCCTACGTCAGCCCGATGGGCGTGGCCGGCGCGGTGATCGCCGCCGTGATCGCGGCGGTGACCCTGATCGCCCTGCCGTTCAGCGCCGACTACCGGCCGGGTGTGATCGGGACCGCCCTGTGGCTCGCGGCGGGCGCGGTGTGGTTCGCGTTCGTCTCCCGGCACAAGCTGGTGCTCTCCCCGGAGGAGGAGTTCGCCGTCAGCGGCGGCGTCCACGGCAACCCGGACAAGGAGGGCTACGGCCAGATGCACGTCGAGTGACCCGCCGATCCCCGACGCGGCCTTGATCTACTTCCGAATTCACCACAACCCCGCCAGATCGCGATCCTGAGCCCTGCTGAGCGGGGTTGTGGTGAATTCGGACGGCAATCGGTGCGCTTGGATATGTCCATGCGAACTGCGCTCGTGCTCGGCGCCGTCGCCGCGCTGGCCGCGGCCGGCGGCGGGACCGCCTACTACCTGAACCACCGTGCCGGAGCCGAGCAGGACCGGGCCGCCACCGCGGTGATCGACGCCTTCGCAGCCGGCTGGCAGAAGCAGGACCCCTCCGGCGTCCCGTTCGCCCAGGCGGACGCCGCGGCCTCCTTCACCCCGACCGTCGAAGGTTTGGCCGCCGGCAAGGTCGTGGTTCAGCCGGGCCGCGTGCGCCGCAGCGGGGACCTGGCCACGGCAGAGCTGGAGGTCACCTGGACCCTGACCGGCGACGTCCCCTGGACCTATCAGGTGCCCGCGCGGGCCGAGCGCTCTCAAGAGCGGTGGGTGATCGCCAAGCCCACACAGGGCAGCTACTGGAACGCCGACCTGAACCCGGGCGACGCCCTCGCCGCCAAGCGGACCGATGGGTCACGCGGTGGCCTGCTGGGCCGCGACGGAAAGCCCCTGATGCCACTGGGCACCGTGTACCCGGTGCAGCTCGATCCCGCGCGGGCGACCCCGGAGGTGGCCGCCCAGCTGGAGAAGCTGGTCAAGGCCGAACCGGGCAGCCTGGTCGCCAAACTGGCCGCAGCGAAGGCGTCCGGGTCGAAGGCGCCGATCCCGGTGATCACGTACCGAGAGTCGGACTTCGCCGCACGGCAGGGCGCCCTCGACGCCCTCGCCGGAGTGATCTACCCCAAGACCGTGCAACCCCTGGCCACCGACCGTGAGTTCGGTCAACCGCTCTTGGGCTCGTTCGGGGAGGTCACCGCCGAGATCGTCAAGGAGAGCGACGGCCGGTACACCGCCGGCGACCGGGCCGGCATCAGTGGGCTGCAGCGCACCTACGACTCGGTGCTGTCAGGCACGCCCGGCATCAAGGTCACCACGACCACCGGCAAGATCCTGTTCGAGAAGGAGGCGGTGGACGGCAAGGACGTGCAGCTGACGCTCGACCCGGCGGTACAGCGCGCAGCGGAGCGCGCGCTGACGGTCACTGCTGATGTGCCGGCGGCGTTCGTCGTCATCGACGTTCCCACCGGTGACGTCGTCGCCGCGGCGAACCGGCCGTGGTTCGGCTTCGACCGCGCGATCACCGGGCGGTTCCCGCCCGGCTCGACGTTCAAGATCGCCTCGAGCTACGCCCTGCTCAGCGCCGGCGACGTGAGCCTCACCGAACCGGTCAGCTGCCCCCGCACGTTCACCGTCGACGGGCGCGAGTTCACCAACTACGAGGGCGAGACCCTCGGGTCGCCGACGTTCGCCGACGACGTCACGCACTCGTGCAACACAGCGTTCGTCCAGCTGTCGGCCCGGCTCGGGGACGGCGACCTGGCCTCCGCGGCGACGGCGCTGGGCATCGGAGCCGGCTGGGCCGCCACCCTCGATGTTCCCGACGCCTTCGACGGATCGGTGCCGCAGAACAACGGCAAGACCGACAAGGCCGCCGCGACCATCGGGCAGGGCCGCGACCTCGTCTCGCCGATGGCACTCGCGGTGATGACCGGATCGGTCGCCCGCGGCAGCTACGTGCCGCCGGCGCTGGTGACCTCACCGGCGCCCGAGGGTCAGGACCGGACGCCCAGTCCGCTGGACGAGAAGGCCGTCGCGGATCTGCGCACGGTGCTGCGCTCGGTGGTGACCGAGGGCACCGCGACGGCGCTGGCCGGGGCACCCGGCGGTCCGGTGTTCGGCAAGACCGGGACGGCGGAGTTCGGCACCGCCACTCCACCGAAGACGCATGCGTGGTTCACCGGGTACCAGGGCGACATCGCGTTCGCCGTCCTCGTCGAGGAGGGCCGCAGCGGAGGCTCGGTGGCCGCACCGATCGCCCGGTCGTTCCTGACCGCCCTGGCCGGCCGGTAGGAACCGGCCAGCGGCCAGCCGACCCCCAGGCCGATCGCCGGACGAACCAGGTCACCAGCGGCCGGCCGCACGCAGCGCGACCTCGTCGAGCACCTCGATGTGGTACCGCTCGAGGCTGAGGACCCCGGACCGCTCCAGCCGGCGCAGCGCCTGGTTCGCCGTCGACCGGGAGGTCCCGGCCAGGCCGGCCAGCTCCTCCTGGGTGATCGGCACGCTGGATCCGCAGAACACCCGGGTCGCCTCCCAGAGCCGGCGGGCGACGCGCCGGTCGGACGTCGCCGCGCGGGGTCGTCGTCCGGATCGTGGCGTGGCCACGGGTGATCACATGCAAAGCGTCGCCGAGGAGCCGCTCCCGCTCCCTCTGCGGGACGCACCGAGAAGCGTGTGATGCACACTCTCAGCCCATCGCGGCGGCGGGGCGGCGCCAGTCGCCCAGCGTCGTCAGCCCGCCTCACCTCCCCGGTACTGCTGCCAGGCCTGCTGGGTCAGCCCCATCGGCCTGGGTGCGGCGGTTACCTCGCTCTCGCCCGTCGGAATGGGCAGCGCAACGCGGCGAGTCCGCCGGCTGCCAGGGCCCCGACGATCGCCACGAGGCACCCACGCTGCCGCCGCACCGGAGTGCGGACCTCGGGGGCTCGGTGGTCGTCAGGGGCCTTGGGACTGCTGGTCCGCGAGCGCTCCACGAGTGGGGTCGTTCGCGTCGGCTCGTTCACCGTGGGTGGGGCCGGACGGCGGGGGGGAACCTCACGGAACGTGGCTCTGACCTGCAGTGACCCGCCCCCGCCCGTTACGGACGCCGGGGAGTCGCCCGATGCCGTCACCAGCCCTCCGTTCGAAGTCCAGCGGGTGGGTCGCGGGCGGGAGTGCTGCCGGCGCTGGCTGCGGCTCCTGCCGGCGTGCGCGAACTCACCGACAGGGTGGACGTCGTCGATCCCGACCTGCTTCCGGCGTTCCTGCGGGTCCTGGGCGCCTCCGACCTGGTGCGACACAAGGACGGCCTCTGGCAGGTCACCTCCCGAGCGCGCGCCGTGCTCGAGGACGAGGTGGCCCGGGCTGCTGCGATCGCCTTCGGGACCTACTACGCCGAGCTGTACCGGGGCCTGCCCGGGCAGCTGCGCGGTGAGCCGGCGCGCACGGATCTCGACGACCACGCCGACACGATCGCGGTGCTGTCCCGGGAATGCAGCCCCTGGTGGATCACGCCGTTCGTGCCACAGTTGCCCGGGTGGCGCCGGCGCGGTGTCGGACGTGGGGTGCGGTACGGGTCACCAGCTGGAGCTGATGCTCACCGAGGCACCGCGCGCCTACGGTGTGGGCCCGACATCGCACCCACGGTGGTCGAGCTCGCTCGAGCTCGGCTGGGCCGAGCGGGGTTGCTGGATCGCTCAATGGTCCTTGTTGCGGACGTCGAGAGCCTGCCCAGCCGGATCGAGGACCTCGGCGGCCCGGTCGATCTGGTGCTCCTGGCCAATGTCCTGTACTACTGGCCAAGAACAGTGCGGGTCCGACTCCTGACGCGCCGTGAGCGACCTGGTCCGCACCGACGGCAGCTGCTCCTCATCACCACCGTGACGGCGCCGGACCTGTTCACCCACCACTTCGATCTGCTGCTGCAGGCACAGGGCCGTGGCATCGGCCTACCCACCACCGACGAGCTGCGCCGTCACCTGGCTGATTCCGGACTACGTCCCGGGCCGGGTGACCACGTCGCCCCGGGAGTCCCCATCGTGGCGGTCACGGCCCAGCGGGCGAGATGACTCGACGAAGACACCCCGGTTCCGGTGAGCTTGGGCGAGGGTCACCGGCCGTTCTCAGGCCGTGAACCGCACTCCCAGGTCACACCTATTCGCCGGCGGCCGTCGCGTTCCTCGTCAGCGATGACGCCAGCTTCGTGACCGGCACCGAACTCGTCGTGGACGGCGGCTTCCGCACTCGCTGAGCCACGAGCACTGCCCTGCCGGGCGGCCGCCGGGATCCCGCCCGAATGCGTGGCTCAGGCCCCCAGCGACACGTCGTACCTTCTTGCACGGACGCCTACGGCGAGGCGCCGCGTATCCGCCGTTCGCAGGGATGCCGCCCTGCTGGCGGCAGTTGCGGACGTTCAGCGAGGCGTTCTCCCTTCGCGTCCAACGCTCCGTACCACACCGGCGACCGCCAGAAGAACGACGCCCAGCGAGACGACCGGCCAGCCGGGACCAGGCAACGGAACCATCACGAGGCCCGTGAGCACGACGAGCACTCCGCCGACTGCCAGCCATCGGATCACGGGGGCAACCTACCTGCCGATCGCGGCGTAAGCGGACTCTCAGAACGTGATCAGGGAACGCCACGGCTCCGGCCTCGGGCGTGGCGCCACAGCTTCTGTCCGGCAAGACTCGCCACATGCCGGCCTACCTGGCGCACATCGCCATCAACACCGACGACGACAGCGCTACACGACGTTTCTGGGAGCAGGCGTTCGACTGGACGTTCACCGACTGGGGTCCGCCAGGGTTCGCCCGGGCACCACTTCCCACCGGTCGCGAGGCCGTCGCCGCCGTTCAAGCCCGGCGCGAACTCATCCCCGGCGCGAGAACCACCGGACCCGAGGTGACCCTGGGCGTCGACGATCTGGACCAGGTCCTGCGACGCGTGCTTGAACACCAAGGTCGGATCATCATGGAGCGGACAACGATCCCCGGCGTGGGAGACCTAGCCTTCGTCGCCGACCCGTCGGGCAACATCGTGGGCGTCATGCAGTACCAGCGCTGACCGGCTGGCAGCCGATCGCCTGGGAGCCAAACACCGCGATGCGGCTAGCGAGCGTAGGCACTCGCAGAGCCACGAGCGGGCGAGCGCCCACCACGCGGCAGAGCGTCGGGCCGCGCGCCGCATCGTGCGCTCGGTGTGCTCGGTGTGCTCGGTGTGCTCGCGGACCTTCGCCAGCGTGGACTACCGCACATAGATCACCGCGGCCCGGTCTCGCTGCGTGGCCCGCTCCCGCCGGGCCAGCAGCTCCAGGTTGATCGCCGAGATCTCGCCCAGCACCTGCCGCACCGACGCAGACGCCGCGCCCATCGACAGGTACACATACGGGGCGTGCAGGTCCCCGGTCGCCCACCGGCACCCCGCCTTGCCGCAGCGGCGGGAAAGCTCGACCAGCGAGGCGGCCACATAAGCCCTCCAGATCCGGCACCCCGCGCCAGCAGCCGCCGGCGCCGTGCCCGCGGCGCCCGGGTCGACAGCTGCGTCAGCGACCCAGTCCTACCTACATCGGACCCCTCCTTGTTCGGGACAGACGCAGGAGCGTACGGCCGTGCTTGTCGAGGCCTATTCCCGTTCCGGTACGGCGAGGGGGGCGAGAGCTCCGGTTCCGGTGAGGTTGTCGCAGCGGACCAGCTGGCGGTCGATCCGTTCTGGCGCGGAGGCGGGGCGTGGTGTTCATGATGACCTCGCTGGTCGCAGGGTGATCTGACTCTTCGACCCTCGCCGCCGGCCCGCCTGGGCCACTTCGGAGGAGGCCCCTGAGATCGGCCCGGAAACCCCTGAGATCCCGGGGGCCGCGGATGCCAGACTGGATGGATGCCGGAGGGGGGCCCATCCAGCAGGCCGAGCTTCGTGGGGCGCGTCGAGGAGTCGGCGGCGGTACGCGCCGTGGTGGAACGGGCCTGTGAAGGGCAGGCCGGCGCGCTGCTGATCCAGGGCGATGCCGGGGTGGGCAAGACCGAGCTGGTGGCCCAGGTGCTTCAGGAGGCCGACGAACGCGCCACAGTTGTCCGCGGGGCGGCGCTGCCGTTGACGTCGATGACGGTGCCGTATCTGCCGTTGCGTTCGGCGCTGGCCCGGCTCGCCGTCGAGGCCGGTGAGGAACCCGCCGCCGTGTTCGACCGGGCCGCGGAGGGTGCCCCCCTCGGCGTTCGATGCGTGGGTGACGGCGCGGTGCCGTGACCGGCCACTCGTCCTGGCTGTGGACGATCTGCACTGGGCGGATGCGAGCACCCTGGACGCGTTGATGTACGTGTTGTCCGTGGCGGTAGCGAGGTGGCGGACGCTCCAGCCCGCAGCGATGAGGGCGTGCAGGCGCCTGCGGATGCCGGCCACATCCACGCGCGCACCCATGGCCAGCTGACCAGGCCGGACGGCGAGGATCCGGACCCGCTGGCACGCAACACCCTCGTGTGGGCGCGGGCCGGAGCCGCGTCGACGAACGGCGCCCACGTGCCGTACGCGATGGCTCTGGTGCGTTCCCGTGCGCGGTGGCGGTTGGCCTGCCTGCACCGCGGGCAGCGGCACCGGTCCCGGACGTACTCCGCCCGGCATCCATGCGATGCACCGACGTCGGCGGTGCGAGGGTCGTGTAGCAGTGACGGGTTGTTCATGCGGCGAGCTCCTGCCCTGTCCGGCGATGGGGTGCTTCGCGCGGGACAGGTGCCCGTGGGCCGGCGATTGTGGGCAGCTGCCGACAGCAGCGGGGTGTCCACCTTCGGCCGGGTCGACAGCGCCTGCAGGGGTGAAGGCTGGCGGCCTGAGGGAGGCAGTCGATGAGTCAGGAGCCCGTGCACGACGTCGTTCCGACGCGGCTGTTGTCGGTCCCGCAGCTCGCGACCTTCCTCGGCGTCTCCCCCGCCTGGGTCCGCAAGCAGATCCTGGGTCGAGCGATCCCCTTCACCAAGCTGGGCCGCAACGTCCGGTTCACCCCGGCCCAGGTCCGCCAGATCCTGGACCAGGGCGAGAACCCGATGGCGCCGCCGCACTCGCACTACCGGCCGCGGACCACACGGCGCACCCGTCTATGAGGCGGCCCGGCTGCTGCCCTCGCCGCCATCCCGGGCGGCCTGGGTATCCCCGGCGGGTGACGGCACCCCAAACAAGGGTGCGCTGTCGCGCATCGCGGCAGGGATTCCAGCCGGGATGCCACCTCGCCGGTGACGACCACCCAGCGAGGCCGTTTGCTCTTGGACGGGCCGAGCACCCACGTGGCGCTCTCCTGCTCGGCCGCCTTGACCACCGAGCCGTCCTCCGGTGAGCGCCGCGACCGGGCCCGGACGATGTGCGCGCTCGCCTGGCGGTCGGCTCCGCGGCCGGAGAAGGTGAGGTCCCCGACGCGCAGGGCGCTCAGCTCCCCCACCGCAGACCGGTGGCCAGGGCGACATCAACCAGCAGACGAACGTCGCCTGCCAGGCAGGAACGGAACAGCGCCCACTCCCGGCGCTGGAAGAACCGGATCTGGCGGGCCTCGGGCCGGGCCGTGTGCAGGTCCGGCAGCTCGCTGAGCTCACAGGGGTTGTCCGGGCGCAGCCTCAGCCGGCGCCGACCGTGGCTGAGGATCGAGGACAGCAGGCCGTGCCGGTTGCGGATGGTCTTCGGTGCCGCCCCCGCCTCGAGCTGCTCGTCGATCCAGGCCGCGACGTCCTGCTCGTCGACGTCCTCGAACCTCAGGTGGCCGAAGAACTCCTCCAGGTGGGCGACATAGCAACGTCGGTCGCGGTGCAGGGTGTACGGCTTGAGCTTGCCGCGCTTGACCCGCCGCTCCTGCTGCGCGAAGTAGCCCAGCTCGCCCGTGGCCACCTCGGCGACGGTGGGCCGCTCCGGCTCCGGCGGCGGGTCGGGCTCGATTGCCCACCCCTCGCCGCGGACTCACCCATCGGGCCACCGGTTTCCCGCCGCTTTAGCGGCCGTACGGAACTCGGTCGCGAGGCGAACATTGGTGAAGGTCTCGCTGTACTGGCGACCGTCGCGGCGCCATCTGATCTGCACGACGACGCTGCCGTCAACGCGTGTGCGGGGCACCCACTGGGCCATCGCTGGCCTCCTGTCCTGCGCGGCGGCGGTGATCCGTCCAGGCAGGATGCGCCGGCCCTGTGGCACGAGACGCCGCCCGCTGAGTCGGTCACCGACCGTGGTCGGATTCGACGTGCGCAGCAGGTGCCAGTCTCCCAATGCTCCCCGTAGTGCTCCCCGGACGAGCAAAAGGAAGAAGCCTCTGCTGCGTTTCCGCAGGTCAGAGGCCGTTTGAGGAGGGTGCGCGAGGGGGGAGTTGAACCCCCACACCCTTTCGGGCACACGGACCTGAACCGTGCGCGTCTGCCTATTCCGCCACTCGCGCGTAGCGGAGAGAAGGCTAGCACGCAGGGTGAGCACCCCCAGCGCAGGTTTCGCCACCCACCAGGTGCTCCCATCACGATCGAGTTCTCTCACGCGACCGGGCCGCGGTTAGGCTGACCCCGGCACGCGTGTGCGCTGTCACGTGCTGTGCCGTGGTCAGACCGTCGTGCGCGGGAGGAGGGAGAACATGGGAGTGCTGGACCGCTTCGAGAAAGGCATCGAACGTGCCGTGAACGGCGCCTTCGCCAAAGCCTTCCGCAGCGAGGTGCAACCGGTCGAGATCGCCAGTGCGCTGCGTCGCGAGTGCGATGACCACGCGGCGATCGTCGCTCGTGACCGCACCATCGCCCCCAACTTCTTCATCGTCGAGCTCGGGCCCGCCGATCACGAACGACTCGGGCAATGGGAGGAGGCTCTCGGCGACGAGTTGGGCGCCGTCGTCGCCGACTACGCGCGCCAGCAGCGCTACCACCTGGTCGGACCGGTCAGCGTCGCCTTCGAGGAGGCCGACGATCTCGACACCGGACTATTCCGGGTGAGCAGCCGGACCACCAAGCGCGAAGCGCCGAGCGGACGGCGCGCCTCCGGGCCACCGGCCGGCGACCCACCGGTTCCCGGCAACGTCCCCGGTCCGGGCGAGAGCCCCAGCGGACGGCGCACCGCGCCCCCGCCGCCGGCCCAGGGCGGCTGGTCCCAGCCGGTTCAGCAGGACCCACAGGACCCTGCCCTCGGCCAGCGCCCGGCCCCGCCGCCGAGCCTGGTCGTCGACGGCCGTCACGTCGAGATCAACCGGCCGGTGACCGTCATCGGCCGGGGTAGCGACGCCGACGTCATGCTCGACGATTCGGGGGTCTCGCGCCGGCACGCCGAGATCCACATCGTCGACGGCCAGGCTCGGATCATCGACCTGGGCTCAACGAACGGCACCCACGTCGACGGTGCCAAGAACCCGGTGTCCACTCTGCACGAGGGCAGCGTGATCACCATCGGTCGAACCCGGATGGTCTTCCACGGCGGCCGCCTCTCTGCGCCCACCCAGGCTCCGCCCGTACAGTCGTACGGCTCGGACATCAGCGGACCGTGGTGACGCCTTCGCCATGAGCGAGCTGACCCTGACCCTGCTCCGACTGGGCTTCCTGGCACTCTTGTGGCTGCTGGTCATCTCCGTGGTCGCCGTGCTCCGTCGTGATCTGTTCGGCACTCAGGTGCGCCGCAAGGAGACCCAGGCTGCCCGGTCCGTGCGGACCCGGGGCCGTACGCCGGTGCCGGTCGGCTCCGCCGGCGGTGCGCCGGCCCCGCGCACTCCACCGCAGGGCCTGCCCACCGGTTCACCCCGCCATCTCGTGGTGACCCAGGGCTCGTTGAAGGGCACCACGCTCAACTTGGGCCAGGCACCGGTGCTGATCGGCCGGGCCCCGGAGTGCACCTTGGTCCTCGATGACGACTACGCGTCCAACCGGCATGCGCAGTTGTCCCTGCGCGACGGGGCCTTGGTGCTGGAGGATCTCGGTTCAACGAACGGTACGTACGTCGGTCGGCGCAAGTTGGACTCCCCCATCGCGGTCGAGGCAGGCATGAGCTTCCGGATCGGTCGCACCACACTCGAGCTGCGGAGGTAGCCGGATTGACGATCGCGCTGCGCTACGCGGCCCGCTCTGACGTCGGCCTGGTCCGCTCCAACAACCAGGACTCCGCCTACGCGGGCCCGCACCTGCTCGTCGTGGCGGACGGCATGGGTGGCCACGCCGGCGGCGACGTGGCCTCGTCGCTGGCTGTCGGTGAGCTCGCTCCGCTGGACGACGAGTCGCACGGCGCGGACGCCCTGGACCATCTCTCCGAGGCCGTTGCGGCCGCGCACAACGAGCTGCTGTTGCGGGTGGACGAGGAGCCGGCCCTCGCCGGGATGGGTACCACCGTCACCGCGCTGCTGCGCACCGGTAGTCGGCTGGCCTTGGCCCACATCGGCGACTCCCGCGCATACCTGCTGCGCGACGGTGCCCTGGTTCAGATCACCAAGGACCACACCTTCGTGCAGACTCTCGTCGACGAGGGCCGGATCACTGCGAGCGAAGCGGAGCATCACCCACAACGCTCGGTACTGATGCGGGTGCTCAGCGACATGATCGAGGACGCCGAGCCCGACCTGTCGATGCGCGAGGCGCGGATCGGTGACCGCTACCTGCTCTGCTCCGACGGCCTGTCCGGCGTGGTCAGCGTCGACACCCTGCAGGACACCCTCGCCGAGATGGCCGATCCGGCCCAGACCTGCGAAACGCTGGTGGAGCTGGCGCTGCGCGCCGGCGCGCCGGACAACGTGACCTGCATCGTGGCCGACATCGTCGACGATGCCGCCAGCGGCGACAGCGGCACATTCGTG
Organism: uncultured Actinomycetota bacterium; assembly: GCA_963825645.1. Taxonomy (GTDB): domain Bacteria; phylum Actinomycetota; class Actinomycetes; order Actinomycetales; family Kineosporiaceae; genus JADJPO01. Next base: position 263,578 of record CAWGTT010000010.1, read on the forward strand.
GTTGGCGCCGCGTCGTTGCACCAGCCTCGCCGCGGGCTGTCCCGCTCCCGCAGCTCGGCCGCAGAGCGCGCCGCCGCCCTCACCGCCGGTGACGGCGATGAGGAGGACTCACATGCCGCCCGCCCACTACGCACCGCACGCTGGAAGGCGCCCACTGCTGCAGCGGTCGCCGTCCTCGTGCTGCTGGGCGGCGGCGTCGGCGCCTGGCGCTGGGTGCAGAGTCAGATGTTCGTCGGCGACTCGGACGGAGCCGTGGCGGTGTTCACCGGTCTGCCGCAGGACATCGGGCCGATCCGGCTCTCCAGGGTGTACGAGACCGCCGATGTGCAACTCGCCGACCTGCCCGACTACGCGGCCGACCAGGTGCGCAAAGGCATCCCGGCGGACAACGACGCCGAGGCGCAGGCGATCGTGACCCGCTACCGCGACCTGGCCGAACGGTGCCGGTCAGTGCTGTTCCCCTCCCCGAGCATCACAGCGAGCCCCAGCGCATCTCCGAGCCCGCCGATACCGAGCGCGAGCATCACCCGGGCCCGAACCGCAGCCGCAGCCGGCCCCGGCAGCTCGCTGCCCGCAGCAGCCGCCGCGCTGGCCCAGCAGCCCCCGTCGGTCTCGCCCACCACCGCGCCCACCCCGTTACCGTCACCGTCGCCGTCGGCCGGCACCGGCGGCACTGCTGATCTCGACTGCGCGGATCGGCTATAGATGGCCGTCGTCGCTCCGGTCACCGCCCGCACACGACGCAATGTCGAGCTGGCGCTGCTGATGCTCGCCATCTCGATCGGTCTTGGCGCCTATGCCTTGGTGGGCATCGCGGAGAACGGCACGGTTCCGGCCGACATGTTCGCCTACGGCGGTGGCATGGCGCTGCTCGCGCTGTGCCTGCACATCGTGCTCCGGGTACGAGCCGCCTATGCGGACCCGGTGATCCTGCCGATCGCCACCGCCCTGAACGGTCTCGGTCTGGTCGTCATCCACCGCCTCGACCTGGCCGAGGGCCGCTCGGTCGGTGAGTCGCTGGCGCTGCGCCAGCTGACCTGGACGACGATCGGCGTGGCGGCGGCCATCGCCGTGCTCGTCACGCTGCGCGACCACCGCGGGCTCTCTCGGTACACCTATACCGCGATGGCCGGGGCGATCGGCCTACTCCTGCTGCCGCTGATGCCGGTCCTGGGTACCGAGATCAACGGTGCCCGGATCTGGATCCGGCTCGGGCCGATGTCGTTCCAGCCCGGCGAGATCGCCAAGATCCTGCTGGCTGTGTTCTTCGCCGGCTATCTGGTGAACTCCCGCGACTCGCTCTCCCTGGTCGGGCGCAAGGTGCTCGGCCTGCAGTTCCCCCGGGCCCGTGACCTCGGGCCCATCCTGGTGATCTGGGTCGTCAGTCTCGCCGTTCTGGTATTCCAGCGCGATCTGGGGACGTCACTGCTCTTCTTCGGTTTGTTCGTCGCCCTCCTCTATGTGGCCACCGAGCGCACCAGCTGGATCGTCATCGGCATGATGCTGTTCGGCGGCGGCGCCTTTGCCGCCTGGACCCAGTTCAGCCACGTGCAGGCCCGGGTCGACATGTGGCTGCACACGTTCGACCCCTCCGTGCCCGCCTATCAGCTCCAGCAGGGGCTGTTCGGCATGGCCAGCGGCGGGCTGCTCGGCACCGGTCTGGCCCGGGGCCGGCCGGACATCGTGCCGTTCGCCGAGAGCGACTTCATCATCGCCGGGATCGGCGAGGAGCTCGGCCTGACCGGGCTATTCGCCGTCCTGATGCTCTACCTGCTACTCGCCGAACGCGGACTGCGCACCGCAGTCGGGGTGCGTGACGGGTTCGGCAAGCTGCTCGCCGCCGGTCTGGCCTTCTCTCTCGCCCTGCAGGTGTTCGTCGTGGTCGGCGGGGTGACCCGGGTGATCCCGTTGACCGGTCTGACGACGCCGTTCCTCGCCTACGGCGGCTCTTCGCTGCTGTCGAACTGGATCATCGTCGCGCTGTTGCTGCGGATCTCGGACTCGGCCCGCCGGCCGCGCCCGGCCGCGGAGCCGTCATCCTCCGACGGCAGTAGCCCGGGGGCGGACTCGATCGACACGGCCGACCCCGGCGACCCAGCCGATCCTGACGCGCCGACGGAGGTGGTGCCGGCGTGAACACCCCGCTGCGCCGACTGGCCGCCGTCGTCGCCCTTCTGTTCGCCTCCCTGTTCGCCAGCAGTACCTACGTGCAGTTCGTGCGCGCGGACTGGCTGGACTCCCGGCCCGGCAACGCCCGCACCCTGTACAAGAACTACGGCCGCGAACGGCAGCCGATCGTGTTGGCCAGCCAGCAGATCGCCAAGTCCACCAAGGTGGACGACGCGTACGGCTACCTCCGCAGCTACCCGGAGGGCCCGCTCTACAGCGCGGCGACCGGGTACTACTCGGTGGTCTACGGTGCGACCGGCATGGAGGCGGCGGTCGACGGGCTGCTCGCCGGTACCGCCGACCAGCTGTTCTACCGGCAGATCCAGGACCTGCTCACCGGCAAGCCCGCGCAGGGCGCCACCGTGGAGCTCACCCTGTCCCCGCGAGCGCAGAAGGCGGCCTGGGACGCTCTGGGCGACCAACGCGGGGCCGTCGTCGCTCTCGACCCCCGCACCGGTGCCGTCCTGGCGATGGTCAGCAAGCCGACCTACGACCCGAACGTGCTGGCCAGTCACGACCAGAAGAAGGTCAAGGCGGCCTACGCCACGCTGCTCGACGACGAGGGCCGGCCACTGGAGAACCGGGCCATCTCGGGGCGGCTCTACCCGCCCGGGTCGACTTTCAAGATCGTCACCGCGGCGGCGGCGCTGGAGAGCGGCGACTACCAGATGGACACCGAGGTGGCCGGGCCGGCCGTGCTCGACCTTCCGCAGACCGACGCCGGGCTGCCCAACGACTTCTCCGGTGCCTGCGGCCCGGGTGACAAGATCACCCTCATCGATGCCCTCAAAATCTCCTGCAACACCGCCTTCGGGTCGATCGGCCTCGCACTGGGCGGCGACGCCCTGCGCGAGCAGGCCGCCAAGTTCGGCTTCGGGGAACCGCTGAAGATCCCGCTGACGGTGACCCCCAGCCAGTTCCCCGCCGACCCCACGCCGCCGCAGGTGGCGCAGTCGGCGATCGGCCAGTTCGACGTCCGGGTCAGCCCGCTGCAGATGGCCATGATCTCCGCAGCGATCGCGAACGAGGGCGTGCTGGCGAAGCCGAACCTGATCAACCGGGTGCTCGCGCCCGACCTGTCGGTGATGTCCCGGCCCTCACCCGAGGACCTCGGCCGGGCGGTCTCCCGGCAGACGGCCGCCGACCTGACCGAGATGATGCAGGCGGTTGTCGGGCCCGGGGGCACCGGCGGCCGGGCCGCGATCTCCGGTGTCCAGGTGGCCGGCAAGACCGGTACCGCGGAGAACGGTGCAGGCCGGCCGCCGATCGCCTGGTTCACGGCGTTCGCCCCGGCCGACGACCCGCAGGTGGCCGTGGCCGTGGTCGTCGAGGACGGCGGTACGCTCGGCGACGCGGCGTCGGGGGACGGGTCGCGGCTCCGATCGCCAAACAGGTCATGGAGGCGGTGATCAGCCAGTGACCGCTCGCGGGGGGACGCGTCTGGACGGCCGCTACCTGCTCGGCGAGCGGATCGCCATCGGTGGTATGGGCGAGGTCTGGCGCGGCCGCGACGAGGTGCTCGGCCGCACCGTCGCCGTGAAGATCCTGCGGGCAGAGCTCGCCGAGGACCCGTCGTTCCGCAAGAGGTTCTACGCCGAGGCGAAGACCGCCGGCAGCCTGCCGCACAACGGGATCGCCGCGGTCTTCGACTACGGCGAAACCACGGTCGGCCCGGACGGGGTCTCCCCCTCCCCCGTCCCGGTCCAGGGCGACGGAATCGCCTACCTGGTGATGGAACTCGTTCCAGGGGAACCGTTGTCGGCGATCCTGCAACGGGATGGAGCGCTCGGGACCGAGCGCACCCTGGCCATCGTCGCTCAGGCGGCCCACGCCCTGCACGCCGCGCACATCCGCGGGGTGGTCCACCGCGACGTCAAGCCGGCCAACCTGATGGTCACCCCCGAGGGCCGGGTCAAGGTCACCGACTTCGGCATCGCCCGGCCCACCGACCACGAGCCGCTCACGATGACCGGGCAGGTGATGGGCACGGCCCACTACCTGGCCCCGGAGCTGGCCCGTGGCCTGGACGCCAGCGCGCTCTCCGACGTCTACGCCCTTGGCGTGGTCGCCTACGAATGCCTGGCCGGTCACCGCCCCTTCGAGGGCGAGAACCAGGTGCTGGTGGCCACGGCGCACCTGAACCAACAGCCGCCGCCGCTGCCCGGCACGGTGCCCCCGGAGGTCATCCGGGTGGTCGGCGCGGCGATGGAGAAGGAACCGGAGGCCCGGATCCCCTCCGCCGAGGTCCTTGCCGATGCCCTCGACAAACTGGCCGCCCACGACCCGAGCGCGCTGGACGACATCGGCGGGTCCGGTGCCGGGGCCCGCGCGGCGCAGGCGCCCACCTTCGGTCCGGGCGGCGGGGTCCTGGCCGGCGGCGCCGCCGCGGCGTCCCCGGCCGGACGGCACAGCGCCAAGGGTCAGACCGGTCCGGGCTCCGATTCGACGACCCGACTGACCGGCTCGCCGCCCGAGGCCCGCCCCCGGTGGAGCTCCCCACACACGGCACCTCAGGGCCACCCCACCGTCCAGGGGTCAGCTCTGGCGGACGGCACCTCGGGATCGCCCAACGGGCCCGGACGCTTCGGGCCGGGCGACTCCTCGCCCGGTTCCGGATACTCCCTCAGCCCCGCACCGTCCGGACGGCGCCGCGACCTGCGCAGCGTCATGTCCCCGACGCTGATCCTGATGCTGTCTCTGCTCGCCCTGATCATCGTGCTGATCGTCGTACTCGACCTGACCGGCAACTCCGGTGGCCTGGTCGACTTCGGCGACGACCCGTCGCCCGCAGCGACCCAGTCGGTCGACCTGTCGAGCGGGGCTCCGACGGTGTCCCCGACATCCGGTGCGGTGTCGGTCACCGGTGCGAGGTCGCCGACGAGGAGCCCATCGCGGCCCGCGACGTCCACGCGCCCCCCCAGCACGACGACGGCACCGTCGGCGCCCAAGCCCACGCCGACGCCGACACCGACACCGAGCGAGCCCAAACCCACACCCACGCCCACCCCTACCCCGACGCCGTCGGTCCCGACGCCGTCGGCGGCGACGAGCCTGAGCCCACGCCCGTCGTCGGTGCTCGTGATACCGAGCGGGGCGGTCCTGGTGTGGGCGCCGCTCCGGGCGTGGCGGCGGCGCAAGCGAGAGACGCGTGGCGCGTCGGGTGAAGGGTTCGACGAGGCGGGGTCGACGATGGTCCGCAGGAACGAGCAGGGATGGAACGCGTGAGCGACAACCCACGGGTACTCGGAAACCGGTACGAGGTCGGCGACCTTCTCGGTCGGGGCGGGATGGCCGAGGTCCACCTCGGGCGTGACACTCGCCTCGGTCGTGTGGTGGCGATCAAGCTGCTGCGCACCGACCTGGCCCGGGACCCGATCTTCCAGGCCCGGTTCCGCCGCGAGGCCCAGTCCGCTGCAGCACTGAACCACCCGACCATCGTCGCCGTCTACGACACCGGTGAGGAGCACGTCGTCGACTCGGGCGGCAGCCTGGTGGCCCTGCCCTACATCGTCATGGAGTACGTCGAGGGACGGACCCTGCGCGAGCTGCTGTTCAACGGTCATCCGCTCGACCCCGCCCAGGCCGTCGACCTGACGGCAGGCGTGCTGTCCGCGTTGGAGTACAGCCACCGGACCGGGATCGTGCACCGTGACATCAAGCCGGCCAACGTGATGCTGACCCCGAACGGCGATGTCAAGGTGATGGACTTCGGCATCGCCCGGGCCCTCGCCGACGTCTCCGCCACGATGACGCAGACCCAGGCCGTGATCGGCACCGCGCAGTACCTCTCCCCGGAACAGGCCCGCGGGGAGACGGTGGACGCGCGCAGTGACCTGTACTCGGCCGGCTGCCTACTCTTCGAGCTGGTCACCGGACGTCCGCCGTTCGTCGCCGACTCCCCGGTCGCGGTGGCCTACCAGCACGTGCGCGAGGCGCCACCGCGCCCGAGCGACCTCAACCCGGCGATCAGCGAGGAGCTGGACCGCGTCATCTTGCACTCCTTGGCCAAGGACCGAGAGACCCGTTACCAGTCGGCCGCGGAGTTCCGCGGCGATCTGGAGAACCTGAGGAGCGGCCGGCCGGTGCTGGCACCCGCGGCCGTGTTGCACCAGGCGGTCGAGCCGGGGCGGGCCGCGGCCACGGAGGCGCTGAGCTACCCGACCACAGGGCAGCCGATGACGCGGCCGATGACCGATCAGGGCGCCCGTGCGCCGGAGGGCGGCTTCGGCCAGCTCCAGATGCCGGTCAGCGGCGACACCTACGCCGCTCCAGCCGACTACGGGACCGGACAGTACGGCGAGTACGACCACCCCGAGCGCCGACGTGAGCGCCGGCCGTCCGGCGGTTCCGGTCGCAACGCGGGCTTCGTCCTGCTCGGCCTGGTCTCGATCGGAGTGCTCGCCGCCGTGGCCTATCTCGTCTACAGCCTGCTCGGGGGCACCACGACGCAGGTGACGGTGCCGGTGGTGAAAGGGCTGAGCCAGGAGGAGGCGACCACCAAGCTGTCCGACGTGGGACTGAAGGCCGAGGTGAGCCAGGAGCCGAGCGAGGCGGTTCCCGAGAACCTGGTGATCTCCTCGGACCCGGCCGCCGGCCAACAGGTGGAGTCCGACAGCACGGTCTCGCTGGTCGTCTCCACCGGATCGGCCAACGCCCAGGTGCCCGACGTCACCGGGCTGACCCAGGACCAGGCGCGCGCTGAGATCGAGAAGGCCGGTCTGAAGGCGGGAAGCACCGAGACGGTCGACTCCGCCAAGATCGAGAAGGACCGGGTGGTCAGCACCGACCCCAAGGCCACGACTGCGGTCCCGAAGGGCGCCGCCGTCAAGCTGCTGGTGTCCAGCGGGCAGGTCCAGGTACCGGACGTCGTCGGCCAGAGCATCACCGAGGCGACCAAGATCCTCAACGACCTGGGGCTCAGCGTGAACCAGCAGCAGGAGCAGAGCGACCAGGCCGAGGGCACCGTGCTCTCCCAGGACCTCACGCCGAACACCAAGGTCGAGGCCGGGGCGGCCACCATCACCCTACAAGTGGCGATCCCGCTGCAGCCGGAACCGACCCAGCAGCCGCCCCCGACCGAGCCGCAGCCGAGCGACCAGCCAACGGACGGCGCATCGCCACAGAACTAGCGCTCAGCGCCGCACGAGCGGCGCCAACCCCTCCGAGCGCGCGACGGCGTCCGGGGAACCACAGACCTCCAGCCAGTTCGCCAGCAGCCGGTAGCCGCCCTCGGTGAGCACCGACTCCGGGTGGAACTGGACGCCGGACAGCGGCAGCTCGCGGTGCTGCAGGGCCATCACGACGCCGTCCTCGGTCCACCCGGTCATCTCGAGGCAGTCGGGAACGGTGTCGGCGACCACGGCGAGGGAGTGGTAGCGGGTCGCGATGAACGGTGAGGGCAGCCCGGCCAGCACGCCTGTGCCAGTGTGGTGCACCTGGCTGGTCTTGCCGTGCATCAGCTCCGGGGCGTGCGTGACGGTGCCCCCGAACACCTCGCCGAGGGCCTGGTGACCGAGGCAGACCCCGAGCATCGGCTGACCCTGGGCGGCACAGTGCGCGACCATCTGCGGGCATACCCCCGCCTCGGACGGCGTACCCGGCCCGGGGGAGAGCAGTACCCCGTCCGCGCCACGGGCCTCCTGGACACCGACCGCGTCGTTGCGCCGCACATCACACTGCGCCCCGAGCTGCGCGAGGTACCCGACGATGGTCCAGACGAAGCTGTCGTAGTTGTCGACCACGAGAATCCGCACGCCGGTCATCGTGTCACTCGGGTGTGGCGTACCGCAGCCGTGAGGTGTCGGTGAACGCCGGGAGGGTTCGGACGCCGCCGACGCCGGCCTTCCAGCCCAACCCGACCCGGCTCACGTACTCCCGGTACAGGGCCACCTCAGGCGACCGGTCCAGCGCAGCCTGCAGTGCGTCCGGGTCGCCCAGGGCCACGATCTCGTACGGCGGCGAGTAGAGCCGGTCGTGCAGGAGCAGGGTGTTCCCGACGCAGCGCACTGCAGTGGTCGACACCACGCGCTGGTCCATCAGCGTCATCGCCTCGGCGCCGCCGGCCCACAACGCGTTGACCACCGCCTGCACGTCCTGCTGGTGCACGACCAGCTCGTCGGGTCGTAGCCCGTCTCGGGCCACGCCGGAGGGTGCGTCGTCGAGCGAGACCACGTAGGTCGGACCTTCCACGGCGAGATAGCCGGCCGGACCGGCCAGGCGCGACGCCTCGGCCCGCAGGTCCAGCACCTCACTGTTGCCGGCGGCGGCCTCCTCGGTGAGTCCGGTGATCCCGGAGGTCAGGTCGGCGACCCGCTGCGCGGCCCGCTCGAGCCGGGCCTGCTCGGCGTCGTGGAGCGCGACGTTGTCGACGCCGTCGGTGCGCAGCGACTCACCCTGCGCCTGACGGATGCTCGTGGTGAACAGCAGCCCGGCCAGGGCCAGGACGACGAGCAGCCCCACCGAGCGGCGCACCGACCCGGGGTGCTGCCTGGCCTGGTCCGGCATACGATCTCCCGCCTGGCTCTTGCTCGCCCGCCCGGCCACAAGCGGTCGCTCGGAACGGCTGAGCACTCCTGCTGGACCGGGCCGCACCGGGCGCCACGCACTACGCTAGGACATAGCCGCGGCCGATCGGGCCCGGCCGAGCGACGGAGGAGCCGAGATGCCCGAGTCCCGGGTGCGCCGCAAGAGTCCGTTCACCCCCCCGCCCACCTCATCCGGCGCCCCCAAGCCCAACCCGCGGTGGTGGGTGCCCGTGATGGTGGGCCTGCTGTTGCTCGGCCTGGCGTACCTGGTGGTCAGCTACATCTCGCAGTTCGCCTACCCCATCGGCCAGCTGGGCTACTGGAACCTCGCCGTCGGCTTCGGCGTCCTGATGACCGGGTTCGTCATGACGACCCGCTGGCGCTGACAGGCCCGCCCCGCACGGTGCCCCGGCAGCACGTTCCCGGGCAGAACTGAACTGACCGGCCGCCGGATCCGTCAGGTGAGCATCTTGGCGACGGTTCGGGTCGGCACTCCCGTGTCCTTCACCGCCTGCACGTCGGGCTGAGGCTGAGGGACGGCGAGGGGCTTGTGCTAGCGCTGCCGACGGTCTGGGGGCTCCAACGTCGCCGCGGACACGTCGTCCGACGAGGAGATCTGCCCCACCGCGTGGTAGATCAGCACCAGCCAGGTGCCGCGGCAGGAGCTGAAGAGCTCCCCGGCGATCGAACGCGCCGTGGCGTTGCTCGGCCCCATAGGGATCGGCACAGCTCGTCGGGCTCACCCCGACCTGGCTGCTGGCCGAGGGGCCCGAGGCCGTTTTCGGCCACTGAGTAGTACCGGCTTGTGACGTTGGGTCACTGTTTGGCCACAGGGCGATCGACGGCGCCAAACGGCCCGCAGGTCGGGACTCGCCGTGGAAGCGCCGACGTATCCACAGGCTTGCTCACAGGTGTGGAATTACATTGCTGGAACTACACAGCTGTGAGTAAGCCTGTGGACGACCCCCGGTGCGGCAGGCCAGGCACCGTCCCGTCGGCCGACGGTGGCGTGTCGATGCCCGGCCGCCCGGGTCCGTTACCGGACGCCTCAGGGCAAGGCAGGTGAAGATTCTGCATCGTTACCGGTTTGACAGCAGACAAGGCCTTCTCCTGCGCCAGGTATGCCGATAGACCCTTCAGAATGGCCGAGTCACGCGCGATGGTCCTAGAACCCGGCGCGGAGGCGGACCCAACCAGATCTATCGAACAAGGTGGAGGCAGGAGATGCGCACGTCACGGCGCACGGTGAGGGCAGCGATTGTTGCCAGCGCCGCACTACTGGTCGTCGCGGGATGCTCGAGCGGCGACGACGGGGGATCGAGCGCCGGCGCCGCCGGCGGGAGCGGCGATGCGGCGATCGTCATCGACGGCGTCCAGCCCGAGAACCCGTTGGTGCCCGGCAACACCAACGAGACCGGCGGCGGCCGAGTGGTCCAGGCGCTGTACACCGGCCTGGTCGACTACAACCCCGACGACGCCTCGACCGAGTTGGCCGTGGCCAAGTCGGTCGAGACCACTGACTCCATGAAGTACACGGTCACGCTCAACGACGGGTGGACCTTCCACGACGGCACCCCGGTGAACGCCGACAGCTTCATCAACGCCTGGAACTGGGTCGCCTACGGCCCCAACGGTGCGCTGAACTCCTACTTCATGGAGCCGATCGAGGGCTACGCCGACCTGCAGAGCGAGGACCCGGACGGCGAAGGGCCGAAGGAGGCCCCAGAACCGGTGGCCAAGGAGATGTCCGGGCTGAACAAGGTCGACGACCTGACCTTCGAGATCACCCTGTCCGCCCCGAACAGCGCCTTCGAGAGCGCGATCGGCTATTCGGCGTTCAACCCGCTGCCGCAGTCGTTCTTCGACGCGGGCGACGACAAGACCGCATGGGGCAAGAGCCCGGTCGGCAACGGCCCGTTCAAGATCGTGTCCTGGACCGACAACCAGGAGATCAAGCTCACCCGCAACGACGACTACGCCGGTGAGAAGGCCAAGGTCAAGGACGTCACGATCAAGATCTACCAGGACGCCGACGCCGCCTACGCGGACCTGACCTCTGACAACCTGGACTTCCTGCAGCAGGTCCCGACCTCGGTGCTGGCCGGCGACACCTGGAAGAACGACCTGGGGGAGCGGGCCATCGACAAGCCGGTGCTCGTCGTCCAGACGTTCGTCACGCCGATCTACGCCGGCAAGCCGTACGACAGCGCCGACTTCCGGCACGCGCTGTCGATGGCGATCGACCGGGACACCATCACCAAGCAGATCTTCGAGGGCACCAGGACCCCGTCCAAGGGTTACAGCTCGCCGGCGGTCGAGGGCTACGAGGAGACCTGCGGCGAGTACTGCACGTTCGACCCGGCCAAGGCCAAGGAACTGCTGGCGAAGACCGGCTTCTCCGGCAAGGTCACCCTCAGCTACAACGCCGACGGTGACCACAAGGCCTGGACTGAGGCGGTCTGCAACAGCATCAGCCAGTCCCTGGGCATCGAGTGCCAGGCGACTCCGGTGGCCACCTTCGCCGCGTTCCGGCAGGCAATCAACGCACGCAAGATGACCAGCCTGTTCCGCAGCGGGTGGCAGTACGACTACCCGCACATCGAGAACGGCCTGGTGCCGATCTACGCCACCGGCGCCTCCTCGAACGACGGCGACTACAGCAACCCGGAGTTCGACGCCGCCCTGAAGAAGGCCGCTGAGGCTCCGCCGGAGGAGTCGCCGAAGCTGTTCGCCGAGGCGGAGAAGATCCTGGTCGAGGACATGCCGGCCATCCCACTGTGGACGGTCGCGCAGCAGTCCGGCATCTCGACCAAGGTCAAGACGGCCAAGGTCACGCCGTTCGGGTACCTGGACCTGAAGTCGGTCGAGGTCAACTGACGCCGTGAGCCGACCGGGTCAACCACCTGACACGGTTGGCCCGACTTCCTAGAACTCGGCTGGCCCACCCGGGCATCATGGGGTGGGCCAGCCGAGCCTCAAGGGGAACTGGGCCCGTCCAGCGGGCTCGTCAGGAGGGCATCAATGGGTAGGTATGTCATCCGACGCCTGCTGCAGCTGATCCCGGTCTTGATCGGCGCCACGTTCATCATCTACGTCCTGGTCTGGGCCGTGCCGGGCGACCCGTTCGCCGGCAAGTGCGGCGAACGGGCGTGTCCACAGTCCTACGTCGACGCGATGACCGCGAAGTTCAACCTGAACGACCCGCTCTTGGTGCAGTACGGCACGTACTTGTGGAACCTCGTCCATGGCGACCTCGGCACCAACTTCGCCGGGCAGAGCGTCACCGACCAGCTGCTCCGGACCTACCCCACCACGCTCAAGCTCGCTCTGGTCGCCATCGCCATCGAGGCACTGATCGGCATTACCGCCGGGGTGTTGACCGGCCTGCGCCGCGGGAGCTTCCTGGACAACCTGGTCCTGGTCTCGACCCTGCTGCTGATCGCGCTACCGGTGTTCGTCACCGGCTACGTGATGCGCGACCTGGTCGGCCCGAAGATCCTGCCTCTGCTGGGGATCAAGGTCGGCACCGTGTCGACCGGAGCCCCACTGCCTGAGCTGCTCCTTCCCGGTCTGGTGCTGGGCAGCCTGTCGATGGCCTATATCACCCGGCTCACTCGCGCAAGCATCGCCGAGAACCGGCGAGCCGACTACGTGCGAACGGCGATCGCCAAGGGGTTGCCCCGCCGCCGGGTCTCCGGCATCCACCTGCTGCGCAACTCGCTGATCCCGGTTGTGACCTTCCTGGGGACCGACCTCGGCGCGCTGATGGGCGGGGCCATCGTCACCGAGGGCATCTTCAATATCGATGGGATCGGCAACCTCGTCTTTCGCTCGGTCATCACCAAGCAGGGCTCCACGGTGACCGGCGTGGTGACCGTACTGGTACTGGTGTACCTGGTGATGAACCTGCTGGTCGACCTGCTCTACGCCGCCCTGGACCCGAGGATCCGCTATGAGTGACACAGTCCGCGACCCCGAGCTGGAGAAGGGCACGCCGGTCGAGGGGCCCGGTGGACAGCTCGAGCCCGACGACGTCGACCTCCTCCCCGAGGGCGCCGAGCGGGTCGGCAGTCTGGCCTCGGACGCCTGGCGCAGCCTGCGCCGCTCACCGATGTTCATCATCTCCACGGTGCTGATCCTGTTCTTCGTCGTGATGGCGATCGCCCCGGGACTGTTCACCGGTACCGACCCGCAGGCGGCCGACCTGACGAAGAGCCGACAGCCTCCATCGTCCGCGGCGTGGTTCGGCTACGACGTCCAGGGCAGCGACATCTACGCCCGAACCATCTACGGCGCCCGCGCCTCGATCGTCGTGGGCCTGCTGGCCACTCTCGGCACCGTCATACTCGGTTCAGCGCTCGGCATCTTCGCCGGCTACTACGGCCGGTGGACCGACTCCGTGCTCTCCCGATTCGGTGAGATCTTCATGGGGGTGCCGTTCTTCCTGGGCGCGATCGTCATCCTGACCACCTTTAACACCCCCGGGTCCGACACGAGCTCGACGTTCATCATGTTTCTGGTGATCGCCACCCTGGTGGGGCTGAGCTGGCCGGTGTCCATGCGGATCATGCGCTCGGCGGTGATCTCGGCCAAAGCGGCGGACTACGTCTTGGCGGCCCGGGCACTCGGCGCGGGCGCGCCTCGGATCATCTTCCGGCACCTGTTGCCGAACACCCTGGCACCGGTGCTCGTCTACGCCACCCTGACCGTCGGCGCGTTCATCGGGGCGGAGGCCACCCTGTCCTACCTCGGCATCGGGCTCACCCCTCCGGTCATCTCCTGGGGTGTGGCGATCAGCGACGCCAAGAACTACATCCGGGTCTCCCCGCACCTGCTGTTGTTCCCGGCCGGCTTCCTGACCACCACCGTGCTCGCCTTCGTGCTGCTCGGTGAGGCGGTCCGCGAGGCCCTCGACCCGAAGCTGCGCTGAGGAGGCGGTCGTGCCCGAGACGCTGTCCGACATCCAGCCCGAGCCCGTGCGACGGGCACCGGCCGATCCCGGCCGGCTGCTGGAGGTCGAGGACCTGTACGTCGAGTTCCGAACCGCGGACGGCGTGGCGAAGGTGATCAACGGGGTCACCTACCACGTCGATGCCGGCGAAACCCTCGCGGTACTGGGCGAGTCGGGGTCCGGCAAGAGCGTCACCGCCCAGGCGATCATGGGAATCCTCGACACCCCACCGGGATTCGTCACGGGTGGCTCGATCCGGTACCGGGGCAAGGACCTGCTCACCATGTCGAGCGAGGAACGGCGCAAGTTGCGCGGCGCAGCTATGGCGATGATCTTCCAAGACGCCCTGTCGGCGCTGAACCCGGTGTTCACCGTGGGCTTCCAGATCGGCGAGCAGTTCCGGGTCCGATCGGGGGCCAGCCGCAAGGAGGCCAAGAAGCAGGCCATCGAACTGCTCGACCTGGTCAAGATGCCGAATGCCAAGCAGCGGGTGAACGAGTACCCGCACCAGTTCTCCGGCGGCATGCGGCAGCGGGTCATGATTGCGATGTCGCTGGCCCTCGACCCCGAGCTGCTGATCGCCGACGAGCCGACCACTGCGTTGGATGTCACTGTCCAAGCCCAGATCATGGACCTGCTGGCTGAGATCCAGGCCGAGCGGCACATGGGTCTGATCCTGATCACCCACGACCTCGGTGTCGTGGCCGGCGTGGCCGACCGGACCGCCGTAATGTATGCGGGCCGTATCGTCGAGGAGGCCGGCGTCCTCGAGCTCTACGAGAAGCCGTGCCATCCCTACACGATGGCCCTGCTCGACTCGATCCCTCGCCTCGACCTCAAGGGCCAGGACCTGTACTCGATCAAGGGCCTGCCGCCCAACCTGATGCGCATTCCGCCCGGCTGCCCGTTCCACCCCCGCTGCCCGCAGGCGCGTCCGGAACGCTGCGCCGACGAGGTGCCGCCGCTGCTCAGGCTGAGCTCCACCCGGGCCAGCGCCTGCCACTATGCCGGGGAGCTGTTCGACCGTGACTGAGATCGCCGAGCCGCCGTCGCCGTCCGCCTCGTCGTCGACCGAGCCGTCATCCTCGAGCGTCTCCGACGAGGTGATCCTCGAGGCCCGGGACGTGGTGAGGCACTACCCGATCACCCAGGGCATCGTGCTCCGGCGCGCCATCGGTTTCGTGAAGGCCGTCGACGGGGTCTCCTTCGACTTGCACAAGGGAGAGACCCTGGGCATCGTCGGTGAGTCCGGGTGCGGCAAGTCCACCCTGGGCCGGGTGGTGATGAACCTCGAGCCGGCCACCTCTGGCAGCGTGCGCTACAAGGGCCGGGACATCTACGCGCTTAACGCGTCTCAGACCCGCAGGCTGCGCCGGGACATCCAGCTGGTGATGCAGGATCCGTACTCCTCGCTGAACCCTCGGATGACCGTCGGCGATATCGTCGGCGAGCCGTTCGAGATCCACCCGGACGTCGCCCCCAAGGGAGAGCGACGTCGCAAGGTGCAGGATCTGCTCAGCGTGGTGGGTCTGAGCCCCGAACACATCAACCGCTACCCGCACCAGTTCTCCGGCGGCCAGCGGCAGCGGATCGGCATCGCCCGGGCGCTCGCACTGCGACCCGAGATCATCATCTGTGACGAGCCGGTGTCGGCGCTGGACGTGTCGATCCAGGCACAGGTGATGAACCTGCTCGAGAAGCTGCAGCGCGAGTTCGGGTTGTCCTACATCTTCATCGCCCACGACCTCTCGGTGGTCCGGCACATCAGCGACCGGGTCGGGGTGATGTACCTCGGCAAGCTGGTCGAGATCGGCACAGAGAACGAGATCTACTCCCGGCCCAGCCACCCGTACACCCAGGCGCTGCTGTCCGCGGTGCCGGTGCCGGACCCGGCCAAGCGGGCCAGCCGTGCCATCATCCGGCTCACCGGCGACGTGCCGAGCCCGGCCAACCCGCCGTCCGGGTGCCGGTTCCGCACCAGGTGCTGGAAGGCCCAGCAGAAGTGCGCCGACGAGGAGCCGGCGCTCATCGTCCGCGCCGGGAGCCACCCGTCGGCCTGCCACTTCGCCGAAGTGAGAGAAGTCGTCTGAGACCGCGGTGTGCCGGACGGCGCGTCCGCGGATCGACGACCGGGTGGGCTGAGATCGGGCTGGCTAGTGTGGCGACCATCATCGTGCGCTGTGGTTGGCGGCGACCGGTCGGCCAGCGGCTGACCTCACACGGTTCGCGCCGAAATCCTTGCGAGGTGATGTCGCGGATTCGCGATGTCGCAATTCCGCGACATCACCGCGCACGATGGTCGACCTAGTGCCCTGGCGCTCGCGATCGCCGGGTGGTCAGGCGGCCGGCTGGGGCCACCCACACCTCACCCCGCACGACCAAGCCGGTGATCATCCGAGGTCAGAGCACTAGATCAAGCCAGTGGGCACGGTGGCGGCCTTGACGGCGATGAGGGCGAGCAGGAGGACGGCGACGCCGGCCAGGCCGACCGGGTGCCAGATCCGCCGCTTCTCAGGCGGGGTGTAGGCGATGACGGCGGCGGCCAACGCGCCGGTGAGGACGCCGCCGAGGTGGGCCTGCCAGGCGATGGACAGGCCCGGGATGAAGCCGATCACCGCGTTGATCAGGAGCAGCGCGACCAGGCCGCGGTTGTCCCGGCGCAACCTCTGGTGAATCACCATGATCGCGCCCCACACGCCGAACACGGCACCTGAGGCCCCCACGACCGGGGTCCACCAGGACGACGAATCCACGCCCGGTATGGCGAGCAGGAACACTCCGACCGACCCACCGAGCGCGCTGAGCATGTAGAGCGCGGCGAACCGGGCCCGACCCAGCAGTTCCTCGAGGTAGGGGCCGCCCAACCAGAGCGCATACATGTTGAACACGATGTGCAGCAGGAACGACGGCGAGTGCAGGAAGGCCGCGGTCAGCAGCCTCCATGGCTCGGTCAGGGTGAGCGCGGGCACGTACATCAGCCACCTGGTCACCAGGCTCTGAGGCACGAGCCACTGCGCGACGTAGGCCGCCACACAGATTCCGATGATCGTCTTGGTCACCGCGCCGGTCGACGCGGTGACAACCTGGCCGCCGAAGGTGGTGCGCGCCGTCCGGACCGTCTTGGCCTGTTCCTTGACGCAGTCGACGCACTGGAACCCCACCGCAGCGGCACGCTGACACTCGGGGCAGACGGGGCGCTCGCAGCGCTGGCAACGCACGTACGAGACCCGGTCTGGATGGCGCGGGCAGACCGGGACGGCGTCCACCGGGGCCGGCTCCCCGGGGGGCGTCGGTGGTGTGGTCACCCGCGCTCAACGGTGACGCTGTCGATCACCACCGGGTCCAGCGGGCGGTCGGAACGGTCCGTCGCGGTGGTCGCGATCGCGTCGACCACCTCGCGACTGGCGCCGTCGGCCACCTCGCCGAAGATGGTGTGCTTGGCCTGCAGGTGAGGCGTGGGGCCGACCGTGATGAAGAACTGGGACCCGTTGGTACCGCGGCCGTTACGCTTCCCGGCGTTGGCCATCGCCAGCAGGTAGGGCTTGGTGAATGCGAGCTCGGGGTGGATCTCGTCGTCGAAGTCGTATCCGGGACCGCCGGTACCGTTCCCGAGCGGGCAGCCACCCTGGATCATGAATCCAGTGATCACGCGGTGGAAGCCGAGACCGTCGTAGAAACGGTCGCTGCGCCGCTGGCCCGTCCTCGGGTCGGCCCATTCCCGGCCGCCTTCGGCCAGTTCCACGAAGTTCGCCACGGTCTTCGGGGCATGGTCCGGGAACAGCTGGATCCGGATGTCGCCTCGGTTGGTATGCAGGGTGGCGTGCAGGTCGGTCACCGGTGACCCTTCCCTCTGTTGTCGTCTGTCGGCGTGGCGCCTGGTCGTCCTTGTGGAGCATCGACCGCCGTCATCTTCGCATGGCTGCCCGAACGCGTCGCTGGCGTGGGTGCCGCCCGAGGCTGTAGACCCTGGGTGGTGGCGCGGGAGCGCATCCCGGAACGGGGTTAGGGGTGTCGTGAGCACCCGAACGCGAGAGGATGGGGTCACGGCCCCTGCCAAGTGACCGATCATGTGCGCTGCCGGCCAAGAGGCAGCCCATCAGGAGGGATGCACGGTGAGGAAGAGGCAGAACAAGTCGGCGGAGACCCGGTTGGTGGACGATGCGCAGAGTGCAGTCGAAAAGGTGACGCCGTCGCTCGCCGCAACGGCTCAGACCGGCGCCGCGCACGCGCGGGAGCGTGGAGGGCACGTCGCCGACCATGCTGGCCACACCATCGAACATGCCGCGCACCAGGCCCGTGAGCGCGCCGAGCAGGCTCGGGAGTGGGCCACACCTCTGGTTGAGCGCGGCATCAAGGCGGCCCAGCCCAAGGTCGAGGCCGGCAAGGAATGGATGGCGCCGAGGGTCGAGGCCGCAGCCCAGTCGATGACACCCGCCGTGGAGCGTGCCCGGGAGCGGATCATCGAGGACCTTGTCCCACGGCTCGCGGAGGCTGCGGCTGCGGCCGCCTCGGCAGGGGCGGAGGCCGCGCAGTCGGCTGGCGAGGCGACGGGGGAGCGGCTGCAGACAGTGGCGGAACGGCTCGAGGAGACCGCATTGAGGCGCAGGAAACGGCGCCGTCGCAAGTTCCTGCTGTTCGCCATGCTGTCGGCCGCCGGTGCGGCCGGCGTGGCGGCGTGGCGACGCCGCCAGCAGGAGGACGACGACAGCTGGCACTCGCTGCCCACGGCCGTCTCCTCGCGCGGGGCGGTGTCGGCCGACGACAGCAGCGTCGCCGGAGCCGCCAGCGCAGCGGCGGCGACGTCCGGCTCGTTCGGCGATCTGGCTGGTGAGCAGCCCGCCGTGGAGGAGGGTGTGGAGCCCTCTCCGGAGGGACTGACCGAGGCCGATGCCGAGGGTGACGCGGACGGCGGGGTGGCCGCTGACGCAGCCGACAGTCCGCAGACGAAGCCGGTACGCGCTCGGGCCAAGAAGGCCGCCAAGGATGAGCCGGGTGCGCAGGACGGGGCGGCTGCGGAGGCAGCGGCCCAGGGGGAGGCCCACGACCAGTCCTCATAGCTCTGATCGCACAGCGCCGATCGTTGCCACACAGGTGGTGACGGTCGGCGCGTTCTTGTGAGGGGGAGACCCACGGGGCGTGGCTCCGTGGATGATCTGTGCGCACCGACGCATGACCGACATATACGGTAGGCCCGACATTCGGGGGCTGGCGGGCTCTGCGCCACTCGAGCCAGACACAGTTCGGCTGGCCTGCGTGTCACAGACATGGTGTTGAGGGTCCCTTCTCCTGGTGAGTGCGTGATGAGGAACCTGCGGCGGAAGGATGTCGGTGAACGGGCAGCTCAGGGTGTTCGGTCGTTTCGAGGGTGAGCGGTGAGCGCGGCCGCCTCGACGGGCGCTGCTGGGGGGGCCGGCACGGCATCCGGCTCACAGCCACCTGTCGCCGGCGAGATGCCGCTGGCCGCGCCGCCCTCACTGCGCCGCCGTCCCGTCTATCTCGTCGCGGGGTTGCTCGCACTCGCGGTCGGCGCTCTGCTGGCCGCCTGGTTGTTCGCCCGGCTCGGCAATGCTCACCCCGTCCTCGCCGTCCGGGACGGCGTGGCCCGCGGTGAGGTGATCGCGGCCGCGGACCTGATGACCGTCAGCATCAACGCCGATCCGGCGCTGCGAGTGGTGCCGGCCGCGCAACGCGAGAACGTGATCGGCCAGCGCGCCACCTCGGACCTTCCGGCCGGCGGCCTGGTGGTGGCCGGCTCGTTCGCCACCACAACGGTCCCGGCTGTCGGTCAGTCCCTGGTGGGCGTCTGGTTGACCGCCGGGCAGCTGCCCGGCATCGAGCTGCGACCGGGCGACCGGGTGCGAGCGGTGACCACGCCGCGGGCCCAGGACGACGCTCCGACCACGACGCCCGCGGCGCTGCCCGCCGTGGTCGTCGCCACCGAGGCCTCCCCGGACGGCCACACCCTGGTCACCGTCTCCGTCCCTGAGGCGAGTGCTGCGCGGCTCAGCGCCATGGTCGCCACGGCCCGGATCGCCCTCATTGTCGACTCGGCGGCGCGCTGATGTCGCTCGTCGTCCTCACCTCGGCCTCCGGTGCGCCGGGCGTGAGCACCTCCGCCCTCGGTCTCGCTCTGGCCTGGCCTCGACCGGTGCTCCTCATCGAGGCCGATCCCAGTGGTGGTTCGACGCTTCTCGCCGGGTGGTTCCACGGCCGTCCCCCACACAACCGGGGCCTGGTCAACCTGGCGATGGCATTGGCCTATGCGGGCTCCTCCGATGCCCGCAGCTGGTTGCCGGGCGCCCTCACCGACGTCGTCGTCCGAGTCCCGGGCACTCAGGTCCAGGTGCTCACCGGCGTGCGCGCTCCCGCTCAATCAGGCGCGTTGACCCAGCTGTGGGCGCCCCTGGCGTCCGCCGCGCACCTGATGCAGGACGGCGGCGTCGACGTCCTCGTCGACGCGGGACGGCTCGGCATGACGCACGCCCCCGTGCCGCTGCTCGACGCCGCCGACGCCGTGTTGCTCACCACTCGCGCCACCCTGCCGGCGATCGCGACCGCCCGAGGGTGGAGTCGCCACCTGCTCGACACGTTCGGCGCGGTGGGGATGAACGACCACCTGGCCTTGCTGTTGGTCGGCCCGGGACACACCTACGGGTCTCGAGAGGTCAAGGACCTGCTCGGGCTGCCGCTGGTGGCGGCTCTTCCCTGGGATCCACGGACCGCCCAGGCCATCCATCTCGGCGAAGCCTCACGACGATTGACCCGAGGCCCTTTGGTCCGGGCACTGCGCGCCTCGGTCAGCCCGATCACCGAACTGGCGCATCGCAATCGGCGACGGCTCGCCACCACGGCTGTGTCGGTCGATCCCGCACCGGTCGGCGGTGGGCGATGACCGAACCGATCGCGCGTCGGGCACACCACCCGGGCGCCGTCCCGCTGCCGTTGGCCGAGCTACCGCTTTTCATCGACGACAACGGGCCGACGGATACCGCTGCGCCGCCCGGTCCGACCGCTGTCCCCGGCAGCGGAGCCGAGGCCGTGCTCGGACCGGCCCCTCGCCCGGCGCCTGACCTCCGGCCCGCGTCGGCGACCCGAGCCGGCCCCGCTCACGTCCGCCCCGACGTGAACGGCGTGGACTGGCAGCAGGTGCGACTCCTGCGGGCCACCGCGTCGGGCCGACTGACCACGGCCCTGACGGAGCGCCCTGGGCCACTCGGCGCCGCCGCGCAACGCGAACTGGGCCGCACGATCATCCTGGAGCTGATCGACGCGGAGTCGCGCGCTGCCCTGACCACCGGCCACACGCCAGTGGACCTAGCCACCCAGCACCGCACCGCCCAAGCGGTCTACGACGCGCTGTTCGGCCTGGGTCGGCTGCAGCCGCTGGTGGACGATGAGCGAGTCGAGAACATCGAGGTCAACGGCTTCGACAACGTCACCCTGCAACTCGCCGACGGGACCCGTCGCCCCGGTCCCCCGGTTGCCGACTCGGACGACGAACTGCTGGACTTCCTGTCCTTCCTCGCCTCGCGCAGCCTGGGCAACGCACGGCCCTTCAGCCCGGCACGACCCACTCTTCACATGACCCTGGACGGCGGAGCCCGGCTCGCCGCGACAGCCTGGATCACTCCTCGGCCCGTTCTGGTGATCCGCCGCCACCGGTTGCGGGTGGTGCGCCTGGACGACCTCGTCGAGCGGAAGATGATCACTCCGTTGGCGGCGTCGTTCCTGGCCGCCGCCATCCGGGACCGGCGGTCCGTGGTCGTGTCCGGCCCGCAGGGAGCGGGCAAGACGACGATGGTGCGGGCACTCGCCGACATGTTGCCGACGTGGGAACGCATCGGCACCTTCGAGACCGAGTACGAGCTCTTCCTGCACGAGCTGCCGGGCCGCTACGCCTCAGTCGCCGCCTGGGAGGCGCGGCCCGGCTCGGGTGAGCGGGGACCAGACGGACGCCAGGCCGGCGAGATCAGCCTTGACGACTGCCTGTACGACTCCTTCCGGTTCAACCTCGACCGCCAGATCGTCGGTGAGGTACGAGGGCGGGAGGTACTGGCCATGTTCAAGGCCATGCAGTCGGGCGCCGGGTCCATCTCCACGACACATGCGGCCAACGCCGTCGGTGCCATCCAGAAACTGATCACCTGTGCGCTTGAAGCGGGGCCACAGGTGACCGTCGCCTACGCCGAGCGGGTCGTGGCCGAGCACATCGATCTGGTCGTCCAACTGGCCATGGACGTTCGGACCGATCCCTCGACCGGCCAGCCCATCCGGCAGCGCAGGGTCAGCGAGATCATCGCCGTGCATCCCGGGGAGGACGGCCCGGCTCACACGCACGTGTTCCGAACCGGCGCGGCCGATGGGCCTACCGACACGTCTCTGGGCACGGACCCGCCGTCCGCGCTCGTTCCCGGTGTCCTTCCCGACGACTACCGCAGCCTGGTGAGGGTCGGTTTCGACCTGCGCGAGTACGTCCAGCAGCTGGACCGAATGCGCGGGATGGTCCCGGCGTGAGTACGTTCCTCGGCGGCGTCGCCGGAGTCCTCGTCGTCGGCGGGATCCTGCTCATGACGATCGGGCTCCGGCGCGTCCCGGTCGGGCTACCGACTGCCCGCTCCACGCCGGAGCGGAGGGTGAGAGCGATGCGCCGGGTGTCCCCACGCACTCGGCTGCTGCTGCTCGCGGGATTGGCCGCGGGCGCTGCCACCGCCGCCGCGACTGGTTGGGTACTCGCGGTGGCGCTGTTCCCGCTGGCTCTGGCTGGGTTGCCGGCGCTGCTCACGCCCGATCCCCCCACCGAGATCGCCCGGCTGGAGGCGATGGAGGAGTGGACCCGGTCCCTGGCCGGTGTGCTGACCGCCGGAGCGGGCCTGGAGCAGGCGCTGATCGTCACCCTGCGATCCGCGCCGGCGCCGATCGAGCCAGAGGTCTCGACCCTGGTCAGTCGGCTTCACGCGCGCTGGCCGACGGAGGAGGCGCTACGCGCCTTCGCCGATGACCTGGACGACGCCACCGGCGACCTGATCGCCGCCAAGCTCGTGCTCGCCACCCGTCGTCGGGGACCGGGGCTGGCCAGCGTCCTGGAGAGCCTGGCCGAGTCGGTCGCGGCCGACGTCCGCGCCCGCCGGACGGTCGAAGCGGACCGGGACAAGCCCCGGGCAACTGTCCGTTGGATCACCGTCATCACCGTCGTGGCACTCACGCTCCTGGCGCTGAACACCTCCTACATCGAGCCCTATCGCAGTCCTTTGGGTCAGCTGCTGCTCGCCGTCCTACTCGGAATCGACGTGGCGTGCTTGATCTGGATGCGGGCGATGACCCGGGCCCGGCCCGCCCCGCGGTTCATCGGTCGAGGTGCGAGCGAACTCCGGCCAGGGGCGGTCGCGGCGGCGGCACCCGCGCCCGCCGCAGCCGGCGGCGACAGGAGGCGGCCATGACGGCGACGCAGATAGCAGCGATGGCCGGCGCCCTGATCGCGCTCGGAGTGAGTCTCGTGGTCCTGCGCTGGCTGCCGGCCCAACCTGACCTGGCGGGTGCCCTGGACCGCCTCGCCCCCGAGCACAGTCTGGCTCCTACGGCCACTCCTGCCGCTCCGTTGGACCTTCCGGATCGGTTGGGGCTGTGGGCAACTCGCCATCTGCCGCTCACTCTGGCCAGGCCCCCCACCAGTGACCTCGACCTGCTCGGAATGCCACTGCACCGCTTCTACGGACAGAAACTGCTCTACGCCGGCTTCGGGCTGCTCTTCCCGATCGCGCTGACCGCGATGGTGACGGTGATCGGTGCGCACCCTCCGGTCCTCGTCCCGGCGGTGGCCTCGCTCGTCCTCGCCGGCACGCTCAGCGTGATCCCGAACCTGAATGTCAGCTCGGACGCTGCGGCCGCGCGAGAGCAGTTCACCCGGGCGCTCAGCGCCTACATCGACCTGGTCGCACTGGAGCGGCTCGCCGGCGCCGGACCCCGCCAAGCGATGGAGTCAGCGGCCGGGATCGGCGACTCCTGGCCGTTCCGGCGAGTCGCCGAGGAACTGGCTCGCTCACGGTGGTCCGGCGTTCCGCCCTGGGATGCACTGGGGCGACTGGCCACGGACCTCGGGCTCGACTCGCTGGGCGATCTCTCCGACATCATGCGGCTGTCGGGGGAGCAAGGCGCTGCCGTGTACCAGACCTTGCGGGCACGGTCGGCCGCGATTCGCAGCGCGCTTGTGACCGATGAGCTCGCCGACGCCAACCGGACCGGCGAGCGGCTCACCCTGCCCGGCGCCGTCCTGGCACTCACCTTCGCCGTCCTGCTCACCGCGCCGGCGATGATCCGCCTGGTGGCCGGATGACCGCGGTCACACCAGCCGGACGAACCGGCACGAAAGATGAAATGTTGCCGCGAGGTGTCACAGAATGTGCCCCGCGACCACCTTCAATCACTGTGGACACCACTGAGAGGGGACACGATGCTCCAGTTCAGTCTCGTCGCCGGCCTGCTTGCGACACTGCGTGGCCGGCTGCGCGACCTGCACGCCGAGCGGGGCTCGATCAGCGTGGAACAGGTATTGATCACTGCCGGCCTGGTCACCGTTACCGTGGCGGCGATCGCCGCTATCGGCGTCGGCGTGGCCAAGTACGCGGCGAGAATCTGACGCGAGGCGTCGATCGCGGGTACCCGCCCGGAGAACGAGGATCAGCCTCGGTCGAACTGGTCGTCATCTTCCCCGCCCTTCTTGCCCTGATCTTCATCACCGGACAGGCCGGACTGCACTTCTACGCCCGCAGCGTCGCGCTGGCCGCCGCGCAGGAAGGCACCCGTGCTGCGGCCGCCCGGGACGCCACGGCCGGGGCAGGTTCAGCCGCCGCCCGTGATCTCATCTCTCGCGCCGGCTCCGAGTTGCTCTCCGACGCGCAGGTGAGTGCCTCGCGATCGGCGACGGGAGTGACGGTCACGGTGACCGGTCGTTCGCTCAGCCTGGTCCCCGGGTACTCGGGGTTCACGGTGGTGCAGTCGGCGTCGGCGCCGGTGGAGCGGGTGACCTGATGACACCATGCAGGCGCCGCGTGGGCGGACGACGAGCAGAGGGCTCCGGCGGACGGGAGCTGGGCTCGGCATCGCTCGAGGCAGTGCTCCTCACTCCGGCACTGCTGGCCTTTCTGCTGGTCGCCGTCTACGGCGGTCGGGTGGCGATGGCCCGCCAGTCGCTGCATGCGGCCGCCGCGGACGCCGCCCGTTCCGCCTCGATCGCGCGGACCGAGAGCACCGCCCTGACCAGCGCCCGAGCCAGCGCCGTTGCCACTCTGGCGAGCGAGGGGGTGCCGTGCCTAAGGACCCAGGTCGACCTGGACACCTCGGCGTTCTCCAGCCCGGTCGGCGCCAAAGGCACCGTCGCCGCCACCGTGACCTGCACCGTCGATCTCACCGACCTGGTCGCCCCTGGGGTGCCCGGCAGCCGCGTGATGACCGCCACGGTGACCAGCCCGCTCGATACGTACCGGGAGAGGTCGTGACCCAGGTGCATACCACGAGACCGTCGACCAACCGGGCCGCCCTCGTCGGGCGAGCTCTGCTGGCGCTCCTGCTGATCACCGCGATCGTGGTCGGTGTACCCGCTCTTCTGCTGGCGATCGGTGCGGTGCCGGGGCAGGAGCCGTTGTCGTCCTGGACGCGCCTGGGTGAGGCGCTCACCAGCCCGGACGACGGGACGCTGCTCCTTGCCCTGCTGGTCGTCGTTGCCTGGGCGTCCTGGGCGGTACTCACCGCCGCGCTGGCCCTCGAGATGGCCGGCAGGATGCGTGGGGTCCCGGTGCCACGGCTACCGACCATGTCGCTCCCACAAGGGGTGGCCCGAGGTCTGATCGGTGCCGTGGCCGCGGCCTTCCTGACCGTGCAGCCGGCGACGGCGTCACCGCTCGCCGCCCCGGTTGTCGCCGCCAGTCCAGCCGGCCCCGCCGTGGCCCGCGGTGAGCCGGCTGACCGGCGGCCAGCGCCGGATCCGATGCCCGCGAGCGCAACACCGATCGGCGGCGGCATGGCCCATCACCCGGCCGAGACCGCCGCGCAGCGAGCGGCTGTGGCTGCCGACGAGCAGGTCCCACCGTTCGCCCACACAGTGCGCCCCGGGGAGACGCTGTGGTCACTGGCCGAGCGATACCTGGGCGACGGGTCGCGCTACACGGAGATCGCCGAGCTCAACTATGGGCGTCTCCAGCCTGATGGGGGTGCGCTGAACGACTCGCATTGGATCATGCCCGGTTGGCATGTGCTGGTGCCAGAGGAGGAGGACCTTGGCGGCGAGGGTGCATCGGCAGGGTCGCCGGCCGTCGCAGCCACCAGCGACGAGGGCGACGCCCCAGAGCATGTCGTCGAGCCCGGAGAGTCGCTCTGGCAGATCGCGGAGGACGAGCTGGGCGACGGCCGGAAGTGGCCCGACATCTACGCGGCGTCCACGGGCCTCGACCAACCCGACGGCGACCGACTGCGCGATCCGGACCACCTGCGCCCCGGGTGGGAGCTGGCGCTGCACGTCGACCGGCCCCCCGCGACACCCGCGACGGATCCGGTGGCTCCCTCGGCGATGCCGGCGGTCCCACAGCCGGCCACCACCCCGGCCGCCACCATCCCGGCCGCCACCACTCCGGCCGCCACCATCCCGGCCGCCACCACTCCGGCCGCCACCACCCCGGCCGCTCATTCGCAGACGGGCCCGGATGCGGCTCCGGATGCCGCTGTGGACGTCTGGGACGGTCTGGACGAGCTGTCCCCGTGGACCGCTCGGACGACCGGGGGCGTCGGCGCGCTGCTGGCGGCCGGGATCCTGGCCACCCTGGGCACTCGGCGGCGCATGCAGAACCTCCGTCGCAGACCCGGTATGCCCCTCCCGCGCATTTCCGCGGACCTCGCGGACGCCGAGCGACGGCTCCGTACTGCGGCGGATCCGCTGAGCGTGCACACCATCGACCTCGTGCTGCGCAGTCTGGCCAACCACTGCGCCCGTACCGGCGTGGCGCTGCCGGCACTGCGGGCCGCTCGGCTAACGCCGACCCGGTTCGAGATCTACGTCGAGCACGCCGTCCAGCTGCCCGAGCCGTGGTTCTGCCCCGACGAGATGCCCACCGGCCTGGTCTGGGCCCTGACCCCCGACGAGGCTCCGATCCTCGCCGATGATGAGCTCGCCGACATCCCGGCTCCCTACCCGGCCCTGGTCACGCTCGGCCACGACCACGAGGACGCTCATTTCCTCGTCGACCTCGAGCACCTCGGCGTCCTCGACCTTGTCGGTCCGACCGAGGTGTCTCGAGCGGTGCTGGCCGCGATCGCGGTGGAGCTGGCCACTTCGACCTGGGCGGACGACGTTCAGGTCACGGTGGTCGGCGAGTTCGCCGGCCTCGAGGACGGGCTGAAGACCGGTCGGCTGCGATACCTGCCTGCCCTCGGCGACGCCCTGGACGAGCTGGCGACCCGGGCGCAGCAGGACGAGGAGGCGCTGATCGGCGCCGGCGCCGTGGACCTGCAGCAGGCCCGGGCTCTGGGTATCGAGCCCGGCACCTGGACGACGGAAGTCCTGTTGGTCGCGGTTCCGATGACCGAGACGCAACAGGTCCGGCTCGCGGAGCTGGTCGGCCGCCGGCCGCGAACCGCGTGGGCCGGAGTCACGCTTGCCAGCGGGACCGGTCGATGGACGCTTCGGCTGACCACACGTGATGGTGAGGCCGAACTGGCCCCGCTCGGGTTGAGTCTTCGGCCCCAGCTGATGGACGACGACATCCGAAGCCAGGTACAGCACCTGGTGGCTCTGGCCGACCCCGACGTACCCCCGACGGACCGGGCTGTCTCGGTAGAGGAGAACACCCCTGATGAGCCGTGCCTGCTCGACCTCGACGATTGCCGCGACCAGCTCGCTGTCGAGGCGGACGACGATGCCGTGGTGCAGGCCGTGAGCCCGTCGGCGGGCATGCTCGATCCGCAGGTCGCCCCGGTGGTGCGGGTGCTGGGGTCGGTCCAGATCGAGGGAGCACGTGGTCAGGTCGAGCCATCCAAGCGCGCTCGGTTGAGCGAGTTGATTGCCTTCCTGGCACTGAACCCCGGCGTGGATCACGTGCAGATCGACGAAGCGATCTGGCCGGGGCGCCGCCCTGAGGACAACCTGAACACCCGCAACACCGCGACCTCGAAGGCGCGGGCCTGGCTGGGTCGCACCGCGTCGCAGCAGGACTACCTGCCCCGGCATGCCGCAGCGACGGGCTACGCGCTCTCCGAAGAGGTCCGGACCGACTGGGCACTGTGGCAGGAACTGGTCGGCGACGCCGTGGTTACCGCCGCCACCGAGGATCTCGACGCCGCGCTGGCGCTGGTGCGCGGGCGACCGTTCGAAGGGGTGCATCCCCGCCGGTACGCCTGGGCCGACACCCTGCGCCAGCAGATGACGGCCCACATCGTCGATGCGGCCTACGAGCTTGCTCGACGGCGCTTGCTGTCCGGGCGATGGCAGGCGGCTGAAGCCGCGACCGTCGTCGGCCTGATGGTCGAGCCAGCCTGGGAACCGTTGTGGCGCCTGAGGATCATGGCGGCCCACGAGGCGCGGAACCTGTCCGCGGTCACCGAGGCCGTCGCACGGATGCTGGTCATCACAGACACGGTCACCGGCGATCTCGAACCGGCCACCCTCGAGCTGCTGTCCGCGCTGGAGTCCCGTGGCGAGGCGGTCGCCGCTCTGCGCTCTCGAGTCACCGGCTGACCCGGCGGGGACTTCCCGGAAACGCGCGACCCTACGCCGTGGCAGCCGGACCGGAGGCGGTCGGCCCGGTGTCCTCCTGAGCAGCAACGGCCGCACCAACCGCCGCCGCGAGCCGCTCCTTCGCCCGCCGGACTCGTTGCCGCAGCGCAGCCGGGGACGTCCCCGTGCTGGCCGAGTGCTCGCGGTACCTCTGCGATACGTCGCGCGTCGTGCCGCCGGGTTCCTGACCCACATACACCTGGCGAAGCAGTCTGGCGTCGTCGCGACTGATGGCGCTGCGACCGATCGCCCAGCACAACAGGGCGTCGAGATCCCCGTCGGGATTCGGCTCGTCCACCGCCTCGAGGCTCAGCGGCTCGGACCGGCCGGCGGCGGCGCCGAGCGGCTCGGTGAGCACCGAGATCACCGCTGGGTCGACCGGCACGTCGAGGACCGCCTTCGCCCTCGTCAGCCGGTGCAGCGTGTCCAGGGAGAGGTTCGCGGCAACGCGCGTGGCGCGCTGCGTCACCGGATAGCGACCCAGCACCTCCCAGAACTCATAGAGCACCACCTGGAAGCGATCGTCGGGGCGCGGCTCGATCCCTGCGACCACACGGGTGCGAAACGCGTAGTTGCTGAGCTTGGGCAGCATCGCCTGGACGGCGATCCGGCCCGCAAGCTGCTCCCCGGACTGGAACAGCTCGACCAGGCAGAGCAGCAGCTGGTCCTTGCCTGCGGGCGCGGCCGCGTCGATGGCGTCGACGATGTCCGCCGGACGGTTCATGCCATCGAATGCGGGGTAACGCGCCGCCCAGCGCCGCAGAAGGACGGCGATCGAGCCGTCGCGGTTGAGCCGTACCCATTCCTGGGCCACGGATTGCTGCATCGGACCGGGCTGCGGACCGGTGACGTCGTCGTGCTGGCGGTAGCGGGATGGGGGCACATCGCCACATTGCCGACCGCCCCTTGCCCGATCTCTTGCCCGACAGCGAGCAGCGACGTGTCGGTGCGATCGTGTCCAAGATCTTTGGCGGATCGGCCCCTGATCCTCGGCCCGCACCAGGCGTTGGCGAGGTGTCCACGCAGGCGCTGTCACGGCGCCGGCCGAGGGACCACCTTCTCTTGCATACATCAGTGCACCGGAAGGGAGACAGCCCAGCATGAGTGGTCGACACCGAGCCGACGGCGAGCCGCGCAGCACCGATTCCCACCGCCTCCTCGGAGCCCTCGCGGCCGAGCCGCTGGAGCACGAGATGACACAGGCCATCACCGACCTGACGACGAGATGGCTGCGAGGAATCGACCCCGCGCCCATCCGCGCCGCGGCCACGGAACCCGACGGACTAGGTTGACGTCGTGCGCAATGGTCGGCGCGGACCGGGCTGGGTGCCCACCCAGCACGGCGCTTGGGCCATGCTGGCCAGTCCCCTCGTGGTCGGGGCTCTCGCCGCCGGACCGAGCTGGAGGCACCTGCCGCTGGCCGCGTTCTGGTTCGCCGGGTACTTCGCCTTCTTCGCCACAGGCCTGTGGCTGAAGTCCGGGCGCAAGCCCCGCTATCGGCCGCCGGTGCTGGCCTACCTGACCCTCAGCGGGGCGCTCGGGGTGGGGGTGCTGCTCGTCGACGCCGAGCTGGTGCAGTGGGCACCGCTGTTCGCGGTGCCGCTGGGGGTGGGGCTGTGGTCCTCGGCGCGGCGCACCGAGCGGTCGCTGCTCAGTGGGCTGTCGACGTCGGTCGGCTCGTCGCTGATGACGCTCGTGGCCTACGACCTCGGCGGCGGCGACGACTGGGGACGCGCGTGGTGGCTGACCGTGGTGCAGGCGGCCTACTTCGCCGGCACCGTCTTCTACGTCAAGTCGCTGATCCGCGAGCGCGGCAAGGTCGCCTTTCTGCGGCTCAGCATCGGCTACCACGCCGTCGTCACGCTCGCCCTGGCCGGCGACGAGGTCGCGGGGGATGGGCTGTCATGGTGGGTAGTGACGGTGTTCGCCGTGCTGACCGTCCGGGCGGCCCTGGTGCCGCGGTGGCATCCCAGCCCGGCACGGATCGGCGCCGGTGAGGTGGTCGCCACCGTGGCGGTGGCCGTGGTCTCGCTGACGGCCTGACGGCTCACACCCTGATCTCGGCATCGCCGACTCGGAATCACCCAGATGTTCGGCCAGTTCGGAGTCGACGAACGCGGGCAGCGTGGGCACCGACGTGGAGTCACGTCGCATCCGGGCAGGCGTCGTGACGTGACCGGGGCGCCTTTACAGTCGTCGGGTGTCCAGTGCACGCTCGAGCCGGCCGACCCCGCTGACCCTGCCCGCCCCGGAGCGGGCCGCGAGCTGGCTCGACCAGCGGGTCGGCGAGCAGCTCACCGAGGCGCGCCGGCTCGTCGAGGAGATCAAGGCACTCGGTGCGAGCGACGCCGCGGAGCCGGTGCTGACGGCGTGGAACGACGCCGAGATCGCGATCGGCAACGTCTCCTCCCTCGGGTCGCTGCTCAGTGAGGTCCACCCGATCGCCGCCGTCCGCGAGCGGGCCGAGACCGCCACCCAGGAGGTACAGACGCTCCTCACCGAGCTCTCCCTGGACCCCGAGCTGTACGCCGTATTCGCCGCCCTCAAGCCGGCCGGGCTGGACCCGCAGGCCGCCCGGCTGCTGGAGAAGACCCTGCTCGACTTCCACCGCTCCGGGGTGGACCGCGAACCGGCGACCCGCGAGCGGATCCGGGCGCTGCAGGCCCGGGCCGTGCAGGTCGGCCAGGACATCAGCCGAAGCATCCGTGAGGACGTCCGCAGCCTCCGAGTCACCCCCGATCGGCTCGACGGGATCCCGCGAGACTGGCTCGACGCTCACCCGCCCGGCGATGACGGCCTGGTCACGATCACCACCGACTACCCGGACGCCATCCCGGTGCGCACCTTCTGCACCGACGCCGCCGTCCGGCGCGACCTACTGGTCGCCGCCCTGAACGTCGGCTGGCCGGAGAACGACGCACGGCTCGCGGACCTGTTCGCGATCCGCGCCGAGCTGGCCCACCGGCTCGGGTACACCGACTGGGCCGACTACGACGCCGAGGTCACGATGATCGGCCATGGCGCGGCGATCCCCGCCTTCATCGACTCGGTCGCCGACGCCGCGACCGACGCCGCCCACCGCGACTACCAGGTGCTGCTCGGCCGGCTCCGCCAGGACAACCCGACCGCCGAGTCGATCGACGCCGCTGACCTGCTCTTCTACGCCGAGGCGGTGCGCCGTGAGCAGCTCGAGGTCGATGCCCGCCAGGTCCGCCGCTACTTCGACGCTGCCCGGGTGCGTGCCGGGCTGCTCGAGGTGACCGGGCGGTTGTTCGGCCTGCGCTACGACGTGGCGTCCGACGCCGTCCCGTGGGACGCCGATGTGCACGCCTACGACGTCTACCGGGTCGCCGACGACGACAGCGTCGGCACCCGGGCATCCGAGGAGCGGATCGGCCGGATCTACCTCGACCTGTACCCCCGAGAGGGCAAGTACAAGCACGCCGCGCAGTTCGACCTGGTCCGCGGCGTGGCCGGTCGCCAGCTGCCCGAGGGGGTGCTGGCCTGCAACTTCTCCCGCACGGTGATGGAGCACGACGAAGTGGTCACTCTGTTCCACGAGTTCGGGCACCTCCTGCACCACGTGCTCGGCGGTCACGTCGACTGGGTGCGGTTCTCCGGGGTGGCCACCGAGTGGGACTTCGTCGAGGCGCCCAGCCAGCTGCTCGAGGAGTGGGCCTGGGAGGCGAAGGTCCTGCGTACGTTCGCCATCGACGACACCGGGCGGCCGATTCCCGCCGACCTGGTCACGCGGATGCGCCGGGCCGACGACTTCGGCAAGGGCTACGACGCCCGCACCCAGATGTTCTACGCCGCCATGTCCTACTACTTCCACGTCGAGCAGCCCGGGGACCTCACGGCCAGAACCCGCGAGCTGCAGGCGCGCTACTCGCTCTTCCCGTACATCGAGGGAACCCACATGCCGTGCTCCTTCGGACACCTCGAGGGGTACGGCCCGGGCTACTACACGTACATGTGGTCTCTGGTGATCGCCAAGGACATGCTCAGCGCGTTCGACGGCGACGACCTGTTCGATCCGGAGGTCGCGGCGCGCTACCGCGACGAGGTGCTGGCTCCCGGCGGGTCACGGGACGCCGCCGACCTGGTCGAGGCGTTCCTCGGCCGCCCCTACACCGTCGAGGCCTACCAACGCTGGCTCGCGCAGTAGCGCACCCGCCGCCGGGTTGCGGCGAGTTCACCGCCCGGGACGGGGCGAACCCACCGCAACCCAGACGAGAGCCTCTACTCGACGGTGACCGACTTGGCCAGGTTGCGCGGCTTGTCGATGTCGTGTCCCAGCGCCAGCGCCGTGTGGTAGGCGAGGATCTGCAACGGGATGATCAACAGGATCGGGTCCAGCTCGGGCTCGTTCTTCGGCACCCGGATCACCGGCACCGGATGCTCGGCGGTGTCCAGCGCCGAGACGTCCACCCCGGGATGGGTGACCACCACGAGCGGGCCTCGGCGTGCAAGGACCTGTTCCGCCGCACCCAGATTGCGGGCAGTCAGCTCGTCGTCCGGAATCAGCGCCACGGTCGGCATGTCCGGGTTGATCAGGGCCAACGGGCCGTGCTTCAGCTCGCTGGTCTGGTAGGCCTCGGCGTGGACGTAGCTGACCTCCTTGAGCTTCTGCGCTCCCTCCCTGGCCACCGGGAACCCACGCACCCGGCCGATGAAGAAGATGTTCTGCGCCGTGGCCAGCTGCTGGGCGATCTTCTCGATCTCCGACTCCGCGGCGATGATCTCCTTGATCTGCAACGGGATCCGGCTCAGCCCGGCGAGAATGCGCTGCCCGTCGGCCACCGACAGGTCGTGCACCCGGCCCATCTGCAGGGCCAGCAACGCGAACGCCAGCGCCATGTTCGTCAGCGCCTTGGTCGAAGCGACCGCGATCTCCGGGCCGGCGTGGATGTACACCCCGCCGTCCACCTCGCGGGCGATCGTCGACCCGACCACGTTCACCACGCCGAGCACCTGGCCACCCTTGCGCTTGATCTCCTGGACGGCGAACGCAGTGTCGGCGGTCTCCCCGGACTGGGACACCACGACGTACAGCGTGTCCGGCTCGATGATGGGGTTGCGGTAGCGGAACTCCGAGGCCGGCTCGGCATCGGCCGGGATCCGGGCCAGCTCCTCGATCATCGCCGCGCCGATCTGCCCGACGTAGTACGCCGACCCGCAGCCGAGAATCTTCACCCGCTGGAACGCCCGCAGCTGGCGGGGTCCGAGATTGAGCCCGCCGAGCCGCGCGGTGCCGAACCGCTCGTCGAGCCGCCCCCGTAGCACGGCCGCCGCCACGTCCGGCTGCTCGAGGATCTCCTTGTACATGTAGTGCTTGTGGCCGGACAGCTCGAGGTCCTCGGCGTCCAGGTCGACCTGGACCGGAGTGCGGCCGGTGTCGTCGCCGTCCTGGGTGAAGGTGCGGTAGCCGTCGGCGGTCACGGTGGCGAGCTCGCCGTCGTCCAGGTGGATCACTGAGGTGGTGTGCCGGATCAGCGCCGCCACGTCGCTGGCGATGAACATCTCACGCTCGCCGATGCCGAGGATCAGCGGGGATCCGTTGCGGGCCACCACGATCCGGTCCGGATGACGCTGGTCGAGCACGGCGAGGGCATAGGTACCACGGGCTCGGTGGAGGGCATCGAGAACCGCACCTTCGAGGGTCGGCGCCGGGGATCGCGCGATCAGGTGGGCGATCACCTCGGTGTCCGTGTCGGAGGTCAGCGTCACCCCGTCCGACGCGAGCTGGTCTCGGATCTGGGCGGCGTTGTCGATGATGCCGTTGTGCACTACCGCGATCCGTCCGTCCTCGCTGCGATGCGGGTGGGCGTTGGGTTCGGTGGCCGGGCCGTGAGTGGCCCATCGCGTGTGCCCGATCCCGACGCCACCGGCCAGCCGTTTCGGCAGCGCGGCCTCCAGCTCCCGCACCCGGCCCACGGTGCGGACGACGGTCGTCGACGCGGCCTCACCGGCACTCGTGCTCTTCCCGGTCAGCACGGCCAGACCCGCGGAGTCGTACCCGCGGTACTCCAGCCGTGCCAAGCCCTCGATGAGCAGCGGGGCGGCGTTCTGGTTGCCGATGTAGCCGACGATTCCGCACATGGGTCGGGATGCTCCTCAGTCTCGGTGCGGGCCCGGCGGGCCCGCTCTGGTGGGTCAGCCGTAGACGATGCGCCGAAGCTGGCGCAACGACAGCTCCGGTGGGGCGACGAGGCGGTGGCGCAGCTCACCCGCGATCCGCGGGAAGGCCTGGGCATTGCGGACGCCGTGCAGCTGTAGCTCCGCATGACGGCGTCGGACGACGTCGTCGACGCCCTGCCGGTACCAGGCCAGGACGTCGTCGATCACCCGAGATGCCTCGCCGTGGGTGAGCCCGGTACTGACGGCGATCCGGTCGACCAGCTCCGCATCGAGGCGAAGAAGGGGCCCGTCCTCGCCGGCCACTGCGTCGCTGCTCACCGGCACGCGCACATCTTGCCGCCCGGTAGATGTTTCCTCAAGGATCTGCCCGATACCGGGCAGATCCTTGAGGAGGGAGCAGGCAGGGCCGGGTGCAGTCCACTCGGCGGTCCGCCTCTCAGGCCGCCGCGCTCTGGCTCTCCGCCGTCCGGTACTGCGCCAGGTGAGCGGCGAGGATGTCCCGCCACGGCGTCGGAGCCAGGCCGAAGGTGGTCTGCGCCGCCGAGGAGTTCAGCAGCCATGGACGAGTGTGCTGGTACATCACCTCGGGCATCTCCCGCATCACCGGCATGACCAGGGCCAGGCTCCGCTGGATCCAGGCGGGGAGCCGGCGCACCGGGACGGTCGGCACTGAGGCGACCTCGGCCATCTCCTCGATGACCTGCCGGACCGGGCGCGCGGGATGGGTCGGCACGTGCCAAGCCCTGCCCCAGGCCCGCTCGTCGCTCGCGGCGACAATGAGCATTCGGGCGACGTCCCCGACATAGGTGAAGGCGTGCGGCACGTCCGGGTCGCCGAGCACGCGGGCAGATTTGCCGGCCAGCAGACGCGGGACGACCAGGTCGCCGAGCATGCTCGCCGACGTGGCGCCGAGATAGTCCGAGGCACGCACCTCGGTGACCCGCACCCGCCCCGCCTGGTGCGCGTCGAGGGCGTCGGTCCACATCCGGGCCCGCACCCGACCCTTGGTGCTCGGCGCGGTCAGCGGGAGGTCTTCTGTCAGGCCGGTGCCGGCGCGGGACACCCGCTCGGCGTCGTCCGGGTGATAGCCGTACAGGTTCGAGCAGGTGGCGAGCACGGCTCCGGTGCGCTCCGCGGCCACGAGCAGCGCGTTCGCGATCGGCGGCCAGTCCTGCACCCACCGGTGGTAGGGCGGGTTGGCGCAGTTGTAGATGGCCACCGCGCCCTGGCTCAGCTCGGTCAGCCGGACGGCGTCCGACGCGTCGGCGGCCACCCGCTCGATCGCCGGGTGCTCGGGTCCCGAGCCGGACCGGGTGACCAGGCGAACCCGGGCGCCGGTCGCGACCAGCTGCCGAGCGACGGCAGTGCCGACCGCGCCGGCTCCGACGATGACGTGCAACGAGGACGCGTCGTGGGCCGGTGAGGGGCCTGGGGTCTGCGGCGTGGTGGTCATGGTGCCTCTCCTCCGAATGGACTGTTGCTCTTGTTTGAGAGCGATGCTCTCGTTCTGTTCATCAGCTTGCCGGCCTCACCCCGGCGTGTCAAGAGCAATGCTCTCGATTGTTGCTGATGCTCTCGCTTTAGTGCATGATCGAGGTATGGCCAGGCCCACGGCGAGACCCCGCAACGGTCGAGCCGTCGGCGTCCGGGAACGGAACCGGCTCGAGCTGACCCGCGAGATCATCGCCGAGGCCCGGCGTCAGCTGGCCGTCGAGGGTCCCGCTGGACTCTCGTTGCGTGCCGTCGCCCGCGAGGTCGGGATGGTCTCCTCGGCGGTGTACAGGTACGTGGCCAGCCGCGACGAGCTGTTGACCCTGCTCATCGTCGAGGCCTACGACGCATTGGGCGAGGCCGTGGAGCGGGCCGAGGCCGCAGCTCCACGTGAGGACCTGCCCGCGCGCTGGCACGCGGCGTGTGTCGCCGTGCGGGCCTGGGCGCTGGCCCACCCGCACGAGCACGCACTGATCTTCGGGTCTCCGGTGCCCGGCTACGCGGCGCCGCAGACCACGATCGAGCCGGCGTCCCGGGTGCCGCAGGTGCTGATCGGCCTTCTGGTGGAAGGGGTCTCACGCGAACTCATCGACCCGGCCGCCCTGCCCGAGCCCGCCCCGGACGTGGTGCGTTCGCTCGGTCCGCTGAGGAAGGCCGTCCCGGTGCTGCCGGACGAGCTACTGGCCCGCGGGCTGCTCGCCTGGACCCTGCTGGTCGGCGCGGTCTCGTTCGAGCTGTTCGGCCACACCCACAACGTGGTGGACGACGACCCGACTCTGCGGGAGGCCTTCTTCACCGACCAGATGCGCCGCGCGGGCGAGCTGGTCGGGTTGGCCGGAGATCCCTGACCACTGCCGACGACGCCCGTGCGATGAACAGATCGACGGCCTACCGGTGATCCCCGGTCACGTCGTCGTCGACTGCTACAGCGTTCTCACCCGGCTCCGGCGCCGCACCGGGTCGATCCGACCGGCGCACCTGTCCCACGTACGACCTCGTGGGCGGGGCCTACACGATGCTGTGACCTCGCTGACCCCCCCCGGCGAGGGTGCCGCACTCGTGCCGCGTCGAGCCATCGCCCTAACGGCGACGCAGCTGCGGCACAGTGAGCCCGAGACAGACCACTCCGCAGGCGGCGCAGACCAGCCACAGCGGGCGGTAGCCGACGTGATCGGCCTGCCGGCCCAACAGGGGAAGCACCAGGGCGCTGAAGCCGAACAGCACCATCGAGGCCAGCCCGACGCCCTGCCCGGTCCGCCCTGGACCGGCCAGCTCTCCGGCGATCAGCTGGAGCACGCCGTTGGCGCCGAGGGAGCCGAAGGCGAATACCGCCATCATCGGGATCTGAGCGGCCGGACCCCATGGAGTCACCGCCCAGTAGCCGAGCGCACCGACGGTGAGCACCACCCAGACCGCGGCCAGGACCTGCCAGCGACGCGGGGCGCCGTCCGCCGTCCGCGCGTCCGCGAGCCGGCCCCAGACGAGCCGGGCCGCCATCGCCGCCAGGCTGATCACGACGAAGAGCACCGAGCCGAGCGCGGGCCGGCCGCCCTCGGCGCGCAGCGCCGCCACTGCGAACCCGAGGACGGCCGACAGGCTCACCACGTAGCAGGCACAGATGACCAGCAGCCGCACCATGCCCGGACGGCGCAGCAGGCCGGGCAGGTCCAGGCCGAGGCCTCTGCGCCCTCTCGGGACCCCGCGCGGGCTGACCAACCCGAAGGCCAGCGAGCAGGAACCGGCCAGCACGGCACTGGACAACAACGAGAGCCGGACGCCGCCCACGGCCGCCAGCCCCGGCAGCAGGCCCGCGGCCAGCAGCCCGCCGAGTGAGACCGACATCTGTCGCACCCCCATCGCCAGGCCCCGGCGGGACACCTCGAAGGTGTGGAAGATGGACACCGCGCCGGCCAGCGTGATCACCGCCTGACAGAGCCCGAAGCCGAAGAAGGCCAGCACCAACCCCCACACGCTCGTGGCCTGCCCGGCCGCGGCGAGGAAGACCGCGGCGAGCACGGCCGAGGCCAGCAGCGGCCGCCGGGGACCGACCTGGTCGACCAACGCCCCGGCCGGCACGAGCGCCAGCGCCGTGCTGAGTGAGCCCGCGGAGATCACCAGCCCGAGCTGGGCGCCGGTCAGCGCGTACTCGACGGCGAGCTCGGGCACGAGGGCGCCGAGCCCCCACGAGCAGATCGAGATCGTGGCCTGGGACGCGACGGCGAACGCCAGAACGACACGCTCGCGTGGCCGCGGTGTCGTCACGTCCTCGGAGGTGAGTCCGGCCGGTTCCACGCCCGTCACGGTAGGCGTCGTCAGGCTCGCGGTGGACGGGCGCACCGGGGCGACAGCGTGCTGAGGGTCTCGTCGGCGGTGGCTGACACCTTCGAGGTGATCGGATAGACCGTTAGCGGCACGTCCGCTACGACGAAGAGGGCCGCCGTGAGTGCAGAGGAATCGATGGCCGCAGGAGTGAACCTCCGCCCCGACGTCCTGGACCGGGTCGACGGGTCCGCACACCGAGGACGCGACACGTGAGCCGGGCCCGGCTCGGCGCCCGAGCCTTCATCGAGCGGGTGGTCGACCCCGACAGCTGGACGAGCTGGGACGGCGCCCCGCTGCCGGTGGCCGCAGCCGGGTCGCCATACGCCGACGAGCTGGCCGAGGCAGCGCTGCGCGCGGGCACCGACGAAGCGGTGATCACCGGGGAGGCCCGGATCCGCGGGCGGCGCCTGGCCGTCGTCGCCGGGGAGTTCGGATTCCTGGCGGGCTCGATCGGAGCCACCGCGGTGGAGCGGATCGTGCTGGCCTTCGAACGCGCCGCCCGCAACGGGCTCCCGCTGGTCGCCGCTCCGTCCTCCGGTGGTACCCGGATGCAGGAGGGCACCCCGGCCTTCGTCGGCATGGTGAAGATCTCCGCCGCGGTCGTGGCGTTCAAGGCTTCCGGGCTGCCCTACCTGGTCTACCTGCGCCACCCGACCACCGGCGGGGTGTTCGCCTCCTGGGGCTCGCTCGGCCACGTCACGGTCGCCGAACCCGGTGCGCTGGTGGGCTTCCTGGGCCCTCGCGTGTACCAGGCGTTGTACGGCCAACCGTTCCCCGACGGCGTCCAGACCGCTGAGAACCTGCACGCCCGCGGACTG
The DNA here is from genome assembly GCA_963825645.1 of uncultured Actinomycetota bacterium. GTDB lineage: Bacteria > Actinomycetota > Actinomycetes > Actinomycetales > Kineosporiaceae > JADJPO01. The sequence continues at coordinate 302,752 of CAWGTT010000010.1, forward strand.
ATCGACGCCGTGCTCCCGGTGGCGGGCCTGGCCGACGTCGCCTCGCGCACGCTGAACCTTCTGATGGCGCCGCGTGAGGAACATCCGCCGATCTTCGAGCTGCCCCGTGAGCCGCTGCCCGGCGTCCCGGCATGGGAGTCGATCACCCGCTCTCGCCGACCGGAGCGGCCCAGCGTGCGGGCGCTGCTCAAGCTCGCCGCCACCGACGTCGTGCCGCTACACGGCACGAACCAGGGCGAGTACGACCCCGCGCTGATGCTGGCCCTGGCCCGGTTCGGCGGCGCGCCGTGTGTCGTGCTCGGTCAGAACCGTCGGGCGCAGACCGTGGAGAACCCACTGTCGCCGTCCGGTCTGCGGGCCGCCAGACGAGGGATGCGGCTGGCCGACGAGCTGAAGCTGCCGCTGGTGAGCGTGATCGACACCGCCGGCGCCGCGCTCTCCAAGGAGGCCGAGGAGGGCGGGCTCGCCGGAGAGATCGCCCGGTGCCTGTCCGAGCTGGTCACACTGAACGCGCCCACCATCTGCGTACTGCTCGGCGAGGGCACCGGCGGCGGCGCATTGGCCCTGATGCCGGCCGACAAGGTGATCTGCGCGCAGCACTCCTGGCTCTCCCCGCTGCCCCCCGAAGGGGCGGCGGCCATTCTGTACCGCGACCCGAGCCGCGCACCCGAGCTCGCCGCGGCCCAGGGCGTCCGCTCGACGGACCTGCTCGCCGCCGGGATCGTCGATCGAATCGTGGCCGAGCGACCCGACGCCGCCGAGGAGCCGGAGGCCTTCTGCGCCCGGATGTCGCATGTGCTCCAGTACGAGCTGGCCAAGCTGCTCGGAATGGATCCTGACCAGCGCCTGGCCGCCCGGTTGGCCCGCTACCGACGCCTGGGCCCCGAGTGACTCCCATGGTCCCTATCGCCCGGGATCACTCGCGCACCAACGTTCGTCGTCAGATCGAGATCGAGCCCTCGCGGAAGTCGGTGGCAGCCAGGTGCACGTTGATGCACACCGGCCTCCCTTGTCGTGACAGGGCTATCGCCTCGCTGAGCACCTCGTCGACCTTCTTCGGATCGTCGAGCAGCAACCCCCGGCCGCCGTACCCCTCGGCCACCACGTGGTAGTCGGTGCGGCGCAACGCGGTACCGATGCCGCTGCCCAGCAGCGTCGTCTGATCTCGGGCGATCTGCTGCCAGGAGGCGTCGTTGCCGATCACGGCGATCGGAGCCATACCGTGGCGCACGAAGGTGTCGAACTCGCTGAGACTGTACGCCGATGACCCGTCGCCGTAGATGATCCACACCTGGGCACCAGGCCGGACGCTCGCCGCCCCGACGGCGAACCCACCGCCGACACCGAGCGTGCCGAACACACCCGGATCGAGCCACGACAAGGGCGATCGCGGCCGCAGGATGTAGGAGGCAGTCGCGACGAAGTCCCCGCCATCCATCACCAGAACGGCGTCGTCGTCCAGCTTCTCCTCGAGGCGGCTGAACAGATGGATCGGGTCGACGAGCTCACCGTCAGGACGCGCCAGCGCAGCGATCTCGCCGTCCCTGGCCTGCTCACGCCGCCGGCAGGTCTCGATCCACGCCGCCCAGCGCTCGCCGTCCGGCATGCGGTCGGCCAGGCTCACCAGGAAGTGCGCCGGGTTCATCGGTAGCGCGAGCTGTGGACGGCGGTTGCGCAGCAGCTCGTGCGACGACAGGTTCGCCGCGACGACGATCGCATCGCCCGCCAGCCCGCGGCCGTACTTGAGCCGGAAGTCGAACGGGAAACCGGCGGTCAGCACGACGTCCGCATGCTTGAGCGCCGTGCCGCGGGCGTGCCGGAACTGGGTCGGGCTGTCTCGCCCCAGCAGCCCGCGGGCCGCGCCGCCCAGCCACACCGGCACCCCGATGTCCTGCACGGCTCGGGCCAGGGGCGCGGGATCGCGCAGGTTGACCATGGCCTGGCTGCCGACGATGAGCACCGGACGCTCGGCCCGGCTCACCAGCCGGACGGCCTCGTCGATCTCGGCGCCGTGCTCCGCCTCGGCCTGTGACCGGCCGGGCAACCAGCCGGCCACATCGACGTGCGGGGCGTGGAACTGCCGCAGCAGGTGCGCCTTCAGGTACAGCCCGAACGCCCTCTGCTGCAGCGTCTTCGCCCTGCCTCCGCTTTCGGCCAGGTACCACTCACGCACTGTCTCCTCGGGGTAGAGGACGTCGACCGGCAGCTCGAGGAATGCTGGTCCGGGCACGCCGGTGGTCACCTCGGTGAGTGCCTGCTCAAGCGTCGGTTCGAGCTGGGCCACAGTGGTGCATCGCCCGGCCCACTTCACGGCCGAACGGACCAGGGACAGCTGGTCGATGTCCTGAAGAGCGCCACGGCCCTTCAACACGGTGGCCGTCGCGCCGCCCAGGAGGACCAGTGGCGACTGCGCGAGCTGGGCGTTCTTGACCGCGGTGATGCTGTTGGTCACCCCGGGGCCGGCGGTCACCGCGACCACCCCTGGGATACCGGTCATCCGGGCCGCGGCGTCCGCGGCGAACACCGCGCTCTTCTCGTCGCGGCAGTCGACCACCGACAGGCCCGCCTCAGCGGCGCCGACCAGGAGCGGCGAGATGTGCCCGCCGCACAGGGTGAACAGGTGCTCAATCCCCCAACGAGTGAGCACCTCGGCGATCAGGGCACCCCCGTGTGGAGTCGACTCGTGTCCCATGCCGTGAGATTACCCAGCAATAGCTTGGCTGTCGGCCTGCGCTGGGTCGGGCGCACCCATGAGTGGACGGACCTGCCCAACGGGCGCTCCCGGGGCATCACGGTGGACCCGGTCGCCTCCGTGTCTCCTGCGGCGTCGAGCTGCTCCCGGCACCTACCCGTGCGCTCCGGTGACGACTCCGTGCCTGCGGCTCGGACACAGCGCGCGCCGGCAGGCCATCGAGGTCAGCGCGGCCCGCTCATCGACCTGGCCGCCGGCACGCCGAACCGGCATCACGAGTCACTGTCGGATCGGGCCAGGTAGCAGCCGGTCCAGGCTAGCCTCGAGGGATGAGCGACCCGCTCGCCGATCTCGACCGGCACACCGACCTGCTGCTCGCGACCGCTCGGGGTCTCGATGACCTCACGACTGACTCGCTATGCGTGGGCTGGTCGCGCGGTCATGTCCTCACCCACGTCGCCCGCAACGCCGATGGACTGGCCGCCCTGGTCAGGGCGGCGGTCGACGGCTCCGGCGAGACGATGTACGTCGGCGACGATCAGCGGGAGGCGGACATCGAGGCCGGCGCCCGCCGCCCGCTGACCGAGCAGCTGGTCGACCTCACGGAGTCGGCCGCCGAGCTGGCTACGCAACTGCGCCGCCTGGGGCCGGAGCACGCCCACCTGCGCCTCGAACGCACGCCCGGCGGCATGCGGGTCCGGATCGGCAACCTGCCCCGGATGCGCTTGCGCGAGGTGGTCTACCACCACGTCGACCTGGACGCCGGTTTCGCCTTCGACCACGTGGAAGCCGATCTGCTACGCCAGTTCCTGACGCTGGAGGTGCGGATCCTCAACGCCATAGACGAGGTGTCGCCCGACGGTCCCGACATGACGCTACGCGCCGACGAGGGAGAGTCCTGGACGGTCGGTGAGGGCGCGACAGTCGTGGAGGGCAGCCGGGCCGGGCTGCTCGCGTGGTTGGCCCGCGGGATCCCGGACGGCGTCCGTTCCGAGCGGCTACCGACCCGGCAGGGCGAGCCGCGGGGCTGACATCGCCAGACCCGCGGCTCGACCGTGGCTCACCGCACGCGCAGCGGCGTGACCCAGTACGGGATCGCGTTGGGGTTCGGGGTACCGAACCGAGCGTTGACGGCCCACAGCGTCTTGCCGACCAGCGTCGCGGTCGACGGGACGTCGAGCCGCTTGTCCTTCAGCGCGCCCTTCCAGACCGCCTTCCAGTGCCCGCCGGCCCGGCGCAGGTTCAGCACCGAGACCTCGGCGTCACCGCTGCCCCGCACGTTGAACAGCGTCCGGCCGCTGAGCTCCAGCCCGTCGCCGCCGACGATCCCCGGGCCCCCGCTGACCGGGATCTTTCGGGCGACACCGGTAGCCGGGTTCACCTGCCAGAGACCCCCAACTCCCTCTCGGCTGTTGTTGAGGATCGCGGTGCCGTCGGGCAGCTGCCGAATCCCGTTGGCGTTGATGTCTTTCCCATTGCCGGCCGGCCAGTCACCGCGCAGCTTCACGAACTTCGGCCCTGATTTGGACGGCTTGCCACTGCGACCGAGAGGGATCACGGTGAGCCGGTCGACACGGGAGTCGGTCACCCAGACCGCCTTCCGGGTGACCACGAGGTCGTTGAGGAACACGGCGTCTTCCACCTTGATGTTCGCCTTGACGGCGCCGGTGCGGCCGTCGACCGCCCAGACGCGCCCGACGTCGCCGACGTTGCCGGCCGCCCAGACCAGGCCGGACCGGTCGTCGTAGAACAACCCGCGGACCTGGCGGCCCGTGGCGCCGGGCAGGAGCACCTTCGACTTCCCGCTCCGCAGGTCACCGGCGACGATCCGGCCGTCGGCCAGTGACCCGACGTAGAACCGCTGCCCGGGACCGGAGGTGATCCCCTCCGGCCTGATCCCGTCCGGCAGGCTCACCTCGCCGATCTTGTGGGCACCAGACTTCCGCTTGTGGGCACCGGACTCCCGATGGTGCCCTCCAGGGTGTTGCGAGGTGGCTCCGGCCACGGTGGGCGCGGCGGTTGCCGTCGCCACGGGCAGCGCAGGAACGAGCAGGACGGCGGCAGCGGCAGCCCAGACTGCTCGGTGAGCCCTGGACGAGCTGCGGATCCGGTTCTGGCGGCTTTCCGATGGTTTGTTCATTCGGCAATCATCGAGGCCACAGCGGTGTGGCGCACCCCGACCGGGCCCGGAGCGGCGCCTGCGGCTCACGGTCGGCGACGCAATACTCTTCCGCTCCATCCCCGACCACGGCTCGGAGGCTTACTCTGCCAATGGGTGGACGACACCGATCAACAGAGCCCAGGGGGAGGCCACCGTGCTTCCGTCGCACCGTTGCGTGATGCGGACGAGCCAGGACTCGGGTGCCGTCCGTGGTTGAGAATGCCGACCGCGACGCCTGGCGACAGGCGGTGGTACGGTCCTTCGCACTGTTCGTGGTCCGCTCCCGGCGATTCAGCGAGACGGTCGAGCGGGCGGTCGAGGTCGTGGCGGAGGAGCTCGCGGTGCCGACCAGCGCCGTCGTGAAGTTCTCCGGTGCAGGTCGCGCCGTTGTGGTGCACGCTCGCGGCCTGACCCTCCAGGATCCCGACGGCACCCTCACGGCCGACCCTGATCTGCTGTCGGCTCCCCTGCTCCACCGACCGCTGGCGCAGGAAGGCCGGTCCGGGCTCTCCGCGCACGTGGTCGTCGAGGGCGAGCCCTGGGGGCGCCTTCTGGTGGCCGACCCCAGCGACCGCGAGTTCAGCCCAAGCGAACAGGAGACCGTTCGGATGGTCGCGGCAGTGCTCGGCGCAGCCGTGGAACGCGACCGTGTGGAACGAGGCATGGACGCACTGGCCGCCTTCGGCCGGTTCGCGCTGGAGTCCGACAACGTGTCCGCCACCATCGAGCAAGCCCTCGACGTCGTGAGGCAGCTCGTCGCAGTGCCGACGGGTGCGCTGGTTCGGCTGGTGCCGGACCACGGGACCGTTCTGCGCCTGGTCCAAGCCTTCGGTCCGGTGGGCCTGCAGCCCGGCGAGGAGGTGACGGTGACACCGAGTCTCGTCGACAGCGTGCTCGGACGTGACCCGCTGATCATCTCGGATCGGCGGACGGACGATCGCTTCGCCGCGCGGCCGGCTTCCGCGGCCGGTGGGTGGATCGCGTGTCTCGCGCCGTCGGTCCAGATCGACGGCCGCGTCTGGGGACGTCTCGTCGCGACCGACGTCAGAGCGCGGGCGTTCGCCGCCTCCGAGGTGGAGTTGGTCTCCTCGGTGGCGAACCTGCTCGCCGCGGCGCTGCAACGCAGTCTGCATGAGTCGCTGGGGTATGCACCCATCCTGCCGGCCGCGCGATCCGGTGAGTCCGCGCGACAGGCGCTCGAGGTCGCGCTGCTGGACCGCGCCGGTGTGATCATCTGGGTGAACCAGGCATGGAAGGACTTCTGCCGGGACAACGACGGAGACCTCGACCGCGCCGGCGTCGGGATCTCCTACCTGGACTGCTGCGAGGCCGCCGCCGACCCCGTGGCCGACGATGTGGCGGCCGCCATCCGGGCGGCCGCCAGAGGCGAGCTACCCGCCCCGATGCGCATCCTGATCCCCTGCCACAGCCCGCGCACCGATCGCTGGTACGACGTCCTGGTCTCCTCGAGGCTGAACGACGACGGGACCTGCCTGGGCGCCACGATCACCCTGTCCTTCGCTGACGTGTGAGGACCGTCGCCCGTGAGCTAGCGACATCGCGGCTGCGGCACGGCGGGCATGGCCGGCCCAGCTCAGTCGTCACGCAGAAGCTCGGTGGGCTGAAGAGCGGCGACGAGCCGAAAGCCGAAGGCCGCGAACGCGATGGTGGCGATCAGGACCAGGCCGACCGGCAGTGCCAGAACGGCGAGGGGGAGGGCGTAGTTGGGGTCGAGGACGAAGAGCGGTCGCAGCACCGCCACGAAGTAGTAGCCCATCGCGGCGCCGACAGCGAGACCCGCCAGGGTGCCGGCGGCGGCGACGGTGGCTGCCTCGGCCGTGATGAGACCTCCCACGGCGCGGGGCGGCAGCCCCTGGGCCCGCAACGTGACGTACTCCCGTCGCCGCTGCAGGAGCAGGCCGAAGACGAAGATCGCGATGGTGACACACGCCATGGCGAGAGCGAACGAGGAGTCGAGCGCAACCAGGCCGGCGATGTTGAGGGCGGCCAGACTGGACTGGTCGCGGTCCAGGGTGGTGGCCCGGGTATCGATCTGCAGATGGCCCGATGCCCCTGGACCGGAGCGCAGCTCCTCGACGGCACGTTGCAGGTCGGCGCGGGTCTCGCCGCCCGCCGTGGCGAGGAAGAAGTCGGGCACCTTGCCGGGAACCGCTGCCGTGTGCCGGTCCAGGCTCATCACGGCGTCCGCGCCGTCGGGGAACCCGGGCAGCCGCTCGTAGAGCCCGGCGATGGTGAGGTCGACCTCGACCTGGTCGGGGGTGGCTCTGGCCAGCAGCAGGTGCAGGGTGTCCCCTGGTCGGGCCTTGAGGAACTCCGCCATGTCTCGGCTGACCAGGACCGCGTCGGGCTCGGCGCGCAGGGCCCGGATGTCCCGGGCGACGGCGGCATCGACCGGTGCCACCTCCGCGTAGCCGTCCGGGTCGAGGGCGGCGAGGTTGGCCGGGTCCGAGGTGCGGGCACTGCGCAGGATGACGTTGCTCAGGCCGTAGACGACCGGTGCGCTCCGGGTGACCGACGGCGTGAGGAACAGCGACGCGTCGCCGGCCGAGTAGGTGCGGCCGGCTGTGGGGCTCGGCGTGATCTTGATGTCCGCGCCGGTGGCGTAGCGGGCGTCGTCCACCTTCGCGGCGTCGTAGGAGGCAGTGAACACGGCGAGGCTGGTGGCGAGGCCGACCACGAGGGCCGCGACCACGGCCCCGTTGCTGATCGCCCATGGCCGCCGACCGATGCTGCGCCGGAAGAGGGCGGGTGCCGCCCGGCCCAGCCGAGCGGAGGAGGCGGGCCGGGTACGGTGCAGCGTGGACCCGATGACGCGGGCCGCGACCAGGCTTCCGGTGATCCACACCGTCACGGGCAGCACGAGCAGGGCGAGGTTGAGCTCCACGGAACGACCGAAGTAGACCGAGCCCGGCGCACCCTCGAACGCGTTCGCCCGCACCGCCCACCAGGTTCCGCCGATCACGACGACGAGGCCGACGAGGTCGAGCCGGGTGCGCAGCCACAGCGGGCGTCGGGTGGTCAGCTGAGCGCGGTCCTCGTTGATCTCGCGGTCGATCGAGCGCCGTCCGGTGAGGTATAGGGCCAGGCCGGTGGCGGCGAAGCCGCTCGATGAGCCGATGAGCGCGGACGCGGCCAGGCTCGCGGCACTGGCGCGCTCGAGCGCATCCCGGCCGAGGATCGCGGCGGCCATCAGGTAACCGACGCTCATGCCCAGCAGCGACCCTGTGGCGGTCAGCAGCGCCGTCCGGGCCGTGAGCATCCGCACAAGGTGACTGCGGCCGGCGCCGCGGATGCGCAGGGTGGCCTGCTCGCGACGTTGGGCCTCGGCGAGCACGTTGCCGGCGTAGGCCGCGAGCATCGCGGCGAGCAACCCGCCGGGGACCCCGAGGAACACGAAGAGCCGCTTGGCCACCGCGGCGTCGGCCGCGGCGACCGAGAGGGTGTTGGTGATGTTGTCCAGGACGAAGTCCTGGTGGTCGGCGACCGCGGTGACGTCCGCCGCGATCCGCCGGGTCTGTACCAGCGCGCTGGCCGGGTCGGCATCGAGCAGCTCACGCTCCACCGTGACGTCGATCTCTCGCAGCACAGGGTTCTTCAGCCGCCCGGACCCATCGGCGGCGGCGCGCTCATAGGCGGGCAGAACGCTCGCGGCGAAGTCGGCCGGCGAGAGGATGACGGCGTACGGGGTGTAGATGAACGTCTCCAGGTCGCCCCCTCGGCGACTGGAGAACAGCGACCGCGAGCGGGACAGGTCCGCCGTGCCGGTGATCGGGCGTTCGATGCTCGAGCCGTCGGGCAACCGCACTGTGACGACATCACCGCGGGCGACACCGAGTCTGGCGGCGGCCTCGGCGCTGAGCACCGCACCGTCCGCGGTGAGGGTGCCGTCGACGATGACGATGGTCTCGTCGGGGTCGGCGTAGCCGTCGTCGAACCCGAAGACCTTGGCCGCTCCGGGCGCCGTCCTACCCTGGGCGCTCACGGCGTCGACGCCGAGGTCGGCGATGGACAGCTGGCTGGCGCGGGCGACACCGGGTACGGCGGCGATTCGGCTGGCCAGCTCATCGAGTCCCACGGACGACGCCTGGTTGGCGGGAGTCGGGGTCAGCGACTCCCGGCTCGAGTGCGAGGTCGCGACCGAGGTGTCGTCCACGGTCGTGGCCGAGGCCGCATCGACGAGGTAGGTGAGCCGCCGGGTGCCGCCAGGTTCGAGTGCGCCGAGGTTGTATCCGGCGCGGGCAGGGCCCTGGGCGAACGGGTTGCCGGAGACGGCGGGGACGATCTGGCCGTCGATCCGGGCCGAGCCTGCGACGAACTCCAGACCGGACGCCGGCACGGAGCGGACGGTCACATCGTGGGCCGTTGTCCGGCCGCGGTTCTGGAGCTCCATGACGACCTGTCGACGCTCCCCGCCGGCGCCCGATGTGCCGTCCTCGAAGGTCTGGGTGAGCATGAGGACAGCTCCGGCCGGCTGGGTGACGATGCGCTGCATATCGATCGGCAGTGGCGCCACGGCCCGCTGGGTCATCGACGCCGACAGCCCGTCGACGAAGAACAACACTCCGCAGAACAGTCCGACGCCGAGGACGACGCCGACCATGGTCGACAGGGTGCGCCGTGGATTGCGCACGAGATCGGCCAGGACATACCGGGCCAGCGCATACCTGGGGAGCAGGGGCTCAGCCGACATGGGAGAGCTCTCCCGTCGGACTCGGGTGCCGAAGGGTCTCGATCCTGCCCGCGTAGGCGGCGACGGCTGGGTCGTGGGTGACCATGATGAGGGTGGCGCCGATGTCGCGGTGGATCTCGGTGAGCAGCTCGATGACGCGCTGGGCGCTCTGGTCGTCGAGAGCACCGGTGGGCTCGTCCGCGAGGACCACGCCGGGGCGGTGGACGATGGCCCTGGCCACCGCGACCCTCTGCCGCTGACCGCCGGAGAGCTGGTCCGGGAACCGCTCCGCGAGCTCAAGCAGTCCCAGCCGGTCGAGCAGCAGGCCGGGATCCTCGGCCGGTCGGACGCGAGGGTCGCCGCCATGGCTGATGGCGAGCTGAAGGGCGACGTTCTCCTCGACGGTGAGGTGCGGCAGAAGGTTGTCCGCCTGGTAGACCATGCCGAGCATCTCCCGGCGGAACCGGACGCGCTGCCGTTCCGGGAGCGAGGAGATGGTGGTGTCGCCGATCGTGACGCTGCCCCGGGTGGGCCGGGCCAGACCGGCCAGCAGGCCGAGCATGGTGGACTTCCCGCATCCGCTGGGACCCATGATGGCCAGGCTGGAGCCGCCCGGGACGACCATCCCACCGTGCCCCAGCGCCCGGACCGTCCCGGTGCTCGTCGGATACTCGACGACGAGGTCGCTGGTGACCACCGTGTTCCCGCTCACCGTGTGTCGATCCGGTTGTCGCGGAGCCGGTACCGCACGTCGACACGGTCGGCGAGCGCGATGTCGTGGGTGACGTACAGAACGGCGATATCTCCAGCCAGGAGCTCGTCGACCACCTGGCCGGCCGTGTCGGCGTCCAGCTGCGCCACCACCTCGTCCGCCAGCAGCAACGCCGGGCGGTTGGCCATCGCAACAGCGAGGGCGACCCGCTGTGCCTCGCCGCCGGAGAGCTGCCGGGGCCGGTGGCCGGCGCGGTGGGCGACGCCGAAGCGCTCCAGCATCTCCAGCGCGTCGCGCCGAGCACGCCGTCCGTCACGACTGGGACCGAACGCGAGAGCCAGCGCCACGTTCTCCAGGGCCGTCAGGAACGGGATGAGGTTGTCCGCCTGGAGAGCGATGCCGATGCGTTCGCCCCGTAGCCGCGCCCGCGAGGCGTCGTCGAGGTCGCTCACCGCGACGCCGTCCACCGCCACCCAGCCGGCATCCGGTCGCAGCAAGCCGGCGATCAGCGAGAGCAGGGTGGACTTGCCGCTACCCGAGGGTCCGACCAGGCTGGCCTTCTCTCCCGGGTGGATGGCGAAGTCGACGTCGCGCAGGACGGGGACCGTCCCGCCGCTGCGGGTGGCGAACGCCTTCGACACGCCCTCCATCTGGACGACGGGTGGGCCGCTCACCTCGCCCTCGAGGACTTCGGAGCCTCGCCGAACACGTCGGGAGCCGTTTCGCGGGCATGGGCCTCGAGGTCCAGCACCGTCTTACTCGCCTCGGCCAGGCCCTCGGGACTGAGAGTGAGGAAGTTCAGCAGCTCGAAGCGGTCCTTGTGCAGGCTGGCGTCGAGCGGGACGTTCTTGATGACCCCGACGCCCGGGGCGTAGTACTTCTGCTCGTTGTCCGGGGCACCGACCTCCCCCTCCTGTATGACGCGCACGGCGTCGAAGCAGCCGAACTTGACGCATTCCGTCACACCGAGCTTCACCGGCTCGCCTACCGAGGCCGCCTCATCGGGCGCCTGACCGATGCACCACGGCGACGTGTCGGCGGCGACCTCGGCCGGGGTGAGCACGCCGACCGTCTGGCCATCGGCAGTGCCGAGCCAGGCAAGTTCGGTGTTGGTGTACTGGCCGCCTTCGAACTCCTCGGAATACCCCCCAAGCATCCACACGTTGGCATCCCGGTCGAGAGCCAGGTAGTCGATCCCGGTCTGAGCGATCTCACCGGAGTCGCTGAACTCGTCGAGCATCGCGATGGCCGGCACTCCCTCGATCGTGCGGATCACGTCGGTCATCGTGGTGATGGCCTCGTGCGGGACCTCTCGCTGACCGACCTGCGTGCTCCCACCGCGCACCCACTGGGTCCCCGGTTTCAGCGGGTGGTACGGGTTGGTGTCCTCGGTCGGGTCGACGAAGTTCGCCGGATCGAACGGGAAGCTCTTCCCGCAGCCCCGCTCGTCTACCGTCGCCGGAGCCGTCTCGGCGCTCGATGAGGTGTCGGGGCTCGCAGACGTGCCGGGGCTGGCCGACACAGTGGCGCTCGGCGTCGGGACGGAGTTGCCGGGGTCGTCCGAGGCGCAGCCTGCTGCGAACAGCGTCGCCGCCGCCATCGGTGCCACCACGAACCTCCATCCGTGGTGGTCCGTGAGAAAGTCTCGATTCACCGTCGGTGCTCCCTCTGGTCGGCGTCCTGGGTGCACGGGCCGGGTCCTGTTCATCCCCACTCAATCCCCACTCAATCCCCACCCATGGGGGTGAACAGCACGTGCGAGACGGTTGTACGGCGTCGATGCTGACCCCTGGCTGACTCGCGAGGCTCCAGTCAGGTGAGGGTCAGCGGCGGCGTGCTGTGATCAGCAGGTAGCGATGCCGCGTTCCCGGTTCGGCGACGCCGAGGGGACTCGACGAGAGAGGGATCGATGCTGGTCAACGCCACCGACGGGACGGCGCTCGAAGCGCGCGGGCTCACCGTGCGATACGGAGCGCTCACGGCGGTCGACGCCGTGTCACTGCATGGAGATCGCGGGGAGATCGTGGGGCTGCTCGGCCCCAACGGCGCCGGCAAGACCTCCATCATCCGAGCCCTGACCACCATCGTGCCGTTCGCCTCCGGCGACGGGCACATCAACGGCTATGCGCTGAGCGACCGGACCGCTGTGCGGGCCAGTATCGGTGTGCTCCCGGAGTCCAACGGCTACCCGGGGGCTCAGACCGGCCGCTCCTATTTGCGCTTCTACGGTCAGCTGTTCGGCATGTCACGCGGTGACGCCGAAGAGCGCGCCGAGCGACTCCTCCACCGGATGGGCCTTGGCCACAACCACAACCGGATCGCCACGTTCTCACGAGGGATGCGTCAGCGCCTCGGCCTGGCCCGCGCGCTGATGAACGACCCCGCGGTGCTGTTCCTGGACGAGCCAACCATCGGACTCGACCCTGCAGGCAAGGAGGACATCCTCGCCGAGCTCACCCGGAGTGCCACCGAGGACGGGACCTGCGTGATCCTGTGCACCCACCTACTGGACGAGGTCGAACGGGTCTGCGACCGGGTGGCCATCCTGCACCATGGCCGCATCGTCGCCGAAGGCACCGTGGAAGACGTCACTACCGCGGCGAAGGTGGCCGGCCAGTGCCGGGTCCGGGTGGCCCCCTCCGCGGTCGCGGCCGCGGACAGCGCGCTGCGCTCGACACCAGTGGTCGTGTCGACCCGCTACGACAACACCCGGCCGGGGGACATCGACATCGAACTCGCTCGGGAGGGAGGCCTCGTGGACGGCGCCGTCGGCGCGATCCTGCGGGCCCTGCTCGATGCCGGCATCGAGCCGCGCTCGTTCGAACTGTACGGCGGCAGCCTCAGCGAGGCATTCCTCGCCCTGACCGCCGAGTCGGCGCAGGTGGCCTCATGACCGCGCGCACGGTGCCGGCATCCCAGCCGGCGACGCGACCGTCGATGGGGCTGTCGAGGAGGCCGAAGGGGATCTGGCTCGTCGTCGTCCGTCAAGAGATCACCGAACTCTGGCTGAGCGCCAAGGGCCTGTCGGTGCTGTTCGCCGTCACGGTGATGCTGGCGATCCTGTCCTATTTCGCCACGGTCGACGCCGGGATCAACCTGCTCGACGCCCGCGAGTCCGTCGGCGTCCTGGTCCAGTCGTCCATCGGACTGGGCACGCTCGCCGCACTGGTGATCAGTGCCGATGCCATCTCCGGGGAGCGGGAACGGGGCACGCTGGAAGCGATTCTGGTCACCCCGGTCCCTCGACGAGACCTCGTCATCGGCAAGCTCCTTGCCGCCACAACGATGTGGGCTGCATCGTTGGTCGTGGCGCTGCCCTTCGTCGCGGTGATGGCCAGGGGTCCCGGGGTGGCGTTCGACGCCGTCGCCGTGCTGATCGTGGCCGGGGGCCTGGTCGCGGCAGCGCTGACCGCACTCGGCCTGGCCGTCAGCTCCGTCGCACTGTCGAACCGGGTCAGCCAGGCCGCGTCGGTCGCCATCCTGCTGCTGCTCGCCGCGCCCAGCCAGTTACCCGCGATCAAGGCCAGCGGCGCTCTCGGCTCCATCCTCGTCACGGCCAACCCGGTCAGCGCCGGACTCACCCTCGCCGGCAACGTGCTCGTCCGGCAGCAGGCCTGGGCGGACCAGATGCAGTACCTCATCTCTCCGGTCGTCGCTGCCATCGCCCTGACCTCGCTCGCCATCGCTCTCTCGGCCCGGCTCGAACTCGGAGGGGCGCGATGACGACGATCCTCAGAAGAGCCGTTCTCGCCGTCCTGCTGGCCATCGTGGCCGTCCTTGCCGGCCTCGGGGGTTCGGCGGGCTCGGCGGGTGCCACGGCTGCCGCGCAGATCGATGGCACCATCACCCTCGCGGCCGAACCCTCGAGCGAGGCCATCTCCCTCGGCGAGCACTTCGCGCTGGCCGTCACGGTCTCCAACCCCGGGGCCGACGCGAGCCCACCGCTGGTGATCCACTTCGACGTCACCGATCCCGACCAGTCGACCTCGGTCGACCCCGAGGACTGGACCCCCACCCTTTCCGTGCCGATCGGTGTCCTCCAGCCCGGCCAGAAGCGGACCGTCGACTGGCAGCTCCAGCCGGTCAGCGCCGGAACGTACGCCGCCTACGCCGTCGCGCTCGCCGCCGGCGTCGACAATGTCGCCACCTCCAACGTCGTCCGGATCGATGTCGCCGACCGGCGCACCCTCAACCCCGAGGGCATCCTCCCGATCGCCATCGGGGTACCCGTCATCGTCGGTGGGCTCCTCCTGGCCCAGATCCGTCTCTCCCGACGCAGTCGGCGAGCCTGACAGCACCTGCCTCCTTCGGCATACCATCGACCCACGCCGACGGGAGCCCTATGAAAGTGCTGCTGATCGAAGACGACCGGAAGATCGCCGCCGCGGTCCGGCGTGGCCTCGAGGGCGAGGGGTTCACGGTGGAGACCGCGTTCGACGGCACCGACGGGCTTTGGCGGGCCACCGAGGGTACCTACGACATCCTCATCGTCGACCTGATGCTCCCTGGCATCAACGGGTACGCGATCTGCGAACGGCTTCGCACGGCCGGCATCTGGACGCCCATCCTGATCCTCACCGCACTGGACGACGAGCTCGACCAGACCGAAGCCCTCGACACCGGAGCCGATGACTACCTCGCCAAGCCGTTCTCCTTCCCGGTGCTCGTCGCCCGGCTGCGGGCGCTGCTCCGCCGAGCCGGGAGTACGAGCCCAGCCCCGGTGAACGCCGGTGACCTGAGGATCAGCCCCGGCGAGCGGCGTGTCTGGCGGGGCGTGGATGAAGTCGAGCTCACCGCGCGCCAGTTCGACGTCCTGGAGTTCCTCGTGCGACGGGCCGGCGAGGTAGTGACCAAGAACGAGATCCTGGCCGGGGTGTGGGACGACGACTTCGACGGCGACCCCAACATCGTCGAGGTCTACATCCGCCGCCTTCGCACCCGCATCGACGAACCCTTCGGACGACGGGCCATCGAGACCGTGCGCGGCGCCGGCTACCGACTGGCCGCCGACGGAGGCTGACGCGAGCCATGGTCACCCTCCGCCGAGATCGTTTCGGCTCCATCCGGTTCCGGGTGACCGTCGTGGCGACGGTCGTCGTGGCGATCGTCCTCACCGCCAGCGGTGTCGCCCTGCTCTTCCTGCAGCGCGTCCAACTCACCGCCAACCTCGACGCCTCGCTCGCCCAGCGCGCGGACCTCATCGCCGTCCAGGTCGCCACCGACGTCGGCGCGGTGTCAGCTGACGGAAGCGACGAGGACCGTTCCGTCCAGCTCGTCTCACTGGACGGCGCCGTCCTCGCCGCCACGGCGAACCTGAGCGCCGCCGGACCACTCGCCAACCCGCTCCCGCCCGGCGTCGACCAGGTGATCGCAACGCGGGACGACGTGCCGCTCGAGGAGGAGAGCTACCGGGTCCTGTCCCGACGCGTCGACACTCTGGCCGGCGCGGCCATCCTGCATGTCGTCCAGGACGGCGAGGGCATCGACGACACCGTCGGCGCCCTGGCCGCCGCACTCGGCATCGGAGTGCCCGCCGTCGGCGCCGTCCTCGCCGTCCTCATCTGGTGGCTGACCGGTAGAACCCTGAGACCGGTGGAGGTACTGCGTACCCAGGTCGAGGACATCACCGCCTCCGAGTCCCCTCATCGCCTCGACGTGCCCGCCCGTGACGACGAGATCACTCGCCTGGCAACCACTTTGAACCGCATGCTCGATCGGCTGAGCGATGCCGCCGACCGTCAGCGCCGCTTCGTGGCCGATGTCGCGCATGAGCTGCGCACACCGCTCACCCGCATCCGGACCGAGGTCGAGGTCGATCTCGCCCAACCCGGCTCGGCCGACCCGACGGCGACCAACCGGGCCGTGCGCGACGACGTCATGGCGCTGCAGGAGCTCATCGACGACCTACTGCACCTCGCTCGCAGCGACGTCGACCCGAGCGGGACCCAGCGCCGAACGGTTGACCTCGACGACATCGTCCTGCGGGAGATCCGGGGTCAACGGGAGGTGGACCCGTCCATCCGCATCGATGCCCAGCACGTCTCAGCGGCCTCCCTCGTGGCTCACCCCGACCACCTCGCCCGGGCCGTGCGCAACCTGCTCGACAACGCCGTCCGCCACGCCGTCGGCACGGTCACGGTCTCGCTGACCCAGCACGACGGCCACGTCGAGCTCACGGTCGCCGACGACGGGCCGGGGATTCCTGGCGACCAGCAGGAACGGATCTTCGAACGCTTCTCCCGCCTCGACGACGCGCGTACCCGGCACGACGGCGGCACAGGGCTCGGCCTGGCCATCACCCGCGACATCGTCGAACGCCACGGCGGGACGGTCCGGTACGACGCCGAGTGGACGTCGGGAGCCCGGTTCGTCGTCGTCCTGCCCCGGCTCGCGTCCTCCCCGTGACGTTGACCCGCTCGGGTGCAGCGCCGCTGCCGTTCGGGTGGTGATCCCGGCCAGGGCCTCGTTCCGGATCAGACTCTCTGCGATAACTCTTTGTAACTGAACGATCACATCGTGCAGCAGGAGCTGGCGCCCGGCGACATGGAGGTCACAGTGGCGGGACAGGGTCCACACACTCGCTCGAATGTCGTACGGGGACGGGGCCGGCGGACCGCAGCCGTCCGGCTGGGCATGGCCGCGCTCGCGGCGCCGCTCGTGCTCGGCCTCGCCGTCGGGGGGGCGTCGCCGGCCTCCGCGAGGTCCAAGGCGCCAACCGAAACCGGCCTGGAGCCGACCCACAGCGGATCACCGTCAGCGATCACCCGGATCATCGGGGCGCAGACCGCCTGGGAGCGAGGGCTGACCGGGCGGGGCGTCGACGTCGCCGTGATCGACACCGGAGTCACGCGGGTTCCCGGGCTGAACCAGCCGGGCCAGGTGATCGACGGACCGGACCTGTCGTTCGACGCCGGGACCGGCGGCCCGCCGGGGGTGGACGCCTTCGGCCACGGCACTTTCATGGCGGGGATCATCGCCGGCCGTGACGCCGGCGTGTCGGCATCGGCCGTCGGGTGCTCGGCGTGCCGGAACGCCAGCGGCTACTCCGACACGTCGGCCTACGTGGGCGTGGCCCCGCAGGCGCGGATCGTGAACGTCAAGGTCGGCGCCGCTGACGGGGCCAGCGACATCACCCAGGTGATCGCCGCCGTCGACTGGGTCACCCAGCACGCCCACGACCCCGGGATGAACATCCGCGTCCTGAGCCTCAGCTACGGCATCGACTCCGCCCAGCCGTACACGGTCGACCCGCTCGCGCAGGCCGTCGAGCAGGCCTGGCACCACGGCATCCTCGTCGTCGTCTCGGCCGGCAACGAGGGCAGGGCAGCCCCGCAACTGGCCGACCCGGCCTACGACCCGTACGTGATCGCGGTCGGCGGCCTGGACTCGCGCAAACCCGACACCACATCCGATGACACGGTCGCGACGTTCGCCCAGCACGGCACAGCGGAGCGCCCGGTCGACGTCATCGCGCCGGCCGTGAGCGTTCTGGGTCTGCGGGTGCCCGGGTCGTTCGTCGACAGCATGCACTCGAACAAGGGCCGGGTCGGAGACCGCTTCCAGCGGGGGTCGGGCACCTCCCAGGCCGCCGCGGCTGTCTCCGGAGCGGCCGCTCTGCTGCTGGAGCGCTACCCGCAGGCCACCCCCGACCAGGTCAAGGCTCTGCTCTCGAACACCGCCACGCCGCTGGCGAAGGGCAACCACGCGGCCGACGACCCGAAGACCATTCACTACAGCGGTCGCGGCACCATCAACGTCGCCGCCGCGGCAGCCGCCCCGTTGCCCAACGCCGTCCAGTCGTTCCCGGTCAGCACTGGAACGGGCCCGCTCGACCTGACCCGCAACGGCTCCTACGTCGTGGACGCCGGTGTCGCCCTGACCGGCCAGCAGGACATCTTCGGCCAGCCGTTCGACAGCGCGGCGATGGCCGCCAGCCAGGCCGCGGGACGGTCCTGGACCGGTGGGATCTGGAACGGCAGCCGCTGGTCGGGCGACGACTGGACGGCGACCGGCTGGGCCGGCGACGACTGGGAGGGCAGCCGCTGGTCCGGTAGTCGCTGGTCCGACGACGAGTGGGAAGGCAGCCGCTGGTCTGACGACGACTGGTCCGGTAGCCGCTGGTCCGGTAGCCGCTGGTCCGGCAGCCGCTGGTCCGACGACGAGTGGGAAGGCAGCCGCTGGTCCGGCAGCCGCTGGTCCGGCAGCCGCTGGTCCGACGACGAGTGGGAAGGCAGCCGGTGGTCCGGCAGCCGCTGGTCCGGCAGCCGCTGGTCTGATGACGACTGGTCCGGGAGCCGCTGGTCATCGGCCGGGTGGCAGTAAGGACACACGACGATGACCGGCAGGGCGCCCACAGCCCGTGGCAGGACGCGGACGCTTCCGCTCCTGCTGCAGGGGACTGTGCTGCGCGCCCACCGCGCCGGGATCGCGACGACGGCCCTGGCGACCCTTCTGGTCGCCGGGGCGATCGCGTTGTCGCTCGCCCCGGGGGGCTGGGCGTACGGAGGAGCCGCCACCGTCGCTGCCCACGCCACGGACGCCCGCCTGGCATGGTGGCAGCTGGCCGTCATGTTCGGTGTCGCCTCGGTGTTCGTCGCCCACGTCGAAGTCAACGCCGAGAGCCACACCTTCTCCTTCAGCGAGGTGCCGCTGGTCCTCGGCCTGCTGTTCGCCGTCCCCGGCGACCTGGTCGCCGGACGCCTGGTGGGCGAAGCGTTGGTGCTTGCGGTCTACGCTCGGCAGGCCCCCGGCAAGCTGGCCTTCAACCTGAGTGTGTTCCTCGCCGAGACCACCCTCGCCACCGAGATCGTCGCTCGCGTCGGTCCGGCCGACGGTCACCTGGATGCGACCGTCTGCGCCGCAGTGTTCCTCGCCGCCGCCGGCGCCGGCCAGCTCGGCGCCACGGCCGTCTGGGCGGTGATCCGGCTGCACGACGGGCGGATGCGGCTGGCGACCCTGATGCTGGTCGCCGCCGTCACCACCGCGGGGAACGCCAGCCTGGCCGTGGTCGCGGCCGTCGTCACAGCGGCGATGCCGTGGGCCCTCGGCCCGCTGCTCGTGGTGTGCGCGGTCATGCTCGCCGCCTACCGTGGCTACGCCCGGCTATCGCGGCGCTACGGCGGCCTGCGGTCCCTGTACGAGTTCACCACCACGACCTCCGGGACGGCGCGCCGCCAGCAGACCGCCGTCCAGGTCTTGACCGAAGCGCGCCGTCTGATGCGCGCCGGCATCTCCATGGCTTTGCTGCCTCGCATCACGGACGACGGTGGCGGGGTCGAGACCGACCCGAGCGACCAGGGCGTCGGCTCGCGAGACGACGCCGATGCAACCCAATGGGTACTGACCACCGTGTCGGCGACTCCGGCCACGGCGACGGACGACGGGCCAACGGCCGCCGTCCGACCACCCACCGCGCTACCGGCGTGGCTACGTGACCACGTTCTGGCCGGCAACACCCTGCTGATCCCGCACGGAACCCGGAACCCCAGCCACGTGGCCACGCTCGCCCACCTCGGCGTCGCCGACCTGATCGCCGCGCCCATGGCCTCCGGCGATGACGTCACCGGGATCCTGGTCGTCGCGGACCGGATCGGCGACGTCAGCACCTTCGACACCGACGACGCCCTCATGCTCGCGACCCTGGCGTCCCAAGCAGCCGTTGCCATGCAGAACGCCGGACTCATCGAACAGCTGCACGGCCAGATCCAGGCCCGCGAGCACGAGGCCCTCCACGACGCACTCACCGGGCTACCCAACCGGACGCTGTTCCTGCGGTCACTCGACTCCACGCTGGCCGAGCCCGTCGACCCGCGCGCCACCGTCCTGCTGATGGACCTCAACGGCTTCAAGGAGGTCAACGACACACTCGGCCACCACACCGGCGACCGCCTGCTCGAGCAGGTCGCCGACCGGCTGCGCCACGCCGCGCCGGCCGGCGCCACGGTGGCTCGCCTCGGCGGAGACGAGTTCGCCCTCGTCGTGCCCGGGCTTGGGCACGTCGACGAGGGGCTGGCGACTGCCGAGGACCTCAACGCGACGCTGCGCGAACCGTTCACGCTGGACGGTCTGACGCTGGAGGTCGGAGCCAGCATCGGCGTCGCGGTCGCGCCCGAGCACGCGGCCGACGCCACCACCCTGCTCCAGCGCGCCGACGTCGCGATGTATGCGGCGAAGGCCGCGCATCTGTCGGCGAGTGTCTATAGCCCGGACGCCGACTGGCACACCCACGACCGGCTCCGCCTGGCTCATGAGCTGCGCCGAACGATCGAGACCGGCCGGGTCACGGTCGTCTACCAACCCATCGCCCGCGTCGGGGACGGCCGCGTGACCGACGTGGAAGCGCTCGCCCGCTGGCACCACCCCGAGCTCGGCGCCATCAGCCCGGAGACCTTCATCGCCGTCGCCGAACGCACCGGCCTCATCCATGATCTGACCTGGAGCGTCCTGGACCAGGTGTTGGCCCAGGCGCGCATCTGGCGCTCGACCGGCATCGATCTCGGGGTGAACGTCAATCTCAGCGTCCTGCTGCTGCGCGACAAGGACCTACCGCGCAAGATCACCGACGCGCTGCAGCGCCACCGGCTGCCACCAGCGACGCTCAGCCTGGAGGTCACCGAGACAGGGATCATGACCGATCCGGCGCGGATGACCCGCACGCTTGAGGACCTTGTCGCTACAGGAGTCGCCATCGCCATCGACGATTTCGGCACCGGGCACTCCTCGTTGGCCTACCTACAGCGCCTTCCCGTCAGCAAGGTCAAGATCGACAAGTCGTTCGTCATGCCGATGGCCGCCGACCTGAACGCCCGCACGATCGTGAAGTCGGTGATCGAACTGGCGCACAACCTCGACATGGAGGCCGTCGCCGAAGGGGTCGAGGACCTGCGCACCCTCGACCACCTCAGCGCACTCGGCTGCGACCACATCCAGGGCTACTACCTGTCTCGGCCCATCCCCGCCGTCGAGATCACCGAGTGGCTCGCCGGCCGGGACGCGGCCGCTGCCTCGACGCGGACGCTGCGGGCCGTTCGGACCGCGAACTGACCGCGTGCGGACCGGCGCCACGTCGACCGGCCGCGGCGGGCCCCCGCGAGGACCAAACGAGTGAGCGGTTCGGTCAAGAACGCGAACCGAGCGCCGGTCGGCCGAGGAGCACCACGTGCGCACTCTGACGGACCGTGCCGGCCGGTTGCGGACGGCCGCCGGTCCACTGCTCTTCGGGGCCGCCTACCTCGGCTTGCAGCTCCTCGGCCTGCAGCTGGTCCTGCGCCCACCCGGGTTCGCCGCCTTCTGGCCCGCAGCCGGACTGGCGGTCGGGGTTCTGATGCGCCGAGGCGTCCGGACCTGGCCCCCCTACCTGGCCGTGCTCTGGTCGGTCAACGTGGCCGGCAACCTGCACGACGGTCACACCCTGACGACCTCCGTGGCCTTCGCCGCGGCGAACACGACCGAGGCGGCTGTGGGCGCCTGGCTGATGGGGCGCTCCATCGCGGTGGACGGTGTGGATGCGGCGGCGCGCTGGGTGTGGCAGCGCCTGCTGCCTGCGGCCCTGCTGGCCTCGAGCGGGGCAGCGCTGATCGGCACCGCGACCGTCCTGCTGGACTCCCCGCCGGCCGGTCTGAACGCCTTCTCGGTGTGGCGAGTCTGGTTCGCCGCCGACGCTGTCGGGATCATCGTCGTGGCACCGCTGGTGCGGGTGCTGCTGCACCGCGACGTCACGGAGGCGGTGACCAGGTACCGGGGACGTGAGGCGGCGCTGGCAGGCGCGGTGCAGCTGGCCCTGGCCGGCCTGATCTTCCTCTCCGAGCCGACGGCACACCCCCACCAGAGCTGGCCACTGCTCCTCCTGCCAGGCCTGTTCTGGGTCGCGGTTCGTCATGGAATCCGGCCGACGACGATGCTGGCCGGGGCGTTGGTGGCTCTGGCGGCGTGGGCGACGGGCGCCGCCCGCGGGCCGTTCGCGCAGGGGGACGGCGGCGGCCCCGACGTTCTCGCCCTGCAGATCTTCACCGTCGTCGCGGTCACGATGGCACTGGCCACGGCCACCGTCGTGGCGGAGATGCAGACGGCTCGAAACACCGTGCGGGCGCAGGCATCGGCCATGGCCAACGCGGTCGAGGGAATCTCCTATATCGGGCTCGACGGCAACTACCTGCGGCTCAACCACGCCTACGCCGGGGCGCTGGGGTTGACCCCCGCCGACCTGATCGGTACCTCATGGGCCCCGACGGTGCACCCGGAGGACCTCCCGACGGTTCTCGCGGCCTACGAGGTCATGCTCGCCGAGGGCATCGGGTCGGCCGAGGCGCGAGGCATCCGCGCCGACGGCAGCATCTTCCACAAGGACGTCACGATGGTCGCCGATCGTGACGACCGCGGGATCCTGTTCGGCCACCACTGCTTCATGCGGGACGTCACCGAGCGTCGGCGATCGGCGCGCGAGGCCTCCCGTTTCTTCGACATGGCCAAGCACTTGATGATCGTCACCGACCGGCAGGGGCACATCCTGCGGGTCAACGCCGCATGGACTCACCTGTTGGGCTACCACCCGTCCGAACTGCTCGGCCGGCTCACCACGGAGTTCATGCATCCCGACGACGCGGAACAGGCCAGGGATCTGCGCGCCAGCATGATCGAGGGCGCCAGCACCGTGCAGGTGTACGAGAACCGGTTCCGGAACAGCGCCGGGGAGTACCGGGTGCTGCGCTGGGACGGCGCCTACGACGACGAGGTCGGGTTGTTCCACGGGGCCGCCCTGGACGTCACCGAGAGCAACCAGATCGCTCAGGGACTGGCCGAGGCCCGGGACCATGCCGAGGAGGTCTCGCAGCTGAAGTCGCAGTTCCTGGCGACGATGAGCCATGAGATCCGCACGCCGATGAACGGGGTGATAGGGCTCGGCGAGCTGCTGACGCACACCCCTCTCGATGATGAGCAGCGACAGCTCGTCGAGGGGATCCAGACGGCCGGCAGCGGACTGCTCGGGGTGATCAACGACGTGCTGGACTTCTCCAAGATCGAGGCGGGAGAACTGGTCCTGGACGAAGCCGACTTCGACCTCGGCCCGATGGTGCAGGATCTCATGGTCCTGCTGCACCAGGCGGCGGACCGCAAGAACATCGAGCTGCGACTGGAGATCGACCCGGCGCTTCCCCCGGCACTTCACGGGGACGCCGGCCGGCTTCGCCAGGTGCTGCTGAACCTCGTGGGCAACGCGGTGAAGTTCACCGAACGGGGCTCGGTGACAGTACGTGTGCGCCGTGACCCCGCAGGACCGGGCGGCGCTCAGGATCTGGTTCCCGTGACCATCGACGTCGCCGACACCGGGATCGGGATGGACTGCGACACCGTCGAACACATCTTCGACCCCTTCACCCAGGCCAGCTCCTCGACCACCCGGCTGTACGGGGGGACGGGTCTCGGCCTGCCGATCAGCAAGCAGATCATCGAGACGATGGGCGGCTCGATCAGCGTGGCCAGCCAGGCCGGGCAGGGCACCACGTTCCGGGTCCGGATCGAGCTGCAGCGCGGCTCCGAGCGTTTCACGAGCGAGATACCCGACGGCCGCCGGCTCCCGTGCCTACCCGTCGTCGACGACCCGGCCGACGGGCGGCAACCCGTCCGGGTCCTCGTCGTGGAGGACAACGAGATCAACCAGCAGGTCGCCGTCCGCATGTTGCGGGGATTGGGGTTTGACGTCGACATCGCATCGGACGGCGTCGAGGCCACCGAGATGGCGGACACCACCTCCTACGTGGCCATCCTGATGGACTGCCAGATGCCGCGAATGGACGGCTACACGGCCACTGCGATCCTGCGACAGCGCGCCGGCACCGCGAACACGCCAATCATCGCGATGACCGCCAACGCTTTCGAGGAGGACCGCGAGCGCTGCCTCACCTCCGGCATGGACGACTACCTCGCCAAGCCGATCGGGCGTGATGCGCTCGGCGCCGCCATGTCGCGCTGGACCTCATCGGTCACTACCTCAGTCGGAACCTCGTCGTTCGGCACGGGACGGTGCGGGACCGCGCGGGCCCGCGCGGGGCACGGACCGGGGACGACGCCCATCGGCGAGCGCCTGGCCGAGCTCGCCACGGGCGAGTCGGAGGAGGGGCGCAGCCTGATCCGCGGCCTCGTCGTGAGATTCCTGGATGCCATGCCCGATCGTCTGCTCGACATCACGTCGGCCATCACGGCCGGCGATGCCACCGCGGCACGGTTCGCCGCGCACGCGCTGCGCGGTGCCGCCGCCAACCTGGGTGCGGGGGACCTGGCCGCGATCTGCGGGACGATCGAGGAGGCGACCGGATCGGCTGACGGACTGCGCCAGGCCGGCCCGCACGAGCCCCGGTTGCGGGCCTGCGCCGATCAGGTCGACGCGGAGCTGCGGACCAGGCTGCGCGGAGAGCTCGGCTGAGGCAGCGCGTGCGGGTAGCCAGATCCCGGTCACACGCGGTCGGCGGCCCCGGTCGCGGCCTCGCGCATGACGTCGAGCAGGCGCTCCTGCTCCGGCGTGGTCGGCCGAGCGGCCGCCGGTGAGATCCCGTCCACGTGCGCGATCAGCGGGATGTCGGGCTCGCCGTCGGCGGAGACCCGGGCCATGGCCCAGCGCGAGAAGACCCGTCCCGGGACGGTCGCCGTCTCGAGCAATGCGACGTGGTCATGCCGCGGGTCCCGGCTGATCAGGGCGAAGACCTCGCGCACCGCGCTCTCCTCGCCCTCCAGCACCTGCACGAACCAGTCGCCGGACAGCACGAGCGCACCGGTGATGCCCCGTCCCTTGTTGTTCGACCGGGCCTGGCTGAACAGGGCGCCGAGCTCGGCCTTGCGCGCCGGCTCGGGGATTCGGCTGTGGCTGCGGTACATCAGCCGGAAGGTCGTGGCGGCGTCCTCGGGCTCCGCACGCGTCATGGCCGGTCTCCGGGGGGTCGAGGGACAGGGCAGGGTGGCGCGCGGCCTGGCGCGCCGTACGCCGACTCCCATCATCGGCGGCGCGGCCCGCGGCCCGCGGTCTCACTTTGGGACGGCCCCGGCTCTACCGACGGCCCGGCCAGCTGGCGAGATGGCGGCTACAGGGCCGTCGCGGGCGGGTCGTACGCCGGCTGGTAGAGGATCATCTCGCCGGCTCCCGGCACCTTCAGTCGCGCCATGATCCCCCAGCCCACGTCCTGCACGTCGCCGCTGAACTCGGCGCCCCTGGTCGTCAGCTCCGTCATCGTGGCCTCGAGGTCATCGCACATCAGCGACACGTCGAACTGCTGGACGGTGGAGCCGGTCTGGCCCTCGTGTTCCCACGAGCTGGGATGCGCTGCCAGCTCGCTCGGGCCGGTCTTGAAGATCAGCCAGCCACCACCGGTGTCGGCGCACGGGAACTGCAGGACGTCACGGAAGAAGGCCCGGACGGCGTTCGGGTTCTCGGCGTAGACCAGCGTGTGCAGTGCAGTGATCATCGCCTCATCGTACGGCGCCGCCGAGGAGCGAGGAGGGTCCCGGCCGGGCTGGACGACGCTGAGGGCGGCGACCAGATCGCACGGTGGTGCGGTCCTGAGCCGAACCCGCTGAGCGGGTCTGTGAGGCCATCGCTGACGCCGCCGACTACTGCGGCTTGCGTTCCATCCGGTAGTGCAGGACGAGGAAGGGGATCCCGAAGACGGCGAACGCATGCTCGGCGCGCAGCCGACCGCCGTCGTCGACGTAGACGTCGAGCTGCTCACCGAACCCGTGCACCGCCAGGGTCGTCAGCCTGCGATCCTCGGGGTCGATCATGGTCAGGTAGTGACCCGGGTGGCGCAGGCCGGCATCATGGCTGGTGAGCACCAGCCCGCCGTCGTCGCGAGCGCGCGGCAACAGTGTGGCCGTGAAGCTGCCACCTGGGACCGGGAAGCCGACGCTGACGTAGCCGCGGCCCTCATGCCGGTAGGTGGTGTAGATGCCGACGTAGATGGGCTCATCGGTGTCTGCGTAGGAACGGATCCATCCGCGGATCGTGGTGGCGCCGTCCGCGGCACCGGGGACGGCGATGGTGTCGATCCGGCCCCGGACGCCGCGCTGCGCCTGCCGCTGGTTCATCGGCACGTTCGCCTGTCCGAGTGGGCGGGCGAGGGCGGAGCGATAGACCACGTAGCCTGGTATCACCCAAGGCCGCCACTGCGGGACGATGTCGAGGGTGAAGCGGGTGGTCCGCTCGTAGAACTCCCTCACCAGCGGGTGCACGACCTGCGGGTCGAAATCCGGGCCCGCCAGCTCGTCGAGGGAGGAGACGATTCCGACCTCTTGGGCGTCAGCGGTGTAGGAGCCCCCGAGCACCTGTGCCAGCTGCTCCACGTAGCGGGTGCCGACGTAGGCCGAGCGCGCCTCGAGCGGCACGACGAAGGGCAGCTCGACGGCGTCCACCCGATCCGCGAGCAGACTGACCTGCGGATCGCGGAAGACCAGCGCCGACACCACCCGGTAGGTCAGCATCGTCGTCGCCGCGACCGCGGCCGGTGGTGGCACCGTCCCGGTCAGCCACGGCCAGGCGCGGTCCCCGGCGAGGCCGACGAGCGCACCGAGCACCGGTCCCAGCGCGACCTTCTGCGGCCGCACCCCCAGCCCGCCGGCGACCAGCCCGGTCACGGTACCGATCGTCGTCGGCCCAGCGCCGGTGACACCCTTGATCATCCAGCCCAGCGGAGCGGCCAGGGCCGTGCTGGCGCTCACCCGTCCCCACCAGGGCGGGATCTCGTGCGGTCTTTGCCGAACCCGTGCCAGCGCATCGATCCCGGCCATGACCCCCGCGCCCCTGGATGCGCTCGCCAGAACCGACCGTCGCCCCCGGCCGGCTGCGATGCTCGCACCCGCGGCGGCCCCGATCGCCCCAGCGAACGTCCAGTCGGCGAGGCGATAGGCACGGCCGCCGGATCCTTCGCTGACCACGCGGACGACGCTACGCCCACGGTGGTCCACAGTCTCTGTTGTCCCACTAGGAAGGGGTGTCGCCGGCCTCGGAGATGAACCACAGACAGCCCGGCCCCGGCCGGCACCACTGGCCGCCGAACTGAGTGCCCAGGGGTGCGAGCACCGGCAGGTTCGCGCGTTCCATCACGGTGACCGCGCGTGGCTCCCCGTCCGGGATCGGGCAGCGAGTCTGCACGAGCACCGGGTCGTCGAAGTTCAGCCCGACCCGGTCCGGAACAGGCCACACGAAGCTCTCCGACAGTCCGCACGCGCGGGTCAGCATCTCGCCGGACCAGTCCGCCCGGATCGTGTCACCGGTGTCGAGGGTGTACTCGACGAGGTCGTCGCCGACCAGGATCGACGCCAGCGGGTTCTCCCCGAGACCGGGGTCGTTGCGGTCTTCGTAGGTGCCGCGTGGGTCCGGGTGGCGATATGGCCTTGCCGTCAGTACAAGACAGCGGTCGGCGGCCCGGCATTGCTCGACGGGGCCGCGCTCGGTGGGATCCTGTGGCTTGACGGTAATGATCGGGCTCCCGTCGTAGCCGCCCGGCCATATCACCGGGTCCTCGATCACCAAGTCACCCAGGACGAGTGGGTCGGAACCGAGGACGAGGATCTCCTCCTTCGCCGTGAAGGGCCCCGTACCCCGACTGTCCTGTACCTCGCGGCGCTCCAGCACCGGACGGGACACTGTCGTGACGCCGTCGAGGCTGACCGTCAGCTCGTCACCCTCGACGCGTATGTCGACGCGGTCCACCCCCGAGGCGCGCAGGGGTGCGAAACCACCCGGGATGTCGCCCCGGGTATCGACCCTGAGTTGCTGGGAAGTGGGCACCAGGGCGCCGAACGAGGCCTCCGCCACAGTTCCGAGGACCGAGGAGCATCCGGCGACCGCGCACGTCGCTAGCGCCAGCGTCGCACTCATCCAGGGCCGCACGCGCGTTCCGTTCCTGGTCACCCCTCAGCATCCGCGACGTGTCGAGACCACTGCAAAGGCGTTGGTCCCGAACAGGCCAACCGCCCGGTAGGCGAGGTTGAGCCCTCGGTCACGGCATCAATGGCGTGTTCCCGTGCGCGATTGCGGGTCGCTCGGTCGCCTTCCGGCCCGCAGGCGTGACCATCCGGCCACCACGAGTGGGCGACGTGCCAGCGCTCTGACGGCGACCCCGAACAGCAGGGCCGTCACGATCAGCCAGGAGACCCATGACGCCACGACCTTCAGGGCCGAACCCATCTGCAGGACCGAAGCCGCCCATAACGCCTGCGATGGTTCGACGCCGATCAGCACCCAGGCAGACGCATTCTCCGCGTAGTCGCCGAGCGCGGCGAGTAGCGGGACGAGGGCGATCCAGACGGCGCGAGAAGCGACACGCAGGAGCAGGAACGCGAGCACGACGACGAGGAACAAGGCTCCGGCTGCCGGGTAGAACAGGTCTACGACCTGCAGGTCTCGGTAGGCCGCCAGGCCGTGGTCGCCGCACTCGGCCAGGAACGACTGTGTCTGCGACGCCGCCGGGGCGAACCGCACATCGGGGGCCTCACGGCCACACGCCTGCGCGACGGCAGCCAGCGAGAAGCGGCCCTGCCAGGCGAAGAGCACGGCGGCCAGGGCGAACCACGCACTGCCGGAGACCACCAGAAGCCGGCGATCGGCGACGCGGGCGGCCATCGAACTCGGGCGATCCAACAAGGCCATGATCTTCCTTCCTTCAGATGGGACCTCGACGGGAATCCCGATCGATGAAGTGATTACTGCGAGTTCGCAGTATCCAGATACTACGTGATCGTAGTAGTAGTATCAAGCCGTGCCCGCAGCAACTGGCGACAGAGAAACGAACGTGCTCTTCGACGTCTGGCTCATCTCGCGCGCGACGAATGCCCTGCTCGACGACGCCCTCCAGCCGGTGGGGCTGACGGCCGACGAGTTCGCCGTCTACTCCGTGCTGCGGGCAGGGCCGCTCACGCCCACTGAGCTGGCCGAGTGGATGGCCGCGCCACCGACCACGGTCTCCAGCTATGTCAAGCGGTTCGAGGCGCGGCAGCACGTCGCGCGCATCGCCAACCCGGACGACGGACGCTCCTACCGGCTCACCCTGACCGAAGAGGGAGCGCTGGTGCACGAGGATGCGGGCGCACACTTTCTGCCGGTTCTGGACTCCGTGGAGGCTGCCTTGGGGCGCTCCTCGTCGACAGTGCGGAACGCGTTGGCCGCCTTGCGTCGAGCGCTCGACACGGCGCGGTCCGCGTCCGACGCCGCCGGCTGACGGGTGCCTCGACTTGACGCACGGCCAGGCCTACGAAACGTTGGTGCAGCGAACTGGTGACTCAGCGCCATGTTGAGACGCTCCGAACGTGCCGGGGGCGGGCAGCCGCACGGTATGCGGACGCCTTCTGAGTCAATCCGTGATGGCGCCGGGGCGTCAGGCGCTCGGTGGGCAGTTGTGCAGTGACCGACCCGCTCAGTCCCGTTAGACCAATCCCGTGAACCCGACTGGACCAAAGGAGTCACCATGGTCATGCTGACCGACGACGCAGCAACCGCGATCCGCGGTCTCACTCAGCAGGCGCCGTCCCCCGAGGGCGCCGGCCTGCGGATCGCCTCCGACGCGACGAACGGCGAGCTGAAGCTGCACGTAGCGACCGGGCCAGAACAGGGCGACGCAGTCGTGGAGTCCAGCGGTGCGAAGCTGTTCCTGGACCCGGTCGCGGTCGGGGTCCTGGACGGAAAGGCGCTCGATGCCATGGCCGCCGCAGACGGTCAGATCCAGTTCACCGTCTCCGACCACCAGGAGTAGACACCGACGATCCGGGCCGCTTCGCACTGGGTCGAGAGCGGATGCAACCGCGTCGGTGAGAACAACGTCGGTGAGAACAAACCGTGGTCCGGGCAGCGCCGAGGATGCGCGTGACCGATGTCGAGTCGACCGGTGTCGAATCGTTGCCGATGGCTCGCGATCATCAAGGCCGGGCGGATCGGCGACGACCGTCGTCGGGGTGGTTTCGTGCGGTCGAAGCTGGGTCCAGGATGAGCGTCCTCATGGTCTCGGCGAGCCAAGTCTCGTACACGTCGGGGGCCCAGCCACGGAGGGACACCAGCGATACGTAGAGGTTCGGATCGTTGAGCGTCCACAGGACGTCTCCCGCCGTCTGCGGCGTCAGACCCGGGCGGAGGGCCGCGCTGACCAGGTCACGCTCCACGACCATCGCGGCACCCTCACGTCGCCCGCGCAACCAGCCCGCCCACAGCTCGGCGACCTCCGGCGCGGAGTCGGTGGCCCGACGCACCACCTCGACCACCTGACCGGCCCTGGCCCCGATGATGACGCAGACCCGGGCGTAGGCGGTGAGGACGCCCTCGGGCGTCTCGGCGTCCCAGACCGGCGTGAACCACGGGCGGTCCCTGACCGCGACCGGCTCGTCGTCCCCAACCATGGCCTCGTCGAGAACGCGCGACAGCAACGCGGGTTTGTTCCCGAAAGCCGCCACAACTGTCGGACGGGCGACACCGGCGGCCCTCGCCACGTCTGCGAGCGACGTCCCGTCGTACCCGCGCTCGAGGAACAGGGCCGTCGCTGCGGCCACGATCGCCTCCCGCGTACGCCGTGCCCCCTCGCTGCGGACCGATGAGCGGTACGGACGTCGATCAGAGCGTCCGTCGCTCTTGACGCCAGCGCTCACATCGCCATACTAGCAATCTATTCATCATTACCTCGGTATAGCGAAATGGAGGAGCCATGACGGAGGTCGCAGCTCCGCAACGACACGAGATGCCGTACGTCCTCGCGAGCGACGAGGGTGAGGCCCTCTGGTTCCTCGGCACCCTGGTGACGCTGAAGGCCACCGGCGCGGACACCCACGGCGCCCTGACCGTGGCCCACTTCGTCAACCCCGCCGGGTTCGCACCGCCTGTGCACCGCCACCTGCGCGAGGACGAGATGTTCTACGTCCTGTCCGGACAGGCCCGGTTCCACTGCCAGGGGGAGGTCCTCGACGCCGGCCCCGGTGCCTTCGTACTCCTGCCCAGGGGCCAGGCCCACACCTTCGTCGTTGGACCCGAGTCACCCCTGCATGCTCTGCAGCTGACGACCCCGGCCGGCTTCGAGGACTTCGCCGCCCTGGTCGGTGGTGCAGCGCCCGAGCGCCGGCTCCCCGACCCGGCCCCGCTCGATGCGGCGCCTGTCGACCCCGCCGCGATCGGGCATGCCGCCGCCCTGCACCACATCGAGATCCTCGGACCGCCGCCGACACACCAGAACTAGCGCGTGGCGCTACGGCGCCGCCTCGATGAACGGGGTGCTCTCAACGCACTCGAGGTACCGGCGTGTGGCCTCGTGCTGGCTGAGATAGCCAGACATGACACCCACCGCCAGGACCTCGAGAGTGGCCCTGGCCTTCTGGGCGTCGGTGATGTGTTCCTCGTAGTTGTGCGACGTGTGGAGCTGCGTCGCGATGGTCGCGGCCAGCGAGCACAGGAACGCGACTCCGCACAGGAGCCGCCACGACGGGGAGGACGCCGGAGTCAGCCCGAGGACCTCTGTCAGCCAGTCGGCGAACGGCTTGCCGCCCAACGCGGGCCCCGCGGTCATCGCCGCCGCGAGCGAGCCCGCGATGATTGTGATGTTGACCAGTCGACGGTTCCGCGCGCCGGCCGCTCTCAGGTATGCGTTGAGGTCGGCCCGTTTCGCCTGAACGCGCAGGATCAGCGCATCCAGTGTCTCAGCGCCGCCACTCTCGTTGACGTTTGGTGTGGACATGACGTTTCCTTCCCCCGCGCAGCACCGCATCGGGCTGCGCCCTTCGTGAGACCTACGGCGTGTCGCCGGGCCCCTCTCCCATCCGGCGCCGGAGGACCCCCGCCGGCACTCGGCCCGAACGCTTACCCTGACCAGGGGGCAGCAACTCGTCGTGCTATCGGACTTAACGTCCGGAATACGCGATTCTCACTGAATTGTCCATAGCATTTCTCAAGCCTGGGCTTCTCCTGCCGACGGGCAGGGCGTGGAAGGGCTGAGCGTCAAGCACTGGAGCCGGCAATGAGCGCCTCTACGTCAACGACCTCGCCGGGAAGGCGCTGGGATGGGCCGACCTGTCCACGGGCACGGTGCAGGTGGGGCAGGAGAGGCATTGCCCGATGGTGATGGCTGCGCTGGAAGCGCACATCGCCTGGCCCGTACGACCGCGCCCAAGCCCCGAGAACCCGGCCACCGGACCGGACGCCGAACGGCATCCTGAGCAGTCGCAGCCCCGGGAGGCGGGTGCGGGCTGCCGGACCCCGTCCACCTCAGTCGAGGAGCCCTGGACCGACCTTGCTCTGAACCAGCCAGGCCAGGCGGCCCGTGCCCAGGCTGTGGCCCTTCGGCGGCAGGCGCCGGTGAAGACGGCGATCTCCCGGCTGTTGAACGCCAAGACGGACGAACGGGCATGGCGGATCGGGGCGGACGGCGAGGAGTCGGTGGCTCCCGAGTCCCGTATGTGCGCAACGCGCGATTCGAGGCGGAGCGGGCAAGTCGCCTGCTGAGCGCTCGGGTGGGTCGGCAGGTCCGCGTCTCGGGCGTGATCGCGGTCATCTGCGAGCACCTCACCGTCAGCAGACAGCCATCGCACGGGGTCGTGGTGACCAGTGCCGCCGGTCTGCGGGACGTCCTCGAATCGGCTCCGCGGCTGTTGACCGCTCGCGACGTAGCCGAGGTGTACGAGCTCGCTCGTCGGTCCACGACCTGGACCGAGGCGGCCCGGCATCCCTGATGGAGGGCGACGCGGCCATCCCGATGCTGCCGCACGGTCGCGACCGACCGCACTCGTGGACACTGTCAGACCCGAGTGGTTGTGTGGGGCCGTCCGGATGCCACCGGCATCAGTGGTCCACCCACCAGAAGGAGAGACACATGAGCGTCCGCGAGTCCCCATGGCCGGCGGGTACGCCGAACTGGTCCGACCTGATGACCACCGACCGAGATGCCTCGTGGGCGTTTTACTCTCAGGTGCTGGGGTGGCAGATTCAGGACTCCGGACCGGAGATGGGCCATTACGGCATGGCCGCGGTCGACGGGAAGATGGTCGCCGGCATCGGCACCCCGCCCGACCCGGACCAGGCCCCTCCTCCGGCCTGGACGACGTACCTCGCCACTGACGATCTTGACGCGACGGTGGCGGCGGTGGAGGCGAACGGCGGCATGATCGCCGTCCCGGTGATGGATGTCGGCGGCTCCGGCCGGATGGCAGTCGCCGCCGACCCGACCGGGGCGATCTTCGGAGTCTGGCAGGCCAAGGACTTCGTCGGCGCAGAGCGGGTCAACGAGCCCGGAGCGATGACCTGGAATGAGGTGATGACGCCGGAACCCGATACGGCACGGGCGTTCTACTCGGCGGTGTTCGGCTATACCTACACCCGCATGGACGGCCCGATGGACTACGTCACGATCAACGGCGACGGCCCGGGCAATGCCATCGGCGGCGTCGGCGGGACCGCGGGCACCCCGGACGCGGCGGAGCCCGCCCACTGGAACGTCTACTTCCAGGTTGCCGACGCCGACGCCGCGCTCGCGGCTGCCACCGCCGGTGGTGGCACTGTACGGGTACCCCCGTTCGACACCCCGTTCGGCCGGATGGCCTCGGTCACCGATCCGCAGGGAGCCACATTCTGGATCATGCAGGCGGTCAGCGGCTGACGGCCCGGGACGCCGCCTCCCGGTCAGGGCGTTCGACCGGGAGGCCCGCGTTCCGCCACGCCAGGAATCCGCCGACGAGATCCGTCGCGTTCACAAACCCTATGCGCTGCAAGGACACCGCTGCGAGGCTTGAGCTGTAGCCCTCACTGCACATGACGACGAGGCACTGTTCGAGGGAATGGATCTTGGGATGGGAGTAGCCCGAGGAGGGATCGACCCGCCATTCGAGCGTCGTTCGCGGCACGTGGATCGACCCTGGAACGGCGCCGAACCGCTTCCGGTCGCTTTGTGTGCGCGTGTCCAGGACGACGCACCCAGGATCGTCGACGAGGCGAGCCGCCAGCGCCTCGGGAGTCGTTCTCCTTAGCTGGGCTCGTGCCTCGGCTACGAGATCGTGAACGGTGCGGCGGGAGGTCCGCCGGAACAGAAGCAGAGCCTCACCCTCCTCCTCGGGCGCCAGACCGCAGGCAAGGGCATGTCCTATCACCTCTGGACGGGTCGCCTCGCCGACCTCGATCCACACCGGCGAACCGGGAACGAGGTGGGCGACCAGGTTGTGGACCAGCAGCCGGCGCTGGGTGACGGGGACCTGCTCCCAGGTACCCGCGGCGATCAGGCCGACACCGAACCGGCCGTCCAGCTGGACGCGGGGCGCACGGGACGGTTCGACCGCGGTCACCATTGCGCTCCGGGTGTGATCCGGAACCGCTCCGAACACCAGGATCGACAGCGCCAACAGGCCCTGGCCCTGACAGGGGGCGGTGGCAGAAGCCAGTAGCCCGCCGGCTGCTTCAGCAGTCACTGTTCCGTCCCCCTGTTCTCCCACTCGAGGTCGGCGCCGTCCCGATGCTGGTAGTCAATGGCACGATTGAGTCGATCCCTAGAGGGCTCGGCCGTCCGTCATGAGTCCGTAAGAAGACGCAGCCACGGCCGACCCGGTCAAGGTATGGGCCGTCATGGAGTACCGGGTCTCCGGATTCAGGTCCGGCTCTCTTGGGCGGCCGGGCTATGCCACGGCTGCCGTGAAGGCGGCGTATAGATCGCCAGGAAGCGGGTGGGCGAGCTCCCAGGTGATGGCCATCGGCCGTTCCCCGACGTGACCGCGGTAGGTGGCTGGTCCGAGGAACCAGAACGCCCGGTCGTCGTTGTGCAGACGGCTGAACAGCAGGATCGACCGGCCGTCCCGTTGCTGATGGCGATAGCGAAGCCCGGTCGAGCTGTCGGCCCGGGTGGCGGACTGACTCTCCCAGTGGATCAGCGTCCGGCTGATGGCGTAGTCGCGGTACCGAGTGGTGGGCGAGAAACCCCCGCGTGTCTTGTCGAGGGTGAAGGCCAGCAGTTCAGCGTTCGCGCCCTTCGCCTCGTACACCCCTGTTTGCCATGCGGCAACCTTGGCCTTGTCGGCGATCCCCATCGCGGCCAGGATCTCCAAGCGCGAGTACCGGGCGTGCAGCTGCAGCGGCGAGTCCGGATGGGTGGTCAGCCGGGTGTGGACGTGGTCGATCCGCTCGACGAGGACGTCCATCAGCTCGACCAGCTCAGCTCGAACCTGCAGATGTGCCCAGAGCAGGTCGACGCCGTCCTGCACGGATGCAGTCTTGTCGACTACCTGGTCGGCGAGCTGGGCGACGAGCATGTGCACCAAGCGGCGCCGACGCACGGGGAGCCGGTCGACCTGCGGCGGCTCGGCGGACGCGAGGAGATCCCGGTACAGCTCGATGCGTTCGGTGTCGTCGAGGTGCAGCAGGCGACCGACGGCCCGGCGGACGGCGGTCTCGGCCGGGCCCGGCTGGTGCACCGGGGCACCGGCAGCCTCGCGCAGCTCCGACCACGACCGGTTGCCGTTGTAGACCTCGTCGAGGTCGAGGCCTGTCTCCGTCAGGTAGTCGGTCAGGGTCAGATCGCCGCGACCACGGCGCAGCGACCGCAGCTCGTCGACCTTGGCCGGCCAGCGGCTGGGAGTCGCCTCCCGCAGGCTCCGCAGCACGATCTCGCCGGCTACCCGGTCGAGCTGCATGGCGCAGCCGACGGGTAGAAACGGGAACTGCTGCTGGACGGCGCGCTCGACGTCCCGGCGGGTGCCACCGAGGAGTGCACGCAACCGGCGATCGAACCGGAACTCCCTGCGGTGGTTGCCGACGAAGTCCAGCAGCGTGCAGAACGGCTTGCCGTCGACCTTGCGTAGGCCTCGGCCGAGCTGCTGCAGGAACAGCACCGGACTCTGTGTCGGGCGAAGCATCA
Organism: uncultured Actinomycetota bacterium; assembly: GCA_963825645.1. Taxonomy (GTDB): domain Bacteria; phylum Actinomycetota; class Actinomycetes; order Actinomycetales; family Kineosporiaceae; genus JADJPO01. The sequence continues at coordinate 338,854 of CAWGTT010000010.1, forward strand.
GCACGGTGTCGACGGCTGGGACGTCGACGCCCTCGTTGAACAGGTCCACCGAGAACACCGCGCGCAGCCGCCCGTGGCCCAGGTCACGCAGGGCGGCCTCACGCTCGGCGCGCGCGCTGTCGCCCCAGATCGCAGCAGAGGCGATGCCCTGGCGGTTGAAGTGCGCCGCCATGAACCGGGCGTGCTCGACGCTCACGCAGAACGCGAGGCAGCGCATTGTCGCGATATCGGCGTGGGCGTCGAGCTGCTTCATGACCAGCCGCGCCCAGGCGTCCGAGCTGGTGTAGACGGAACTGAGGGCGTCCAGGTCGTAGCCACCACCGCGTTTCCATGGAACGTCGCGCAGGTCCATGCCGTCATGGATCCCGAAGTAGTGGAACGGGGACAGATACTGCTGGTCGATCGCATCCCACAACCGGAGCTCGGCCGCGATGCGATCACCGAACCAATGCAGCACGGGCATTCCGTCACTGCGCTCCGGTGTGGCGGTCAGGCCCAGCAGCTCGACTGGTTTCACGTGGTCCAGCAACCGCTTGTACGACGCCGCCGCGGCATGGTGGAACTCGTCGACGATCACGATGTCGAAGTGATCGGGAGCCAGCCCGGAGAGCCCATTCGCATTCAGGCTCTGAATTGAGGCGAACACGTGCTGGAAGTCGCCCGGCCTGGCGCCACCGACCCACTTCTCACCGAAGGAGGCGTCGCGAAGGGCGTACCGGAAGGTCGCCAGGCTCTGATCGAGGATCTCTTCGCGGTGGGCGACGCAGAGCAGCCGCGACCGGGGAAGCTCGCGGGCCAGCCGAGCATAGTCGAGGGCGGCGATGACGGTCTTGCCGGTGCCCGTCGCCGCGACAAGGAGGTTGCGGTGATGACCCTTGCGGCGGGACAGGTCCAGCTGTTCCAGTAGGCGCTCCTGGAACGGCAAGGCGCGCAGTTCGATCGGGCTGAGAACCACCTGCGGCCCGCGGTCCGCGCCTCCGGTGCGACGGTGCTCCTGGTCGAACTGGTCGGGGTCGAACGGCACGAAGTCACCGTTGCTCCAGTAGCTGTCGAAGACGGCGCAGAACTTGCCGATCAGATCCGGGTTGCGGGCACCTGAGGCTCGCACGTTCCATTCCAGGCCCGTGGCCTGCGCCGTGTGCGTCAGGTTCGACGAGCCCACATACGCGGTCGAGAACGCGGTGCTGCGGTGGAACAACCATGACTTGGCGTGCAGCCGTGTCGTCGTCAGGTCGTAGGAGACGCGGACATCCGCGCCCAATCCGACCAGCTGTTCCAGGGCCCGGCGTTCGGTCGATCCGGTGTAGGTCGTCGTCAGCACGCGCAACGGCCGGCCGGCGCGGCAGTGAGCTTCCAGGGCCTGCGCCAGGGGCGTGATACCGCTGCGCCGGATGAAGGCCATCACGACGTCGATGGCGTCGGCCGAGTCGATCTCCGAGCGGAGCTGGTTCCACAGGTTGGGCTCACCTGGAGCGTTCGTCAGCAGAGTCGTGTCCAGCACCGGGATCAGCGGCTCGGCAAGTGCTCGTGGCGTGCCGTCGGGATGACCGGCCAGGACGCAATGCAGCACCGTCGCCGGCTGGACCAGCAGGTCGCCGGGGTCGACGCGGGCGAACTCACCCAGCGTCCGCATGAGTGCCCTGGCGACGTCCACGCCGACCGAGACCCGTTTCCTCTCCGGGACGTCGAAGAGGGCTCGCTCTACCCCGCGCGCGATCGCCAAGGCCAGTCGGTCAGGCGCCTCCGCTGCCACGACGTCCCGGCAGCGGATCCGATCAGGGTCACCGACTCGGTCGATGCGCGCACGCAACGCCTCGGTGACAAGGGCCTCGTACAGGCCCGGCTCCACAGCGTCCATTGGCGTGGACACCGGTTCCTGCATGCTGGACTACCCAACACCCCGCCCCCACCCCGAGTGGACACTTTCTCGAGAACACGCCGGCGTGTTCTCGAGAAAGTGTCCACTCGGGGTGGGGGGTTGGGGGTTGGGGGTCGGGGGGTCGGGGGGTCGCGGTGTCGCGGGGGTATGTCGGACGCCGGTCAGCCCAGCAGCTCGATCTGGTATCGCGAGGCGATGTGCTGCTGCGCGGTCCGGATCGCCTTGAACGTCTCGCGCAGCTGCGAGCGCACCAGCGGTTCGAGCTCGCCGGGGTCCAACCAGTTGTCCAAGGGCTCGCTACGGCGGTGCTGCTCGAGATGGCGGCACAGACGCAGCCCAGCGGCCAGTTCGTACCCGGCCCGCAGCGTGGCGCCGAGATCGTCGGACAGCTGGTGCTCGGCGACCGCGACGGCCAGTCGCTCGTCGGTAGAGACCTCCCTGCCACCCCGCGCGAGGGTGAGCAGCCGGGCGATGTCGACTACCGGCAACATGGCGCCACCCTTGATGTCGAACGCGCCGTTGTGCTCACCGGATCGTTTGACGGCGAAGCGTCCGAAAAACCCGAGCGGCGGTCGGTGGACGACCGCGCCGCGCGCCAGGCGGCCCAGGAACACCCCGCTGTGGGCTGCGGTGGCAATGGAGGGCATCAGCAGCTCGCGCACCTGTAGGTCGCCGGTGACGGTCCTCAGGTCGAACGCGATCGTCGAGTCCAGCAGATGAGCCTCGCTGGGGCGGGCGATCCACGCCGCGAAGGCGTTACGCCATCCAGAAACGGTCCGCCGCCACGGCGCGTTGACGGCCATCACGCCGCCGTCACAACGCGCGTATCCGCACCGGACCAGTGCGTCGACCATCCAAGCGGCCAGGTGCTGCCACCAGGCGTCTATATCGGCCTCGATGCCATCCGGCAGCAGCAGGCCGTGGTCTTGGTCGCTGTGGAGTGTCTGCTCGCGCCGACCCTGGCTACCGAACGCTACCCACCCATAGGGGGTCGGCGGCCGGCCGAGCTCGTCGAACGCCAGGCCTAGCAGCCGACGCTGCACGCGGTCGGTGACGGTGGCCACCACCCGGCCGACGTCGCCCGGCGTCGTCCCAGCGGCCATCAACGCGCCGACGGCGTCGGGCAGATGGTCCAGCGCGGCGGCGACCTCGTCGACGTCGGCGGCGCGGTCCAGCGAAGCCCGCAGCCGCAGCGGGCCACTGGTCCCGAGCTCGAGCAGGTCGTTCGAGCTGACCATGCCCACCACGCGGTCACCCTCGACGACCGGCAGGTGGTGGACGGCGTTCGCCAGCATCTCCACCAGGACCTCGAACACCGGCGCCCAGCTGGGGACGGTGTGGGCCGGGAAGGTCGCCAGCTCGCCGATCGGGGTGTCGGGCGAGCGCCCCTGCGCGACCAGGCGCATGCGGAGGTCACGGTCGGTCGCAATACCCAGCCGAGCGTCGTCCAGCACCACGATCGAGGAGATCCGGGCCTCGTTCATCCGCCGCGCGACATCGCGGACGGGCTCGTCCGGGGCCGCGGTGTGCACGGGGGTGTGCATCACCGTGCGGACCGAGGCGGTCTGGAGGTCGATCCGGGACCGGTCCGGGGTCACCAAGTGCGTGGGCAGCTCAGCGGGTGGCGTGGACCAGGCCAGGTCGATGGCCCGCTCCGGCAGCCACACGACCTGACTCGACTCGACCGGCTCGACCCGCTCACCCGCCGAGGGCGCAGCGAACTCGCCCTCGGCGACCACGTCCACCGAGCGCCCCTGGACGTCGCGGACGATCAGCCCGCCACGCCGGACGACGAGCGCCGGGGACACGGGATCCTCGGCGGCCACGAGGTAGGAGATCTGCGCCTCACGTGCGAGCGTTCCGAGCTCCCCGCGGGCGACGCCGATGAACGCCGGGCAGGCCAGGAGCAGATCCTCGACGTCGTCGAGCGCCTCACGCGGCAGTGGACCGGTCATGAGGCGATCGTGGCACGTCGGCGAGGGGCGGGCACCGGGACCCGGGCACTCCGGGCCCCGCATGCCCTGGATCAACCAGGTGCGCGCCGTGTCCCGTGCTGGACACGCGCGCCGGCCGGTGACCATCGGGTCACCGGCCGGCACAGGCGTCCTATCGGACCACCGTCAGTCGAGCGCCTCCCCTTCGAGGTGCTTCGCGACCAACTGGGTGCGGCCGGGGTAGCGGATCTCCTCGACCAGCTCCTGCATGAGCGGGGACGGCTTCGTCGTGAATTGCGAGACCGAGATGGTCACGGCGAAGTTGATGATCATGCCGATGGTTCCGAAACCAGTTGGCGGGATGCTCCAGATGCCGGGGGAGTTACCGTAAATCGGGATCGTCCACAGCATGTACGCCAGCGTCACGGACAGGCCGGTGAGCATGCCGAACATGGCCCCCTTGGCGGTGCAGTTCTTCCAGAAGATCCCGAGTACCAGGACCGGGAAGAAGCTCGCCGCCGCCAAGCCGAACGCCAGCGCCACCACCTGGGCCACGAACCCGGGAGGGTTGATGCCGAGGTAGCCGGCCACGACGATGGCCCCTGCCATCGCGATCCGGCCGACCGTGAGCTGACGACGCTCACTGGCCTGCGGGTTGATCCTCTTGTAGTACACGTCGTTCGCGACCGACGACGAGATGACCAGCAACAGGCCGGACGCCGTAGACAACGCCGCGGCCAGCGCACCGGCGGCGACCAGGCCGACGACCGGCGCCGGCAGGCCGCCGATCTCCGGGCTGGCCAGCACGATGATGTCGTTGTTGATCGCCACGTCGGCGAACCGGTAGGTCTGGTCGGCTACGAGCGGCGTCGTGTCAGCCGCGGTGATCAGCCCGACGTCGGCCCAGGTGCGGAACCACGACGGAGCGCTCGCCAGCGTGACCCCGGCACCGCCCGCTTGGATGTCCTGGACGATCTGCAGCTTGGAGAACGCCGCCACTGAGGGCGCTGTGGTGTAGAGCAACGAGATGAAGAACAGTGCCCACAGCGCCGAGAACCGCGCCGCCCGAACCGACTTGGCGGTGTAGAACCTCACGATGACGTGCGGCAGGCCTGCCGTGCCGAACATCAGCGCCGCGGTGATCAGAATCATGTTCGGCATCGACGTCTTGGAGAACGCCGCGGTGTACTCGCTGAGCCCGAGATCAGCTTGCAGGCCGTTGAGCTCGTCGAGGATCTTGCCGAACCCGATCTGCGGCAGCGCGACTCCCGTGACCTTCTGCGACACCGCGACGGCCGGGATCAGGTAGGCGGTGATCAGCACGGAGTACTGAGTCACCTGGGTCCAGGTGATCCCCTTCATGCCGCCCAGCACCGCGTAGAAGAACACGATCGCCATGCCGATGAGGACGCCCACGGTCTTGTCGACGTTGAGGAACCTGGTGAACACCAGGCCGACGCCGGCCATCTGACCGGCGACGTACACGAACGAGACCACGATCGCCGCGATGACGGCGATCAGGCGGGCGGTCTCGTTGTACCGGTCACCCACGAAGTCCGGAATCGTGTACTTGCCGAACTTGCGCAGGTACGGCGCGAGCAGCAGAGCCAGCAGCACGTAACCGCCGGTCCACCCCATCAGGTAGACCGATCCGCCGTACCCGTTGCCCGAGAAGGCGACGATGCCGGCGAGCGAGATGAACGACGCCGCGCTCATCCAGTCCGCAGCGATGGCCGCCCCGTTGGCCGGCGCGGGAATGCCACCACCGGCGACGTAGAACCCTGACGTGTCGGAGACCCGGCTGCGGTAGGCGACGAAGATGTAGGCGCTGAAGGTGAGAATCGCGAAGATCAGCGTCCAGAGCTGGATGTCACTCACGGGTGATGCACCTCACCCTCGTACTCGTCCACGCCGAACTCGGCGTCGAGCTTGTCCATCCGCCACACGTAGACCGCGATGAGGATGACGAAGACGATGAGCGAGCCCTGCTGGGCGAACCAGAAGCCGAGCGGGAACCCGGCGATGACGATGTTGTTGAGGGGCTCTACGAAGATGATCCCGGCGCCGTATGACACCAGGGCCCAGATCGACAGCAGTACGGCCATCAGCTTGAGGTTCCTGCGCCAGTACACCCGGCGTTGAACGTCGTCCATCAGGTGCTCGCCTCCTGCAGTTGTCTGCGGCGCGTGAGACACGGGCCGTGCCTGATGGCGGCCATCCAACCCTTCCGTCAGGGGAGGCTCAAGGGTCCTTATGCGCTCGGTCACATCCTGCGATGGACGGTCCCCCCGGCGAGGCCAGCGGCTGGTCTTTCGCGACGAGCGGTTATCGGCGGAGATCGAATCGCCCATAGGAAACCGTTCGTCGCCGCCAAGCGGCCGTTCGACGCGCGAGAAGAGCCGTTCGGTGGATGGGAGCCCTTCGCCGTCATCCCCGCCACCTAGCATCCCGACATGGGCCAGTCCTCGTCCGCACCCGGCACGCGCCCCGGCACGGCCCGCACCCGCCGCCGAATGGACCCGGCTCGGCGACGGCTGCTCCTCGCGTCGGGTATGGCGCTCTTCGGCGCTTTTCTGCCATGGGTCCTGACCGGGCTGGGCACGATCTCCGGTACCCGCGGGGCCGGGTTGTGGGTCGCCTACGCCGCCATGCTGGGACTGGCCGGCGCGCTCATACCGGCGCGCCTGGCGGCAGCGGTGCAGGGCGGGATCCTCGCCCTGACGGCGATCATCCTGCCGCTGTGGCAGGTCGTCCACCTGCTCCGGCTGGTCGGCACGGCCGGGTGGACTCCCGGGCCCGGCCTGGTGCTCTGCCTCGGGGCCGGAGTGCTCGCCGCATCGGCGAGCTGGCGCCTGTTTCGCCCGCCGTCCGCTTCCTGACCGGCTGAGGCTGTGAGAAACAGAGTCTGACTGGTGATCGGGTTCCCATTGTCCCCGTAGTGGCCGAATCTCCATCTGCAGCGGCGTCGCGCCAAGGAGGCCTGGGGAGCCCCGCGGCATGACCATCGTCGCTGTTCGGCGACAGGCGACGTGCCTACAGTGAGCGCTGGCGACGGGCACGGGCGTGCCGAGGACAGCCATTCGGATCGTCCGGCCCGTGTGGACAGGATCGCTAGAAGCAGGAACAGCGATGCGAACGAATCACCATGTCTTCGAACGCCTGATCGCCGAATGCAGCGCGCTCGAGCCGATCGCCACCGCCGTCGCCTACCCGCTGAGCGAGGTCGCCCTGCGCGGGGCGATCGATGCCGGCGCCGCTGGGCTCGTCAAGCCCCTGCTGATCGGGCCCAGGTCCGAGCTCCAGGCGCTGGCGACGAGGCTTCGGATCGACCTTGACGAGCACACCGTCGTCGACGTCGCGGACGACCGGGCCGCGGCCGCGAAGGCGGTCGCCCTGTGCCGCAGCGGCGAGTGCGAGGCGCTGATGAAGGGCAGTCTGCACACCGACCACCTGATGCACGCGGTGCTTGCCGATGCGATCGGTCTGAAGACCTCGCGCCGCGAGAGCCACGTCTTCGTCCTCGACGTGCCGAACTACCCGAAGACGCTGCTGCTGACCGATGCCGCCGTCAACATCTACCCGACGCTTGAGGACAAGGTCGACATCGTGCAGAACGCGATCGACCTCGCGCATGCGCTGGGCATCGCCGAACCGAAGGTGGCGGTGCTGTCCGCGGTGGAGACGGTGACCCCGAAGATCCGCTCCACGCTCGACGCCGCGGCGCTCTGCAAGATGGCCGACCGCGGCCAGATCATGGGCGGCATCATCGACGGGCCGCTCGCGTTCGACAACGCGATCAACCTGAAGGCGGCCCAGATCAAGCGCATCCACTCGCCGGTCGCCGGTGCCGCCGACATCCTTGTGGTTCCCGATATGGAGTCGGGCAACATGCTGGCCAAGCAGCTCGAGTACCTGGCCGACGCCGCATCGGCCGGCATCGTGCTCGGGGCGCGCGTGCCGGTGATCCTGACCAGCCGAGCCGACAGCGCGAAGTCGCGCCTGGCGTCGTGCGCGCTGGCAGTACGTGTCGCACATCGGCGTCGGGCCGGAGGCCAGGCGGCGGTGCGCGCGTGAACGCCGAGCCCCCGACGGCAAGCCGCGACAGTGTCGTCGTCCTCAACGCCGGTTCGTCGAGCATCAAGTTCGCGATCTTCGACGTCCCAGGACCGGCCGATGCCGACACCGTGGCCGTGGCCGTGGCGCGCGGTGAGATCGAGGCGCTGGGCCGCGCTCCTCACTTCCTGGCCACAGATGCGGCCGGCGACGTCGTGGCCGACAAGCGCTGGGACGTCGGCGACGGTGCCGACCTGCACACGCTGCTCGGGTTCCTCGTGACCTGGATCGACGGGCATCTGGGCGCCGGGCGGCTGCGCGCGGTCGGCCACCGCGTGGCCACCGGCGGCCTGACGCACAGCGAACCGGTGCTGCTCGATGAAGCGGTGATCGAGCACCTGCGCTCGTTGGTCCCTCTGGCACCGCTGCACCAACCGCGCAACCTGGACCCGATCGAGGTTCTGGCGCGGCTGCATCCGGGGTTGATGCAGGTGGGCTGCTTCGACACCGCGTTCCATCGCACGATGCCCGAGCTGACCACGCTGTACGGCCTGCCGCGCCACCTGAGCGATGCTGGCGCGCGGCGCTACGGCTTCCACGGGCTCTCCTACGAGTACATCGCCGGCGTACTGCCGCATGTGGACGCCGAGGCGGCCGCCGGCCGCACCGTCGTCGCCCACCTGGGCAGCGGGGCCAGCCTGTGCGCGCTGCAGGGCGGGCGCAGCATCGCCACCACGATGGGCTTCAGCCCGCTGAGCGGCCTGATGATGGGCACGCGGCCGGGCGACCTGGACCCCGGCCTGATGCTCTGGCTGCTGCGCCGGCCGGGCATGGACGTGGACCGCGTCGAAGCCATGCTCTACCGCGACAGCGGGCTGGCCGGCGTGTCCGGCATGGGAAGCGACATGCGCACCCTGCTGGCCAGCCGGTCCCCCCACGCGCGGGAGGCTGTAGCCCTGTTCGTCCACCGGATCGGCGTCGAGATCGGCGGCCTGGCGGCGGCCCTGCACGGCCTGGACGCGCTCGTGTTCACCGCCGGCATCGGAGAACATTCGGCCGAGATCCGCGCCCGCATATGCCGGCAGGCCGACTGGCTCGGCATCGACCTGGACGACGACGCCAATGCCCACGACGGCCCGCGCATCAGCGCCCCGGGCAGCGCGCTGTCGGCCTGGGTCATCCCGACCGACGAGGAAATGATGATCGCGCGCCACGTGATCCGCTTGACGTCGCGCGGCATGACGTAAACCGGAGGAGCCACCGATCATGACCGAGCAGCCCCAGATCCTGAAGTCCGCCCACACTCCGGGCCAGGAGCACAGCGTGCCCTGGTTCTGGCCGTTCGCGGCCGCCATCGAGCTGGCCGAGATCGGCGCCAGGCGCTTCCAGGACAACCTGAAGTTCGTCGTCGAAGCAGAGACGATCACCGCTCCGCCACCGCCCGAATGGGCCACGCCGAACCGCATCCTGCTCGATCTGGACACCATGCGCGTGCGCGACTTCTCCGCCACGGGCGCCACGGGCGTGCCGGTGCTCGTCGATGCTCCCTTCGCCGGTCACAGCTCGACCATCGCCGACTACGCCCCTGGCCAGAGCCTGGTCGAGACCCTGCTGGCCAACGGCCTGGACCGCGTGCTGTGCACCGACTGGAAGCCGGCCACGCGCGAGATGAAGGACTTCGACATCGACAAGTACCTCGCAGAGATCAACGTCGCCGTCGACGACCTCGGCGGCGCGGTACATCTGGTCGGTCTGTGCCAGGGCGGCTGGATGAGCACGATGTATGCGGCGCGGTTCCCGCACAAGGTGAACAGCCTGGTGCTGGCCGGCGCGCCGATCGATACCGACGCCGGCGAAGGCCCGATCAAGGAGATAGCGCACAGCATGCCCATGTCCTTCTACACGGAGATGGTCGAGGCCGGCGGCGGGCGCATGCTGGGCAAGGTGATGCTCGCCGGCTGGAAGGACATGCACCCCGAGAAGCAGTACGTCGACAAGTATCTCGACCTCTACGCACACATCGAGGACAAGAGCTACATCAAGCGTACCGAGCGTTTCGAGCGCTGGTACGAGAACCCGATCGACCTGCCGGGCCGCTACTACCTGCAGGCGATCGAGGAGCTGTTCAAGGAGAACCGGCTGGCCAAGGGCGAGTTCGTCGCTCTGGGTCACAGGCTCGATCTGTTGCAGATCACCGTGCCGCTGTACCTGCTCGCCGGCGAGGCCGACGACATCACCACGCGCGAGCAGGTCTTCAACGCCGAGCGGCTGACGGGCACGCCCGCGGCGCAGGTGACGAAGAAGCTCACCCCCGGGGGCCACATCGGACTGTTCATGGGAGCGAACACGCTGGCCCACACCTGGCCCGGCATCGGACGATGGATCTCCCAGGTCGATGCCGGACGCACGACCTGAGCCGGGCACCCGAACCGGGAGGTATCAGTAACCGACCCGATACACCTGCCCGGTCTGGGCGCCCTGGATCGACTTGACGTAGGCCCGTGCGGCTTCGTCCACGGGAACGGGCGCGTAGCCGGGGAAGTAGGGGCCGTAAGCCTCCCAGGCCTCGGCGAAGACGGTGGGGCTGACGGCGTTGATCCGCAGGCCGCGGGGGAGCTCAATGGCCGAGGTCTTGACGAAGGCGTGGACGCCGCCGTTGACGGTGCCGGCGACGGTCCCGGTGGGAATGGGGTCATCGGCCAGGATGCCGCCGATCAAGGTGAAGCTGCCGCCGTCGGCGACGTGGGCAAGGCCCTGGCGGACGAGTTCGATCTGTCCGAGCAGCTTGTCGGTGACCCCGGCTCGGTACTGATCCAGGGAGAGCTTGTCAATGGAAGCGAAGGGTGTGACGCCTGCGGCGGAGGCGACGGCGTCGATCGGCCCGACGACGTCATAGAGCGCGGCAATGGAGACAGGGTCGGTGAGGTCGACATGGTGCTCGGCGTGGCGGGACGCCCGGATGACCTGGTGGTCCGCCGAGCGCAAGGCCGCGGCGACGGCGCTGCCGAGCAGTCCGCCAGCGCCGATCAGGAGGATCTTCACCGTCGGGGTTCCTTTCGCGTTCGTCAGTTCACCGCGCGTTCGACGACGTGTGGCCGGATGGCCAGGGAACGATTCGCCACGCGCCACGGCGGTCCAGCCTGCCGGACCCTCCTCGCGTAGTCGGCGTTCTGCCTGCCCACAGGAGCCTATCTGCGGAGGGCACCCCTGCTCCCGTGACCCGCTGCCTTCCGACCGACCTGACCTGAGTAATCGCTCCCCGACGCTCAAGCCCGGTGCCGTTGCATCCGAGCAATCCCACACCGACATCAGTGTGTTCGGCGCACGTTGAGCCCGTTGTGCGGGAGGGATCGATGACCGGTCCTGCTGCGCGCGGCCTCGCCGACGAGGGGACCGCCGCAGGGCGCTCGCCCGTGCAGCATGGGCCCGCACGGGCCCGGCTGGCGGAGGCCCTGGTCGAGAGGGGTTTGATCACCCCCTCCCAGCTGGACTGGGCTCTCTTGGAACAGGACCGGACGGGGTCGCGCATTGGGACGATCCTGATCAGCGCCGGCCTTGTGCGTCGGATCGACGTCTACCTCACGCTGGCGGAGATCTGGCGTCGCCCGTTCGTCGATGTGGCTGCCAGCGCACTGGATGGCGTGGACTACAGCGGTCTGGACCCTCGTCGGTTGGCCGCAGAGGGCTGGCTGCCGATCGGGCGGGCTGACGGCGAGGGCACCTACTTGGTCGCCACGGCGGAAGAGCCGACCGCGGCCAGGCGTCGAGCCATCGAGATCGCGCTGGGATCGCCGGTTCGGCTCGTGGTGACCACGGACTGGGACATCCTGCACGGGCTGCGCCGAGCGTTCCAGGTCCAGGTCGCGCAGGAGGCGGCGAACGGGCTGTGGCAGCGGGACCCTGACCATCCGGCCAAGGTGGTGCTGGTCCGCAGCCAGGTGGTATTCGGGTTGGTGACTCTTGCCCTGCTGGCCACGGTGACCGTGGCCTGGCCCCTGGCCGTCGGTGTCGTGGTGTCCGCTGCGGTCGGGGTCGGCTACCTGATCAGTGTCGGGTTCAAGTTCGCCGTCTGCATGCGGGGAGCGGGGCGTGAGTCGGAAGCGGCGATCACGGCGACGGACCTGGCTTGCGTTGACGAGGCCGACCTGCCCCACTACACCCTTCTGGTCCCGGTGTCCCGCAGCCATGGCCGCCCACTGCCCTCAGACGATCACATTCGTCACCATCCCGGCCGGAGAACCACAAACCAAGCCCAAGGCCTGCAATGTCGGCCTGTTCTTCGCTCGCGGTGAGTTCCTGGTGATCTACGACGCCGAGGACCGCCCCGATCCCGACCAGCTCAAGAAGGCCGTGATCGCGTTCCGCCGGGCCGAACAGGCCGGTGACCGCTCGCTGGTGTGCGTCCAGGCGGCGCTGAACTACTGGAACGCCGGCCAGAACGCGCTCACCCGGCTGTTCACCCTGGAGTACTCCTTCTGGTTCGACTACATGCTCCCCGGCCTCGAGGCACTCCGGCTGCCGATCCCCCTGGGTGGCACCTCCAACCACTTCCGCACCGCTGAGCTACGCCAGCTCGGCGGCTGGGACCCTTACAACGTCACAGAGGACGCCGACCTCGGAATCCGCGCCGCCGCACTGGGAATGACCGTCGGCGTGATCGACTCCACCACCTACGAGGAGGCCAACCAGGCCTACGGCAACTGGATCCGCCAGAGATCGCGCTGGATCAAGGGCTACCTGCAGACCACACTCGTGCACCTGCGGCATCCCCGAAGGCTGGTGGCCGAGGTCGGCTGGCGACAGGCCGCCGCCTTCGGATTGCTGGTTGGCGGGACCCCTCTGGCGTTTCTGTTCGCGCCACCTCTGTACGCCCTGTTCGTGGTGAGCCTGGTGACCCCGACGCCGTGGATCGGGCATCTGTTCCCGCACTGGGTGCTCTACGTCGGCACCATCAACCTCGTGCTCGGCAACTCGATAATGGTCTACGTCGCGATGCTCGGGGCGTTCAAGCGCGAGCGGTACCGGCTGGTGATATGGGCGTTGACCAACCCGGTGTACTGGGTGCTGCACTCCATCGCCGCCTATAAGGCGCTCTGGCAGCTGGTGTTCCGCCCGCACTACTGGGAGAAGACCACCCACGGTCTGTCCACCGCCTCGCCAGCCGACCAGACCTCGACATCGACATCGACGCCGTGACGGCGACGGACGGGACGTCGACCCGGACGACGCTGGCCGCGGCCGACCGGGGCGGACCGCGCCCGCCGCGGAGCCAGCTGTCTGTGATGGCTTGGACGGCGATGACCTCGACCCTGGTTGGGGTGACGATGCTGCTCGACCCAGTCCTGCGGCACCCCCAGACAACCGGAGGAACGCCGCTCTGGGCGACGTCCCCGCTGCTGGGACCGGTGCTCACGGCACTGGTCTGGGGGGTCGGCGGGGCACAGTTGGTCGCGGTCGCCCTCAGACTGCAAGCCCCTCGCGCCCTGACCACCAGCGCCGTGCTGCTCGCCCTGATCCTCACCGTCCAGCTGACAGGCGGCAGCCTTGTCGCTTCCACCGTCGCGCTGGCCAGCGGTGCCTGCCTCCTGGCCTGGCGGTTCGCCGTCCGGCGCGCGGCGCGAGACGGATTCACAGGCGGGCTGCTCTTGGCAGCCGCCGTCGCCGCAACACCGGTCCTGTGGCCGCTGGCACTCGCCATCCCGGCCGCGCTCGCTCTCTACGTCAGAGCCACGTCAAAGAAGCCGGCGCACGGTCGCGCCGTGGTGGCCGTACTCACCTACCCGACTGTCGTGTTGCTCACTTCCTGGATCTTCCTGCACTGGCGGTTCGACGCGGCCATCCCGTGGCACCGCCTCGTGCCATGACGTCGATGTCACGCCACCAATCTGCCCTCACCGTGCCTGAGGCCTCGCCGAGAGCCGCTACGACTGGCCGGCGACCCGGTGTTCTTCACCTCGAGCAGGACGTCGCGCGGCACGCGGGCAACGACGCCCTGGTGCTCGACGTCGGCGCGCAGATCCCGGCTTCGCGGCCGGGCGACGGCGCAAGACGCCGCAGATCCTCACTGCGGCCGACGAAATCATGGACCTGGCTGAGGATGCCGGCGAGATCGGCAACGCCTACGTCACCGTGTGCGTCTACGCCGCCATCGCGGCCGCGGTCACTCTCACCGCGAGCCGCCTGGAGCTGTACTCCACCGGCGACCACCGCGCAGAGGCCGTCGCCCTACTCTGCCGGGTGCAGCCCGATGGCCACGAACTGGCAGGCCAACTCTCGGCCCCGCTCGGCATGAAGACCAAGGCCGGATACACCCACTGCCCCGTCACCGCCCAAGAGCGCATCCAGGCCGGGCGACGAGCCCACGCCCTCGTCGACGCCGTCCGCGGCCCCACCCCTGGGCTGAGCCACGGACCCCGGCACCGGGCAAGAAGACCGGGGGTACGACCACGTCCGCCCACCCAGCCGCGTCACCTACGAGATCAACATCAGTCCAAAGGGCATCTCACCAGCACAAACACGCTAAGTAACCGGCATTGCTCTGAACTGGGTGGAGACGAAGGGACTCGAACCCTCAACCCCCTGCTTGCAAACAATCGGCACGAGCAGCATTGAGCGTCATTGAGCACGTTGACGACACGGTAAGCAGCGCTGAGCAGCGCGGACCGGTGGCAGTGTTGCTGTACTTCCGTGCTGTACGAGTGAGCTGGACGTGAGGCTATGTGCTGACCGTTTCCTCGGCTGCGGTGACCAGCCTCTCGGCGGCACGCATGGCAGTCCGCAGAGCTGAGGCGGTGATCAGCCGGCTGCTGTAGTGCGCAGTGTCCTTGAACTGGAGCAGTCGTTCGAGGTCGCGGGCCAGTGACGGCCGTGTTGTCGCGAGGAGGTCGACACCGGCGCGATGATCCGCATCGCGGGAGTGCTGACCGATCAGGGCGCAGCACAGCGCATCGGCGGCGGCGATTCCTGCCAGCACGGCGTTGCCGGCCGCGACGTTGTGCCAGGCCGATGCGGGGTCCTCGGTGGCGGCAAGCTTCGCCACGTCCAGGTAGCGGCCTGCGACAGCGCACCGAGACCGTGCCTCAGCCGAGCCGCACCGGCCACGTCGCGCCATCACGACGCCGCCAGCAGGGAGTCGAGGCGGTGCCCGGTCAGATGCACGCCGTCCCGGCGCCAGGCCTCGACGATCGGCTCTTCGGCGAGGGCCGCCAGGCGCAGACCCTCTCGGGTCGTCTCGACGTAGTTCACTGGGTTGCCGGTCCGTCGTCGTAGCCGGAGCGCCGAGTCGGCGAGCTGGGCGTCCCAGGCCTCCTCTGCCGGGGCATCATCCAGGTCGGGTCGGACCACGAGAAGGTCCAGATCGCTGTCGGTCCCTCCCTCGCCACGAGCGCCTGATCCGAAGAGACTGGCGTGCAGCGGCAGTGTCGACCACCCGGTCACCTCCTCGACCAGCGCACGCACCAGCCGAGCCCGCATGGTCACCAGGGCGACGATCGCATCGGCAGCGAGGTGCTCGGCATTGAAGCTGCACATCAGCGCCCGACCGGCCGGGCGAAGAGTGATCAGCCCGTGATCAGCGAGCCGGTGGACGACGGTCTGCGCAGTGTTGTGGCTGACGTCCGCCAGGCCGGCGACCTCGCGTAGCGTGAACTCCGCCGGCGCAGCCCTGACCAGAACCCGCAGAACCGCGGACATTGTCGGTGCGATCACCGCGCGAGCCGGATCCGCAAGATCCACTATGTAACCCCCTTGTCTTCCACATGGAAGCATATCTCTTCCATATGGAAGACTGGCTTACACACGGATCCTGGACGGTGCGGCCGAAGGTTGGGACGAGCGCTCGCGTTCTTCGTACCTAGCTACCCGGGGACCGGTCTCAGAAGCCAACGAAGGTGCTCCATCTACTCCGTGGTCCTGAGCGCCCCGGGTGGTCGGCGCCGAGCGCCCTACCCGGTCGGGCAGCAGCCCCTCGACTCCCCAACGCCGCCCGAGCATTCCCTGCCTCCCCGGTCCAGCGCGATGTCGCCCGGGTGGCCAGGCTTCTCGCGGGCCTGTCCGACCACCGTCCAGGTGCGGTCCGGGACGGGCGTGCCGGGGTCGTAGGAGCCAGTCGCAGCTCTCGCACCTGACGCTCTGCAGGCCATGGGCACCTCACCGCCGATGTTCTCACCCTCGAGAGCGACGAACGCAGTGCAGGACGTCACGCGAGACGGGCGAGGTCAGATCACGGTCTTGTTCTGGTTTGGGCAATTGTGAGACGGTCTCGCCCAATCAATCGGCGGGGACGGAGGTGCCAGCCGTGGGTACCCGGGATTGGCACGCGCTCGTGGCGCTCGGCACCGACGGCGGGCAGCTCCTCGCCGACGGCGATGCGCTCGGTTGCGGAGTCCACCTGCTCTGGTCGATGCGGTCCGAGCTCGGGTTCCCCGTCGACGGCTACGTCATCCGGCGGCGACGGCACCGCCTGCCCGAGTGGGTTTGCCTGGATCTCGACGAGGGCTTCGTCGAGGCCGCAGGTCACGTCCGCCCCGGCAGCTGGTGGACGTGGCGGGGGCATCGCGTGCTCGTGAGTCCCGGCCCGGTCCGCCGTGCGCCGGACGCCTGCAGTCCGCTCGACGGAGTGCGCCTACCGGGTAGGCAGACCTTCCAGACGGATGCCACACGACCGTCCGCCGCCGTGCGCGCCGAGGGGGTCGGCCCTCCGCCGACACTCGACGTGCTGGTCCGCGGCGACGAGGGGCGCGTCGTCGCGGCGAGCGCCCGAGCGAGCCCGGTCGGCGGCGGCGGATGGACCGTGCAGCTGTGGGCCGACGGTGTCGTGGGCGCGGTGCTGCGCGGCGAGGACATGACGATCTGCTCGCTGTGCTTCGGGGATCCCGACGAGGCCGGCGGCTGGCGTGCCCTGACCGAGCAGCCGGTGCTGCTGCCCGTCGTCCGTCCGGGGACCCGGAACGAGGCCGGCGCCCTGCACGGCGCCGCCGAGACGCGCGCGGAGGCAGCGGGCCGGCTGTCGGCCACCCTCCCGACCGTGACGCGGGACGCTTTGGCGGACGGCTTCAGCCGCGACCTCGGCCCGCTCCTGGTCGACCTCGTCCGGCGGGGGCCCACCGCGACCGTGCCCGAGGTCGGGGCCGCGGTCACGGGCGACCGCAGGTCGCCACGGCTCGGGCTCACGACCACCACTGTGCTCGCGCTGGCCTCGCTGGACCCGGACCTCGCCCGGATGCTCGGCCTCTACTGGCACGACCCCGTCGTCGACGACTCGTGGGACTACGAGGTCGTGGCTCGGCACGGCGCCGTCCGCTACCCCGGGCGTCGCGTCGACCTGGCCGGCGCGTTGCTCGCTCCGGGCGCGCTCCTGCTGGACCAGGAGGGCCTGCTGCTGTCCAGCAGCGGCGGCCTGGCTGCCGTCACGGTCACCGGCCCGAACGGGCAGCGCCCGGGCATCCGGGTCGAGTCGCCGCGGCCGGGGACCGTGGCGGGCCTGCAGCTGCGGCCACCGGTCCCGGCGGTCAGCCTGGACGTGGATGCGCCCGTCGGTCTCATCGCTTCGGCCTGGCGTGGTGGCGTCCGCGTGGCGAGCGCACCGGCCCTGGCCGGGCAGGTGGTCCTGGACGCCGCGGGGGCCGGGGCGATCGACGCGGTGACCTGGACCGCAGGCCCGCTCGACCTGTTCCGCGTCGAGCTGCACCCGCAGAGCGGGCCCGTCGGTGACCTTGTGGCGTACGCCTGGAACGTCTCACCGCAACGGCCGGCGCCGGTCCGCGACCTGCGGCTCACCGACGTGGCGAGCGCGGTCGAGACCCGGCGCCTGGGCGACGACGGCTCGCCGGTGCCGGACGGCGTCGTCGGGCTCGACTGGGTGATCGAGGACGGCGAGTCCGGCGTCCCGGAAGGGGTCGAGGACGTCCGTCACCCCGTTCGCGTGCTCGTCGCCCGAGCCGACCGCGGCACCGGGCCCGCCCCCGCCGGGCAGGGCGGCTTCCAGGTCGTCAACGCGGAGCGCCCCGTCCCGGCGGCGAGCCGGTCACCGCAGTCGCGCGGCGCGCCGAGCGGACCGGACGTCCCGCGGCGGTGGGTCGGACGCGAGCTCCCGGCCGGGTGGCACGGCTGGCGGGTCCGCGGCATCGACGGGTTCGGTCGGCTCGGCCCCTGGAGCGACGAGCAGGTCGTCGAGGTCGTCCCGACCCACCCGCTGCCACCCCCGGACCGGGTGTCGGCCCGATATCTCGACCCGGCCGACCCGCACCTCGCGCCGGCCGACCGGGAACTGGCGGACGGCGACGGGGCTGGGTTGCTCGTCGAATGGGTGTGGCCCGCAGGCCGGCGGATCCAGGCACCACACGTCGAGGTGGACGGCGAGTTCCGCGTCCTGCTGAGCCGCGGCGACCCGAATCTTCTGGAGGGCGAGGTGCTCGCCGTCACCGATCGCGGTGACACCAGCGGACTCGACACGGACCTGCCCTGGTCCGCGGGGCGCGACGCCCTCGCCGGTGAGCGCCTGCGCGTCGGCGGCCTGAGCTTCGAGGTGACGGCCAACACCGTCGGCGTGGGCACGTCGGTCACCGTCCGGCATCTCACCGCACCCACCCAGCGACCCGTCACCGGTCCCTTCACCGTGCATCTGGCGGACTCGAGCCCGCTGTGGACCGATCTCGCCGACCCCGCCTCATTCGACGACCGGGTCCACACCGAGCCCGCCGGCGCCGCCCCACCCGTCCGTACGCGGGTCGCCGCCGTGACAATGACCTCCGACGGCGCCGTGGTCACCCTGGCGGACGCCGTTCCGCCCGGTTCGTCCACCGGCCTGCTGGCCGGCGGCGGCGCCGCGTACCCGGTGACGGCGGTGACGGGTCCGGCCTCGGTCGTCGTCAGCTCGCTGGTCCAGCCCGACGGCGACCGGCTCGTCCCCGCGAGGGGGCAGGCCTGCACGCTGTGGCTCGACGCCTCCTACCGCGCATGGCTGCCGGGAGTGACGATCAGGCCCGCCGGGCGGCAGCCGCTCGCTGTCGGGCTCGTCGCGGTGGTCACCGCCTCGGGGACTCGACAGGGGCGAGCGTCCCACGCCGTCAGGGTCACCGTCCCGCGGCGCACGGCGCCGCCGCGGGTGGTCGTCACGCTGCCACCCGAGCAGGACGGGGACATCCCCGCCGACGTCACCGAGCCCGCCGACTGGTACGGCCGGGCGCGCTACACGCTGGACTTCCCCTCCGTGGCCGGTGCGGTCGGCTACCGCGTGCTGCGGGTGAGCACGGCGGCCCTGTTCGCCCACGACAGCGCCCGGCGCGAGCCCGGAACCGCACCCAACTATGCGGCCATGCTCAACCGGGAGGTGATGGCGCTCGCCGAGGACAGCGCCAACGAGGAGGTCTTCCGCCCCGCGCACGACGGGCTCGTCGCCGCGCCCCCCTACCGGGACACCGTGGACGGTCGGGGCCGCGGCCGGTTCGTCTACCGGGTCCGCAGCGTCGACGCCTCCGGCAACGCCGGGCCCTGGAGCGCGGCGTTCCCGCTGGTCGAGGTGCGGGACGTCACCCCGCCGGCCACCCCGGTGGTCCAGTCCGTCCTCGGTGCGCAGAACGCCGTCGTGGTCACCCTGCGGACCGGCGTCGAACTGGACCTGGCGTCGTACCGCGTGTGGCGTTCGCCGGACCCGGCGGACCTGGCCGATGTCCGGCACCGCACACCGCACGCCGAGGTCCCGATGGTCGCCGGCGCAGCCACGCTGGCGTGGCGCGACGAGGGCCTGACCGGGCTGGCGGACTGGTACTACCGGGTGGCGGCCGTCGACACGGACGGCAACGTCTCAGCGCCGACCGCGGTCGCCAAGGGTCGCCCGATCGACACCCGCGCACCCGATCCACCGCAATGGGTCCGGGCGGAACGCGGTGCCCGGCGGGGACGGGACGGCGTGGCCCTGGAATGGACGGTGTCGGAGGACGACGTCAGCTGTCTGGTCGAGCGCCGGCTGGCCGGTGAGCGGATCTTCTCCGCCCGCAGCGGGCGGTTGACGGCCACCGACGGCGCGCGCGGCTTCGCGTTCGTCGACCTGGACGACGCCCCCGCGCGAGAGGCCACCTACCGCATCCGGGCCCGGGACGCGGCGGGCAACGAGCAGCGCTACGCCTGGAACCCGGTGACCCTGGCGCCGGCGGGTGGGCCGTCGTGACCACCGCGCTGGGGCTGGCTCCCCCGATCGTGCTCGCCGGCGCGACCGGACCGGCGGGTGAGGACCTCACGCCGCAGGTCACCGTGACGCCTGCCTCCGTCGGGGTCGGCCTCGGTCTCGACATCCATACCCCGGCCGGTGCCCTGCAACAGAACCCGGACGGCACGTCCTCGCCGCTGGAGACGGTGCTGGCGTTGCACGCCGGCTGGGCGAGCTTCCTGCCCGCGGGGAAGGCGGTGCTGGCCAACGGCATCCCGCTGTCGAGCGGCCCGGTGGCGCACGACTGCTGGGCTCTGGAACCGGGGCTGGAAGAGGGTCGGCTGCGCGCGCTGCTGCCGGTCGGGATTCCTGTCCCCACACTGTGGCTGCTCGAGGGGGTGGACGCGACGGACGTGTCGGCCGTCCTGCAGTCCTGGTTGGATCGGACGGCGCCGGGGATCACCCCGCAGCCCGAGGCCTGTCACCTGCACACCGACGCCGCCGACCGGCTGGGTACTCCCGAGGAGACCTGGCGGGCCCGGATGCTGGCCGGTACGTGGAGCGAGCTCGTTCCGGCCGAGGCGCTGCTCGGACCGGCGGCGGCCCCGGACGGCACGACGCCGACCCTGACGGTCCGGGCGTTCGCCCAGGACGGAACCGAGCTGCCCGCAGCGGCCATCATCGAGTCCTTCGGCCGGGTCGACGCCGAGCATCTCGCGGCGCACCCCCTCGTCACCCGCTGCGCGAGCATCGCCTCGACCCTGCCCGTCACGATCTACCTGCAGCTGGACGTCTGGGACGTCGACCTGGCCCCGAAGGGCCAGCGGCGTCCCCTCCAACCGGCCGCCGTCCGGCTGGTCCCGGACGACGGCGGGGCACCCATCCCGGAACCGACCACGACGTGGATCGACCCCCACACACGTTTGGAGATCGACCAGGGCGAGCTGCGCGACCGCAGCTTCCACCTGGAGGCGGACCTCGCGCCGGACACCCGGATCCGGCTGGAACGCGGCGCCGACCGCTTCTGGCCCCCCGACGGCCAAGCGCCGACCTGGTCCAGCGCCGGGTGGCAGGTCCGCGACGGCACGATGCTGGGCAGCTGGACCGGATTCGCCGGCGTGCAGCTCGGGACCGCGACCGAGCCGCTGAGGTTCTGGGTGGGAACGAAGGTGTCACTGATCGTGGAGTTCGAGCAGTTGCAGCGCGACCCGATTGGCGGCTCGCTGGGCGTACTGGAGCTCCGCAGAGTTGCTCCCGGCCATCAACTCGGTCTGTACACGAGCCGCGGCGATACGACGTTCGTCGACCGCTTCACCACCGACGCCGACGGCGAGGTGAGCGCAGTCAGCTTCGCAGTGCGCGCCGGCATGCCGCTCGGGGCAGCAGTGCGACGGCGACTGGATGGGGACGGTCCCGAGCTGTGGGCGCACGAGGAGCCGTTCCATGTGTTCGTGACACGGCGCGGCTCCGACGGTTGGGAGGACCGGCCACGCCTCCTCACCGGGGGGCTGTACTTCTGGTCGCAGGACGCTCGGGAACAGCTGTTCTACACGGCGTTCCGCTCCGGCGAACTCAGCGCCTCCCTGCGCGTCGACTCCGACCTGGACGACCTGCTGCCCGGCGCAAATGTGCTCCAGCGGAACACCGACCACGCGGCCGCCTTCCACGCACTCAAGTACGCCCGGCTGACGCACGAGACGTTCGCCCTGCTGAGCGACGGAGCAGACGCCGTGCCGCTGAGGCACGACGTGCACCTGGTCCTCGAAGAGGGAGTCCCTCACGCGTTGTTCGCTGAACCTGTAGACGACGACGGCGTCGTCCAGCCGTTAGCCGACTACACCACGTATACCTTCCTGCCGTCCTCGTACTGGTTCCATCATCCGGCGGTGGTGCACGAGTTCGCTCACGGCATCGCCTTCCGACTGGCGGATCGCGTCACCGACCCGGCACGCCGCGACGTCTTCCTTGACGGGGTCGGGGCGTACCTCTCCCGGTTCAGGGACGAGTTCGAGCAGGCCGACTCCTGGCACAGCACGGACCTCAGGACCAACGGCGGATTCGCGCTCACTGAGGGGTTGGCCGAGATCGTGGCGTGCTTCCTGGGCGTTTACCGGCCCCTGCGATCGCCCACGGGCGGGACCGCCGGACCCGGAATTCCTTTCAAGGAGGTCTACGGGGTCCGTGAGCCGCAGCTCGGCGAGCACCGCAGCACGAGCCTGCTGCTGCAGGAGCGGTGCGGGCGGAACATCGAGGGAGTCTTCGCGCAGGCGCTGCACATGTTCGTCAACAGGATCACGTCATTGGCCAGCCTGTTCCAGACCGCGGATGACACCGCGGTCGGATGCCGCCGACCTCAGTCGTACCTCGACGAATGGCTCACTCGCGAGGATGCCGACCTCGACGGCCTCCGACGTGTCATCACGTGGGTGATCGTCGGCCCGATCCGTGACGTGGTCGGCGGGCCGTCGTTCCTCTGGTCGGGTCAGTGGCCCCAGGGAAGTGGCGCGCACTACCCGACGACGTATGACTTCCTCCGTGCCATCGAGAGCACGGCACCAGCGCCACCCCCGTCCGAGAAGGAGTCCTTCGCCTACCTGCACGACCAGATCCTCATCCCCTGGAACCTGGAGCAGGACGACGGGGACCCCGCACTCGGCCCGGACTGGGAGCCCTGATGCCGACGCGTGCCTGGCTCCCGCTGGACTCCTACCTCACCGCGTGGCCGGAGAACCTCCTGCCGCGCCCGGACCTCAGTCTCTTCGCCGTGGTCGACCATGAGAGCCGTGTGGCCGACGGGGTGAGCACGAGCGTGACCCGGATCGAGGTCCTCGGCGACGTCACGCTGGCCCTGCCCGGGGTCGACGTCGTGACCGTGCAGCTGCTGCCGGCCGAGCACGGCTCGCAGCTCACCGTCGAGGTGGACTGGACGGGTCCGGTCGCCGTCCGGCTCGTCGACCTGACCGCGGCGCTGGAGGTCCGCTCCGGCTTGCTGGTGCCCGTGATGGCGACGGCCGACGGCTGGGAACCGCTGCTCGACGAGGCCGGCGAGCCTGCGCCGTTCAGCACCGAGTTCCACGCCGGCCAGGTGGTCTGGGACGAGGCCGGTGGGATCAGGTTCGAGCTGGACGGCGCGCTGTCGCTGCCGCCGTTCATGGTCGGGCAGACGGGCGTCGTCGTGGAGGTCACCGGCGCCAGCCTGTCGTTCAGCGGGCTGGGCCTGCCTCCGACCTCCGCCGTCCAGGGCGTTCGCGGGCTCCTCGTCGAGAGCGCGACGGTCCACCTGCCGGCCGGCATCGACCTGCCCGGGCTGGTCCCCGAGAGCATCACGGTCACCGACGGCACGCTCGGCACCGGTGGGTTCTCCGCCGCGATCAGCGGGTCATGGGAGGTCGACTGGGACGGCGCGACGCCCAGCGGGGACGGCGCGGGGTCGCTGCTCGGGTTCGCCTTCGGCCTGGAGTCGATGCTGCTGCGCGTGGTCCAGGACTCGGTGACCGGCGCCGAGCTCGTCGGCCGGCTGGCGCTGCCGTTCTTCGACCAGGTGCTCACCGTCGCGGTCGCCGTCGACGCCGGCGGCACCTTCGCGGTCACCGTCACCGGAACCCCGGACGACCAGCCGGCCGTCGGCGCCGACCCGTCGACCACGCCGAGCAGCCCCGCCGTCGCCACGCTCTCCGTGCCGGGCGTCGGTGAGCTTCGGGTCACCGGCCTCGGCGTGGTCCGTGATGACGAGGGCGACGCGCTGCTGCTGTCGGGCGAGCTCGACCTGATGCTCGGGGCGCCGGCCCTGACGTGGCCGACGGTGACCGTGTGCGATCTGCGGATCGGCGCCGACGGCGCCGTGCGCGTCCCCGGCGGCTGGCTGGACCTGCAGGAGCCGATCGCCCTCGACCTGTACGGGTTCGGGCTGGAGATCACCCGGATCGGCTTCGGCACCGAGGACGACGGCCGGCGCTGGGTCGGCTTCGACGGCGGGCTGCGCCTGACCGAACTGCTGCCCGCGGGCGTCTCGGCGCGCGGTCTGCGAGTGGTCTGGAACCCGGCGGACCCCGGCGATGACCCGCAGATCACCCTGGACGGCGTCGGTGTCTCCTTCGGCGTCCCCGGGGCATTCGCCTTCGAGGGCGAGGTCGCACTCACGGAGGACGCCTCGGGGGCGAAGGTGTTCTCCGGGGCCCTGCGCCTGGCGCTGGAAGCCCTCGACGTCGGCATCGACGCCGAGATCGCCGTGGGACGCGGGGACGGGTTCACGTTCGTGTTCGTGTACCTGGAGATCGGGCTGCCGATCCCGATCGGCGCCACCGGCGCGGCCCTCTACGGCATGCAGGGCCTCTTCGCGATGAACATGGCGCCGACGGTCCAGGGCGGGGACTGGTACGGCTGGTACAAGGACGTCCCCGAGCGGTTCCAGGTCACCGACGCCGGCAAGTGGAGCAGCGACGAGGGGTCGTGGGCGTTCGGAGCCGGGCTCAGTCTCGGCACCCTGGCCGACGGCGGCTTCGCGGTGAGCACCAAGGCGCTCCTCGCCGTCCTGCTCCCCGGACCGGTGGTGCTCGTCGAGGGCAAGGCGGACCTGCTCACGGTCCCCGCCGGGCTCGACAGCTCGACGCAGGAGGGCACCCTCAGCCTGCTGGCCGCACTCGACGGCCGCGCCGGCACGATCCTGCTCGGCATCGACGCGGGGTGGTCGCTGGGCAAGGTCATCGACATCTCGGCGTCCAGCGAGGCGTTCTTCGACGTCGACCGACCCGACGCCTGGCACGTGTGGATCGGGCAGGACGTCCCCGAGACGGCACGCATCCGGGCCGACGTCCTGTCCCTGTTCCATGCCGACTCGTGGCTGATGCTCGACTCCGCCGGGATCGGCACGGGGATGGCGGTGAGCCTCGGGGACTCGTGGCGGTTCGGGCCGGTCCGCGTGACGATGACCGCTTGGATCGAGGGCAGCGCGGCCCTGTCGTGGCGCCCGGCGCAGCTGTCCGGCTCATTGGGCCTCGGCGGAGAGATCGGCATCGAGGCAGGGCCGTTCGCACTGGGTCTGATGGCGCAGGCCAGTCTTTCTGGACAGACCCCGGCCCCGTTCGAGGTGGCGGGCATCGTGTCGGTCTCGGTGGAGCTGCCCTTCCCGCTCAAGGACCTCGACGTGGAGCTCCACCTGGAGTGGGCCGAGGAGGCCGTGCCGACGGTGGCCGACCCGTGGTCCGGTGCGCTCTGCGAGCACGACCGGTGCACCGAGTCGTGGACACCCGTTGCGGGCGGCGGTCCCGACCAGGCCCCGGACCCGGATGCGCCGCTCGTGCCGCTCGATGCCCACGTGCTGCTGGCGTTCGCGCACCCGATGGGCGACGTCACCGCGGTCGCCGACAACCCTGCCGTGCCCGCCCCGACGTCCCGTATCGGCGCGTACGACGCCAGCTACTCGCTGACCGACGTGCAGCTGTTCCGCCGCCCGCGCGACCGGGTGGCCGACGAGGGCGAGGCCGCCGCCTGGGACGACGTCACCGACAGCGTGTTCGGGGCCTGGACGGTCGATGCGGCGGCCGGGTCCGGCACCGCCGGCACCCGGCTCCAGCTGTTCGCGCGGACGCCGTTCGCGTTCACCCGGTTCACGTCGCGGCGGTTCTCGGACGCCTTCCTGGCGGCCAACCCCGGGTGGCCGTGCGGCGAGGCGCCGCCGGACCCGTCGCCGGTCTGCGTGGACTGGCGGCAGACCCCGGACGACACGCGGATGCCGCCGCTGTGGGAGCAGGGCGGTGCCTGCTTCGCCTCGGAGGCGACGCTCACCGTCGCCGACGGCGAGCTGAAGCTCGGCACCGACACCGACGCCGGGGGCCAGCGCCGTCCGGGCACGCTGTGGATCGCCTTGCCGGAGCCCGCCGCCGAGGTGCTCGCTACCGTCGAGGTCTTCACCGGCGATGCCGTCGTCCTGCGGGCCTGGTCGGGCGACCAGATGGTGGGCAGCGACTTCGTCATCGGGCATTCCGAGCCGCTGCACGTGCTGGCCGACGGCATCGACGCGATGACCCTGGACTGGGGTTTGAGCAACGAGTGCATCCTGGTCTCCGTCTGCTGGCGGTCGCAGACCCTCGTGGACACCTGGGCGGCGTGGGAGTCCGGCCAGGACGCGCTGGTGGCAGCGGCCGAGCGGTGGTCGAGCGCGGAACCGGTGCTGGCGCCGGACAGCCACTACCTGCTCGTCGTGGGCACCCGAGCACTGCTGGCCAAGGGCGGCGTCGAGGTGCAGCGGGTGGACGGCTCGCATGCCGTGCAGTTCCGGACGGGGGGCCCGCCCGGCGTCGTCCCGGAGTGGGTGGAGGACCCTGCGGTGGCGGAGCAGAACACCATCGGTCGGTTCCCGCACGCAGGGGTGCTGGCCGACCTCGGCGCCTACGTCCGCTGGACCGTGCCGGACCCCGGCGCTCAGCCCGTCCTGCGCGGCTACGACGTGGGGTGCGAGTTCGACGCCGACCACGTCCAGCAGATGTACGGCGCTGACCTGGTCGTGCGGCTGCGCGACGGCGACGGCCGGCCCGTGCTGGACACCGACGGCGCGGAGGTCGTGTTCGCCAACGCGTGGGAGGAGGCCCCGACGACAACCCTGACGTCGGCGGAGTCGGCGTGGCTGACGGCGCTGGACGCGTGCACGGGTGCCGTCGAGTGGTCCCTGGTGGGCGGCGACTGGCAGCTGCGAGCCCAGGTGCCAGGCCTGCTCGTCGACGACTTCTCACTGCTGACCGATGCGTGGTCGGCACACTCGCTCGACCCGTCGGACGCCCGCTCGCCGCACTGGTACGCCACAGCGGGGGAACTCCGCCAGGACGTGGATCTGCCGCAGGGCGCCGCGCTGGTCAGCGAGGACGTCGACGTCGCGGACGTGGCGCTGGAGGCCGTGGGGCGGGCGGCGTCCGGCGCGTTCGGCATCGTGTTCGGCTGGCGGGGCGAGCGGGACCACCACCGGCTCGTCGTGTACTCAGGGCGGACCCTCCTGGTCCGCGTGCGCGGCGGCGACGAGACCGTCCTGGCCACGATGGTCGGCGGCTTCGCGCCGGACGTCGCGACCCTGGTGGCCGTCCAGGTGCGGGGGGCCAGGATCCGGTGCCAGATCGGCGAGCGGCTCGCGGCGGATGTCACCGATGACGACGCCGTGCCGTCGGGCCTCGTCGGGCTCTTCGCCCTGGGGGCGACTGCACGGTTCGACCGGGTGATGGCGAGGGCGTGGCCGGGATCCGCGCTGGCGCCGGCGCGACAGTACACCGCCGAGCTGATGGCGAGTCGGCCGCTGTTCGCGCCCGAGCTCGAGGACTTGTCCGGTTTCGAGGTCGTGGAGCTGGCCGGGGGCGCCCCCGCGACCGGGAGCAAGGCCGCATCCGGGGTCGCCACGATCGTCGCCGCAGCCGGTGGCTCCGTGGTGGCCTTCGCCGAGAGCCAGACCGCGGATCTCGTGGTCGAGACGAGCGCCCGGCCGGCCGGCCCGGGCGTCTTCGGTCTCGTCGCGCGGCACGACGGGACGCGGTCGTACCTGGCGCTCGAGCTGGCCGCCGGAGGCGGCCGGGCACTCGTCGAGCACACCGGCGGGTCGGGTGGGTGGACGGCCGCCAAGGTGCTTTGGCACGACTCCGCCGAGGTCAGGGTCGGCAACACCTACGCGCTGGCGCTGCGGTGCGAGGGCGACGTGGTCACCGTGTCCGTGGACGGCGTTGAGCACGTGGTTCCCGGCGTCCACGTCGGCGGGCCGGGCCGGTGCGGGCTGCTGTCGGGGATCCCCAAGCCCGCCGGATGCGCCTTCAGCGACGTCGTCGTCCGCTCGGCCCCGCGGGTTCCCGTGCACCACTGGGCGTTCACGACCTCACGGCACGCCGGCCTGGCGGAGCTGCTCGACACCTTCCCCGGCACCGCCTGGGCTCTCGACGGCCAGACCCCGGACGCTGGGGCGGTCACCGCGCAGGCAGCTGCGCTGGATCAGGCGCGGGCGACGCTGGACGCCGCGCGTGCAGAGCTGGCCGCTGCGGTCGCGGCGGCGGACGTCGTGGAGTTGCCTGTCCTTCGCGAGCAGGCCGTGGCGGCCGTCCAGGCGCTGCACGGGGCGGCCGCGGGCGCCTACGAGGCGCTGCACGCGCAGCTCGGTCAGCAGTACCGGCCCGTGCCCCCGGTGGTGGAGGTCTCCGCGGTGCAGGCCGGAGGAGACGTCCTCGCCCTGCTGCTCGACCTGCCGGAACCGCTGCCGTGGGGACGCGTGACGTGCACGCTGACCGGGCCCGAGACGGCACCTGCGGACAGCGTCGTCGCGTGGTCCGCCGACGGTGGTCGCGTCGTCCTCGCCCGTGCCGACGGCGCGCCGTTCACAACCGGCGCATGGCGCATCGACCTCGTCCTGCATCTGGACGTCGGGGCCGAACGCGCCGTCTGGAGGCGCGGCAGCAGCAGCGCCCCCGAGGTCGGAGCCCTGTCCTTCCGCCTTCCGCCCGCGGGGTGACCTCACCCGGCCAACGTAGCCTCCGGCCAAGATGGTCGGGTCGAAGTCGTTGCGTCAGGCTCTACGACACCGGGACCACCGGCGCCCACGCCCTGGCCGACACCTGCGACCTCACCAGCGGATGCGCCACTGCGGTCGGCGTGCCGGCCATCGGGCGCTGGTTCACCACCGACCACCGACCCGTCAGACGCCGCTGACAACAGCGGCACAAGCGACGACACGACGGCCACGAGCCACCGTCCGACCCCCTACATTGCTAGCAGGGGCACCCCGTCCACAGCCTGGGCCCGTACCTCGCTGAGCATCGTTGAGCCGCGCTGAGGAAGAACCCGGCAGCACAACCGAGGAAAGCTACCGACGGGTAGCTGTACTTCTATGCTGTATCCGCGATCATGAATCGGTCCGCAAACCGCCTCTGACCAGGCACTTCATGGTGGAGACGAAGGGACTCGAACCCTCAACCCCCTGCTTGCAAAGCAGGTGCGCTACCAGTTGCGCCACGTCCCCAGGGCAGAGATCAGCGTACGTGGTCAGCGCCGGAGGAGGCGAACGGGTTGCCCAGCTTGGGGGCCCGATCACCTCCTTGAAGCCCGCCCGGACCACGCGATGGCCTGCTTCCACCAACGCGATCCGAGTCACTCCCCGTTCCTTCTGCGCGTGGGCCGGTTCGCAGAGTGACCTGCGACGAGCCCTTCCCGGTCAGGCAACCTGGCCGGGCTGGCGGGCGTCTCACGTTCCACCGCGAACCGCGCGCCGCGACGGCTCAAACCCGCGGGGTGATCAAGCTGGGACGTCACCACATCGAGATCACCGACGTCGAGGCGTAGGTTCGCGGCGCCGCACGACGGTCCGCCGTTCGACGGACCTCACGCGCACTGGTCCTCCGCGGGGCCGGCCCGCGAACGTCGACGCCGGGGTGGCCTCACTCGACCGGGTCGGTGACCTCGGCCCAGAGTTCCTGCTCGGCCTTGTCCGCCTCGATCTTGCGCCACACCGCGAACCCCGCGGCGGCGGCAGCGACAAGGGTGATGATCTTCTTCACGGGTGACTCCCTGGGCCTCGGCCGATCGTGAGCGGCGCGCGGGCGACCACCCGCGCCGTCACGTCAGACCGTACCCCGGGCATGCTGGTCCCCATAGCCACGCGTCGGGTCACCTCACGCGTGGCGCGGATGACCACAGGCCTGAGTCCGCTCGTCGTCCTTCGTGGGGCTGCGCCGCACGATGGGCAAAGCCTTCTCGTCGCGCGAGCCCTCCTTGTCACGCGAGCCCTTCTCGTCGCGCGAGCCCTCCTTGTCACGCGAGCCCTTCTTGTCACGCGAGCCCTTCTTGTCACGCGAGCCCTTCTCGTCGGTACAGCGACGCACTTCATCGCCGTGGGAGTGACCACGGCCGGTGCAGTCGTCGCCGTGCCGGCCCGAGCGCGAAGGCGTGGATGGCTTGCGCGCGAACTTCCAGACCGCGACGAAATCCACCACGAGGGGCACTCCAGACGCGGTGTCGGCGGTCGGAAGACCGGGCCACGACCCGCCCACGGACAGGTTCAGGATGATGAAGAAGCTGCGGTCCACGATGAGGTTCCAGGTCTTCTCATCCATCCCGCGCTGGTCGGCGCTGATCGAGTGATACACCGCGCCGTCGACAGTCCAATCCACTCTCTGTGGGGTCGCCTCACGGTGGAGTTCCACTCCGTAGGTATGGAATCCGCGCAGACAGCCGGCCGGGGGACACGGGGTCTTCCCGGCCAGTCCGACGTTGTCGGGCACCTCGTTGCAGGGATCGCCCGTGGGTGGACTGCAATGCGCCGCACCGACGATCTCCGGATCGGCGTTGACATGCTCCATGATGTCGATATCTCCCGCGCCGGTGACGTCTTTGTACCCGTCCCGGAAGGTCGAGCCGAGCATCCAGAAGGCCGACCACAACCCCTGAGCACTCGCGCCGGACACCGTGGGAAGGGCGATCCGGGCCTCGACGCGGAGCGCGCCGCCGTCCTCCGCCCGGAAGTCGGCGCGGCGCGTCTCGACGCGTCCAGTGGTCCACTTCGCCGGATCGGCGGAGTCCCGCACAGGCGTGATCAGGAGGTGCCCCCTGCCGTCGAGGGCGACGTTGCGTCTGGAAGCGGTCGCTTCCGCGATCTCGCCGGTGCCCCAGTTCGCCGCAGGGCAGCCCGGGTAGCAGGTGCCCACGTCGTGCAGCCATGCGGACGTATCGATCGGCGAACGGGCACGTCCGTCGAAGTCGTCGCGCCAGACGAGTTGCCAGTCATATCGGGGGGTCGAATCGTTGCCGGAGGCTCCGCCGGAGTGGCCTCGGGGCTCGATGGCCGTAGACCGGGTCGCGGGTGGAGCGGGCGTGGCCGACGCCGGCTGACCGGTGAACAACAGTGCGGCCAGGGTCATGGGGAGCGCGGGGAGGAGGCGCCAGCCGCTCGGCCGAGGGTGTCGGATCATGGCTCGACCGTAGGCGGGCTATCTGTAGCTCAATGTAGCTGTATGAAGACTTTCAGCTGTTGGGCTGACGCTCGTGACGACCGTTTCTTGCCCCACTGCAGCGACACACCCGAAATCACTGTGGCAAGGCCCGTCGCGGCCGGACGGTCTGCGACGCCCTCCGGTGCGCTCGCCCGACGCGCGTCGTCCGCCCGGAGGGTCTGGCGGCCGGCATCAGGAAGGACCCGATACCGCCGGTCACCGGCGGTTCGAGCCACTGTCCAGGAACAGCGCCCGCCGCGGGCAGGCGGCGACGGCCGCCCGCGCAGCGCGTAGGTCACGCCCGGAGACGGGTGTCGTGGGCACCATCGGATAGCCCCACGAGTCGACGGCGATCACGCCGGGGGCCAGGTGGGCGCACATTCCGATCCCGTCGCAGGCGATCGGATCGACACGTACCCGCTCGCCCGCCACGGCTCGGGGTCTCCCGCGGCCGGCCCGAGTCCCGGCCATCAGACCCGCCCCGGCAGCGGTAGGACAGCGCGCCCCTGCTCGAAGCCGCACCCCGAGCCGGACAGGTGCCGGTCGAGATCGTCGGCGAAGACGCGCAACGCCGTCCGCGTGAGCCCCACCGCTGCGTCGGGTAGACGGCATGCACCGCGCCCGGCCACCTCGCCGACCGTTCGGAGCAGCGTCGGATGGTCACCCCTGCGGGCCCGGCTGCCGGCGATCCGGCGCCAGCCGTCGGCCAGGGCCCGGGTGCCGAACCGGCACGGCCCGCACTGCCGGGCACTCGATCCGGCCAGATAGTCGATCACGGCCGCCGTCTCGACGATGCCGCAGGCATCCGCCGGCAGTGCGATCAGCACGCCGGCGCCGAGCGAGGGGAGGGGCTGCCCGGCCGCAGCGATGCTGCGCCGACCGTCGAGACGCCCGATCGGCACCGCGGCGACCTCATCCCACCGCTGCCAGCTGCCGCCGTAGCCGCCGATCAGAACCGCCTGCGGCAGAGACGATCTCGGGCCCCACTGACCAACTACCGCATCAGCCACGGTCCGCGACGGCGCGAGCTCGCGCACGGTGAGGATCTGCGAGCCGTCCAGCGACTCGCCGTGCACCGTGACCAGCACACCGGGCATCGGCCCATCGGCACCGGCCCGGGCCAACAGGGCCACCCTGGCCAAGGTCTCGACGTTCTGCACCACGGTGGGCAGCCCGTGCACGCCGCGGACGGCGGCCGGCTGCCTGGTGAAGGCCGGCAGGGCGGGTCCGCCGTCCAGGGCACGGACGACGGCACTGGCCTCACCGGTCAGGTACCGGTCGGGGCCGGTCACGATCCGGATCTCCGGTTCGCCGAATCCGACGGTTCGCCGCTCGGCGAGGGCCTGAGCCACGATCCGGTGAGTGTCGACGGCCCCCTCGTGCAGCCAGACCACGGCTCGGCCGGCGCCGATCGCCTCGGCGGCGCAGATCAGACCGTCGATCACCAGGTGTGGGCGGTGCTGCAGCAGAGCGGTGTCCTTGGCGCTGGCCGGTTCACCCTCGGCGCCGTTGGCCACTACCAACCCGCCCGCGCCGGCGCCCAGGGCTGCGCGCCACTTCGCGGCGACCGGGAAGTGGGCCCCGCCGCGACCGGTCAGCTGCGCCTGCTCGATCGTGCGCAGCAGACGTTCACCGGCCGGGCCGGTGGTGACCGGCCGGGGTCCGTAGCGGGCCAGGTGCGGTCCGAGGTCGTCGCCGTCCGGCCCGGTGATCAGTACCCGGTCCGCCGCGGCATAGCAGAGCTCGCCGCCGAGCAGACCGGGATCCGGGTGGTACCACTGCGGGCTGGGGAGCAGCCGCATCGCGGCGGTCGCCGGCACGGTGTGCAGGTGGCTCACCGGCGATCACCCCTGAGCCGGCGCCGCGGTCGTCCGAGTGGGTCGACGCCGGCGATGAGGGCCTCGACCTGGTCGTGGGAGGTGCCGACCAGATAGCGCGAGACTGCCAGCGCCACCAGGGCGACCGCGGTCACCGCGTATAGCCAGAGCATGGCGTGACTGTCGCTGCCGGCGAGCACCCCGTGCAGCCAGGCCAGCACCAGGCTCAGGGCCGCCACCTTGTGAACCGGCCACCACACCCGCGCTGCCCAGCGACCGGCGAAGGCCGCGGTCAGGCCGGCCAGCACCCCACCGTAAGCCGCGATCACACCGAGCGTGACCGCGACCGGGCGGTAGCCCGACGCCATCGGCAGCAGCGCGCCCCACCAGCCGACGTCGGCGTAGGAGTCGGTCGCCAGCACCAGAACGTGCAGAACCAAGAAGGCGAGCGTGAACACCGCCAGGCTGACGTGCACCCTGATCCGGACCGGTGTGGTCGGCGTCCGCCAGCGGGTACGCCACGGGTGGGAGAGCACCAGGCCCGTCCCCACGAGGGCGACCATCAGCATGTAGGCGCAGATGCCCGAGGCACGACCGAGGATCCAGGGGGCGTGCCTCTCCCCGGCCACCGAGACGACCGCGGAACCGACGAGCCAGCCGGTCACGCCGGTCGAGGCGGCGACCGCGGCCACCGAGGCGGCCTTCGGCAGCAGGTCGGTCACCGGCGAGAGGATGCCGCCACGGTTCTCGGCGGGGTCCGGCTCAACCGGTTGCACTAGGCGGTCAGTGGACATCTCGCGCCGTCCAGATCACCGACGGGCCGATCGCCTCGCTCATGCCGAGGCCGCCCTCGTCGTCCACCCACAGCGCGGCGAGGCCCTTCTCGGCC
This sequence comes from uncultured Actinomycetota bacterium, assembly GCA_963825645.1. Lineage (GTDB taxonomy): Bacteria > Actinomycetota > Actinomycetes > Actinomycetales > Kineosporiaceae > JADJPO01. The sequence goes on from CAWGTT010000010.1 coordinate 372,517, forward strand.
GCGAGACCGGCGATGGCCGCCGACCCGGCGATCAGCAGTGCCTTGCTCCATATCTCGGCCCGCGCCGGGTCGGGCTCGACGACCGTGACCGACTTCAGGCCACCCGCGGCGCTGCGCCCGGTGCGCGGGTCCACGAGGTGGTGCACCTGCACGCCGTCCAGCAGCCAGGTGCGCTTGCGCAGACTGGACGTCGCGCACCCGGTGTCGGCCAGGCTCAGCACCGCCACCGGTTGGGCGTCGCCCGCACCCCGGCCCTCTCGCGGGCCTCCGAACGGGTCCTCGACCCCGACCTTCCAGCCGTCGCCGTCCGGACCGTGCCCGCCGAGCACGCAGTCGCCTCCGGCTTCGACGAGGAACGTCGACGAGGCCCGCTCCAGCACCTGCGAAGCCCAGGCGACGGCCAGACCCTTGCCGATCCCGCCGAGGTCGATCGGGCGCGGTCCGATCTGGACGGCGCCGCGCGCCGGATCCAGCCCCGGTCGCCACGCGTCGACGGCCGCGGGAGGCGACTCGCTCGCGCGCAGTGTCGGCACCGCGGCCGGTGACCGATCCGCGATCAGCCGCACCGAGCCGGTCTCGAACGGCAGCGTGCGGTCGTAGCCGATCGCCACCAGTGACTCGAGCACCCGGGGGTCGAACAGACCGTCGGTTTCGGAATGCGCCTGGACGGCCGCACTGATCGCCTCGAAACAGAGCGACGGCACCTGATACCACCCGGTGCCGACGGCGTTGGCCCGCATCAGCGGGCTTGTCGGGTCGAACCGGTACAGGCCTTCTCGACCTCGACGAAGACCTGCTGTGCCGCACCGAGCGCGTGCTCCACCTCCGGACCGGAGCCGCGTGGGTCCACCAGATGCAGCGTCACATCGTGTGTTCATCGCCCGGCACCGGACGGTTGTCGGTGCGACCTGCGTGCCGGCGTCACGAGCCGCCCGTCGTCGTCTGGGTGGCCGGCGCCGGGGCCGGCGCCGGGGCCGGCGCCGCCTTTGCAGGGGCCGCCTTGGCCGGGGCCGGCGCCTCGGGGGCTCTGGATTTCGTCTGGGCCGCGGTCTTGGCGGTGGTCTTGCTGGTCCCGGTCGTGGCGCGGGCCTTCACCTCGGCCACCCGGTCGCGCAGCTCGGCGACCTGTGCGCGCAGCGCCGCGACCTCCTCGGTCCGCTGCGCGATCTGCGCGGCGTCCGTGCTCGTCGATGTCTGCTGCACAGACATGGGGGGATGGCCGACGGTCCAGCCCACCGACCCGGCGAACACCGCGGCCGACGCGGGGGCCATCAACGCCGCAGCGGACCACCGCGCGTGGCGAGGCCGGTCAGCCATGGTCGTCGACCTCCTCGCTGTGCTCGCCGTCCTCGTGGTCCTCGTGGTCGTCGTCCTCGAGGTCACCGCCGGTGGAGCCACTGGCGCCGGTGATGGTGTGGACCTGGGGCGCCGGGGCGGCGGGGGTCGTTGTCTGGCCTTCCTGCGGGGTCTGTGGCGTCGGCGACGGAACGCGGTCGATCTCGGAGCGCAGGTCTTGCGCCTCGGACGTCAGCTGAGCGATCTCGGCGTCCAGCTCGGCCAGGGACGGAGAACGGGCCGGCGTGGGCTCGCCGTCAGCCCGGGTGGCGGCCAAGGCAGCGGCCTCGGCGCCACCGAGCAGGGCGGCGGTGGCGGCGGCGGTGGCACCGAGTCGCTGCGATCGATTCATCAGAAGGGCTCTCCTCATCCGGTCCGGTCAGGTCATCACCTTGACCATCACCCTCACGTCTGTTCATGAGCCCACCAGGGGCGGCACCGATGAGAGGCCTCTCATCCGCCGGCGACGCCGGAAGCCGTCTACGACTCACCAAGATCCCCGCGAGTGAAGGGAAACGGGCCTCACGCCGGGCGGTTAGCGGTCATTTTGGCTTCACTCGAGCGGATCAAGGAATGTGTCGCGGATCAAGAGGGGCGAGCGGCCCCCCCGGGGAGCAGCGGACAGCGCCAGGGGAACAGCGAGCGGCCGCCAGGGGAACAGCGAGCGGCCGCCAGGGGAACAGCGAGCGGCCGCCAGGGAAGCAGCGAACGGCCCTCAGCGAATAGCGGGTTCGCGCAGCCGGTAGCCGACGCCGCGCATCGTCTCGATCCGATCGGCCCCCACCTTGCGCCGCAGGTACCGGATGTAGACGTCGACCACGTTCGAAACCGGGATCGAAGTCGTTCCCCGGCACACCTGGCTCCAGGTTCTGCTCGCGGCTCAGCACCTGCCCGGCATGCAGCGCAGCAGCGTCTCCAGCAGGGCGTCACTCCCGTGAGGACAGGTCGACGCCCGCCCCCGGGCCAGAGCCCACCGGGTGCTGGTGTCCAGGGCCAGGTCACTGCAGCGCAGCACGGTCTGCTCCGGCGCCCGGTCTCGGTCGCAGCCGCAGCCGGATCACCCGGGCGAGCAGCTCCTCGAACCGGAACGGCTTGGCCATGTAGTCGTCAGCGCCGCTGTCCAGCCCGGCCACGGTGTCGTTGACGCCGGACCGCGCGGTCAGGATGATCACTGGGATGGCGCAGCCCGCTCGACGCAGCCGGCCCAGGACGGCGAACCCGTCCAGAAGGGGCAGCCCGATGTCGAGAACCAGCAGATCGTGCTCACCGGCCATCGCCGCCTCGTACGCGGCCGGGCCATCGCCGACGACGGTGACCGCGAAGCCGCTGGCGCGCAGGCCCTTGTCGATGAACGACGCGATCCGCTCCTCGTCCTCGGCGACCAGGATCCGGCTCACCGAACCCCCCGGGTCGAGAACGGCTCGGTCACCGGCAACGGGTCGGACGGCGCGGGCGCCGGCCCGGCGACCTCGGGCTGCGACGCCGTCCGGTGCAGGATGCCCAGCGGCAGGACCAGGGTGAACCGGGCGCCGCCACCGTCCGGCGGGCCCAACTCCACCCGGCCGCCGTGACCCACCGCGATCCCGTTGACGATGGACAGGCCGCAGCCCCGACCCGCCGGCGTCACCGCGGGCTCCGCCGGCCCGGCCGAACCGCTCGAAGATCCGCTCGGCGTCCTGTTCGCAGACCCCGGGACCGGTGTCCCGGACCCACAGGTGAACCTGACCCCGCGAGATCGCCCCGCCGATCGCGATGGTGTCCTCCACCTGGGTATGGCGCACCGCGTTGTCGGTGAGCTGCAGCATCGCCTGGGTCAGCCGATGGCCGTCGGCCATCGCCACGACGGGCACCGTCGAGTCGAGCTCCCAGGACCGGTCGGCGAGCGCCTGCGCCTTGTCGAACACCTCGCGCAGCAGCCGGTCCAGGTCGACCGCCTCCAGGCGCACGAAGTCCGGGCGCCCGGACTGCGCCAGCACGATCAGGTCGTTGACGAGCCGGGCCATCCGGTCGAGCTCGTCCATGACCAGAGCCCGGGTCGCCTGCACCTCGGCCGGGTCCGCGGCGTTCAGCACCTCGAGGTGGCCGCGCACGATGGTGATCGGCGTGCGCAGCTCGTGACCGGCGTCGTCCAGGAACTGCTGCTGGGTGTCGAACGCGCTCTCCAGCCGGTCGAGCATCGCGTTGACGGTCCGGGTCAGCTCGGTGACGTCGTCCGCGCCGGTTACCGGGATCCGCGAGGTGAGATCGGTGTGCGAGATCGACTCGGCGGCCTCGTGGAGCAGTCGCAGCGGCCGCAGCAGCCGGCCCGCGACGACCCACCCGCCCAACCCGACCAGCACCAGCGCGGCGAGCGAGAGCGCGGCGTACAGCCGGGCACTGGCCGCGAGCCGGTCCAGAGCCGGTTGGAGGCTGACCGCCGCCACGAGGGTGCCGACCTCGCTCTGCCCGGCCACCCGGACCTGGACCGCGACGTAGCGCAGCGGACCGTCGGACTGGCTGTTCACCTGGCGGATCTGGGTCGGAGCGTCGGCGGGCAACGCCGCGACGTCAGCGATCAAGGCGGTCTCGTCCTCGATCGCGAAGGGCCGGTTATCCGCGGTGACGAAGGCCGGGCGGCCGTCGATCATGCCGAGCAGCACCTCACCGTCGGTCGGCACGTGCTGGTTCAGCTCGGCCTTGAGCAGTTCGGCGGCCGTGGTCGACCCCGCGGTGGCGGAGGCGGAGGCGGAGGCGGAGGCGGCCCGAGCGGTGAACGTCGCCACGTCGCCGAGCAGGACGCCGTCCAGGTGGTCGACCAGCTGGCGACGCTCGAACACCATGAAGGCCGCGCCGGCCAGACCCATGCCGAGCGCGGCCAGCAGCAGCACGGTGGTCAGGATCCGGGCGCGGACCCCGATCGTCATCCGGGAGGAGTCCGAGCGGCCCGGCAGATCGGCGTCAGTCGTCATCCTCGCCTGAGCCAGGCTCGGAGGAGCTCTTCCCGTGCCCGGCACCGGCCGTCGGCTCCTCGCTGGGGTCGTCGGCGTGGCTCTCGACCTCGGGGACCTCGGGGACCTCGCGGACCCGGTCGGGGCCGATGG
>CAWGTT010000011.1:0-129592 GCA_963825645.1 uncultured Actinomycetota bacterium
TCGCCGTGCCTCCTCGCCCTCGACCCAAACTGGTTCGCGAGGACGGGCACTGCTACTTCGAGCGTTGGGCAGACCCCTCTTGAGCCACGCCTCGCACGGTGCCCGGCAGAGCGCAGCCCATGAGTGAGCCACACCTGGAGATCATCTCCCGGTGGGCAGCCGCGAAAGAGAGCGACCTGCCGGACACCTCGATACCAGCCTGGCCCCGGCCGACGCTCGTAACACCAGCATCAAGTAGATGACATGCATCGGGCTCGGCGCCGTTGGGATTCCCCGCTGACGTTGAGATAGCGAGACGGGGGGACCTCCCCAGCTCAGACGCGGGGGTGCTTCGGTACCAGTACCGACCCGGCGCGTTGTGGGACGTGCCCGGAGCTTGAGGAGGTCCCTTGTGAGCATCGTAGGTGGGCTGGATGTGCACCGGCAGCAGATCACGTTCGACTATCTCGATACCGACACCGGGGAAGTGTCGGTCGGGCAGATCCCGTCCGCGGACCGGCGGCAGTTCGCGGACTGGCTGGCGCGCCGGTTCGCCGACCGCGCCGACCGTGGCCAGGTCGAGTTCTCGGTGGAGGGGTGCACCGGGTGGCGGTACGTCGCCGAGGAGCTGGCCGCGGCGGGGATGGTCGCGCATCTGGCCGAACCGGCCGAGACCGCGAACCTGCGGGGGCGCAAGAAGCGGGCCAAGACCGACCGGGCTGATGCCCGCCATCAGCGGGACCTGCTCCTGGCCGGCCGGTTACCGGAGTGCTGGATCCCGCCGACGGAGGTGGTGGAGGCGCGGGCCCTGTTGGGCTGCTATCACGACCTGCGCCGCGACCACACGGCGTGGTTGCAGCGGATCCACGCGGTGCTGTTCCACCAGGGCGCCACGGCGTGCCCGCAGCTGAACACCTCGGCCGGGCGGGCCCAGCTGGCCACGGTCGCGGCCGAGCAGCTGTCGGCGGCGGGACGGGCCCAGGTCGCCGCCGCGGTGTTGATGCTGGAGGCGACCGAGGCCCAGATGGACATCCTGCGCCGGCAGCTGCTGACCACGGCCCGGCACATGCACGGCCCTCGGGTGCTCGCCGGGCGGTTGTACGGGGTCGGGCCGATCACTGCCTTGGCGTTGACGTGCTGGCTGGGCGGGGCCGGCCGGTTCTCCTCGGTGCGGAAGGCGGTCCGGTTTGCCGGTCTGGACATCACGGTGTACTCCTCGGCGGGCAAGCGCAGCCGAGGGCGGTTGTCCCGGCAGGGCCCGCCCGTGTTGCGGTGGTGTCTGTACGAGGCCGGCAAGACGCACGCCCGCCCGTCCGCGCCGGACCATGCGTACTACGCGGCGGCGAAGAACCGGATCGACGCCAAACGGGCAGCGTTGTCCCAGGCCCGCCGGCTCATCCGCCAGGCGGTACACATCCTGACCGACCTCGGCGACGACGCCTTCGCCTACGTCTAGACCCGAGTCCCTTAGCACCGTGCAGTGGATCCTGGTGCGGCAGAAAGAGGAAAGAGGCCCACGAACCGATGAGGCTGAAGCGGCCAGTTCCAGCAACGCGGCTGTCAGACCGTCACCGTGGTTCCTGCTGGCAGGAACCCGTGTTACGGGCGGCCTGAGTAGATTGAACGGTCGCGCTCCCGCCAGAGCGGGAGCCCAGCCGGGGCGAAAGCACCCCATCCATCATCATGTGACCGGACCACGACACAGGTCCGCGCCGAGGTAAGCCTGGTTGCCCAAACCCTCGACCTGCCAACCAGTCCCACGCTCGACCCGTTCACCAGCGAGGAGGACGACCACACCATCACCACCACAACGTCCCGCCGCCGACGGCGGCGGACACGAACATCGACACGTCACCGACCCGGCTTTCCCTCGCCGGCGCCAGCATCCGCTCCCGGCCAGGCCCGTCAAGGGCGGCCCCTGCGGGGCCGTCGCTCCGCGATCGCTGCGCGACCCCGGACAGGCCCGCCCGATCGCAGACCGCGCCAGGACCGAGAGAAAGCCGGAGAATCGAGCGCGCCCCGACACACCAAACCGTGCCACTTGTGCGGGAGAGGCGATACAGGTAAGCCGCGTTGGGCTCGGCCGAGAGTAAGCGTCAGGGTGCCGATCGTCATGCGGCCGCGACACCCCAGATGGCCGAGTTGACCGGGACGAACGCTGAGCGCCGGAGTCGGCGGTGACCGACGTGGATCTGCTCGAACCCGGCCGCCTGAAGCAGCGCGGGGGTGTTGCGGCGAATGTCGCAACCCTCGAACACCCAGCGCCACGGAACCGCGAACACCTCCTGGACCCATCGGCGTGATGACACCGGGTGCGCGGCGACGTGTTCGACGAAGCGAAACGTACCGCCGGGCCGGAGAATGCGCCGGACCTCGGCGAGAACCGCCGCCGGATCGTGCGCTCGGCACGGCGTCGCAGGCGTGAATGCATCGCAGGGTTGGGCTCGATAAGGCTGACCGAGCTTCCGCTGGGGAGGAACTCGGAATTGGCGCCGGTCCCGGCGCCTATCTCGACGATCCGCCCCGGTCGCATCCCGTCGAACGCAGACTGCTTGTGGAACCGGGTGACGACGTTGATGTAGCGGTCGAATCGGTCGAAGAACCAGGCGTTGAAGGGGCCGCGCCGGCGGTGCTGAGGGTGCGTGTCGTCGATCGTCTGGGTCGCATCATCGAGTAGGTCGGTGGCCGTCATACGATCACGCCGCGAACGCGGCACTGATCGCGGCGACGTGGCGAAGGTCAGTCCCGCAGCACCCACCGACGACGCCCAGGCCCGGGAGCAGGCCCTGGAGTGCCAGGAGTCCTCCGGCCAACTGATCAGGGTTCCCACTGTCGAGCTCGGTCGCCTCGTCGAGCTCGGCGTGGCTCAGCCTGGACGCGTTTGCGCGGATGCCGCGCACCCTGTCCCACGGACCCGGCTGCGCGAACAAACGGGTGAAGTGCGTGGGGTGGGCACAGTTGATCATGTAATAGGCTGGGCCGCCTCGGGTGGCACGATCGACCGTTTCGATCGCTCCGGCCAGGCTCGTCCCCGACGGGAGGCGCCCGTCCGTCTCCAGAGTGAAGGAGAGCGCCAGCGGCGTCGCCGTGTCTTTCGCAGCGGTCACGATACCGATCGCCTCCTCGACGGTCGTGATCGTGAACGCCGAGAGCATGTCGGCACCGCCTTCGACGAGCGATCGGATCTGCGGCCGGTGATATTCGGCGGAATCCTGTGGCGACATGGCGTCGGACGCGTGGTAGCCGTCGCCGCGTGGCCCCAGGTTGCCGCTGACGACGACTGTTACGTCGCTGTGGCGATCGGCGAGATCGCGCAGGAATGCGACTGCCCGCCGGTTGACGCGGTCGAGGTCGGCGACCGTGTAACCGAGTCGTGCCCCCCAGTGGGAGCTCGCCCGCCAAGTGGGCGTCTCGAACACCGCGCCCGTGCCGTCACGACGAGCGATCTCGATGAACGACTCGTAGTACTCACGGAGTATCGCCGAGCCGTCCTCGGTGTCGAGCAGGGGAAACGATGCGAAGTCGGGTAGGTCAATCCCGTGGTGGAAGATGAGGTCGGTCTCGAGGCCGGCCTCGGTCAGGAAGATCCGCCCGTCGAGCTGGGGCAGCGTGGTGGGGCCCTCGTCCTGCTGGGTCGTCCTGATCGTACTGGTCATGATCGTGTTCCTTCCTGCTGAAGAAGTGGTGGGGGACGTGGCGTGATCGCCACCGACCATCCTTAGGTGTTCGTCGATGAGGAACTTGGGGATGATGTGGAGAGCCGCTGAGGATTCGCAACGGAGGACCACTGACCGCTTTGGTTGAATGGACGGATGCCCCGGTTCGGTCAGGTCGCCGTGGACCTCGCAGCTCGCGAAGTGCGCGTCGCGGACGACCTCCACCATCTGGAGCCTCAGGCCTTCGATCTGCTCGCCTACCTCATCGCGCACCGAGATCGGGTCGTCGGAAGGGCGGAGTTGCTCGACGAAGTGTGGGGTGATCAGTTCGTCTCGGACTCGGCGCTGACGACGAGGATCAAGGAGATCCGTCGTGCCGTCGGCGACGACGGCCGGGCGCAGGCCGTCATCAAGAACATCCGTGGCCGCGGATACCGCTTCGTGGCCGACCTCACGGACCAACGCCACACCACCGTGGCCGACGCCGGACCGCTTGCATTCGTGCTCCCAGCGGTGCGCGATCTCGTCGGTCGCGGCGCCGAGCTTGACGCGATCGCGTCGGCGTTGGAGGCCTCGAAGATCGTGAGCCTCGTGGGACCAGGAGGCGTCGGCAAGACCACGCTCGCCCTGCACGCCGCACACCGCCGAGTAGCCGCGATCTTCGTCGATCTGTCGAGCATCGCTGACGTCGAGGATGTTCTGCCGGCCTGGCGGCATCATGCCGGCCTGGTCGGCCCAGGGCCCGATGACGCCCGGTCGATCGAGGCGTTCGCGGCGCTCGACATCTTGCATGTGCTGGACAACTGCGAACACGTGATCGAACGGGTCGCCGAACTCACGCGCTCGTTTGTCGATGCGGACGGCCCGGCGCGAATACTGACCACAAGTCGCGAGCACCTCGGAGTCGCCGACGAGGTAGTCGTCCCGATCGGATCGTTGTCCGAAGACGCCGCCCGCGCCCTGTTCCTGCAACGAGTGGGGCGAATCCGACCCGGCTTCTCCCTCAACGACAGTGATTCTGCAGATCTCGATGACCTCCTGGCGTCGATCGACCGCCTCCCGCTCGCGATCGAGATGGCAGCGGGCCGTCTCGCTGCCATGACCATCCGCGACCTTCGTCAGATGATCGGCACCCATGTCGGCGTACTCCGGTCGCCGCAACGACACCCGACCACCCGCCATCGCTCGATCACCGATCTGGTCGCGTGGTCGGAGGGGCTCCTGGAACCAGACGAACGTGATCTCTTCGGCCGCTTCGCGGTGTTCGCCGGAGCCGTCGGGCTCGACGATGCCGCGGGGGTGCTCGCAGGGGACGGGGTGGATCGGCTCGATGTGATGGACGGCATCGCCGCATTGGTCGACCGATCGCTCCTCGTGGCCGATGTCGGTAGTGGCACAACGCGTTATCGCATGCTCAAGACGACGAGGGCCTACGCCCGTTCGCAGTCGTCGGGGCGTGGCGCACGGCGTCACGCTACGTGGTTCGCCGATGCGGCTCGGGCTGCCGACCAGCAGCTCACCACTCGACGCGAGGGCGACGCGCACCAGCGAATGGTCGACTTGATGCCCGAGCTTCGCCTTGCCCACGGCTGGGCTCGCGCGCGTGACCCGGAACTCGCCGCAGCAATCACGACCGCGTTGGCGCGTTGGGCGCACGGGCGGCTCCGCAGCGAACCGGCGGAGTGGGCCGGCGCGCTGCTGCCGCTCCTGGACGTCGGGAGCTCGGCATGGTGCGATGTCGCCGCCGCCGTGGCCGCGGAAGCAGCGCACCGAGCCGATTACGACGTCGCGAGGACGTATGCCGAGCCGGCCCTCGAGCATGGTGATTCGAGCAGCGCACTCAGCGCCTTCGAGACACTCACCGACGTCGCCATCTACCGGGGCGAGCTCGACAGCGTGATCGAGCTCAGCGAGCGGATGCGGCGCGCCGCTGATGCCGCAGGAGATGTGGGGGCCGCCATCCAGGCGGTAGCGGGGATCTCCCTGGCGCGTACCTACGCCGGTGACGCCGTCGGCGGTCGCGCGGCGATCGAGGGGTTCGACCCGGGCACCGACGTGGCCCCGTCGGATCTAGCGTGGTTGAGCTACGTGCTCGGTGAGGCGGACGCCGTCGAAGAACCGGGGCATGCAGTCGAGCAGTACGAACGGGCCATCGAACTGGCCGCCGGTGTCGGGGCCGAGTTCGTGCTCTCCGTCAGTCGGGTGTCCCTCGCAGCCGCATTGGCCCGGCATGGCGACACGGCCGAAGCGGTCGACAAGTTCACATCGCTCCTCGAGGGCTTTCGTCGGACCGCGAACCTGACGCATGCGATCACAGCCATGCGGAACCTAACCGTGTTTCTCGTGCGAGTCGGCGCCGATCGTGCGGCGATGGAGCTACTCGGCGCCTTGCCCGGCGATGCGGTCAAGTCGACATTCGGCCCCGAGGAAGCTGAGCTCGCGGCCAGCCGCAAGTTGGTGGAGCGGCGGGCCGGGTCGTCGTCGGTGCAGCGCTGGATCGTCGCCGGTCGCGGCCACGGCGCGCTCGGAGCCCTCGACATAGCCCTCGCCGCCCTACACGACCTTCCACGCTGAGGCACTCAGGTCGGGAGACACTGACGCCAGATCGCGCGGGCTCAGTGAATCACTGTGGCCCGCTTCCGCAACGGAATCGACATCAGGTCGTCCCCGACCATCACCGCGCCGCGATAGCCCCGGCCGGGCGTTCCTACGCCAGGCGGAGTCGCTTCAGATGTCGGGAAGACGCACACGGCTCCTCCTTGAGCTGGTGATCGACAGTCAGACAGCAGCGACCCGGACGGGGAACTTCTTGATGCCGTTGACGAAGTTGCTGCGCACCCGGGTGACCTCGCCGGCGAGCTCGATGCTCTTGAGCCGCGGAAGCAGCTCCTCGAACATCAGCTTGATCTCCATCCGGGCCAGGTTGTTGCCCAGGCACAGGTGAGGGCTGGTCTTGCCGAACGTCATGTGGTCGACGTTGGAACGGGTGAGGTCGAGGGTGTACGGGTCCTCGAACACCTCCTCGTCCCGGTTGCCCGAAGCGAACCACATGACGACCTTGTCACCCTCCTTGATCTGCTTGCCCTCCAGCTCCATGTCGCGGGTCGCCGTACGGCGGAAGTGGTAGACGGGCGAGGCCCAGCGCAGCAGCTCCTCCACCGCCGGACCCACCCGCGACGGGTCCTCCTGCAGATACCGCAGCTGGTCGGGATGGTTGATCAGCGCCAGCATCGAGTGGCTGATCGCATGCCGGGTGGTCTCGTTGCCGGCAATCACCAACAGCGTGAAGTAGTTCTCGAAGTCCCGCTGGGTCAGCGGAACGCCGTCCTCGGGCATCCGGTTGGCCAGGATGGACACCAGGTCGGTGCCGTCGCCGCCGGTGCGCTCGGACCGCAGGCCGTTGCCGTAGTCCCAGACCTCCTGAACGACAGGTGAGCGGAAAGGCAGGTGCTTGTACTGCTCGCTCTCCGGTAGGTCGGCCCGGAAGTCGGTGTAGTCCGGGTCGGTGTTGCCGACAAAGGCGTTGCCCCAGGCGATCAGCTGGCCGGTGTGCTCCTTCGGGACGTCGAGCAGCCGGGCCAGCACCTGGATCGGGAAGTCCGCGCTCACCTTCTGGACGAAGTCGAACTCGGGACTGCTCAGCGCCTCATCGACCGTCACTCGGGTGAGCCTGCGCAGGAAGTCCTCGTACTGGCGCAGGTTGCGTGGGCTGAACTCGCGCTGGACCAGCTTGCGCAGCGCGAGGTGCCGGGCGCCGTCCATCTCGAGGATCGAGCGGCGGGCGTCCATCAAGTCGTCGTCCACTTCCTCGATGTTGACGAACTTCGTGGACGTGAAGGTCTGCGGATCACCGTCCACGGCCGCGATGTCCGCGTACCGGGTGAGCGACCAGAACCCGTGGCTGGGAGCGGGTTCGTCACTCCAATGCACGGGGTCCTCGCGGCGCAGGGTGTCGAACTGGCCCCATCCCAGGTTGTCGCGGAAGGCGTCGAGGTCGGTCAGGTCGATCCGGTCAAGCGGTACCGGGGCTGGGCTGGTCACGGCGGAACTCCTTCGCTCGCAGACGGGCAGACTCTCCTTGGCAGGTGGGTCAGAGGTGGTAGCTGTACTCGCGGAACTCCCAGTCGGTGACCCAGTGGGAGAACCGCTCGAGCTCGTTGCGCTTGTAGGCGAGGAAGGTGTTCACGAACGGCGCGCCGAGAACCTCGCTGAAGTGCGAATCTGCCTCCAGCGCAGCCAGTGCGGAGCCCAGGTCCTCCGGCAGCTTGGCGGAGACCTCCGGGTTGTAGCCGTAGCCCTCGAGGGGCGCCGGCGGATCGACCTTGTCGCGGATGCCCAGATAGGCCGCAGCGAGCAGGCCTGCGATGGCCAGGTAGGGGTTGGCGCTGGCATCGCCCAGACGCAGCTCGAGCCTGCTGGCCTTGCCGCGCTCCGGTGGAATGCGGACCATTGCGCTGCGGTTGTCCAGGCCCCAGTCGATCAGCCAGGGGGCCAAGGTGTCGGGCCCGAACCGCTTGTAGGAGTTGATGGTCGGGTTGCTGACCGCGGCCAGCGCGGGCGCGTGAGCGAGGATGCCGCCGATCGCGTACCGGGCGAGGTCGGACAGCCCGTGCTCGCCGGCGGGGTCGTCGAACAGCGGCTGGTCGTCGTCTGACCAGGTGGAGAAGTGGAGGTGGAAGCCCGAGCCGCCCTCGTCGTTGTACGGCTTGGGCATGAAGGTGGCCAGCTTGCCCTGCGAGCGGGCCAGCTCCTTGACCGCCGCCTTGAAGCGGTGGGCCCGGTCGGCGGCGTCCAGCGCCTCTGAGTGCCACAGGTTGATCTCGAACTGCCCCGAGGAGAACTCATGGTTGGCCGCGACCACCTCGATGCCGTAGTCACCGAGCAGCCGCAACGAGCGCAGCAGGACGTTCTCCGGGTCACCCCTCATGCCCGAGACGTAGACGTTGCCGGTCGCCTCGCCGTAGCGCTCCCACCCCGAGGCGTTGGTGGTCGAGGGTTGGAGGACGTAGAACTCCAGCTCGGGGCCGGCGAACGGACGCATCCCCAGCTCGGCGAACCGTTCGACCGCGCGGCGCAGGACGTTGCGAGGGCTCTCCGCGGACGGCGAGCCGTCAGGGTTGAACAGGTCAGCGATGCAGTGCGCGACCCCTGGCTCCCAGGGCACCGGCTGCACGGTGGCCACGTCGGGGACGGCCAGGATGTCGGGCAGGCCGGCAGCCAGACCACCTTCGATCTCCACCACGTCCCCCATGGGGGTGGTCCCGTAGACGGAACGGCAGAACGCGACCCCGCTGCCGGCCGTTCGGGCGAACCGGTTCACCAGCAGATCCCGCCCCCGGTCGGTTCCGATCAGGTCGCAGTACCCCAGCCGGACGACGTCGATCCCTTGCCCGGCCAGCCTGTCAGCGGCCTCCTGCAGGCCGGACCCATCTACATGCACCACGCCATACCTCCGGTGGTTTCGATACGAACAGTGGGGTTCTCGTACGGAGCTCAGCCCGCGGCGGGCAGGTCGGGACCGGCTGACTGGCGTCGGTACCGCGGGTCAGCGGGGGTGCGGTGCGGGCGCGGAAACCCACCGTCCGGGGCATCGAACCACAGGTGCACCTGCCCGGTGCCGATCGAGTTCTCGTACTCCCCGTACTGGCGGGCCGGAACTGTGCAGTCACCCTCGCCGAGGGCACCGGCCAGCATCTGGTAGTGCGCGAACATCGCCTCGGGCCGGTAGGGCATGAAGGCGTCCATGGTGTCGAGTACCCGGGCATGGTCGCCGGCCTGTAGCCACGCGATCCGCTCCTCGTCGGCCGCCCGGGCCTCCTGGGTGCGGATGTGCGACAGGTCGGCGGCCTCATGGTCGCGCAGCTCGCGCAGCTTCCAGAAGGTGTGAGACAGCGCTCCCGAGGCAATCAGCAGCACCTTGCGATCAGTCTGCGCGATCGCGTCGCCGAGCACCCGACCGGCGCGCAAGAAGTCCTCGCGCTCGCCGGTCTGGGCGACGCTGACCGAGATCCACCGCTTGTCCAGGCCTTCGCCGAGGAACTTCCACAGGTTGAGGGTGGCGTAGTACAGCGGCAGGTACGGGTCGTCGATCGCGGTCACCCACGTCGAATGCTCGACGTCCAACCGGTGCATCGCCCAGGCCAGCTCGGGATCACCGCGCCAGTCGTAGGGGATGCGGCACATCCCTCGCGGCAGCTCCTCGGCGGTGAACAGCCCGGCCCGGCGGTCCTGAGCGGTGACCACGAACTCCACCGTGGTGAACCAGTGCGAGTCGAGGACCACCACAGTGTCGTAGTCCAGGGTCTCGAAGACCTCGCGGCGCAGCTGTTCCAGGGCGGGGCCGAGGGTGAAGTCCTCGCCCTGGTTCAGCTCGCGCCGCGTCGCCTCCGGCAGCATGATCGTCGGGACGTGCGCGAGCAGCCCCGCGCCGACAACGTCACCCATCGGTTTCCTCCTCCGTCTCGCCCGACTCGCGGGCGCTCGTCCAGCCGTTCGGCGAGAACACCGTGTTCTTGATGTCGCAGTAGAAGTCGAAGGACCAGATGCCGCCCTCTCGCCCGATCCCTGACTTGCCGTTGCCACCGAACGGCGCACCGAGGTCGCGGACGAAGAAGCAGTTGACCCAGACCGTGCCCGCGTTGAGGCGCGCCGAGACCCGTTCGGCCCGGTCGGGGTCGCCGGTCACCATCGTGGCGGCCAGCCCGAACCGGGTGCTGTTCGCCAGGGCGACGGCCTCGTCCTCGGTGGCAAAGGTCTGCACCGTCAGCACCGGCCCGAAGACCTCCTCGGTGAGGATCTCGCAGCCCGGTGCGGCTCCGGTCACGATGGTCGGGGAGAAGTACAGCCCTGCGAGCTCGGTGTTCGGTCCGCCACCGAGGACGACGCGAGCACCGTCGGCGACTGCCCGCTCGACGAAACCGGACACCCGCTCGAAGTGCTGGCGGGAGACCAGCGCCGAGATGTCGGTCGCCTCGTCACGCGGGTCCCCCTGCCTGATCGCCTGCGCCTTCTCGACGACCCGGGACAGGAAGGTGTCGTGGATGCTCTCGTGCACCAGGATCCGGAAGGCGCCCAGGCAGACCTGTCCGGAGTTGTCGAACTGCTCCACGGCGAGGTCGACGGCCAGCTCGAGGTCACAGTCCTCGAAGACCACCAGCGGTGACTTGCCGCCGAGCTCGAAGGACAGCGGCACGATGTTCGGCGCCGCCGCCGCTGCGATCACGCCCGCGGTCGGCACCGAGCCGGTGAACGAGAGCCGGTTGATCCCGGGATGGCTCGTCAGCGGGGCCCCCGCCTCGGCGCCACTGCCCTGGACGACGTTGAACACACCGGCCGGCACTCCGGCCTCGGCAGTGATGTCGGCGAGCAGGCTCGCGGTCAGCGGTGCCCACTCCGGTGGCTTGAGAACCACGGTGTTCCCGGCGGCGAGGGCCGGTCCGATCCGCCAGGTGGCGAGCATCAACGGTGCGTTCCACGGCGTGATGATCGCGACCACTCCGGCTGGGTCGTAGGTGATCCGCTCGCGGTGACCACGCACCTCCAGGTCGGGGTGGGACAGCTCCTTCTCGGCGAAGTCCGCGAAGTACCGGAAGTTCATCGCCACCCGGGGCATTACGCCGCGCCGGTGGCTGCGGATCAGCGAGCCGTTGTCGCGGGTCTCCACCCGGGACAGGTCCTCGATCCGGGCCTCGACCCCATCGGCCACCCGGCGCAGGATCGCCGAACGTTCCGAGGACGGCATGCCGGCCCAGGCCGGGAAGGCGGCCCGGGCTGCGGCGACCGCCGAGTCGACCTCGGCGGCGCCACCAGCGTTCACCTGCGCGATCGGCTGCTCGTCGATCGGTGAGACATCGGTGAACATCCCCTTGCTGGACACCCTCTGGCCGTTGATCCAATGCCGGACGTCGACGGGCACCCCATCGACCACCGCCACGTGAGGCTCGCTCACACCAGCTCGCTCGGCCACCCGGCCATCACCTCTCTCGCTCGGACCAGCTCGTCGGACCCGTTCGTAGGCGCCACATCCGGCTACCGAGACTCCTCGGCCAGCATCCGCCTCATGATCTTGCGGACGGCGATGCCGGCGGCGTCGGCGGTCACGTTGACGTCGGGCCGGAACCCGTCACGGTCGATGACCCGCTGCATCGTCTCCAGGATGGCCTGCACCCTGCGGTAGTAGTCGATGAAGATCGGCTCCAGCGCCGCGCCGGTGGCGCCGTCCAGGCCGAAGTTGCGGCTGACCCGCCACAGGTGGCGGGTGTCGCCGCTGCCGACCGGGGTCAGGGCGTGGGTGAAGACGAACGACGCGGTGCCGTCGAGCTCGCCGTGACCGGAGACGTCGACGTCCCAGCGGTCCACCCACAGCCCTGGGGAGACGAAGTGGCCCTCCTCGCGCTGACGGTGGCGGGCCTGCGCCGGAAGCCCGAGGGCGGCCGCGTGCCAGGGCGCGACCGGCGCCGGGTCGAAGGACCGGGCGAAGATGACCGAGGTCTCGCTCACCTCGACCTCGACGGGAGGCAGGTTCTCGGTGAGCACCGGCGGGGCGATCACGGAATGCACCACGGGAACGTGACTGATGTCGGCGAAGTTGTCCTGCAACAGCTCCAGGGATGCGGCCGTGTGCCATTCCTGTCCGAAGGTCGCCCACTGCGGGGACCGCAGCCACGCCACCTCCGGGACCGGGCGGAGCCTGGCTAGGTCGGGTGGGCCGGTCCAGATCCAGACCAGGGCGCCGTCCTCGCGCACCGGGTAGGCGAGCACCCGGGCGCCGAACGGGACGTGCTCCTGGGTGGGGACCGCGACGCAGCTGCCGTCCGGGTCGTAGGCGAAACCCGTGTAGCCGGAGACGATCCGGTCGCCGTCCAAACGACCCAGGCTCAGCGGGTAGGGGCGGTGCGCGCACCGGTCCTCGAGGGCGACGGCCGCGCCGGTCGAGGTGCGGTAGAGCACCACAGAGTCCTCGAGCACCCGACGTCCGACCGGCGTCCGGCCGACCTCGTGTGTGGCGGCGACGGCGTACCAGGCGTTGCGGGGTGATCCCGAAGCCCGGCGGGCGGAGGCGGCGGCGGTCATGGCTGTCCTTTCGCTCGTCACAGATCCAGGGTCAGCCGCTCACCGCGGCATCGGGACACGCAGATCATCATGTACTCGTCGCTGTCCTGCTCCTCCGCGCTGAGCACGGAGTCGCGGTGGTCGACCCGGCCGTGCAGTACTGCGGTCTCGCAGGTGCCGCAGATCCCCTTCAGGCACGAACCGAGCACACTCACCCCTGCTGCACGTACGACGTCGAAGATCGAGGTATCCGCCGGGACGGGGAGAGTGATCCCCGAGCGTTGCAGAACCACCTCGAAGGCGGTGTCGCCCCCTGCGGGCGGTGCGACCTGCTTGGCGGTGAAGCGCTCGAGATGCAGGGCGCCGGGCGGCCAGGAGGCGCACCTGGCCTCCACGGCGTTCAGCAGTGGTTCCGGGCCGCAGCAGTAGACCAGGGTGCCCGGGCGCGGGGTCCCCAGAACGCCGTCCAGGTCGAGCAGTCCCTGCTCGTCCTGGGGCACCAGGCTCACCCGGTCACCGTGCTCGGCGAGCTCGTCCCGAAAGGCCATCGAGCCCGCGCTTCGACCGCCGTAGTAGAGGCGCCAGCCGGCACCGGCGGCGCTGGCCCCTGCAAGCATCGGCAGCAGGGGGGTGATGCCGATTCCCCCGGCGATGAAGATGTAGCGCGGCGAGGCGACCAGGGCGAAGTGGTTGCGGGGACCTCGGACCCGGACCGTGGCGCCCTCGACCAACGTCTCGTGCACGCGGATCGAGCCGCCCTGGCTATCGGGGGTGCGTAGGACGGCGATGCGCCAGCGGCCGGCCTCGGAGGGGCTGCCGCACAACGAGTACTGGCGGGTCAGCTGGTCGGTGAGAACCAGGTCGATGTGGGCCCCGGGAGTCCACGACGGCAGTGGGGAGCCGTCGGGTGCGGCCAGCTCGATCGCCGCCACGCCGTCCGCGACGATCCCTCGTGCCACGACGGTGAGGTCCGCCTCGTGCTCCTTGACGTGCGTCTCGGTGATCGTCGTCATCGGTCCGTCCGTTTCGGTCAGGGGCGCTCACCGACCAGCGGGGAGATCGTTTGGATGCAAACGATACAGAGGAGCACTCCCGTCAGCAAGGGGTCGTCGTCCAGAAGTGGCCGCACCGGCCGGCGCACCTATGATCGAGGGGCGGCCGGCACGCACGACGGCGGACCTGGCCGGGCGGACCCCGCCGAGCGTGGAGGAGACCGGTGACCGGCCAGTACACGTTGGACCAGACCGAGAGCGCGGTGGCCGATCGCCTGGCCGAGCTGCCGGTCCACCATGAGGCCATGGCCGCGATCGGAAACCTGTACCGGGCAGCGGGCGCAGTGCGCAACCACTTCGAGCGGACGGTCCTGGCCGACTACGACCTCACCTGGACGGGGTGGGTGGTGCTCTGGGTGGTCTGGGTGTGGAAGGACATCGAGACCCGACACGCAGCCTCCGAGTCAGGGATCACCAAAGCCACGCTGACCGGGGTGGTCGGCACGCTGGAGACCCGCGGACTGATGCAACGCCGGCCGCATCCCACGGACGGTCGGCGAGTGATCCTCTCACTCACCCCCAAGGCCCGGACGCTGATGGCTGAGCTGTTCCCGCGACTGAACGAACAGGAGGCCGAGCTCGTCAGCACGCTCACCCCTGCCGAGCTGTCCACGCTGGCCGTGGCTCTTCGCAAGATCGTCATCGGCCTGGAGCCGGAGCACGGCCGTCCGGTCTCGCTGACCGCCGCGAAGCCACCCCGCCGTGCTGGCCGACAGCGCTAGCCGCCCGTAGTTCGGGCCCACGCCGCCTACGCCTTCGACCAGCTCTATCAGCCCTTCTGCGTCGCCGTCAGCCAGGGTCGTTCGGCATGCCGTACGAGGTATTGCGCGAGCGCCACCAGGGCCTATACCGTACGGGTCCTAATGAGTTAATGGTGATCTGGCCCACACCGCTGGACGGGCACTCCAGCAGGACCGCATCGGAGACCCTCACATGAGCATTGATGAGCCCACCGCAGCGAGCGAGGCGATCGCACGTCGCGACGAGCAGAAGCTGCGCTACGGCCGCCTCGGCGCCATGGCCATCGCCTTCTTCGTGATCTCCGCGGCGGCCCCGCTCACCGGAATGGCCGGTGGCGCACCGTTCGCCATGCTGCTGGGCAACGGCCCCGGGGTGCCATTCGCCTACGCCCTGGTCACGCTGCTGATGCTGGTCTTCGCGGTCGGCTACGTGGCCATGGCCCGACATCACACCTCGGCGGGCGCCTTCTACTCCTACGTCGCTCGGGCCATGGGGGGTCACGCGGGCGGAGCTGCCGCATGGATCGCCCTGCTGGGCTACAACGCGATGCAGATCGGCCTCTACGGCCTGTGGGGAATCGCTTCGGCCGGCTTTCTGGATTCGGCATTCGGCGTCTCTGTGCCCTGGTGGGTGATGGCGTATTTCGCGATGGCTCTGATCGCCCTGCTCGGCTACCGGCAGATCGACCTGTCACTGAAGGTGCTGGCAGTCCTGGTGGCCGGGGAGTTCCTGATCGTGCTGCTGTTCGACCTCATGGTGCTGGCCCGCGGTGGATCGGGCGGCGAGGGTGGGCTGAGCGGCAGCTCGTTCACCTGGGACTCGCTCTCCTCCGGCGCTCCCGCCATCGGCCTGTTGTTCGCCGCGGCGTCCTTCGTCGGGTTCGAAGCCACCACGATCTACTCCGAGGAGGCCAAGGAGCCGCGCCGTACGGTGCCGCGGGCGACCTACATCGCCGTCCTGACCATCGGTATCTTCTTCATGATCACCTCATGGCTCATGGTGAACGCCTACGGCAACGACGCCACGCTGGTCTCGTTCCTGACCAGCGAGGACCTGAACGGCGACCCGACAAACTTCCTGTTCGCCATGGCCACGCCATACCTCGGCTCGTTCCTGGTCGACAAGGTGATGCTGTTCCTGTTCGCCAGCTCGCTCTTCGCTGCACTGCTGGCCTTCCACAACGCCGTGGCCCGCTATGCGTACGCGCTGGGCAGGGAAGGTCTGGTGCCCGAGCGTCTGGGCCGCACCCACGAGGTCCACCTCTCCCCGCACATGGGCTCGCTCAGCCAGACCGCTCTGGCGGCGGTCGTCGTAGCGATCTTCGCGATCCGCGGTATGGACCCGGGGCTGACGCTGTTCACGTGGCTGACTCAGCTGGGCACCCTGGCGATCGCCTACCTGATGGCGCTGTCGGCTCTGTCCGTGATCGTGTTCTTCCAGCGGAACAAGGGGCTCGACGACAACTCGTGGCGCACCACGATCGCACCGGCCCTGGCCATGCTCGGCCTGGCCGGGGTGGCGATGTACGCCACCAGTCAGTTCGGGTTCCTGATCGGCGACCAGACGAGCATCCTCAGCTGGCTGCTGCCCTCACTCATCGGTGTCGCCGTCGTCGTCGGCGTGATCTCCGCGTCGCTGCTGCGTTCGCGTGAACCCGACGCCTTCGCCGGCATGGGACGCAACCGGTCCCTCCAGCTGCACGAGTAGATCAGGAGGAGTAGCCAACCCCCACCACGGCAAGGCTCACCGCCGATCGACGGCTGAGGTGACCCGGCACACCCACCAACACCTGGATCGTCCCTGGGTCCGGCCGCGGGCGCCAATTCACCAACCCGCCGTGCCGATCCGACCCGCGGCCTACGCTGACCGGGCTGGGCTGGCTGTCGAGTCGCTCGGGGGCGGAGGGACTGTTATGGCATCACGTCGGAGTTGGCGCGCTTCCGCCCTGGCCACAGCGGTGGCCGCCATGTCCGTGGGCGCCGTCGCCGTCGGCATCGGAGGGGCCCAAGGGGCGGCGCCGGAGCTGTTCAGTGACGGGTTCGAGTCCTCTGACCTGTCCGCCTGGTCGGGCGGCACGGGACTCGTCGTCCAGGACAGCCTCGTCGGTGAGGGCGGCTGGGCCGCCCGCGCCGTGATGAACGGGGGCGCGGCGTACGCCACGAAGACCCTGGCCTCCACCACTCCCAGCGCCTCGGTCACGCTCCGGGTGAACGTCGTCGCCCAGACCGGCACCAGCGCCGTGAACTTCGTCAAGTTCCGCACCAGCACCGGGCGGGCGATCGCCGAGGCGTACATCACGCCCTCCCTCGTGCTCGGAGTGCGCAACGACATCATCGGCACGTCCACGAACTCCCCGGTCACCGTCAGCACCGGGACCTGGCACGACGTCACCGTCACCGCAACCATCAACGGAGCCACCAGCACGACGGCCGTCGCCTTCGACGGCGCCCCCGTGCCGGCGCTGGCCCAGACCCACGACCTGGGCACCGACGACATCGGCCGGATCCAGGTCGGAGAGAACGTCCCCGGCCGCACCGCGGACCTCGTCTACGACCAGGTGGTCGTCACCGGCCCCGAACCCACCCCCAACCCCAACCCGTCCCCCTCCCCATCGGGCGGCACCTACCCGGTGCTGGCCGCCGCAGGGGACATCGCCTGCGATCCGCTGAAGTCGAACTACAACGGCGGCCTGGGCAAGGGCGGCGAGTGCGCCATGTTGTCAGTCTCCGACGCCATCCTCGCCGACAGCTCGATCACTGCCGTGGCCGCTCTCGGTGACATCCAGTACGAGTGCGGCGGCCTCGAGGCCTTCAACGCCTCGTACGACCCGACCTGGGGGCGTTTCAAGAACATCACCCGGCCCGCGGTCGGCAACCACGAGTACATCGCGAGCAGCGCCACCACGCCGGCGACGGACTGCGACGCCACGGGCAACGCGTCCGGGTACTACACGTACTACGGTGCCCTGGCCGGAGACCCGGCGAAGGGGTACTACAGCTACGACCTCGGCTCGTGGCACGTCGTCGTGCTGAACACGCAGTGCGAGAAGATCGGGGGGTGCGGCAAGGGAAGCCCGCAAGAGCTCTGGCTGCAGGCTGACCTGGCAGCACACCCCACTGTCTGCACGCTGGCGTACTACCACATCCCGCTGTGGTCCTCGGGCGGGCGGGCCAACCAGAACTCACGGTGGTTCGTCGACGATCTCGTGGCGGCGAAGACCGAGGTCGTCCTGGCCGGACACGACCACACCTACGAGCGATTCGCGCCGATGGACTCCTCCGGGGCGCTGTCCCCTGATGGCGTGCGCTCGTTCGTGGTCGGCACGGGTGGGGCGAACCACACGTCGTTCGTCACGACCGCCGCCAACAGCGAAGCCCGGGACGACCAGACCTACGGCTACCTCAAGCTCAGCCTGCGAGAGGGCGCCTACGACTGGGAGTTCGTGCCGGTGGGCGGCACCTTCACCGACTCCGGCAGCGACACCTGCCGCTGACCCGGACAACCAAGGCGTTGAACCGTTCAGCCGGCAGCAACGACCACGGCGTAGGAGCCCACTCCGACCAGGCGCGTCGTCACGTTCCCACCGCCGCGGAGGTCCAGGGAGATGATGGCGCCGGAGTCGGCGTCGAACTCCACATCGGACACATCACCGAGCTCATCGCCGTTCGTCGTGAGCACTCGCTTGCCCACGATTCGATGATCCTTTCCGAGCAACGCCGCGACGTCGTCCCCGGCCTCAGTGATCTTCTCGGCATCCGTCACGGTGACAGCGTCGCCACCGAACGCCGTGACGTCCGACCATCGCAGAGTGTCCCCGCTTCCGGATTTCTTCAACGTCATCGCAAGCACTGAAGCGGACGTGGGGTCAACGACCCATTCGTGAACGGTACCCATTGTCTCTGCGGTGGACGTGCTGACGACCTTGCGTCCCCTCGCCTCGGAGAATCGAGTCATCTCTGCTCTCCCAGCTGCGCACGGAAGTCCTCCACTGCGGCACCAAAGCCGGCCAGGTCATGGCGCACGAAGTCCTTGGCGTTCGCCGGGACTATCAGGTGCTCTCCGGACGCGGAAAGCGTGTCGGGAAGAGGGATCAACAACCTGGTGCCCTTGGCGCCGAGACTCTCCGAGGACTCGATCTCGTACCCGACCACGTCGCACTGTCCGGGTCCGCCGTGACCGACCTCCACGATGACATCCACGACCACTCCGAGCTCGGTGCCGGCATCGGTGAGCACCTTGGAGCCCAGCACGTTGCCACCCGACGATACCGAGACCTCGCTCGGACCGTCGGAGGGGGTCAGTACGCTCTCATCAACGATCATCACCGCGTCACTGCCCAGCGCCGAGACCGACGACCACGGCAAGGTCACCTTCAGCGGCCCGGCGAATATCCCTCGTCCGGCGAGGGTGAACCCGCTGACCGCGCCTCCGCCGGAGGAGTAGATGATGTCCTTGACCTGAGCGACGTCCTCGCCGTTCATGGTCACCACAGGCCGATGAATGATCTCGCTGCTCCTCATCAGCCTGGTCACGTGGCACCACCCGAGGTGTCCGAGCCGGGCCGGTCGCCCGGGTCGATGATCACCCCGCCGCGCCGACGACGGGCCTGCATGGCCAGGAACCCGCCCACACTCACCGCGGCCACGACCAATACCAGGAGTAGCCATCCCCACCACGGCACGGCGCACCTCCGATTGCTCACTGAGCTGACCACAGCGGCCGCCGCAGCCCCGCCCAGATGACCTCACAGTCTATCCGTCGTGCGACGTCGCAGCCTACGTGCGGGGGCCGTACGTTGTCGCAGGCTCGTGGGCTACAGCCGGCCGGGCCCCAATACGCTCAGTGCCCGTAGGGTCACCCATTTCGAGGGCAGCCCCTGCCGCTCGATATCGACCTCGGTCTTCCCGTTGTAGGCGTAGCGGTTCACCCAACGGCCGTCCGGCGATCGCTGCTCCAGAAGCCAGGCGAGAGCGGGGCGAAGGCGCTCGTCGTCTCCGTGGCCGAGCTCGGTCAGGACCTCCAGCACCTGCAGGACGTCGGTGACGTAGCCGGACGGGAACCCGAGCTTGAACCAGGACCCGTTGGGCTTGGTGTTGCCGTAGCCCATCGGGTAGTCCGCCGTGGCCGGATTCCGTGAGAACAGGAACGACACCCCATCCTCGATGGCGTCGTGCACACGCTGGGACCTGCGGTCCTGGGGGATGCGAGCCAGCCCGCGTAGCTCCTTGACCGCGCCCCAGGCACAGGGCTTGTGATCGTTCGCGCCGCAGGCGAAGTGCGGACCGCTCGTCGCCGAGGCGTAGAACCGGACGTCGCCCTCGCCGGTGATCGCCGCAGCCGCCCAGTCGACCGCGGCCTGCACCCGCGGGTCGCCGAGGCGGCCGAAGCCGACGAAGGCCCGCAGCAAGTTCCCGTTCAGACAATGGGCCACCGAGCTGGGCGGCGGCACCCTCTCGCTCTTGTCACCCGACATGCCGAATCCGCCCGAGGGCGTGGGGGACCACCGCAGCAGATAGTCACAGGCGCGCTGGATCCGCTCATCGTCCGGATCGGCGCCCAGCTGGTCGAGGAACACCACCTGCCAGATGGTCCCGCGGTACTTCGGGGAGTATCCCGCGCCCGGCTTGACCCACCAGCCGCGCTCATCCTGGACGGCCAGGATCGCCGCGATCGGGTCGGTGCGCATCGCCGCCGCGCGGGCCTCGTCGACGTCCCGGTCGTGCGGCCCTCGCCCCACCAAGCGCTGCAAAGCGGCGGCGCGCACAGCCGGGGTCTCAGGGTCCAGGAGCCATCCCAGCAGGTCATCGTGCGAACGCATGCCGGTCATGGCGCATCACCCGGACCGAGTCTCACCCCACCGCCCGACGCGGGGAGGGGACCTCCGGTCCCGGTGTCCCACCTGACCCCTCATCGGCGGGGCTGGGGTGCTAGCGCGCGGCCGACTGCCGCTGCTGCGCCGCCGACGGCCACTGCCGCGGCCACGGCGCTGTCGAACGTGCCATGGTCGACCACACCGCGGCCGACCACATCGTCGGCGACCACCAAACAGGCAAGCCGCCGGCGTATGCCCCGGCACCAGGGCTGTAGCCCCCCGACCTGCTGGTGGTCGGCCCAGTGCCCGGGCTCGGCCGGGTGGTGTCGGGTCCGGCACCGCTCGAGCCGGCGGCACCCGGCCGGGTGCGACCAGCCGCCGAGGTGGCCCGCAACGGCCTGTGCGCGCGGTCGTACTGGGCGCGCCGACCGTGGTCGGAGAGGACGGCGTAGGCCACACCGATTTCCTTGAACCTGTCGGCGGCCTGGGGGCAACCGGCGTTGGCGTCCGGGTGATGCAGACGGGTGAGCCTGCGATAGGCCCGTTTGAGGGTGTCGTCGGAGCAGTCCCGAGCGACGTCCAGCACGGAGTAGTAGTCCTTGGACAGCCAGTCCTGAGCCGTCATGTCGACCTTCCAATGGTGATCCCACCGAGAGTGGTGCTGGCAGCGGGTTCGGCCTGCGGTACGGGGCCGCGCGACGGATGGCCGGCGCGGCATCGATCATGGCTCCATCGCCGGTACGACGCGATGAACGATACCCAGATTGCGGCCTTCGTGCGGCCCGGCTCGCCGGGTGACGGCACCGGGTCAGGTGGCGGTCGCCGGTCGCGCTCCTGCGCCGCCGCCGCGCGCGAGCGTCTGATCAGCCACTACGCGACAAGGAGGTTGGGGATCTCAGGACACCTCGGCCGCTATTCCCGGTGCGGACTCCTTCCGGGATGACGTGAATCACGGCTCCAGGACGTACCTCCCGGGCGCGTCCCCGAGCACGGCGAGCCCGGCTTCGGCAGACCCGAGCGGCGGGGGCGGCACTCGGTCGCCGGAATGCTCGGCGAGCCACTCGTGCCAGACCGGCCACCAGGATCCACGCTGCGACGGGACGGACTGCTGCCAGGCGTCGGCGTCCACATACCGCTCACCCTCCTTATGGGTGGCGATCCGATAGCTCGCCCGGGGCGAACCGCCCGGCGGGCTGACGATGCCCGCGTTGTGCCCCCCGCTGGCGAGCAGGAAGGTCACGTCAGTGTCCGCCTGCATGTGAATCTTGTAGACCGAGTGCCACGGCGCGACGTGATCCCGCTCCGTGCCGACGGTGAAGATCGGCGGTCTGATGTCGGCCAGCGCCACGGGCCGGCCACCGACGATGTAGCGGTTCTCGGCCAGGTCATTGTGCAGGAACAGGCTGCGCAGGTACTCCGAGTGCATGCGATAGGGCAGTCGCGTGGTGTCGGCGTTCCACGCCATCAGGTCACTCATCGGCTCACGCTCGCCGAGCAGGTACTGCCGCACCGACCGTGACCAGATCAGGTCGGCGGAGCGGAGCATCTGAAACGCACCCGCCATCTGCTGGCCGTCCAGGTAGCCCTTGTCCCACATGCAGGCCTGCAGGTAGTTGATCTGGTCCTCGTCGATGAACAGCGCCAGCTCGCCGGGCTCGCTGAAGTCCGTCTGGGCCGCAAGCAGCGTGAGGGTGGCCAGCGGATCGCTCTTCTCACGCCGGTCCATCGCTGCTGCGGCAATAGTCAGCAGGGTGCCACCGAGGCAGTAGCCGACCGCG
Organism: uncultured Actinomycetota bacterium; assembly: GCA_963825645.1. Taxonomy (GTDB): domain Bacteria; phylum Actinomycetota; class Actinomycetes; order Actinomycetales; family Kineosporiaceae; genus JADJPO01. The sequence goes on from CAWGTT010000011.1 coordinate 22,070, forward strand.
TGAACCCGCTGTTCGGGCATCAACGCCCCGAGCGCGTCGAGAGCGGCCTCGACGCCGAGGGTCCGGTAGTCCTCCATCCCGAGGTCGCGATCGGCCGCGGTGGGGTTGTGCCACGAGATCGTGAACACCGTGTGGCCGCGCTCGACCAGGTACCGGATCAATGAGTTCTGCGGGGAGAGATCCAGGATGTAGTACTTCATGATCCAGGCCGGCACGATCAGCACCGGCTCGGGGTAGACCGTCGGTGTTGTCGGGCTGTACTGGATCAGCTCGATCAGCCGGTTGCGGTACACCACCTTGCCCGGTGTGACGGCGACCACCTCACCGACCGGGAACTGCTCGGCACCGACAGGTGGCAGGTCCTGGCTCGACCGACGGAGGTCGTCCATCAGGTTCTGCCATCCCCGAACCAGGTTGGCCCCGCCCGATCTGACGGTGGCCTCGATCACCTCAGGGTTGGACCACAAGAAGTTGGACGGCGAGGCCAGGTCCAGCCACTGCCGTGCGCCGAAGGCCACCTCGTTCTGGTGGTGAGCCGATACCCCCTGCACACCTTTCGTGGCGTTGTGCCACCATTGCTGAGTCAGCAGGAACGCCTGGTAGCTGACCACGAAGGGCCACTGCTGCCAGGAGGCATGGTCGAAGCGATGGTCTCCCGGTAACGGCGTGATGCAGGCCTCGGTCGTAGGGTTCACCGTCCGGGTGGCGGCATAGGTCGCCAGCCGGAGGGCCTTCCGCGCGGCCTTCTGGGAGAGCTCGACCTGCTTGCCCGGCGAGTTGGCCAGGTGCACCAGCCAGTCCAGGTACGCCAGGGAGAGGGTAGACGGTGACTGACCCGAGGTAAGCCGCCCTTGCCACCCGTGAATCATCCGGTCGATATTGCCGCTCGTCGTGGTCTCGGACACACGTTCATCGTGCTCTTGCGACAGGCCCATCGGCTCGGGCGAAAAGGCCCGGGTCCCGTTGGACGAAGGCCGCGCCGGGGCCGCGAGCGGCGAACGGGCGACCGCGCGACCTACGTCGCGGTCTCTGCGGGCTCGACTGATTCATCGTGGAGGTGGAGATGGGGCATCGTCGAGGACGCAGTCATGAGCGAGGGTTGGTTCGACCACCGGACGGCCCTGACGTACGACATCTGGACGTCACCGTTCCAGCGGTGGCGCGACATGGTCGTCGATGCCGCTCCCCTCACCGAAGGGGACGTCGTGATGGACGTCGGGTGCGGCACTGGCATGTGCTTCCCGCGCCTGATCGAGAAGGTGGGCTGCACGGGCCGCGTGCTCGGGGTCGACACCAGCGGACAGATGCTCGAGATCGCCCGACGCCGCGTCCTCGAGCACGGCTGGCCGCAGGTCACACTGGTCCACTCCCCCGCAGCGACCGCCCACCTCCCGGTGCAGCCGGACGCCGCGGTCTTCTGTGCCGTCCACGAGGTGCTTCAGGACGACGCGTCCCTGGACAACCTGATCGGGCAGATGCGACCCGGCGCGTGGGTCGGCGCGGTCGGCGGGAAGTGGGCGCATCCGTCCCTGGTGGCAGTCAACCTTCTGGTCTTCTGTATCCACGCTCGCTACGTGCAGGACTTCCACGGCTTCCACGCGCCGTGGGCGGTCCTCACCCGGCACCTGGCCACATGGAGGGTGACCGAGGTGGCCGGCGGGACCGGATACCTCCTCGTCGGCCGCACGCCTGCGGCGACGAACCGACGTTCAGTGGATTTGACCGACGGCTGATGTGGGCGTGAAGCGGGCGATCAGGCGTCGCTCCTCCACCATCACAGCGCGGAACTCAGTCCAGTCCGGGTGCGGAGCCCCGGTGACGGCTTCGTAGTACGCACACAGCTCGTCACTGGTCGCGTCGCCTGGACGAGCCGTCACATCGGAGAGCGTGACGGTGCCATCGAAGGATATGTACGACCACGACGAGGGTTCCGACAGATGCAGGACAACGCGATCGTCTCGTCGAATGTTGCGGGTCTTGGCTCGATCATCTGTCAGCGAGATCAGGAACGTCTCGCCATCAACGGCGTAGACGACGTCCGATGACTGCGGTCGCCCGTCGGCTCTGATGGTGATCAGTACGGCGTTCTTGCGGGTGCGGGCCCATTCGGCCGCCTCGGTGATGTTCATGTCAATGCCCTTCGCCTGGGTCCATGCGGTCCGACAAGCCCGGCCCTTGTGCATGCTCTACATCACCACAAGGGTGACGTCGGCACCCGCGACAACACTCGACCCCGATACGGACGAGGGAAGGGCGCCCGACCCCATGGCGTCGGGCGCCGGTGGACGGGCATGCTGGAGCGTGCCCACTCCGCTGCTGCTCGCCGTCGACGGCAATAGCCTGCTTCACCGGGCCCATCACGCCTGGGCCGACAGCATGGAGCAGGACGACGACGGCCGGCCGATCTGGGGGTTGCTGGGCCTGATGGTGGCGATCGGCGCCGCTGCTGCTCGGTGCGAACCGGACGCGCTGGTGGTGGGGTTCGACTGTGGTCGGCGCTCGGTGCGCCGTGAGGTCTTCGCGGAGTACAAGGCCCACCGTCCGGCCAAGCCGGCGCAGCTTCAGGTTCAGCTGGACGACGCGCCGGGTCTGTTGGCGGCCGGAGGTGTTCCGGTCGTGCAGGTTTCCGGCTACGAGGCGGACGACGTGCTCGCCTCGGCCGCGGCCCTGGCCCGACGCGAGGCGTGGCGCGCCGTCCTGGTCACCAGCGACCGCGACGCCTTCGCGCTGATCGACCGGACCACCTCGGTGCTGCGGGTTGTCAACGGCGGCATCGAGGACTCGCCGGTGCTGGCCGAGGCAGACCTCGTCGCGTCCTACCAGGTCACCCCGGACCGGTACCGGGACCTGGCTGTGTTGCGGGGGGACCCCTCGGACAACCTGCCCGGAGTCGCAGGTATCGGCGCCGCGACCGCTGCGCGGCTGCTCGCGGTCTTCCCGGGGCTCGACGCCGTGTTCGCCGCGATCGACGACGGGCACGAGGCGCAGGTCAGGGCTGTCGTCGGAACCGACGCGACGGCCTACCTGGCCTCGGCCGAAGGACGTGCCGCGCTGCACCGCACCCGGGGCGTGATGGCGATGCGGGCGGACCTGCCGCTGCCCGACCTCACCGAGCTCCGCCTGCCGCTGGACGCCGCGCGGCTGAGGGGAGCGCTGATGGCGCGGAGCATCCGGCTGAGTCGTTCGCTCTGGGCGCTCGTCGGCGGGCAGCGGCCGCAGTGGACGCCCAACGGCTTCGACCGGGCACCTGCCTACCTGCCGAGGGTCGAAACACCTCCGTGGGCGACCAGTCAGTGGCACCCGATGCCCTCGGTGGCACCGGCAGCCGTACGACCTCGGCCGGCCCGCCGTCCTACCGCTGTCCGTCCGGTCCCGGCCGGACAGCTGACCCTGTTCTGATCCGCGGCGGCACTGATCCTCGGCGGCGCTGATCCTCGGCGGCGCTGTCACTCAGCCGTTGCGAGGCGGATCGTGCGCAGTTTCAGCGCCGCATAGACCGTGCTGGCGACGATGACGAGGACCAGCGCGACGGCCCCGACGCCGGCTCCGACGGCGGAGTTCACGCTCAACCGGTCGGCCTGGGCGTTGCCCAGGAGCTCTTGGGCGAGGGATAGCGACCACTGCCGCACCGACAGCGTCCGAGCGCCGGGGACCAGGTTGGCGACCGTCGTCTCCCAGACGATCGCGTAGAGCAGTCCGATGATGACCGCGTTGCGGGTGAGGACCGACAGCAGCAGGAACAGCGCGCAGTAGGCGAGGACTGCGGCGGCCGCGGCGACGCCGATCGGTGGTGCCAGCGTGCCGGGGTTGGCGGCGAGCAGGAGAACGGAGAGCACGACGGGGACCAGCCCGAGGACAAGGGCCGTGACGACGGCGACGACGAGCTTGGAACCCACGATCGTGAACCGGCTGACCGGCTTGGAGAGAAGGAAGACGATAGAACCGTCATCGATCTCCGGACCGATCGAGCCGGTGCCGGCGAGCAGCGCGATCAGCGGAACCAACGTCCCCACACCGAAGCCGGACACGATCACCCACGCCACACTGTCGTCCGTGCCGGTGAGCGCCCGGACTCCGACGGACAAGACGAGGAGAACCAGCGACAGGGCGAGCAATAACCAGAACCGCCTGCGCCCCAACAGGGTTCGCACCGTGAGCCACATGACGGTGACGTTCATCGGATCCTCACGACCGGTTGACGAGGTAGGCGAACACACTCTCGAGCGACTCGTCCGCGGGGGCCACCTCGAACAGCCGCACATTCAGCTGCCTGGCCAGCCACGGCAGCGCCTTGACGAACCGCGCCACGTCCACCGCCTGGACGTGCAGTGCCGGGCCCTCGCCGGCCCCGTCGCTCCGCAGCTCAACCGCTGACGTCGAGACGTCGGAGACGAGGGCGGCCGCAAGGCGCCGGTCGTCGGAGGACCGAATCGTGTACTGGTGCGGCCTTTCGGTCATCAGGCGGCGGATCTCGCGGAAGTCACCGGACGCCGCGTGCCGGCCCGCCACCATGACCTCGATGCCGGCGGCGAGCTGCTCGACCTCCTCGAGGATGTGCGAGGAGAACAGCACCGCGCGGCCGGCGTCACCCAGACGGTGAAGCAGGTCCATCAGGTGCAGACGCTGGCGCGGGTCCATGCCGTTGAAGGGCTCGTCGAGCAGCAGCACCTGGGGGTCGTGCACCAGCGCCGTGGCCATCTTGATGCGCTGCTTCATACCCTTGGAGTAGGTGGAGATGTCGCGTTCCTGCGCCTGCGTCATGTCGACGGTCTCGAGGGCCCGCCGGGCCGCACTCGCGGCGTCCGGGAGCCTGTGCAGCTTGGCGTTGGCCACCACAAGGTCCCATCCGGTGACCATGTCGTACATGCCTTCGCGCTCGGGCACCAGACCGATCGAGGTATAGACGGCCTCGTTGCGCCACGTGGGCTCGCCGTCGAGGGTCACGGTGCCGGAGGACGGTGGCAGGAAACCGGCCATCATCGAGATCAGCGTGGACTTGCCGGCACCGTTCGGCCCGAGCAGTCCGGTGACACCGGGGCCGATCTGCATGGTCACGTCGTTGACCGCGACCACGTTGCCGTACCAGCGCGAGACCCGGTCGACGACGATGGTGCTCACGAGACCGACACCTTCCGGTAGCGGAGGTGCAGGAACGCGAACGCCCCACAGGCGAGGACCACGACAGCCGCGATCCACAGCATCCCCGCGGCGCCCTGTGGAGCCGCACCGCTGGCCGCCTCGATGTCGAAAGCCCACGCGGCGAGACCGTCGACGATCGTTCCGGGAGAGATCAGCTGGGCCCACCATGCGATGTCGTCGCGGCCCTGGTCGGTCATGATGCCCTGCACCGCGCCCTGCACCGCCCAGAGAATCACGAGGACGGCGACCACTGCCGCCACCCCGAGCCCGCGCCGTGGTGTCACCGACGCGATGGCCAGGGCGATTCCGGCGATCATCGGGGCGAGCAGGACGACGCCCAGCAACGACTGGGCGAAGCCCACCAGGGAGTCGTCCCTGGGCAGCTCGGACAGCAGCGCCCCGCTGAGCAGGATCAGCAGCGGGAGGAGCAGGACGGCAGCCACCGCCGTGGTCAGCGCAGCGAACTTCGCTGCCACGTAGTCCGTGCGGCGCAGCGGCCGCGAGAAGTACAGGGAGGTCACCCCGAAGCGCAGGTCGCGGCTCACGCTCGCGGGCGCCTGGCCACCGACGTACAGGACGAGGAGCGGGTAGACGAAGGAGGCATACGACGGCAGCGGGAAGGGCAGCTCCTGCACCGGGGTGACGTTGAGGATGATCGCGACGGCCAGTGCCGGCACGCAGATGAGGGCGAGCAACAGGAACGGCGAGATCTTGCTCTTCGCCGACCGGCCGATGCCGAAGGCGCCGCGCAGGCTGTCGACGTAGAGCGAACGGACGATCGCCGACCGGCCGAGGCGGGCGCCGCGATAATGGCGGTAGCCGATGTCGTGGATGACACCGGTCTCCGCCGAGCCCGCCGCATGACGTCCCGACCTCTCGCCGGGCCTGTCACCGGGCCTGTCACTGGGCCTCTCACCGGGTACGGACACCACCCGCCTCCTCTCCGGTGACGGGAGCCCGGGTCGACGATGACTCGAAGAGCTCGACCATGCGGTGGCGCCGGCGCTCCATCCGGACCAGTCCCAGGCCGAGTTGTGTCACCGCGTCCCGGACGGCGTCGTAGGTCTCCTCACCGGCCAGGTCCACCTCGAGCAGCCGGCCGCTGGGGCGGGCAAGGGTGCCGCGCCGGTTCAACGCATCGGCAAGGGCGGCGGACGTGTCGTCGACCTCGACGAGGAGTACGCCGCTGACCGCTGTGACGTCGGCGGTCGAGGAGGAGCGCACAAGGCGTCCGCCGTCGACGACGACGACGTGGTCGCAGATGCGCTCGAGCTCACCGAGGAGGTGCGAGGCAACGAGCACCGAGATGCCGAACTCGGTGCCGATGCGGCGGATGAGACCGAGCATCTCGTCGCGGCCAGAGGGGTCGAGGCCGTTGGTCGGCTCGTCGAGAAGGATCAGCTCAGGGTCGTGGGTGAGGGCCTGGGCCAGCTTGACCCGCTGCTTCATGCCGGTCGAGTAGCCGCCGATGTCGCGGTAGCGCTCTTCGTAGAGCCCGACGTGGCGAAGAACGTCGGCGGTTCGCTCGCGGGCCGACGTCGTGGGCAGACCCGACATGCGCGCCATGTGGACGACGAACTCGGTGGCGGTGGTGTCCGCCGGCAGGCAATCGTGCTCGGGCATGTAGCCCACCCGCCCACGGATCGCGGCGCTGTTCGTGGCGACGTCCAGGTCGAGCACCCTGGCGTGGCCGGCGGACGCCGTGAGCAGCCCCAGCAGGATCTTGATCAGTGTCGACTTGCCGGCGCCGTTCGCGCCGACCAGCCCGATGACGCCACGTTCGACCGACACCGTCAACCGATCGAGGGCGGTCACCGGGCCGTAGCGCATGGTCAGCGCATCAGTCGAGATCAGGGCCACACGCTCACCCTAGGACGCCGGTGTTCGGAGCCGCGGGGGCACCCGCCCTGCCACCGGACGTGAAGTGGCCCTGGGAGGGGGCGTACAGGCATCGGGACTGCTTCGGCGACGGACGACCTTCGTCCGCCGGGCAGGTCGACGTGGCGGGACACGATGTCCGAAATGACGACGAAGGCTGGTCCACTCCTCTCCAGCGCTCAGCACTGGGCCCAACGGGTGCTCGTGCTCCTGTGTGTGGAGAAGGTGGTTCAGCATGCCGTGGTGACGTGGGCTCTGGTCACCAACCGGTTCGGTCTTCGCGAGTCATTGGCTGTGCGCTATGAGGTGGTGGCCGTTGCCGGTGGCGTCATCGGTGTGCTGTACGTCGTCGCGCTCGGAGGTCTCTACGCGCAGTGGGGGGCGGTCCCGAAGCTCCTCACCGCTCTTGCGCTCGCCGACATCGTCGGCGAGTTCGTTGTCCAAGGCACGCTGCTGATCACGGTCACACTGTCCTTCGTGGTCGCCATCCTCGTCATGACGACGACGCGCGTTCGATACCGCGCCCCCCGAGCTGCTTCATGAACGACCAGACGAGGCACCGGCCCGACACGAGATGGCGCCCGATACGCCGTCTGGTCTCGCTCGGGGCACTGGCCCACCTCGCCGGCAGCTGGGCAGTACGGCCCTGGCACCCACAATGGGGCCGCTACCCCTGACGAGGTGCGGGCCGCGATGCCCGGAGACGACCTGGTGCCGCATCCGAGTCTGTGCGCCACGAGGGCCGTCACGATCAACGCCGCGCCCGCGGAGGTATGGCCGTGGCTCGTGCAGATGGGCGGGTACACGCGGGCAGGGTGGTACTCCTACGACCGGTTCGACAACGGGGGCGCGCCGAGCGCGGACCGGGTCGTTCCGGAGCTCCAGAACCTGGCGGTCGGCGACATCCTCCTCACATCACGATCTACGGGGTTCGTCGTCTCTCAGATCGATCCGGGCAGCGCGCTGGTCCTGGTCCTCGACACCAATGGTTCGCGAATCAGCAGCGTCCCAACGGTGTCTGCCCTCCCGGGGGGAGAAACTCGACTCGTGTTCCGAGTCCGGGCCTACTTCCGGTTCCGCCATCGCCTGTTCGGGCTGGTCTTCGATGTCGGGGACTTCGTGTTTATGCACAGACAGATGCTGGGGATCAAGAACCGGGTGGAACGGCTGCGGGCGGCGCCACGAGCAGGGCGTGAACCTCGACCGTGAGGCGGTGAACGTCCTCGGTCAGCGCGGTGTTCTGCCGAATCAGCTCGGCCTGCGTCGCGGCGAGGTCCTCACGGTGCTCCGCGTCGGCCTTCTCACGGGCCTGGTCGCGCTTGGCCTGGGTCTTCTGCGCGATCATCACCATGGACGCCGAGTAATAGGCCACGGCAGAGAACACAAGGTTGAGCAGGATGAAGGGCGCTGGGTCGAACCCGCGACCCTGGAGCAAGCCCTGCCATGATGTGGCGAGGAACGAGACCACGTGGTTGACCAGTACCCACGCGACGATCACGATGGTGGAGATCAGCACGAACTGGACAGTGCCCATCGTGTCGGCGACCTTCTCTGCCAGGCGTGGTACGAGCCCTTCTCCGAAGGCCCCCTTGTCGCGGTGGGCACGGTGGTAGCGAAGCGGATCCAGGTTCATCGCGTTTCCTTGTCGACAGGCGGGCACCCCACCCCCGGTCCAGCTGGGTCAGAACCAGCCGAGCGATCTGAGCCGGGACTCGCTCAGTCCCATGGCGTGGCCGATCTCGTGAGCCAGGACGCTCCGGACCCGGTCGGCGACCTCCTCAGGTCGTCGGCAGTTCAGAAGGATGGGGATGCGGTACAGGGTGATGGTGTCGGGGAGCGAGCCGGGGCCCGCCCCGGGTAGCTGGTGCGTGGGATACCACGGTAGAGGCCCAGGCAGACCAGCCCGGCGTGGGACTCGCTGGGATCCGGCACCAGCGGGGGGTCCATGGGGCTACGACCTTCCCGCAGAGGGCATTCCCGACGGGGCGATGCCCTGGGTCGCGACCGGCACGCCCGCCTGTGAGATTCCTGGGTGCCGGCGGTGCATCCCGGCGACGGCCACCGCACGGCAGTCGGCGAGCGGCCCCACCGCACCGCTACTGCGGGCGGTTCGAGAACTGATCGATCAGGATCGGGTTTCCGTCGGGGTCGATCAGGGTGATGTGCCCGGGCCCGGTTCCCTCAGGGTCGGTGGCTTCCTCCAGGGTGAGGCCCGCCTGCTGTAGCTGCGCCTGGATGTCCCGGATGTCGGTGAAGGTCTCCACGGTAGCGGCCGGCTGCCCGTCGCGCGGCGGGACGACGCCGGGGTTGAACGTCAGGATGTTGCGCTCGAACATCGCGTGGAACAGTCCGACCACGGCCGTTCCGTTCACCATGATCAGGTAGTTCTCTTCGGTCGCACCGCCTTTGGCCTCGAACCCGAGTCGCTCGTAGAACTCACGTGATCGGTCGAGATCGGCCACCGTCAGGCTGATCGAGAAGGTGCCGAGGTCCAGGGTGCCGGCCATGATGATCCTCCCAGCGTCGGGGTCCGTTCCCGCATCTTCTCGGCGACGAGCTGCCAAGGCCAGGCGGCCTTGACTACGCAGCCGGCGCGTACCACGACATCCTTGGTCCATGACGGAAGGCAGCGGGCCGGGCGCGGACGTGACGCTGGAGGAGCTGGCGGCGGACCCGCACCCAGTGCACGCCCGGCTCCGGGACGCCGCACCGGTGTGCTGGCTGCCTGTGCTGGACGGTTGGCTGGTGACCCGTCGAGATCTGGTCCGGCAGGTGCTGGCTGACCCGGCGGTGTTCACCGTCGACGACCCCCGCTTCTCCACGGCGCAGGTCGTCGGGCCGAGCATGCTGTCTCTGGACGGACCGGAACACCGGCGACATCGCCGTCCGTTCGTCGCGGGATTCCGCGGCATGCACACCCGGACGGCGCAGCGGGAGCTGGTTGCCTCGCTCGCCGCCCGGCTGGTCGCCACCGCAGGCCGGCGCGGACGGATGGAGGTGCGCACCGAGATCGCGGGACCGCTGGCGACCGGGGTGATGGCGTCGGTGCTGGGGCTGCCTGCGACCGGGGCGGATCAGCTGGCCGGGTGGTACCGAGCCATCGTCGCGTCCGTGTCCGCGATCAGCGCCGGCCACGGGCCGACCAGCGCCGGCGACATGGCGTTCCGGGAGCTGTCCTCGGTCGTCCTGGCGACGCTGCGGGCAGCTGACGAGGCCGACGCGGGCAGCGTCCTGGCGGCAGCAGTCCGCAGCCGCGCCGATCTCACGCCCGAGGAGCTGGTGTCGAACGCTGCGGTCGTGATGTTCGGCGGGATTGAGACCACCGAGGCGACCACTGCCACCGCGGTGCTGCATCTGCTCTCTCATCCGGAATGGCTCGACCGGGCCCGCGTTCGGCCGGACCTGGTGGACCGGGCGGTGGAGGAGTCGCTTCGGCTGGAGCCGGCGGCGGCCAGAGTGGACCGGTACGCCACAGCCGATACCGTGCTCGCCGGTCAGCCGATTCCTCGCGGCGACCTGGTCATCGCCTCCCTCGCCGCGGCGAACCGCGATCCCGCGGCCTGGCCGGAGCCCGAGCGATACGACCTGGACCGGCCGGCGGGAGCGGACCATCTCGCCTTCGCTCATGGCCCCCACGCCTGCCTGGCCGCCGACCTGGCCCGCCGGCAGGCGGTCGCGGTCCTGACCGAGCTCCTGCGCCGTCCTGGGCTCGGGCTGGATGCCGAGCTCTGCGACGTTCCACGAGGCCTGGTGTTTCGCCGGCCGGAGCGGGTCACAGTGAGCGTCACGGCGAACTCGTCTGCGAGTCCTGGTCGTCGGGCATGAAGATCGTTTCGATCGCCTCGCCGAACGCCGAGGCGGGTGAAGGCAAAGCGGCAGGCTCGGGTCGTAGCGCCCGGTCTCAGTCGCCCCACGCCCGGCAGACGACGTCGCCCGCGACCAGGCCCCGACCGCTGCCCGCGCGCTGAATCGACCACCTAGGACAGCCGATAGCGACGGGGACGGTCGGTTCCTCTAGGGGCCCGCACATGACCAGGGGTGTAACGTTTCCAGCGGGAAGATTGTTGCTTCGGCGTCGTCAACTGGCCGGTCGGCCGGCACGCTCAGGTGATTGGTCGCCCGGGCTGGGTGGGTTTGATGGAACCGGAGCGGGGCACGTATGCGAGGAACGCCTATCGCACGACGCCCAACTATGAGATGAACGAACGGCGTCTGCTGCTGCGGGGGGGCACCTTGGACGGCCAGTTCTGGACGGGCGTCATCGCCGTGGGAAAGCGGGTCTTCTGCGGCTCGCAGGAGTGGTCCATGGACAAGGTCTACCTGGTGACGCCCTCGGTTGAGATCGGGGCGGACGGTGCGCCGGCGAACGTCGCCGTGCCGGCCTTCGCGGCCGAGCCCGCTCCCAGCGACCCGAGGTGACGTCAGGCCAGTCGCCCTGCGTCGCACAAGCTCCGTGAAGCTGGCCATCCTGGGGCCTGTGGCATGGCGAACACCTCCGCGCCACTACGGGCCCTGGGAACAGGTGGCCAGCCTGATCGCCGAAGGCCTGGTGGAACGCGGCCACGACGTCACGCTGTTCGCCACCTTGGACTCGGTCACCGCTGCGACCCTGGACGGGGTGTGCCCGCGAGGCTACGCGGATGACGCCTCGGTGGACGGGCGGGTGTGGGAGGCGCTGCACGTGTCCCATGCGATGGCCCGGTCGGGCTCGTTCGACCTGGTCCACAACCATCTGGACTGGCTGCCCCTGGCCTTCGCCGACCACTGGCAAGCGCCTCTGCTCACGACTGTTCACGGGTTCAGCGGCCGAGGGATCCTTCCGGCCTACGTGCGGGCCCGGTCGGCCTACGTGGCCATCTCCGACGCCGATCGCAGCATCGAGCTGGAGTACGTGGCGACCATCCATCATGGGGTCGACCTTGGTTCACTGCCGGTCAGCACTGACCCTGGCCCCGACCTGGTGGTGTTCGGCCGCGTTCACCCCGACAAGGGCACTGCCGACGCCATCGCCATCGCCCGCGCCGCGGGACGGCGCCTGCTGATCGGTGGGATAGTCCAGGACGCCGCGTACTACGCGACTCAGGTCCAGCCGCACATCGACGGAGAGTCGGTGGTGTACCTCGGTTCGGTCGGGCCGGCCCAGCGTGCCGAGGTGCTCGGTTCGGCGGCGGTCTTGCTGCACCCGATCGCTTTCGACGAGCCGTTCGGGCTGTCCGTCGTGGAGGCGATGGCGTGCGGCACACCGGTGGTGGCCTACCGGCGCGGGTCGATGCCCGAGGTCGTCGACGAGGGCGTGACCGGATTCCTCGTCGACGACGCCGCAGCGGCTGTGGTCGCCGTCGACCGCGCGGCCGGGCTCGACCGGCTGGCGGTCAGTGCTTGCGCCGCAACACGTTTCGGCGCTGGACGGATGGTGGATGACTATGAGCGACTCTACCGGCGGTTGCTGTCGTCATGACCAGCGCGGGCCACCGGCACCGCTGTGCGGCCGCGCACGGGAACGGTGGGTAGGTAGAGGACTGCTATGGTGCGAACGGCGGTTGTTCATGATGAGCGAAAGCCGCGAGGTCCTTTTGGCCTCCGTCCTCCTCACGCCGATCGTGCCCTGTCGCTGGCAGGCGCTCGCCGCGCCGGTTGCCGGCGGGCCACGCGCATCATGCCAGGCCCAAAGGCGGGCCCGCCATAGCCCGATCACGGCCCTGCGTTCGGTCCTGGAGGACCCATGTCTGCGCGTTCTCGTCACGGCACATCCGTGTTGACCGGCTTCACCACGCCTAGATGGGCAGTTGTCAGCACCTTCCAGCCCACCCAGTGCGGCATCGCCACGTTCACCCACTCGCTGGTCGAGGCGTTGTCCGCGCTCGGAACACACGTCGACGTCGTCAGGATGGTGGACGCCGCCGAACCTCGCTGCGTTCCTCCAGTGGCCCACGAACTGGTCAGGGGTGCCCCCGCGGCCACTGCAGCGGCCGCGGAGCTGCTGAACGGGTACGACGTGGTCGTCGTTCAGCACGAGTACGGCATCTACGGCGGGCCGGACGGCGGTGATGTGCTCGCGCTGCTCTCGCAGCTGAGCGTCCCGGTTCTGACGGTGCTGCACACCGTCCTCTCGGAGCCGAGCGCGCACCAACGCGACGTGCTGCGGTCGGTGGTTACGGCGTCCGACGTGCTGGTGACGATGACCCATACGGCGCGCCGGCGGTTACTCGAGTCCTACGTCGTCGATCCCGCGGCTGTCCTGGTGATCCCGCACGGAGCGGCCGACGACCTCGTCTCGCATGCCCGACTGGTATCGCCCCACCCGGCGATCGCCCAGGTGAACCCCACGGGTCCCGGACGACGCCTTGCCAGGGTGACGGGCCGGCCCGTCGTCCTCACCTGGGGTCTGCTGGGACCGGGCAAGGGCATCGAATGGGGGATCGAGGCCATGGCCGACCTGGAGGACCTGGCCCCTCGCCCCGTGTATGTCGTTGCCGGCCAAACCCATCCGCGGGTGCTGGAGCGCGAGGGCGAGGCCTATCGTCGGCGGCTGGAGGCCCGGGTATCGGCGCTGGGACTGGCCGGTGACGTGGTGTTCGACAACGGCTTCCTGGACGCCGAGCGCCTGCACCGCCTCGTAAGTGCCGCCGACGTGGTGCTGCTGCCCTACGACTCCCGCGAGCAGGTCACCTCCGGGGTGCTCATCGAGGCCGTGGCCGCTGGACGACCGGTGGTCTCCACCCGGTTCCCCCATGCAGTGGAACTCCTCGGCGCAGGGTCGGGGCTGCTCGTGGACCAACGCGACCCCCAGGCGATCGCGGCCTCGTTGCGTCGCGTCCTGACCGAGCCCGGGCTGGCCGGCGCCCTGTCCGCCCACTCACGCCTGATCGCCCCGTCCCTGTCGTGGGGCAGCGTCGCACTGCGCTACTTGGCGGCAGGCCGTGTCCTTCGACCGCGCCGGCACCGCGACGTCACAGCGATCGACGTCATCGCGGCGCCGGCGACAGCGGCCGTGGTGGCGTGAGCACGGCGGCGCCTCTGTTCAGTCACCTGCTGGCGATGACGGACGCGACGGGGCTGTTCGAGCACGCGCTGCTCACCCGCCCCCGCATCGAGCACGGGTACTGCGTGGACGACGCTGCCCGCGGCCTGGTCGTCCTGTCCCGAGCCGACGCCCCGTCCCAGGTCGCTTGGACCTACCTGCGATTCGTCGCCGCCTCGCAGGATCGCCGCGGGCGGGTCGTGAACCGTTGCGACGCCGAGGGTGTGCGGCGTGGGGAACACGGGGTCGAGGACTGCTGGGGCCGGGCGCTGTGGGGATTGGGCGCGACCGCTGCACGCAGCAGCGACGACGTGTTGGCCGGGCGGGCGATGTCCCTGTTCGGGATCGGCGTCGCCGAGCGATCCCCCTGGGCCCGTGCCATGGCGTTCGCGGGTCTCGGGGCCGCCGAGGTGCTCCGCGTGGACTCCTCGCACGCCGGTGCCAGGTCGTTGCTGGCCGCCGCCGCGACGAGTGTGGGACGGCCGGGCGACGACCCGTCCTGGCCCTGGCCCGAGCCGCGACTGACCTATGCCAACGGGGTCGTCCCGGACCTGTTGATGGCTGCCGGCGACGCGCTCGGGGACGGCGCCCTCGTCGAGGACGGTCTTGCGCTGCTGCACTGGCTCGTGGACGACCAGACCCTGAACGGGCACCTGTCGGTCACGCCGGTCGGCGGGCGGGGGCGGGGCGACGCGCAACCGGCCTTCGACCAGCAACCCATCGAAGTGGCGGCCCTGGCAGATGCCTGCGCGCGGGCCCACGAGCTGACCGGCGACCGGCGATGGGCCGAGGCCGTCGACGTCGCCGCCGCCTGGTTCTTCGGCGCCAACGACGCCGGGGCGCCGCTCTACGATCCGGTGTCCGGCGGATGCCGCGACGGGCTGGAAGCCAACGGCTGCAACGAGAACCAGGGAGCCGAGTCCACCCTCGCCCTCATCTCTACCCTCCAGCAGGCCAGCCATCTGGCATCGGTGCGCGCGTGAGCACCCCGACCGCGAGGACGCCAGAGCCGCCCCGGCAGGAGTCGGGCGTGCCGATGGTTGCGCGCAGCGACATCCTCCTGCGGCCCGACCCACGCCGGGTCATCGCCCGCTTGTTCCTCCCCGGTCAGGAGGCCAGCTCCACCGGCCAGTCACGCGCGGCCGTCGTCGTGGCAAGGTGTCTGGAGATCAACGACACCGAGGCTCGCGAAACGCTCGAGCAGGTCCTCAGCGACTACGCTCCACGACACCGTCGATTCCTTGACATCCTGGACGCCAACTTCGCCGCGGTCGAGCATCGCGTGGATCACGTCGGGAGCCTGTCCCGGGTGCGGCGACGTCTCATCGGTGCCTACTTCACCCAGGAGTACGCGATCGAAGCCGCAGCTCTGTTCAACCCGTCCGTGGTCCCCCATCCGGACCAGGACCGGGACCGGGGCAACCTTCGGTTCGTCTTGAGCGCCCGCGCGGTGGGCGAGGGGCACTTCTCGAGCATCGTCTTCCGATCCGGGACCGTGAGCGCGGGGCCCGCAGGCCTCGTGGCGGAGCTGGACACCGGGTCCGTGCAGGCGACGTCGGGAACGCGTCAGGTCGGCCTGGTCGACCGGGAGCGGCTCGCCCATGAAGCCACGGCCGCTGGTGCCGACGCTGAGAGCCTGCGCTTCGTCCTGGCCGACCTGCCTCCACGGTTCGCTCTGGCAGAACTCGACGAGGCGCTCGAGCGGCTTCGCGACCAGAGTCTGACCCGCGTCCACGCCGAACTCACGATCTCGTCGATGCGGCGAGCGGCCGAGGCGTCCTATGAAGTCGTCTTCGACGCCGACACGGACCTGTCCGAACGGACCCTGCTCCCGGGGGCGGCGGCCGAGAGCCACGGCATGGAAGATGCCCGGTTTGTGCGGTTCGCCGAGGACGACGGCACTGCGACGTACCTGGCCACCTACACCGCCTTCGACGGCGCGCATATCGCTCCCGCGCGTCTGCAGACCGACGACTTCCGGGTCTTCCGAGCGAGCCCGTTCACCGGCCGGGCTGCAGTCAACAAGGGCATGGCTCTCTTCCCCCGCCGGGTCGGGGGACGCCACCTGGCGCTGTCTCGCTGGGACCGCGAGAACAACGCCCTGGCGATCTCCGACGACGGCTACGACTGGGACGACGCCGTGGAGATCCAGGCGCCCAGTCGGCCGTGGGACCTCATCCAGCTCGGGAACTGCGGCCCTCCCTTGGAGACCCCCGCCGGCTGGCTGGTGCTCACCCATGGTGTCGGCCCGATGCGCGGCTATGCCCTGGGAGCGGTCCTGCTCGACCTGGACGACCCGTCCCGTGTCGTGGGCGTTCTCCCCGAACCACTGCTGCGCCCCGCACCCGACGAACGCGACGGGTACGTCCCGAACGTCGTATACACCTGCGGCGCCCTGCAGTTCCAGGGGTCGCTGCTCCTGCCCTACGGCTGTAGCGACGCCAGCATCCGGGTGGCGTTCGTCGACCTGGCGGCCCTGCTGGACGACCTGTTGCGGCATCCACCCCGTACGGCCGCCGACAACCCCCCTGAAGGGAACGACCTCCCATGACGACGCCCTCCTGGAACCCCTTCCAGCACCCCGACCTGGCCGCAGGCCAGACCACTGGACTGCTTACCCCGGCGACCGACGAGCCCGCCGGACGTCACCTCGGTGGTGATGCCGGCACGGCCATCAACGCTGTCGAAGAGTTCGAACGGGTCGACAAGCCGTGGGGATACGAACAGATCACCGCCCTCCTCGAAGGGAAGTACGTCGGCAAGGTGCTGTGTATCACCGCCGGCAGTGCGCTGTCCCTGCAACACCACTTGAGGAAAGAGGAGACGCTGGCAGTGGCGAACGGCCGGGTCAGCATCGAGCTCGGCCCCGACTCCGCACACCTGAAGACCTTCACCCTCGAGGCCGGACAGCGCCTTCTCATCCGCGCCGGCGTCGTCCACCGCATCACGGCGATCACGGATGCCCAGGTGATCGAGACCTCGACCGCCTATCCCGGCTGGCGCGAGGACATCGTCCGACACCAGGACCTCTACGGACGCCAAGGCACCACCAGGCCCTGACGCTGCCGGTGCACGGGGTCCGTGCCGCACCTGAGACAGGCCCGCCTGACCAGGGCACCGGCCGATCGCGCCGGCGAGGAGTTCCCCCCATCCGGGGGCGGAACATCGTGCGCTGATCCACCACCGCGAGAATCGGTTCCGTGCACCGGCGGCCTGCACTCCTGTTGTCAGGACGCCGGATGGGTGGCGTTCTGCGCTCACGCCCAATCGGACGTGGTCGGTGACGGAGGGGACCTACTACCTGCCGTCGTCCTACGCGTCGAGGCGACGATGACGTGACCACGTTCGCCGAATGGCCTGAGGATGACGGGCGAGGATGAACGACGACACGCGAAGGCCGGTGGGCACTTCGGTGAGCGACGAGCCGGTGCGGCCGGCACGGTCCACTCGCCATGACCACCATGGCCTGGCGGCCCACGAGGTCGTGTCGTTGCTCGGGTCGGACGCCGACCGCGGCCTGACCGAGCAGGAGGCCGCCCGGCGTCGGGAGCGCTTCGGGCCGAACGAGCTGCCGCAGGCGAAGGGGCCGGGGGTGCTGGTCGTGTGGCTGCGCCAGTTCCATCACCCGCTGATCTACGTGCTGCTGGCTTCCGGCGCGGTGACGCTGGCCTTGGGTGAGCCGGTGGACGCGAGTGTGATCTTCGCGGTCGTGCTGGTCAACGCGGTGATCGGGTTCATCCAGGAGTCGAAGGCGCAGGCTGCGCTGGACTCGTTGCGGGCGATGGTGCGCACCGACGCACGGGTCCTGCGGGACGGCCGGGAAGTCGCGATCCCATCGCACGACGTGGTGCCTGGGGATCTGGTGGTAATCGAGGCGGGTGAGAAGGTCCCGGCGGACCTTCGCCTGGTGCGGGTCAGCGAGCTGGGCGTTGATGAGTCCGCGTTGACCGGGGAGTCGGTCCCCGTGGTCAAGGACGAGGTGGTGCTGCCCGACACGACGGTGGTCGCCGACCGGCGCAATATGGTCTACTCCGGGACCCTGGTGACCACGGGAGTTGGGGCGGGGATCACGGTGGCCACCGCCGCGCAGACCGAGCTGGGGGAGATCCACCGCCTGGTGGGGACCGCCGCGACGCTGGCGACGCCGTTAACGCGCAAGCTCGCACGGTTCAGCACCGTCCTGACGGTCGCGATCCTGGCGCTGGCAGCCATCACGTTCGGGATCGGGCTGGTCAGAGGGGAGCCTGCGGCCGAGATGTTCACGGCTGCAGTCGCGCTGGCGGTCGGGGCCATCCCGGAGGGGCTGCCCGCGGCAGTGACGATCACCCTGGCGATCGGCGTGGCCAGGATGGCGCGGCGCCGCGCGGTGGTGCGCCGGCTGCCGGCGGTGGAGACGCTGGGTGGCACCACCGTGGTCTGTTCGGACAAGACCGGGACGCTGACCGAGAACCAGATGACGGTGCGCGCCGTGTGGACCGCGGGCGAGGGGTTCTCGGTGACCGGTGTGGGGTTCGAACCCGACGGGCAGATCCTTGACGGGGCCGGTTCCGCGGTGGCTGCGGCGTCCCGGGAGGCGCTGCGGTGGTGCCTGCTGGCTGGGGCCGCGTGCAACGACGCCGCGTTGACCCGCGAGAGCGGCCGATGGGTCGCCGTAGGTAACCCGACGGAAGCGGCGATGCTCGTGACCTGCGCCAAGGGCGGCCTGGATCCGGACGAGGTGCGACAGTCGCTCCCCAGGGTCGGGTTGATCCCCTTCAGCTCCGAACGCCAGTACATGGCCACACTGCACGATGAACCGGGCCACGACGGTCAGGTGGTGTTCGCCAAAGGCGCGGTCGAGCGGATCCTGGACCTGTGCGGCGCCCAGCTGGGTCCCGACGGGACACGCCTGCCGCTGGACATGGACGCCGTCCTGAACGCGGCGGAACAGCTGGCCGGCCAGGGACTGCGGGTGCTGGCGACCGCATCCCAACGCCAGCCCGGCCCCGCGGCGTCCGGCTCGTTCGACGTCGCGTCGCTGCCGCGCACGCTGACGTTCACGGGCCTGCAGGCGATGAACGACCCTCCTCGGTCCGCCGCGATCGCGGCCGTACACAGCTGCCACGTCGCCGGCATCTCGGTCAAGATGATCACCGGTGACCACGCCGCCACCGCCGCAACCATCGCCGGGCAGATCGGCCTGCTGGATACCCGCTCCGAACGCAGCGACGGGCAGGTGCTGACCGGCGAGGACCTGGCCGCCCTGCCTCCACACGAGTTTCCGGCCGCCGTGGAGAACGCGTCGGTGTTCGCCCGGGTGTCCGCGGAACAGAAGCTGCGGCTCGTCGAGGCGCTGCAGTCCCGCGACCATGTCGTGGCCATGACCGGGGACGGCGTCAACGACGCCCCCGCGCTGCGCCGCGCCGACATCGGGGTGGCCATGGGCCGCAGCGGCACCGAGGTCGCCAAGGACGCCGCCGACATGATCCTGCTGGACGACGACTTCGCCACCATCGAGGCGGCGGTGGAGGAAGGCCGGGGCGTCTTCGACAACCTCACCAAGTTCATCGTCTGGACCCTGCCGACGAACATCGGCGAGGGGATGGTCATCCTGGTCGCCATCGTGGCGGGAACGACGCTGCCGATCCTGCCCGTACAGATTCTGTGGATCAACATGACCACCGCCGTCGCTCTGGGCCTGATGCTCGCATTCGAACCGAAAGAGGCCGGGATCATGCAGCGCCCGCCACGCTCCCCCAGCCGGCCCCTACTGACCGGTGCCCTGGTCGTCAGGATCCTGCTGGTGTCCACGCTGCTCGTGGCGGGCTCGTGGTGGCTGTTCGAATGGGAGTCGGCCAACGGCGCCGGCGTGGCCCAGGCCCGGACCGCCGCGGTCAACCTCTTCGTGGCCGTGCAGCTGTTCTACCTGTTCAGCTGCCGTTCGCTGACCCGCTCGATCTGGCGACTCGGCCTGTTCAGCAACCGTTGGGTCCTCGGCGGGGTGAGCGTCCAGATCCTGGCCCAACTGGCGATCACCTACCTGCCGGCCATGAACACCGTGTTCCGCACCGCCCCGATCGGGATCGACGTATGGGCCAGGATCTTCGCACTCGCCGTGGCCGCCTTCCTCGTCGTTGCCCTGGACAAGCGGATTCGCCACGGGGTGATGTAGAACTTCCTGGATCAGCCCTGGGCGGACGCCGCTCAAGGCCGCTGTGATCGCCCGGTCAGTCGCCGCCACCGGGCTACCACGGCGTCGACGTCCACTCGGTGCGGATAGATTGGCGGCTCGGAACTGCTTCGGGGACGGGCGAACTCGGCCGCGACCCGGCGGTTGAAGTCGGCCAGGACGGCGCGCACGCCGGCCTCGTCGGGCAGGTCGAGCAGCGACTCGGGGAAGCCCTCCGCCTCCTTACGCAGCAGGATCGACGGTGGCAGCACGGCGGACGGGTCGAGGTTCTCGCGGCGGAGGTATCGCTTCAGCCACCAGTCGGGATCGTCGGCGTCGCGCAGGTCCAGCGGCTTGCCGGCACCGGGGAGGTTGTCGAACTCCCCACGGGCCTGGGCCTCACGGATCCTGCGCTCCGCGAGCGACTCCGCACCGTCCATGCCGTCATCTCCCGCCTCAGACTTCGGGTGCGTCGAGCCTAGGTGGGGTACAGGCCGCGAGCCACCTCCGTCAGGAGTTGGACGACGGCGAGCACCGCGGGTGCGGGTTCGTTTCGTCCAGACCGGTGGCGGGCGAGCAGGCGGCGGGCGCCGAACTCGGGTACCGGGGTGGTGGTCAGCGCCCGGGCCAGATCGCTGCCCGAGTCTGGTAGGGCGAGCCGGGGGACGGGCGCGCAGCCGAGCCCGGCGGCGGTCAGTGCGAGCGCGGCCGATGCCTCGACCGCCTCGTGGGCGATCGTGGGCTGCCAGCCCCCGGCGCGGGCCAGCCGATCCAGGACGCTCCTGGTGGTTGAGCCCGGGGGTCCGACGATCCATCCGATCTGGGCCAGGGCGTCGGTCTCGCGCGGTACCGGCCGGTCCGAGGGCGACATCAGGACGTAGGGGTCATCGAACAGCGGAACGTCGCTCGCGTACGCCGGCGCGGCACGGCTCGGCACGGCGGCGTCCCGCTCGAGGATCACGACGTCGACATCGCCGTTTCGCAGCCGTTGAAGTGCGTCCTGCTCGCCGATCTCGAGTACCTGAAGGTCGACCGCCGGCAGGCGATCGTGGGCCAGGGCAGCCGCCGGGCCGATCACCGCCGCAATCATGGTTGCGAAGGCGACCACGGTGACCCGACCGCTGACCCGCCCGGTCAGGACGGCGAGGTCGTGCTGGGCGGCGGTCAGCTCGGCTGCGATCCGCTCGCCCCGTTCAGCGAGGGCCACGCCGGGCTGCGTCAGGGTCAGGCGACGCCCGGATCGGACGAGCAGCTCGAGGCCGGCCTCACGCTCCAGCCTGCTGACCTGTTGGGAGACCGCCGACGGTGTGACATGGAGCACCTGCGCGGCGGCCAGCACCCCGCCCGTCCGGTACACCAGGGCGAGGACGGTCAGACGTCGGGGGTCCAGGTCCATGTAGAAAAACTACAGCCTGAGGTGAGTAACTCTCGCTGTTGCTAATCCCTGTCGAGGCCCAGAATGGAGTGGTGCCATCGCGTCGCCTTCGCCGAAGCTCGTCATGACCGCGGCCCAGATCGCGCAGTTGTGCGGATGGGTCGGGTCGGTCTTCGCCGGTTGCGGGTACCTCGCCGTGGTCATCGGCCTGATTCGCGGCGACAGAGCCGCCTTCCAGCTCATGAACATCGTCGGCGCGGTCGGGCTGGGACTGGCGGCGCTGTCGGCACGGGTCTGGCCCGCGGTGACGATGAACACGTTGTGGATCATCATCGGTGTCGCGGCCCTCATCCTGGGGTGGCGACGCCGACGCCGACCTGTACCCGAGACAGGTCCGGCGCGCGTCATGGGTGGCTGAGCGCCGAGGGCTGCCTCGGTCACTCCTCCCGGTTCGTTCCGTCACCTTGCCGAACGCCTGCGGAGCGGTGTCGACCGTTCGCTAGGCTTCCGACGTTCCGTTGCCGTACCGGCGTGCCCGGTTCATGACGAGCTGGCGGCCGTGGGGAGTTCGATATCCGTGGGGGGCGATCATTGGTGAGTGCACGACCGCGTGGAGACGTCCGGTGATCCGGTCGCGGCACACCGTGGACGACGCCACCAGACCCGAGATGGTCAGCGGCCGATCGAGTGGGTCGCCGGGATCGAGCGAACGGCACGGGAGGCTGATCACCGCGGCGGTGATCTCGGTTCTGGGCGTGGCCGGCCTGGGGGTCGCGATCGGTACCGGCCTGCTGGACCGACCGGGATGGCTCGGCGGGACGTCGTCCGCCGCGTCGGGATCCTCGGGCGCGACGTCGGCATCCGGCAGCGGTACGTCCACGTCGGAAGGCGAGGTGGCGCCGAGTGCTGCGCCCAGCCCGACGCCGTCCAGGCCGCTGGTCGGCGGCTGGTACGCCGGCGCCTCCGGCCTCGGCGTGGCCGACGGCGCGTTCCAGAGGTGGCTGGGCCAGCCGGTGACCATCGCCGGCACCTGGGCCGACCAGGATGCCGGGGCGCAGCAGCGGCTTCCCACGTTGAGCACGGAGTACGCGTCGTGGACGGGGGCGATGGACCTCGCCGTGGGTGGCACCGTGCTCGGCAGCGACGAGAACTACGCGGCGGCGGCCCGCGGCGCCTACGACGCGCGGTGGCGGACAGCAGCGAAGAACCTCGCCGCGAGGCGGGGGAACGTCGACGCTGCCACGTTCGTACGACCGTTCCACGAGATGAACGGGTTCTGGTACCAGAACTGGCGGGTGACGGCGGACAACCTCGAGGACTATCGGGCCTCTCATGCGCGGTACGTGCGGATCCTGCGCGCGGCCATGCCGACCGTCTACATCTCGTGGTCGCCGAACTTCCGCGACCACTCCGGGTTGCCCATCGAGCAGTGGTATCCCGGGGACGACGTCGTCGACTGCGTCGCACCGGACTACTACGACGATGACGACACTCCGGCCCGACTCAGCGTCGAGGCCTGGAACGCCGAGGCCGGCGACGTCGACGCCAACGGCAACCCGCTCGGCCCGGAAGCCTGGCGGTTGTTCGCGCTGAAGCACGCAAAGCCCTTGTGCTTCCCCGAGACCGGGCTCAAACCGACTGGTGGCACCACCGACCACCCCCAGTGGATCAAGGCCTTCAACGCCTGGATGAACACCCACGCCAACACCACGACCTGGCCTCTCGGTGAGCCGATCCCCGCCGAGGCGGCAGGCAAGCTGCTCTACTCGGTCTACTTCAACGTGCCGCACGACGGGCTGGACGGCTTCACCATCCACGGCCGGGGGGCGAACCCCAAGTCGGAGAGGGTGTTCCGCACTCTGAACTGGGGGCGTGAGCCCTGAGACGGCGTGCCGTCGTCACCGTTCCCCTAGTGACCAGAGCGCCAGCCTAGAGCCAGGCGGCGCGCTGTCGCCAGGGTAGTTCGGCCAGGGCGGCCTCCAGCGCCCGGGTCAGCTCTCCGTCCACGAGGTGTTGCCAGGGGTCGTTGTCCGGTCCGGCGGGTCGTGGGCTGAGCAGACCATCGTCCACCGGCACGGGTCGACGCCGGCGGCGGCTGTTGAGGGCGGCCCTGGCGGTGATTCTGAGCAGCCAGGTGCGCAGCGCGGCGTCGCCGCGGAAGTCGGCAATCCCTCGCCATGCCTTGCTGAGGGCCTCCTGCACGGCGTCCTCGGCGTCTCCGTGGTCTCGGAGCATTCCCCAGGCGTATCGATACAAGACCGGGCCGTGGCGGTGGACGATCTCCGTGAAGCTGGCCCGGTCCCCCATTCCTGCATGTGTGGCGAGGTCATCGTCGGTCTGGATCGTGATCTCCTGCCATGGTGTTGCAGGGAAGCAATCGAGCGTCGTTGGTTCCGGCACCCTACAGAGACCGAGCGTGTGTGACGTAGACCACAGAGTCGCCTCCGTGAGGCTTCGGGGGGGTGGGGTGTCTATCCATCGAGGGCCGGCGCTGGACGCGGCCCAGGAAGCCAACATCACGAGGGAGTCTGAACGTGACGGAGAAGACGCTCGACAAGACGGCGGACAAGACCACGGTCGGCGCGGTGAGCTCTCGCGGTGCCGGGGTGCTGGTGACCAGCCAGGGCAAGACCTCCATCGCCGATAGCGTGGTCGCCAAGATCGCCGGCGTTGCGGCGCGCGAGGTTTCGGGGGTCCACAGCCTGGGCAGCGGCACCACGCGAGCCGTCGGCGCCTTGCGTGAGCGGATCCCCGGTAGTCGCACCAACTACTCCCAGGGGGTGGCCGTCGAGGTGGGCGAGCGTCAGGCCGCGGTCGACATCGACATCGTGGCGGAATACGGGGTGGCCATCGCCGACCTGGCCGCAGGAATCCGCCGCAACGTGATCGGATCTGTCGAGCGGATGACCGGCCTGGAGGTCACCGAGGTCAACATCGTGGTGCATGACGTGTTCCTGGAGACCGACGAGGAGACCGAGCCCGCCGAGTCACGGGTTCAGTGACCGACCGATCGCCGGATCGACCTGATCCGCCCGGCTCGACTCCACCGGCGCGGGATCCCGTCGACGACCTCGTCGACGCGGTCCTCGCCGTGCCGGGCGTGGAGGGACTGCACGGAGGAGTGTTCGGTGAGGTCGCCACCTACCTTCCGGGCCGACGGGTCACCGGCCTTCGGGTGCGGGGCGAGGATGTCGACGTGCATCTGGTACTCGCCTGGGGACAGCCGGTCCTGGCCACGGCTGATCGTGTGCGTGACGCGTTGGCGCGGAAGGTGAAGGGGCAGGTACATGTCACCGTCGAGGACATCCGCGCGCCGGACCCCGGCAGTGAGCTCTCCCGGGATGTGGCGCACCCGACGAAGGGGCCGGCCCATTGACGTTCGCAGGCAAGGGAGTCCAGCCGTCGGCACGAGTGGCCGCATGGCGGCGCGAGCGGCGCGCGGTAGCCCGACGGCTGCACCCCGACCGCGGCGGCAGGACCGAGGACTACCTGGCCGCACTGGGCGAGGTCGACCGCCGATACGGTCTCAACGGCGAAGCCGTGGCAGCGTCCTCACGCGGGACGACGATGCGGCGCAGCGCTCGACGTTACCGCCGGCGAGCGCGCGGCCTGCTGCGACGGGCCCGGGCGCGGCTGCCTCGCGGCTTTCCCGGAGCCCGCCGCTACATCGACCTCGGCGATGGCCCGAACGACCGCCACCCGGGCCGGCCCGGCGGCCCCCCTCCGCCTCGTCCCACGTCGGCGCCACCCATCCCTTGACCATCCGGAGAATGACATGACTACATCCACCATCGGACTGATCGTCGGACTGCTGCTGGGGATCGCTGCCGCAGTAGGAGGCTTCTTCGGGTTCCTGCTCGCGCTGGTCCTGGGCGTCCTCGGCTACGCGGTGGGTGGCCAACTGGACGGCGAGTTCGACCTCGCCGGGCTCATCCGCGGCGGACGACGTGGATGAGAGCGCCGGCGACCCCGGCCAGCGGGGTCGCCTGGTGATCCATCCGCGCGTCGTCCGGCGTGTCGCGGAACGAGCCGCAGGCGAGGTGCCCAACGTCGTGACCGATCCGCGCGGCCTGCGCGGAGGGCTCCGGCGTGGATCCCCGACGGTCGACACCGTGGTCGCCGGACACCGCGCCGTCCTCCGCGTCGACGTCACGGTGACCTGGCCCGCGGTCCTGGCCCAGGTGACAGCAGCCGTTCGGGACCAGGTGTCCTCCCAGGTGCAGGCCTTGTTAGGGGTCGATGTCGACCGAGTCGACGTGACCGTCCCGCGGCTCGTCCTGGACGAGCCGCAGCCCCGGCGGAGAGTGCAATGACGTCGACCCCGACCGCCCGCCCCGGAAGCCCCCGTCGAACGGATCGAACGCTCACCGCTGCCCGCCGCAGAGCCGCCCAAGTCCCTCACCACGACACGATGGCTGGGTGGCGTGATGGCCATCGCATTGGCGGCCCTCGGAGTCGCCGCCCTCCGCGACGCCGGCGTCGCCGCCGGCTGGCTGGACGGCCCCGCCTGGACCGTGCAGGTCCTCGACCTGCTCGACGGGCTCGGACCCAGCCGCTGGCAGCTCGTCGCCGGACCGATCGCCTGCTTACTCGGGATCGGGCTCATCGTCGCGGCGATCTCATCACGTCGCCGGTGGTACACCTTCCAGACGGGGCAAGGTATCTATCTGCGGCCTGCTGATATCGCCCGGCTGGCATCGGTGACGGCCCAGGACGTCGACGGGGTCACGCGCGCATCCTCGGTGTCGGGCCGTCAGCGGCTCACGGTCCGGATCGAGTGCGCCGCCCCACCGGAGCCCGCCGCTGAGATCGCTCACGCCGTCCGACTGGCCGTCGATGAGCGGGTGGCCCCTATCCGTCCGACGCCCCGCACCCGGGTCCGCCTCACCCGTAGCGGGATGTGACATGAGCCGTACCGCGAACGTCCTGAACCGCCTCGCCCTTCTGGCACTGGGCCTGGTCCTGCTCGCCGGGGGCGCGGCGACCACGGCATGGGGCACCGGTCGATGGCAGATTCGAACAGGGGTGGTGGACACCTCCTCGGCGACCCGGATCGTCACCACGGCATGGTGGCCGTGGGCCGCTGCCCTGACCGGCATCCTCCTCATTGCGCTGGCCCTGCGCTGGATCATCGCTCTCCTGGTCCAGAGACCCGTGCGCACCGTGGGGCTTTCCGGCTCGAGCGCCCAGGGCCGCCTCACCGTCAACGCCGACGCGGTTGTCCGACCAGCATCAGCGCTACTCGAATCCACACTGGGCGTCCGCTCGGCGAAAGGCCGCTGGTTTCGCCATCGCGATCGGCTGGTCCTCGAGCTCACGGCCGCCATCGACCCCGCCACCGACCTGGACACCGTCGCTGCGGCGTATACGCAGATCTCGGCGGACCTGGCGCATGGCTGGGCCGCCCCCGACGTCCAGGCGCGGCTTCTGATGCGCGCGGCCCGCCGCCCCCGAACGCTCCCCCGCGTCAACTGATCCGCCTCTCTGCGCGCCGACGCGGCGTTCTGGCCCCGGGAACCACACGCCATAGCGCATGGGCTTTCGCCA
The DNA here is from genome assembly GCA_963825645.1 of uncultured Actinomycetota bacterium. Classification (GTDB taxonomy): domain Bacteria; phylum Actinomycetota; class Actinomycetes; order Actinomycetales; family Kineosporiaceae; genus JADJPO01. Next base: position 49,178 of record CAWGTT010000011.1, read on the forward strand.
GGCCGAGAGTGCGCAATCGCGCCTACGGCTTGAGGAGCTTGATCAGAACCAGCGCCAGCAGCAGCCCCGGCAGGACGAGTAGCCCCAAACCGAGTCCGGCTCCGGCGACGAGGGTGAGCATCCCTGCCATGACGAGAAGGGCCCGGCCGGCGGGTGCGAAGTCACGAAAACCGTTGGTGAGTGGTGCGAGGACGACCAGCAGTAGGAGGGACGCCGTCGCGAGAAGCTGCACCAGCCAGGCGCGACCACCGAGGGTCAGCAGCGATGCCAGCAGCGGGTGCCCGTCGAGCGCGGCCTCGACCCCGGGCGCCGAAGAGAGCAGCAGCACGTCCAGCGCGGCGGCGAGCCAGGGCCAGCGGGGTGGGCGGGACGCTACGGCCGGACGCCCAGGGCCGGGGGTCGGGCTGGCTGGTCGGACGCCGCCGGCGTCCAAGACCCACGCCTGGGTTCGCTGCTCGCGACTGTCGTCACGGTTCTGGTTGAGCTCGGTCACGGCTGCCTCCATAGCTCCGGTGTCTCCTCGCGCGTCGCGGGGTCCGCCGGGGCGCCGACCTCGACCGGCGCAGTCGGTCCGCACACGAGGCAGTCCGGCAGCCGCGACGCGCGGACCCAGACCGTCGCCCAGGGGTCGCCCCAGAGCCCGTCCGGTAGCTGGGCGAACAGGCCCCACCCCGGGACGTTCCCGGTGAGCGCCATGACCTTCCCTGAGTTCGACACGTGGTCGAGCCACGTCACCAGCGGTGAGGCCCGGCGATCGTCGGCCGCGCAGGACCGCTCCGCCAGGAGCGCGAGAGCGGCTTTCGCCGCCTGTGCCACCACGACAGCGATGTCGGCGCCGAGTGCCGGCTGAGCGATCAGGCGGCCCGTCCCGTAGTCGAGGTCATGGTCGCGGCGAGCGTCGCGGCCCGCGGTGACGCACCTCAGGCACGGCGAGCGACGCTGCGGGGAGATCCAGACCAGCTCGGCGGCCTCGGCCCGCGCGAACAGCTTCGCCGAGACCATCGGGACCCCCGCGCGGTAACACCGCTCGTTGACGCCCAGCTCGGCGACCGGGTCGTCGGTGGCGAGGACGGCAAGATCGGCGCGGACGAGGTCGGTCCCGGTGAGCAGGGACCGGACGTCCTGGGAAAACGCATGCACTGTCAGCGGCGGCGCGGCGATCTCGGTCAGCCGGTCCGCCAGGGCGGCCACCTTGAGACGGCCCACGTCGCGCGGCAGGTAGGCGGAGCGGGACAGGTTCCGGGACTCGACCCGGTCCGGGTCCACGAGGGTGAGGCGAGGCACGCCATGCCGGACGAGCGACTCGGCGATCTGGGACCCGACCGAGCCGACCCCGACGACGGCGACGTGCCAGGGCTCCTTCATGGCATGTCCCCGGCCATGGGCCGGAATGGTCGGCCGCCGAACGAGACGAGTGGGGCGAGATCGGTTCGGACCGTGCTGATGAGGACATCGATGACGCCGTCGCGCTCGTCACCGCACCGGGTGCGGCCGGCGGGATCGTCGTCCGAGCGCAGGAGCCGATGGCGCAGCCACAGCTCGCCGGTCCGCTCCTCCACCACGACGCCCGCCTCCCGAGGGCGTCTGCCCGTTCCCGCGCAGAGCCTGTGCACGACCTCCCGGACCGGGAGGAGCCGCAGCCGGGTAGCGCGCAGGTCTACACCGTGGTCCGTGAGCCGGCACCCGTACCCGGCGAGGCAACCGCCGGCCAGCGTGAGCAAGTGGGCGCTCCCCCATTCGGCGTGGACGGTTGACAGCCGGGTTGGGGGGCGGGGCACGACGATGGGGAACAGCGCCTCCAGCAGCGCCCCGTTCGCGGCGAGGACCGCCTCGAACGCCCGCCGGTCCTGCCGGGAGGGCTCGGCGAGGTCCTCGGGATGGCTGTGCGCGGTGCCCCGATAGGCCAGGTCGGGGCGACGCTCACGGAGCCGGTCGAGGCGCTCGCCCAGTGCGTCGCTGTGCCGGTAGCCGACCGGGTCGCCGGGCTCGGGATCCACCACGATCTGGGTCACGAGCCGGGCGCCGTCCGGGCCGAGGAGAGCAGCGCCACGCTCGGCCTCGCCGGCACCCATGACGAGGGCGCGGGACAGCCGGTCCGCAGCGACGTCAGTGATCCACCATCCCGTTCGTGCCACCGACCGTTCAGGACGCATAGGGGAAACGCCTCCCCCGCATCGCGTAGCCCGCACCTTCCTGCCACTGGACGGCGCGGGCCAGGGCGGTGTCCAGGCGAGGCAGCCCACCCAGCGGCCCGGCGCTCAGACACAGCACGACGCCGTCCGTGGTCGTGTAGACGTGCACGCCGTGGTGGGTCAGCGTGGGCACGCGACCGAGGAAGGCCTTCAGTGGGACAAGGGTGTCCCGCCCGGAGTCGTGGCAGACGTAGGCCCACAGGTAGACGTGATAGAGCGCCGTCTCCTGCAGCAGGGCGACGATCGCGTGGAGGTAGTCACCGTGGCGCTGGCTGCGCGCTGTGCGGAAGTACCAGCCCTCTGGGGCCGCGGCCGGGATCGCGAGGCCACGCTCGCGTGCCCGGTCCACGGTGGCCAGACAGGCCAACCAGCGAGTACCACGGGCAGCCAGCTCGCGGACGACGCAAGCCTCCTGTGCGCGCCGCGCCACCGACGGCGCCGCGAACCGCTCCGCCGGAAGGACGGTCCCGTGGACCACCGTGCCGGCAGAGCGCACCTCCACCGTGCCGTCCGGGAGCAGCACCACCTCTCCCCCGGCGCGGCGCGCATCTCGCTCAGCGGACTGGAACGGATCGATCCAGGACTCGACATCGTCGGACGTGAACGGCACGGCCGCTTCGCTGCGAACGACTCTGTTGCTCATGGCCCCTTCTCCTTCTCCATGTCCCGACCGCCTTCTCCATGTCCCGACCGCCGGGGACGCTCCGCCGCGCACACCGCGTCCCCTAGACCCGAGTCAGGACACGTACGCACGAGACCAGCACCGCCAGACCGACCGCCATCGCGAGGACCGTCGCCGCGGCCACCACCACGGCGCCCACAGATGCCACGACGGACGCGGCGACGCCGGCGTACTCGAGTGCCTCCCACCCGTGGGCGACTCGGCCGAGCGCGTTGGCGACGCCGCTTACCACCAGCGCGACGAGCGCCACCACGCACAGGGCCAGGCACAGTGCTGGGCGGCCCCCCAGGGTGGCTACCGAGCACGCGAGGCCCGAGCAGTCGGGTCGACCCATGAGCCAGGTCTGGCCGGCAGCCACGCCGGCATCCACACCGATCAAGAGAACCGAGACGCGCCGGAACGGGCGGGCAATCCACGTCTGCGACACGGTGGCCGTCCGGGTCCGGTCCCACCCGGGACGGCTAACGGGGCTCCGCCACGCCCACGACGCGCTGCGGCGCACAACCGGCGGTGGCGCAACCGGCAACGACCAGCTACCAGGCGGCGCCGCCTCGTCCCAACTACGCACGGCGTCTCACCAATCCTCTCGACACCAGCTCTGCATGCCTTTCGCCCGACCCAGTGCACGAGCGTCTGGGTCGTTCAGACACGATCTGTGGTGGGCGCAGGGCGGCCGCGAATACGCCTCCGCTCGACCGTTCGGGTGCAAGAGAGCTTGCTGCAGCGGACGTTTCGGCATGTCGTCCTCCGACTCGCCACCTCGGTGGCGGGACTGAGTGCGCTGACAGGGGCGGCTCACTGGGTGTAGCCGGCCTGAGATCGTGTAGCCCCGACGGCGATAGACGGCCGGCTCTTCGGCTGTGGCGGACAGGCGGCCGCGATCCGCACCGTCGCCGCACTCTCGCATTACCAAGGGGCATGCGAGGTACGTGAACGCGCCTAGCTCAGCAAAGATCGGACAAGCGTGGTAGTGCAATCGGCGCCGACGCCTGGCTGATCGGCATCTGGCCTGTCAACGGTCCGGACCTAGCGAGGAGTACTCATCGAACTCCCGATTCAATAATCCACCAAATCAGGACAGTTTGGCAAGTGCCAGAGGCGAATTCCTCGTGCGAATGTCAGCGGTAGTTGCCCAGTCCTACACCCCTGTTGAACCCGACAGCCGCTGGAGACGGTCGAGGGTGGCGTCCGGGCTCTCCGCCACCGCCCGCAGATGGTCCAAGGTCTCTCTGTACACCGCCAGTTCAGCCGGACGGTTGAGGAACAGCTGGCCGGAACGTCCTTCGACGTACACGACATCCGGCATCAAGGACCCCTCGAACTTCAAGATCATGAAGGTACCCTCCATGCCGGCATGTGCTCCGGCCTCGAATGGGACCAGCTGAAGGGTCAGCGTTCCGGATTGGGCGAGCCGACTCAGGCGCTCGAGCTGGCCCTGCATCACCTTCGGGCCGCCGACCTGCCGGTGCAGAACCGCTTCGTCAAGGATCACCCAGTAGCTGGGTCGACGTTCGCCCTCCAGGAGCCTCTGGCGCTCCACGCGTGACTCCACGTACTGCTCAACTGCCTCGGGGGACAGGCCTGGGACGATGCGCCGCATGAGTGCACGCGTGTAGTCCGGAGTCTGCAGCAGACCCGGGACGCGCACGGTCTCGTAGTGCTCGAGCGCTGTCGCAGCGTCCTCGAGACCGATGTAGGTCGCCGAGCGCGAGGCCACAACTTCGTAGCTCTGCCACCAGCCCGGCTGGCCGGCCTCGCGAGCGAGCGTCATCAGCTCGTGGGCCTCGTCGTCGTCCACCTCGTAGAGCAGGCACAGATCTCGAACGTCACGAAGGGCCGCGCTCCGGCGGGCCGTCTCGAGCCGGCTCACCTTGCTCGGCGAACACAGCAGGCGTGCGGCCACGTCCTCGATGCTCATGCCCGCGGCCTCGCGCAATGCCCGCAAGCGGTTGGCGAGCACCCACGCCCGCACCGTCGGGCTGACCTGCTCCGGCACAGTGACCCCTTCCGAGACGAGCCAGACATTGGTAGCAACTGACGGTAGATGACTATGGCAAGTGCCCGGGTGCGCTAGTGTACTCGGCGACTGGCGTGTCGGGGCGGCTCGCGGGCCTGTGCGCCCGGGTCGGCGGGTCGCTTGGCCGGGGTGTATCCCACGGAGAATCGAGAGCCATGGATATCCAAGGAAATGAGTCCACCACCCGTAGGTGGCGCAAGGCCAAGAAGAGCGGGGTCGGGGGTTGTGTTGAGCTCTCTCCCATAACGGGCGGGATCGCCATCCGGGACTCCAAGGATCCCAGCGGTCCAGAGTTGAAATACACGATCCCCGAGCTCGACGCGTTTCTTGATGGGGCTAAGAAGGGTGAGTTCGACGACCTCCTGATACCGCACTGAGCTGAGGCCCTTTGACATCGGTGAGAGCCGACAGGAGGTCCCTGCCGACCGCTGACGCCTGCCAAGAGCCACTGCTTCTCCGTGCGGGGACCCTGAAGCCTGTGTCGTCGACCGACCAGCCCCCGCACCAAGCACCCGCTCCGCCATCGGAACGGTCGACGGATCGCTCGCCAGTACACCGTGAGCCATTCCACGGCGAGCGTGCGATGACTGGATAACTCGACGCCGGCGGAAAACCCGAGCGGCCGGGTGGGGACTCCGGGCCCGAGGCGTCGCTTCGGCCACGTCGTGCACGACAGGCCGGGTTGGTGGAAGGTTGCGCTGTCTCGGAGCGTTTGAGCCCACCGTGAGCCACACCGTCCCGGGACCCGAGCAGGAGCCCGCCCGCGACGGTTCGGCGCAGGCGACGTCCGGCGACCTGGGCGATCGTGCCCGATGGATCGCGCTTGCGGTCTGCTGCAGCGCGATGTTCATGACCTTGCTGGACGTATCGGTCACCAATGTCGCGCTGCCCAGCATCGGCCGAGCGACCGGCGCCGGTCCGTCCCAGCTGCAGTGGATCGTCAGCGGCTACACGCTGGCCTTCGGACTGGTGCCGGTGCTCGCCGGTCGTCTGGGGGACGATCACGGTCGCCGCTTGATGTTCCAGGTCGGCGTGGGCGGCTTCATGGTCACCAGCGCGGTGGCCGGTCTGGCCCCGAACAGTTCGCTGCTGATCGCGGCCCGGGTGCTCCAGGGGATCGCCGGAGGTCTGATCAACCCGCAGGTGTCCGGGCTGATCCAGCAGATGTTCCGCGGATCGGAGCGTGGCCGGGCCTTCGGTTACCTCGGCATGACCGTCGGCCTGGGTACCGCGCTCGGACCACTCGTCGGTGGTCTGTTGATCGGCCTGGGTGGTCCGGAGTCGGGGTGGCGGCTGGTGTTCTTCATCAACGTGCCAATCGGCCTGGCCGTGATCGTCCTGGCTCGGAAATACGTTCCGCGAACTCCCGCTGTCGGCCGGCACAGCCTCGACGTTCTCGGCGCGCTCATCCTCGGATTGGCGACATTCTGCGTGCTCTTCTCCGCGGTGGAGTACGACCAGCTGCACGATGCCCGGATCTACTGGCTGCTCGTCCCCGCGGCTCTACTGCTGGTGGCCTTCCTCCGCCGCGAGCGCCGGCTGACCGACCAGCAGCGAGACCCCCTCGTCGACTTCCGGCTCTTCCGACAGCCCTCCTACACCGCGGGGGTCCTGCTCGCCCTGACCTACTTCCCCGCGTTCGCCGGAATCCCCTTGGTGTTGGCGCTCTTCTACCAGCAGGGCTACGGCTACACGCCGTTGCAGTCGGCACTGGGCGTCACGGCGTACGCCATCGGAAACGCCATAGGGGCGCCCGCGGCCGGGCGGGTCGTCACCCGGGTCGGCCGACCGCTCGTCGTGGCCGCGGCACTCACCTTCGGACTGGGCGCAGCCGCCCTCGCTGTCGTCGCCCGTACGGTTCCCGACACCCATATCGCCCTGGCCTTCGCCGGTCCATTGCTCGTGATGGGCATCGGGTCCGGCGCCCTGATCACTCCGAACCAGACGCTCACCCTGGCCGCCGTCGACCCGGCGGTCGGCAGCACCGCGGGCGGAGTCCTGCAGACGGGCCAACGCATCGGTCTGGCGCTGGGTCAGGCGTTCGTCGGCGCAGCCTTCTTCGCCGCCCTGGCCGGCAGCAGCCACGCCTCGTACGCCACGGCCCTCGCCACGGCGGTCTCAGTAGCCCTGATCTTCGTGGCGGCGGCCCTCGTCGTCGGTGTCCTCGACCTCGTCCGCAGCCACCGGACAGTCGTCGGACCGGCCTGACACACCACCGATGAGGTGAGCGCGCGCGGCGACGAACGGCCCCGCGCGCAGGGCGCGGTCCGCTCGACTTGTCATGTGGTGGTGCCCCGACAAGAAGCAGAAGCAACGCCGGCGCGAACGTCCCCGCCGCCCGGCCGCCTTGTTCTGTGGTGCTTCGCGCTGGCCTACGGCCTCAGTTGGGCATGGGTCATACCTTGGGCGGCAACCGGCCACACGGTCATCCAGGGCCGCCTGCCCCCGCGCGATGACTTCGCCGGCTTCAGCGGTCCGCCCACTGGCCTCGGACTGCTGGGAGTGTGGGCCCTCGTCCTGCTGGTGAACGGGCTCGGAGAGGAAACCGGTTGGCGCGGTTACGCGCTCCCCCAACTGCAACGCCGCTTCGGTCCACTCACCAGCAGCCTGATCATCGCCGGAACCTGGGACGGCTGGACATCCCGCAGTTCTTCTGCTGGACACCTACGAGAACTTCTCTGCGGCGATGCTCCCGATCTTCGTCCTCGGACTACCGGTGGGGCCATCGTGTTGACCTGGCTGTACAACCACACCGGCGGCAGCATCCTCGCCGTTGCGGTCCGGCACGGGCTGTACGACCTGACCGGCGCCACGACAGCGGCCCGCTCAGGTCCGGAGTGATCCAAGCCGCCATGCGGACCTTCGTGGTCACGCTGGCGCTGCCGTTGCGGGTGAGCCGACTTCCGTGCCGAGGCGCGCTCGGTCTCTCCCGTGAGCGCTCAGCACCTTGTCGGTGAGGTAGACCTTGTCGGTGAGGTAGGCGGTCAAGACCGACCGGAGGACGTCAGCGTGGACGTCGTGAAGGAGGACGGGTGGGCGCTCGTCGCGAGCACCGAGTGGTCGACATCGCCGCTCAGGCTGGGTTGAGCCGCGCGACAGTGGACAGGGTTCTGCACGGTCGTGAGGGAGTCCGACCGGAGACGGTCGCGCAGGTGAACCGGGCGATCGACGATCTGGAGCGCCAACGGGAGCAGGTCCACCTGTCGGGGCGAACGCTGATCCTGGACCTGGTGATGCAGACGCCGGAACGTTTTGCCGTCGCATCACGGGACGCGCTGGAGGCCGAGCTGCGGTCGTTGCGGCCGGCGGTGCTGCGGGCACGGTCGCACCTGAGCGAGCACAGCGACCCGGCGGCTGCGGCGGCCCTCCTGGACGCCCTGGGCCGCAAGCGGTCGCACGGGGTCATCCTCAAGGCGCCGGACCATCCGCTGGTCGTCGACGCGGTGCAGCGACTGGCCGACCGAGGCATTCCGACCGTCACGTTCGTGACCGACGTGCCGGACAGCCGGCGGACGGCGTACGTGGGCATGGACAACCTGGCCGCCGGAGCGACGGCCGCCTATCTCATCACACAGTGGGCCGGACGGTCCGGAGGAGTCCTGGTGACCGTGAGCCACTCGTCGTTCCGCGGCGAGGAGGAGCGTGAGATCGGCTTCAGACGGACGCTGGCCGAGTTGGCGCCCAAGCGGAAGGTCCACGAGGTGACAGACACCGACGGCATGGACCAGACGATTCTGGTGGCCGTTCGCGGCGCGTTGGCGCTGCACCCGTCGATCAACGCGGTCTACTCCGCGGGCGGCGGGAACGTGGCCACGCTCACAGCGTTCGAGGAGATCGGTGTGACGCCGACGGTGTACATCGCGCACGACCTCGACGGCGACAACAGGGCCCTGCTGCGGACGCGGAAGATCTCCGCGGTCCTTCATCACGACATGCGGGCGGACATGCGGCGGGCGTGCCGCCTTCTGCTGCAGGCGCGCGGGCTGCTGCCGGGTAAGCCGGCGAACATCCCGTCCCAGGTGCAGGTCATCACGCCGTACAACGAGCCTGCGTCGATCGTCGGCTACTCCGAGCTGTGAGCGCATCGGCTCACAGCCCGTTCGGCCGGGAGTGGCCGGCACAGCTCACGTGGCGAGCAGGCCACGCAGGTAGTCCGCGCTGGTCCTGACGTCCGCGACGGGGCCCTCGCCGGCGGGCGGCCCGGTGAGGATGGTGTCCTGCTCGAGGGTGTACCAGCCGTCGTAGCCGTCGCCGCGCAGGTGCCCGACGATGGCGGCGACGTCGACGTCGCCCTGGCCCAGCGGCCGGTACATGCCCGCGCGGACCGCCTCGGTGTAGGTGAGGCGACCGGCCCGGACCTTGCGGACGTAGTTGAGGTCGACGTCCTTGAAGTGGGTGTGGGCGATCCGGTCGGGCACCTGGCCGGTGAGGACGGCCGGGTCGGTGCCTCCGATGAGCAGGTGGCCGGTGTCCAGGCACAGGCAGATGGCCGAGCCGTCGAGGACGCGCTGCACGTCCGGCCCGGTCTCGACCATGGTGCCGACGTGTGGGTGGAGCACGGCGCGGATGCCGTGCTCGGCGGCGCGGGCGGCGACGCGGTCCAGGTTGCGCAGGAGCCGCTGCCAGCCCGCTTCGTCAAGGTCGGGCCGGTAGTCGTAGCCGGTCAGGCCGGAGTCGGCGCACAGGACCATGACGCCGGCACGGGCGGCCTTGAAGCCGGGCAGGAGCCGTTCGAGCTCGACCATCGGGTCCACGTCGGCGCGGTGGAGGACGAACGGGGTGAAGCCGCCGACTGCGTGCAGGTTGTGGTCCGCGAGGGTCTTGGCCAGCTCGTCGGGGTCGGCGGGAAGGAAGCCGTCCGGGCCGAGCTCGGTGGCGGCGAGGCCGACTTCGCTCATCTCGCTGAGCACCTGGTCGGCGGGGAGCTGGTAGCCCCACCCGGGGACTTCGCAGACTCCCCAGCTGATCGGGGCACCTGCGATGCGGTCGATGTCGTGGATCATCGTTCCTCCTGTGTGGGCACGCCGGCGCCGGGGAAGTCCCATTCACGGTTGGCCAGGGCGGCCGGCCGGCGGCCGGCGAGGACGTCGGCGACGCCCTGCGCGGCCGCGGTGAAGGTGGCCCTCGTGGCACCGACGCTCAGCCCCATCAGGTGGGGCGACAGGACGACGTCGGTGCGGTCGAAGACCGGGTGGTGCGTCGGTGGTTCGGGGTCGAAGACGTCCAGGCCGAGGCCGGCGAGCCGGCCGTCGGCGAGGGCTCGGGCGGCGGCGTCGAGGTCGAGTAGCCCGCCGCGGCCGCAGTTCACCAGGATCGCCCCGGACGCCATGGCGGCTAGGAAGTCTGCGTCGACCAGATGGTGGGTCTGTGGAGTCAGCGGCAGGTGGAGCGTGACGATCTGCGAACGGGTGCGCAGTTCGTCGAGGCTGACGAGCCGCGCGCCGTCAGTGTCCGGCCCACGGGTGCCGGTTCCAGTGGTGTCGGCCCCGGCGAGGTAGGGGTCGTGGGCCAGGACGGTCATGCCGAACGCGCGGGCCAGGTGGCCGACCCGGCGGCCGATCCGGCCGTAGCCGACGATGCCGATCGTGGCGCCGTCGAGGTCACCTAGGGTGATCGCGTCGCGTTCGGTCCAGCGGCCTCGCGCGACGCAGTCGGTCGTCCTACGCAGCTGCTTGACCAGGTGGAGGATCATCGCCAGGGCGCCTTCGGCGACGGCGTTGGTACCGGCGCCGGGGGTGACGACGACGGCGATTCCGCGGCGGGTGGCTTCGGCGACGTCGAGGCGTTCCACGCCGACGCCGGTGCGGGCAAGCACCTGGAGGTTCGGCATCCGGTCGAGCATCGCGCCCTCGACGAGGACGTCGGCCCGCACGATCGCTCCGGTGGCGGCGTGGAGGTCTTCCGGGCCCGGGTGGGCCACGAACTGCACGTCCGCCGGCAGGTGCGCAGTGACGAGGTCGGGTTCGACGGTGCCGAGGGCGACGACGACCTGCCGGCCGACGGCGGTCTTCACGGTGTCTCACCGGCCCTTCGCAGCTCGGCGACGACGGCGCCGGCGAGCAGGGTCGTGTCGGAGCCGATGGCGAGGAACTGCCAGCCGGCCGCGGACATCCGGGCGGCTGCGGCGCCGTCCGTCACGAGCAGCCCGGCGGCCTTGCCGTTCGCCGTCGCGGCGGCGAGGACCCGGTCGAGGGCGGCGAGGTAGACCGGTGCCTGGGTCTGGCCCGGGACGTCGAGGGCGTGGCTGAGGTCGCGGGGACCGACGAACAGGACGTCGACGCCGTCGAGGGCCGCGATGTCCTCCACGGCGTCCAGGGCCGGGCGGGTCTCGATCTGCACCACGCCGAGAACGTCGTCGTTGGAACGGTCGAGGGCGCCGGGGTCCAACCCGTACCGGCACATGCGGTTGTAGGTCGCCACCCCTCTGTCCCCCGTCGGCGGGTAGCGCAGGTGCCGTACGCACGCCGCGGCCTGCTCGGCGCTGTCGACCCGGGGGAACATGACCCCGGCCGCGCCCAGGTCGAGCAGGCGACCGGCGCGGATCCGCTCGGTGGACTCGACGCGGACGACGGTCGGCACCGAGTACGACGCGGCGGCGGGGATGACGTCGCGGGCCTGTTCCTCGCCGCCGACGCCGTGCTCGAGGTCCAGCAGGACCCAGTCGACCCCGGCTGCAGCGCACACTTCGGCGCTGACCGGTGCGGCGGCTCCGAGGAAGGTGCCGTAGGTGACCTCGCCGCGGGCGAGCCGTCGTCGCAGCTCACCGCGGTCCACGGCATACCGGTCGCGCGTCATCCGTGCCACCGCTGCGTGGCCAGGCCGGCTTCGTAGTGGCTTCGGGCGGCGCGGATCGTGTCGGACTCGGATACCTCCGCGGGCGCGACGTCCCACCAGCAGCCCGCCGACGGCAGGTCGGCGTGCGGGATGACGGGGACGACGATGACGACCGGACGCGTCTGCGAGCGGGTCTCCTCGAGCGCGCGCCGGACCTCGGCGGCGGTGATGGCGCGCAGAGCATGGGCGCCCAGGCCGGCTGCGACCGGGACGAGGTCGAGCTGGAGGTAGTCGCCGGTCAGGGCGACGTCCTTTCCAGCCTCGAAGGTCAGCGGGGCGGTGCGGTACCGGAACTCGTTGCCGAACTCGCGGCCCATCGTGAACATCTGCAACCGATGGATGACCTGGTAGCCGTGGTTCTCCGGAACCACCACGGTGATCGCCAGGCCTTCCTGGGCGGCCGTGACGAGCTCGGTGGGCGCCATCAGGAAGGTGCCGTCACCGATGAACGCGGTGACCCGGTGCGCCGGGTCGGCGTCGGCGAGCCGGGCGCCGATCGCGGCCGGGATCTCGTACCCCATGCAGGAGAACCCGAACTCGAGGTGGCAGTTGCGTCCGCCGGTCGCGTCCCAGACCTTCAGCAGGTCACCGGGCGGGCCGCCGGCGGCGGCGACGATCGTGTCGCCCTGCCGGGCGTGCTCCTGGAGCAGCCCGATGAGCTGGCCCTGGGTGAGGAGGGCATCGGTGTCCGGGATGACGTCGGTGGACTGGGCGCGCAGCGCGTCCACATCGACCGGTGTGTCGGCGTCCAGGGCCGCCGCGCGCACGGGCGCCCAGGCGGCCTTGGCGGCCCCCACCCTGTCCCGCCATGCGGCGCTGGTCATGACACCGGCGGCCACGAGCGTGTCGGCCAGCGCGCGTAGGGCGAGCTGGGCGTCGCCGAGGACCGAGGTCGCGCCGAGCCGATCACCGTCGCGCGGGTCGACGTTGATGCTCGCGAACCGCACGTCGGGCGCGGTGAACAGCGAGTGGGAGGCGGTGGCGAAGTCGGTCAGGCGGGACCCGACGGTGACCACGAGGTCGGCGTCGCGGGCCACCTCGTTGGTCGCGGGGTTGCCCTCGAGGCCGATGCCCCCGAGCTGCCACCAGGCGTCGGCGCGGACGGCGCCCTTGCCGGCGAAGGTCTCGGCGACCGGGACGCCGACGGCGTCGGCGAGCCGCTCGAGCTCGGTGCTGGCCTCGGAGTAGAGGACACCGCCACCGGCGATGATGAGCGGGCGGGACGCCGCCGTGACCAACTCGGCGAGTGCGGTGACCTCGTCCTGCTCGGGGACCGGCCGGCGGATCACCCAGTCGCGCTCGGCGAAGAACTCCACCGGGAAGTCGTGGGCGTGCGACTGGATGTCCTGCGGCAGGGACAGGACGGCGGCTCCGGTGGTGACCGGGTCGACGAGCACCCGCATGGCTGCCGGGAGCGCGGTGAGCAGCTGCTCGGGACGGGTGATGCGGTCGAAGAACCGGGACACCGGGCGGAAGGCGTCGTTGACGCTGGCGTCGGCCTCGATCGGGTGCTGGAGCTGCTGTAGGACCGGTCCCTGACGGCGGGTGGCGTAGGAGTCACCGGGCAACAGCAGGACGGGCAGCCGGTTCACGGTCGCCAGGCCGGCGCCGGTGACCATGTTGAGCGCGCCGGGGCCGATGGACGCGGTGACGGCCAGTGCAGCTCGGCGCTTGGAGGTCTTGGCGAAGCCGCTGGCGATGTGAACCAGGCCCTGCTCATTGCGGCCCTGGATGAACGGCAGGTCGTCGCGGTACTGGTCCAGCGCCTGCCCGAGTCCGGCGACGTTGCCGTGACCGAAGATCCCCATCGCGGCGGGGATCAGGCGACGGCGGGCGCCGTCCGCGACGCTGTACTGCTTGGCCAGGTACAGGACCAGGGCCTGGGCCGTGGTGAGGCGCACGGTGCGGTTGCTTGTCATGTCCTTCTCCTTGGGACGCAAGGGATCTGCACTGGCGTCAGAGACAGCGGGCGGGTCACCAGGGCTGGCCGTGCAGGATGATGGTCTTCTCCTCGGTCATCTCCGAGACGGCGGTGCGGAAGCCCTCCTTGCCGATGCCGGAGGCCTTGAGGCCGCCATAGGGCATGAGGTCGGCGCGCCACAGCGGGGTCCAGTTGACGTGGATGACTCCGGCGTCGATCTGGCGCATGGCGCGCACGGCGGCGGCGACGTCCTTGGTGAACACGCCGGCGGCCAGGCCGTAGGCGGTGGAGTTGGCGTAGGCGATGGCAGTCGCCCAGTCCTCGGCCGTCGACACCGCGACCGCAGGGCCGAACAGCTCCTCGGTGTTCAGCGGTGCCGCCGGTGCGACGTCGTCGACGACGGCGGGAGTGACGATGGCGCCGTCGCGCCGGCCGCCCGTGAGCAGCGTGGCCCCTGCGTCGACGGCCGTGCGGAGCGCATCCTCGACGCGACGGGCCTCGGTCTCGCTGATGAGGGTCCCGAGCCGGGTGTCGTCCTGGGACGGGTCGCCGTACGCGATCGCCTCGACTGCGGGGAGGAGAGCGTCCAGGAGGTCGCCGTGCACTCGCGGGTGGACGATGACGCGCTGAACGGAGATGCACACCTGACCGGCGTTGATGTAACCGCCGGCCGCGATGGCGCCGGCCGCGGCCTCGATGTCGGCGTCGGGAAGGACCACGACCGGGCACGAGGCACCGAGCTCGAGAGACAGCTTCTTCACCCCGGCAGTGCGGGCGATGTGCTCGCCGACCGCGGTGGAACCGGTGAAGGAGACCTTGCGGACCCTGGGGTCACGGACGAGGGCGTCACCGAGCCCGCCGCCCGGACCGGTGAGGACGTTGAGCACGCCCGGAGGCAGCCCGGCGTCGGTGAAGGCCTCGGCCAGCGCCAGCGCGGTCAGCGGGGTGGCCCTGGCCGGCTTGAGGACGACGGCATTGCCGGCGGCCAGGGCCGGCGCGACCTTGTGCAGCACGAGCAATGAGGGGTAGTTGAATGGGGTGATCGCGACGACCACGCCGCAGGGCTGGCGCAGAGTGAAACCCACCTTGTCCAGACCCGTGCCCCGGTGGGCGTCCAGCGGCAGGGTGTCCCCGTACAGCTGGGTGCCCTCGTAGCCGGCGAGCCGGATCATGTCGCCGGCCCGGCCGACCTCTCCGCGCGCCTCGGTGATGGTCTTGCCGTTCTCGCCGGACAGGAGCGCGGCGATCGCCTCGACCCGCCCGTCGATGAGCGCGGCCGCGCGCATCAGGACGTCGAGACGGGCGTGGGCGGGCGTCTCGCGCCACACCGTCGCGCCGTGCTCGGCGGCGGCGAGGGCCCTGTCGACGTCGGAGGAGTCGGCGACGGCCGCCTGCCCGACGACGCGGCCGTCGTACGGTGAGCGGACCTCCTCGACCCGCCCGCCGGTGCTCGGAAGCCATTCGCCGGCAATGAGGAGCTGACCGTGGGTCATGGTGGGTCTGCCTTCCTGATCAGAGGGTGATCCAGCGCTTCTCGGCGTCCGAGCGCCGCGTCGCGTCGACGAACCGCCTGAGATGGGTCAGCGGACTTCGTCCACGCGGACGGGCCGGTGCTCACGCCAGGAGCGGGTTGCTGCCTCGGCGATGAGAGACGCCTCGACGCCGTCGTGGAGCGTGCAGGGTGACGGGCGGGTGCCCGCCACGACGTCGGTGAAGGCAGTCAGCTCGGCGCGGAACGCGTCCGCGAAGCGGTCCATGAAGAAGTTCCACGGGGTGCCGCTCGGGAAGGCGAGTGCCGGGCCGGCCGAGCGCAGCGGCAGGCGGTCGTCGAGGCCGGCTGCCACGGAGTCCTTGCTGCCGAGCAGCTCGAGGCGGACGTCGTGACCGCGGCCGTTGGAACGGCTGTTGGAGACCACCGCGATGGTGCCACCGCTCATGGTGAGGAGCGAGGTTGCCGACTCGGCGTCGCCGGCAGCCTCGATGTAGTCGACGCCCTGGTTCGTGCCGACTGCGTAGACCTCCACCACCTCCTGGCCGGTGACGTACCGGACGGCGTCGAAGTCGTGGATCGCGCAGTCGTTGAAGATGCCGCCCGAGCCGCGGATGTAGGACTCAGGCGGCGGGGCCGGGTCCAGCGTCGTCGAGCGCACGGTGTGGACATACCCGAGAGTGCCGGCGGCCAGGTCAGCCTTGACCGCCATATAGGCGGCGTCGAACCGGCGCGGGAACCCGATCTGGATCGGGGTCTCGCTGCCGGCGAGCTCGTCCCGGAGCGCAACCGCCTCACGTGACAGGGCGGCGACGGGCTTCTCGCAGAAGGTGGGTATCCCCGCCCGGGCGCAGGCTCGGATGAGGTCGGGGTGCGTCGCCGTCGACGACGCGATGACGATCCCGTCGACGCCCGCGGCGAGCACGTCGGCCGGCTCCGGGGCGACGCCGACCTTGAGGCGCTCCGCGACCCGCTGAGCGAGGTCGGGGACGGCGTCGGTGATGATCAGCTCGTCGACCGCCGGAAGGTCAGTGAGCGTCTGTGCGTGGAACGCACCGATGCGCCCCACGCCGATGAGTCCGATACGCATAGCGCGAGCTCTCCTGACATTGTCGACAGCTACTCGTGGGCGCCCGGGATGGCCTGGTCCCAGTCGATGACGGACCCGGTGACGACACCGCTGCGGGCCGAGAGCAGGAAGACGACGAAGTCGGCAATCTCGTCGACCTGCCCCAGCTTCCCCATGGGCAGCCCGGCTGCGGCCTTCTCGAGCCAGTCGTCGCCGGCGTTGTGGAAGCGGCGCTGGATGGCGTCCTCGCCCTCGGTCTGAGTCCAGCCGATGTTGACGCCGTTGATCCGGATCCGGTCCCAGCGGTGAGCGAACGCGGCGTTGCGGGTGAGGCCGACCAGGCCGGACTTCGAGGCGACGTACGGCGCCAGGTAGGGCTGACCGCCATGCGACGACATGGTGATGATGTTGACGATGGAGCCCCCCTCACCCCGGGCGACCATGTCCTTGATCGCAGCCTGCATCAGGAAGAACGGGCCGCGCAGGTTCACGGCGATGTGTTCATCGAAGAGCTCGGGGGTGGTATCGAGCATCGAACCGCGGGTGGTCAGGCCGGCGCAGTTGACCAGGCAGTCGATCCGGCCGAGCCGGTCGATCGCCTCCACGACCGCGGCCCGGCCTTCGCTGACGTCACCGGCGTCGGCCTGGACGTAGAGAACCTGCCGTCCCGAGCCGTCTGCGAGTTCAGCCGCGAATCTCTCGCCCACGTCTTTCCGCCGGCCGGTGACCGCGACGTCGGCTCCGTTGCGCGCAGCAGCGGCAGCCACCGCCGCTCCCAGTCCTTGCGTCCCGCCGCTGACAAGGACGACCTTCCCATCGAGCAGGGCGTCGCTGAGCTGAGGCATCGCGGGCTCCCCGGTGAGGTTCCGAACGGAGGTGCTGATCGCCACGCCCCGCGGTGATACGTCCGGGATGTGGGGCGGGTCATGTGACCCCTGACACAAGAACTGTAGGGGGCGCCCCGTCAGCATCGGGGGTCGGAATGACTCAAGAACGCCTCATGGACGTGGGCCTCGGCGGTGATCCACGGTCTGAACCCGGAGATCCCCTCACCTGGATCTGTCGGGTCGACCGAGGACACGCAGTCTGCCACGCGTAGTGCACATGATCTTGGCTCGACGACGGACCGTTCGACGGCATTCCTCCTCAGCAGAGCGGGTCGACGACATCAATCGGCGCGGTTGTGCCGCGGCGCGCGGTGTAAGAACTGGCCCTGGCTCACGTAGCGTGCCCCCCAACTGAGGCGAGCCGGTCCCCTCGATGAGGTAACGGAGTGCAGCGTGTTGATGCTGCGGGCGAGTTGGCAGCTGACCGCGTGGGTCGCGCTCGGCCTGTTCGCCGGGTACGTGGTCTGCCGACTGTCCGGCCGGTCGCGGTTGGCGGCTCTGCAGGCGTTCTGCCTGCACTTCGGTGTCTCCGCGGCGGTCTTCGCGGTATACCAGCACACCGAGCACTACGCCTACAGCCTCATCGAGGGCGCCCAGGAGCGCGCCGTCTGGATCTGGGCCCTCGAGCAGAAACTGCACCTTCCCAGTGAGCTGGTGATCCAGCAGTGGGCGCTGCCCTTCCCACTGCTTGTGCGCGCGATCAACGCCTACTACGCGGGTCTTCACCTGACGTCCATGACGGCGTTCCTGGTCTGGATGTGGTGGCGGCACAAGGCGTACTACGTGCTCGCCTGCGTCACCGTCGCCGCGACCACGTTGGCCTGCGTGACGCTCCAGCACGTTGCTGTGGCACCGCCCCGGCTGGTACCCGATCTGGGGTTCGTGGACACCGGCCTGACCTACCGGCAGTCGATGTACGGGCCGGCCGGCAGCGGTATCGCCGATCAGCTCGCGGCGATGCCGTCGATCCATGTCGCCTGGGCAGGAATCATCGCCGCATTCGGGGTAGCGGTGAGCACCAGTCGCTGGCGGTGGCTGCTTGCCGCCCACTTCGCCCTGACGTTCCTCGTCGTGGTGGCCACCGCCAACCACTGGTGGCTGGACGGCGTGGCGGGACTGGCCCTCGCGGCGGCCGTCGCCGCTGTTGCCCGCAGGATCCTCCCACCTGGCCCGGATCGGGGAATCCTCGATCGAGTGGACCTCCCCACCCCGAGCCCACGGATCGAGCCTGCGCAGAAACTCAGCGCGCTCCGACGGCGATGAGGCCGAAGGCGGCTTCTTCCCGGCCGTCCACCCGCAGCAGGGAGTTGAGGCTGCCGTCCAGGAACGACCCGACCATGCAGGCTCCCAGGCCCGCGGCCTCCGCAGCGAGGTAGACGTTCTGGGCGATGTGACCGCCCTCCCAGCAGACGTAGCGATAGTGGCGCTGGCGGTACTTCCATCGGGTCCGCTGGAAGACACCGGTCAGCACGAGCACGACCGGCGCCTGGCGGAGGAACTCCTGGCCCAGCCCGGCGACCAGCAGGTCGCCGGCGACAGAGCCGGCACGCACTCGCTCAAGGGACTGCCCCCGGACGTCCACGTGGTACAAACCGGCGTCCAGCCCACTGACCCGGTCGACCGCGACGTAGGTTTCGATGGGGTAGAGGGCACCTGCCGACGGTGCGGTCCGCCGCCCGTCCCCGGACGTGATCGAAGTCGCCGCCGCCACGACCCAGGCGAGCTCGTCCGTGGTAAGCGCCCGGTCGGCGAAGGCGCGGCGAGAGCGTCGTTGCTCCAAGGCCTGGGCAACGGTCATCCGCGGAGGGTCGATAACGGCGGGCAGCGCCACCGGCTCGGCGTCGGTGACCTGCTTGTAGCGGGCCGGACGCCGACCCCAGTCGAGCAGATCGCTGATCAAGCCGGGAAGTCCAAGGGAGCTCTCTCGGTGGTAGAACAACCCGACATCGCCACCGGGATAGGGGGTGGGGGAGACCGTCGCCTTGACCGACCAGCCGAGGACCGCGCCGGCGGCTCCTGCGCCTGCGGCCACGAGGGCCGACCGGCGGCCAGGCCGCGCCCGCCCGACCTCGCCCCGGGGTCCTGCCGGTCCGTCGAGCTGGTCCGCCCTCGGCTCGTCGGCAACACTCGGCGCCCGTGATGCCGAGGGGATCGGCGCGGCTTGGCTATGCGGGGCTCTCGTCCGGCCCATCCACGACGGCAGGAACCCGCGCCAATGCATGGCGATGTGCACTGCCGTGAGAGCCGCGAGCGCATATCCTGCCCAACGGTGGAGCCCGAAGCCGTGGAGGTCGAGCTGGTCGGCGACGATGCCGGTGCCCACCGCGACGATCATTGCGGCGAGAAGGACGACGTTCACGACGTAGCGCGCGGTTCGCGTGTTCATCTGCTGCCCTTCGTGAGTCCAGGGCGCGGTGACCGACGACCCCAGGGTAGACAGGCGCGGCAACCCGCAATGGAGCCGGCGGCGGAGGCATGATCACCGCCGTCGTTCCGTTCGACATCCACGACACGCAGGCCGTCCAGGCCCACCAGCAGGTCATAGCGGCAGCATTACGCGCCCGGTGTCCCGTCCTGGGCCGCACGGCAACACCCCGTAGTCTCGGACAACGTCGAGGTCCCCACGGGCTCAGTCACTTTGGTCGCTCGGGCTACGGCTCAGCCGTGCGCTACCTGTGATCGCTGCCCGGGGTTTCCGGATAGCCGACGGCATCCCCGGGGGCCAGCCGTCTTCCGTGCGTTCGTGCGGAACGCGTCTCCGTGGAGGACTCGCCTGTCAGTGCCCGCGGAACGCCTCCTCCAGCCACCAGGACCCGCGCGGCGAGGCCACCCGCGCGTGGACGAGCAGCGCCCGGTCCCGGGGCCCGGCCAGCCACTCCCGAACCCCGCCGAGGTCCTCGCGGCGGCGCACCGTCACGGCGTCCAGGCCGTAGCCGCGGCCGACCGCGGCGATGTCGGTGTCCCCGAAGGTCACCGACTGCATCGGCTCCCCGGTGAAGTGGTGCACCTCGGCGCCGTACCCGTCGTCGTCGTAGACGACGATCACCATCGGCCGGCCGAGGCGGCGCACAGTGTCGAGCTCTGCCGCGCTCATCATCACGCCGCCGTCCCCGAGCGCCGCCACCACGAGACGGTCGGGTCGGGCCAGCGCGGCGCCGATCGCCGTGGCCAGGCCGAGCCCGATCGACTGGAACGCCTGGGTGAAGCAGAACCCGTGCTCGTCCGGCACGGTGAGGAACATGCTCGGGTAGCCCATGAAGTTGCCCGAGTCCACGCACACGAGCCGCTCGGCGGGCAGCAGGTCGTCCAGCCCGATGCTCAGCGTCCTCGGGTCGATCCGCGCCTGCGGGTCGCCGGCACCCGTCCCGGTGGACCAGTCCTGGTACGGCACGTCACGCCAGCGGATCTCGCGGGCGATCCGGACGGCGAGCTTCGGCGTCCGGACTCCGGCCGTTGCGCCCGGGTAGGCGTCCAGGGCGGCGGTCACCGCGACGGCGGTCGACGCGCTGTCACCGACCACGCCGAACCGCACCGGCCGCAGCCGGCCGATGGCGTCGGCCTCGACGTCCACCTGCACCAGTGCGGCGTCTGGCCCGATCAGGGTGCCGTGCCGCGTCGTCCACATGTTCATCGCGCAGCCGAACGCGACGATCGCGTCGGCGCTGCGGATCAGCTGGGCCGCGAGCGGGCTGGCGAACCCGCCAGACACGTCCAGCGACCACGGGCTGCCGTGGAACAGCCCCCTCGCCGCCGCGGACGTCGCCACCAGGGCGCCGCACGCCTCGGCCAGGGCGAGGATCTCCATCCGCGCGTGCCGGGCTCCGCGCCCGGCCAGCAGCACCGGGTGGCGGGCCCCGGAAAGCAGGTCGGCGAGCCAGGCGACGTCGTCCGTCGCCGGCTGCACCGGCTCCGGCGCCGCCGGAGCGACCATCCGGGCGTCCGCCACCCCCGGCGGTACCTCCTCCGCCTGCACCTCCAACGGCAGATTGAGGACGACGGTGCGCCGCTCGTCCCGCGCGGTAGTGAACGCGGCCAGCGTCTCCTCGAGACAGGCCGCCGCCGCAGTGACCCGCATCGGCACGGCGCCCACGGCCGCGGCCATGGCCGCCTGGTCCACGTAGAAGTTCGACAACGGCTGCCGGGTCTCCGCGGCCAGCACGAGCAGCGGGGTCCGGCTCTTGGCGGCCTCGGCGATCCCCGTCATCGCGTTGGTCAGCCCGCATCCCTGGTGCACCGTGAGCGCGGCCACCTCGCCACTCACCCTGGCGTAGGCGTCGGCCATGGTCGCCGCGCCGCCCTCGTGCCGAGCCGCGAGATACGTTGCGCCGGAGGCGATCAGCGCGTTCGTGACGTGGAAGTTGCCGCTACCGACGACGCCGAACACCTGCCGGACGCCGAGGGCGGCCAGCGCTGCACCGACGACGTCGTGGACCCGCACCGCGCCTGCCCGTCCGTGCGGTCAGCGCTCGACGAGGGCCAGCACCCGGACCGGGCTGCCCGAGCCGCCGACGATCGGCAGCGGCGAGGCGATCACCACCGCGCCGGTGGTCGGCAGCCGCTGCAGGTTCTGCAGCTGGGTCAGCCCGTACTTGCCCGCGCCGAGCAGCAGAGCGTGGCACGGGAAGGCCGGGTCGAAGGAGTGGGCGGCGCCGGCGTCGGTGCCCACCGTCTCCACACCGAGGCCGAGGATCGCCACCTCGTCGGCCAGCCACCGGGCGCACTCCACGCTCATCCCGGGCGTGTGCGGGCCGATCTCGTCGGCGTTGAGGATGCCTTCCTGGCTGCCCGCCCGGGCGTCCCACCCGGTGCGCAGCAGCAGCCACGCATTCGCCGGGATCGCCCCGTGCTCGGCCTGCCAGGCCCGGACGTCGGCGATCTGGAGCAGGAAGTCGGGGTCGGCAGCGACGCGCTCGGCGACGTCGATCACGACCGCCGGGCCGATCAGCCGGGACGGCGGCACCTGCGACACGTCGTCCCGGTCCTGGCCGGTGACCCAGTGGATCGGGGCGTCGAAGTGGGTGCCGGTGTGCTCGCCGGTGCGGAAGTTGTTCCAGTACCAGGCCGGCCCATCGTCGTCGTAGCGGCTGATCAGCTCACGCTCGAACCGCGCGGTCTGCCCCAACGGCTCAGGAAGGATGAGTATCGGGGTGCCCTCATGCAGCGGCGCGGTCAGGTCGATCACCTCGACGCCGCCCGTGGCGAGGGCCTGGACTAGGGAGTCGAGCAGCGGCACGGCGGTTCCTCCTGCGCGGGAACGGACCGTGCGACCGTAGACCCTCGATCCTCCGACTGGGAAGTGATCGGGGCCCGGCGACGCGGATCGCCACTCTCGAACGTGAGGTGCGCCAGCTGCGCCGAATGAACGAGACACCCAGCCCAGCTGGCTGGGTGGATGCGCGGGGAGTGGCTTGTGGTCGGGAAAGGCGCTCTCCTCGTCCCACGTGACAGACCCCGCCACCACGCCACCGAGGCCGACACGTTCGGGCCATGCGCCCTCGGTTCAGAGGGGAGGAGAGAGGTTTCCGCTGACCACCGCGCGTGCGACGTCGTGCAGCTTCATGTTGTGGTCACGCGAGTAGCGGCGCAAAGCCGCGAAGGCGCTGGCGAGATCGGCTCCGGTGCGTCCGGCGATCAGGCCCTTGGCCTGCTCGATCACCGTACGCGAGGTGAGCGCATTCTCGAGCTGTTCGGTGAGCCGGAGCAACTGGTCACGGTCGTTGCGTCGCTCGGTGATGTCACGAACGTTGCACACCACCCCACGGATCACCGGGTCATCGAAGAAGTTGGTCATGAGCAGCTCTACCCAGCACCACGAGCCGTCCGGCCTGAGGAGCCGGCACTCCAGCGGCGCGGTCGGATCCCGCGATGCGATGACGCGCCCGTAGTACTCGATCGCAGATCGGCGGTCGTCCGCGTGAACCAGCGACGGCAGGCCGGCACCGAGTGCGCGCTCATCCGTCCACCCGAACATCTGCATCGCGGCAGGGCTGATGAACGACACTCTGGCATCGCCGGTGAGCACCAAGGCGGCATCCGAGGACTGGGCGAGCAACGGTCGCAAGGCGTGCGCCAGGTCGGTCGACACCCCCACGACGCCCACCAGCTCTCCAGAGCTGTCGTGCACGCCGGTGTCGGTCACCAGCGCCGGGAACGTTGAGCCGTCCTTGCGCTGGACGCTGAAGCCGCCGGACCACTGCCCACCGGAGCGCAGCGTTTGCATGATCTCCTCGGCAAGCGACTGGGTCACTCGCGGCACGGTCAGCGTGGCGATGTTCCGTCCGAGGGCCTCGGCGACGGTCCAGCCGTAGAGGCGCTCCGCGGCGGGGTTCCAGTGCTTCACCACTCCGGCCAGGTCGGTGACGATGACGGCGTGGCCGAGGGACTGTAGAACCTGCTCGGCCGACAGCGTGCTGTCGGGTCGGGTCGCCGCCATGACGTGCCCTTCTGGTGATCAGTGCGACGTGGCCACATCTCTCCGGACAGGTCTGCCGCCGGCGCGGGTCGTATGGCCTGCTGCCTGGGCCGCGCCGGCGTCCAGCTGTCGGCAGTGCGCGCAGCGGTGACTCTGCTTGTCCCCCGCCACGGAACCAGACTATGCTTTGGAGGTCTCTTGTAGGCTCACCCGCCGGTGCTCCGGTGGTTCATCGTCGCTCTGGTCCCCGGCGACGTCCCTTGTTGGGGCGGTTCGTCAGGAAGGTTACGTGGCGACGACACATGATTCGGTGGCAATCCCCCGGCTCGAGACCCGCTCGTACAGCCGCCAGGACATGCGCTGGGTCTCAGATCGCTTGATCGCGGAGTTCGACGGGCGGCTCCCTGCGGCCACCGTCATTCGGCACGTGGCCGGTGCTCGTGAACAGCTCGTCGCTCTGGGGCTCAGGGCCGGCCTCGGTTACGCGACCGAGGCCATGGCCCGCAGCCGACTGCGTGACCTCAGCTCCCGCTAGGGCGTCGACCATCCTTTCGCGCTGCAGTTGACGGCAACCCGTCGCCCAGCGGCTGACGTCACACGGTTCGCGTTCGCGCCGATAGTCCTTGCGCGGTGATGTCGCCCGAGTGCTCTGACGTCGGATGATCGCCTGCTGCGCCGCGGGTGACGGTCACGCTCACAGGGTGACGATGGGCAGCGCCCAGATCCAGCCGTCGGGCTCGACGGGCTGTGGGCCAGGTAGCGCTTGGGGCGCTTGGCCAGCCGGGAGATGCGGTTGGAGGCCCAGGCGGGAACCAGATCACGGAGGTGGAGGGCGGACAGCAACCGGTCGTAGGCGCCGGCGGTGCGTTTGTCGATGCCCGCGGCCTGGAACAGGGTCACCTCGGTCGGCAGACCGGGTCGCGTCGAGAGCGTCGGAAGGAAGCCGGAGCGAGTAACCGCCCGCCGTCGCCTCGATGGCGGCAGGACCCAGCGCACCGCGTAGCCGGGCGATGTAGACCTGCAGCGTCTTCCGCGCGGTACGCGGCGAAGCCTCGCCCCAAACGGCATCGACCAGCCAGTCGGTCGTCGCGGCCCCGTTCGGACGCAGCAGCAGGGCACCGAGGACAAGCCGCTGCCTGAATCCCCCCAGCGCCACTGTCTGGGTCCCCTCGACGACCTCGAGGGGGCCGAGGACCCGGAACTCCATGTCCTTTCAGCATATGGAGACCGCGCCCTGGAGGTTCGTGACTTACGCCCCCCGCACGGACGCAGCCCCCCATCACGGGCCGGACTCCGCGAGTCTGCCCGCGCATGCCACCTCCGTGGCGAGGCGGGCTAGCGTCCCATCACTGAATCGCTACCGTGGTCGCGATCACACCGTCACCCACCGGTTCACCACCCAGGACACCAGTGCCCGACCGGGATGGATCAGACCACCAGACCACGGGGAAGTCGGAAACCCACTGGCAGGACACGGATGGACAGTCCAAGATCACATCATCGCGCGGCAGGCTCGACCGCCAAGTACCAGCCTGGCCTGAAGGTTGGCCGCATCGCGCCGGTTCCCGGAGGCCGAGGGACTCCCCCGGGCAGGGATTGGTCGGCAAGTGGGTGCCTCTCCATCAGTGGACTGTCCGAAGCGGGGATCTTGACCAAGCTCCTGCGGCGGGCTGCCACAGGCACGGTCATCCACACCCCTTGGTTCTGCGTACGCCACGAGAGATCCGTCTTGTCCGCGGATCCCCGCAGGCCCGACAGGGTTTCCAGCAACGGTGCCTCGGTCGCGGCTCGGCTCATCCGCTGGTGCACGCCAGGCAATGGTCGCTCCGTCGCCAGGTCTGCGCGGCACCGGCGGTGGCGACATGATCCCGGTTCAACATGTGCAGGTTCGCCGATCCCGCCCGACTGACATCGACCAACCCGTGGCGAACCAGCCGGGTCAGGACCGTGTTGATCCCCGACTGACGCAGCGTCCGCCCGACAGCTCGCGCAGACCGCCGTGATCCTGCGCCAGGAAGCCCCGGTCTCCTTTCTTCCGGCCGGGCTCCCGCTGGGTCGACCGCGGCATGTTCCGGGCGGGGCTCCGCTCGGCTACCGCTGCGCGCCCGGTCCCTGTGGCCATCGCCAGACCGGGACCAGATCCTGCTCCACGAACGTATCGAGCCGGTCGAGACGCATGTTGGACTAGATCGACGGTATCTCCGCCTCTGGCGGCGCGCGATGAACGGTCGGCGGATCTGGCGTCGCCACTCGACAGCCTTGTTGCGTGCCGGGTGCCGGATGCTGGGACTCCTCAACCTGGCGGGGTTTCCGGACGCGGGTGGTAGAGGTCGAGCAGTCGCAGCAGCTCCATCGGAACCGGGAAGGCGATCGTGGAGTTCTTTTCGGCACCAAGCTCGAGCAGGGTGCCCAGCACTCGCAACTGCATGGCGGCCGGATGCGCCTCGAGAACCAGGGCCGCCTCGCCCAGGTTCGCTGCTGCCTCCTTCTCGCCGAGCGCGTGGATCACCTTGGCTCGCCGGTCACGTTCGGCTTCGGCCTGGCGGGCCATCGCGCGCCGCATGCTTTCGGGGAGGATTACGTCCTTCACCTCGACGATGGTGACCTTCACGCCCCAGGGGTCGGTGACCCCATCGATCACCTGCTGCAGCTTCTGGTTCACGTCGTCGCGCTTCGTCAGCAGGTCATCCAGGCTGGTTTGGCCCAGGATGCTGCGCAGCGTGGTCTGGGCCACCTGCTGCGTGCCGAAGCGGTAGTCGTCGATCGACAGCACCGACCGAACCGCCTCGATCACATTGAAGTAGACAACCGCGTTGACCTGCACAGTGACGTTGTCCCTGGTGATGACGTCCTGCGGCGGGATGTCGTAGGTCTGGGTACGCAGGTTCACTCGGATCAGCCGGTCGATGATCGGGATGATGAAGATGAGTCCCGGGCCCTTCAGCGGCTGGATCCTGCCCAGCCGCAAGATCACTCCGCGTTCGTACTCGGGCAGCACCTTGATCGCCGCCGAGATCAAGGCGGCCGCGACGATGACCACAAGCGCGATTCCGATGAGCGTTCCGGTGCTCATGTCGCGTCATCCTCTCGTTCGGATGCCTGCTCGCCGACGTCCTCTTCGGCCATGGGCTCGACGAGCAGCACCAGTCCGTCCATGCCGACCACGCGTGCGTCGTCACCCGCGTGCAGTGGTGGCCCCACGCTGCGCACCGACCACCAGGAGCCTTCGGTGAATCCGCGCCCGCTGATCCCGTCGGCCTCCTGCACGGGCACCAGATGCCCGACGAGCAGATCTGCGCCAGTAGTCGTCGACGGGATCGAGCGGGTTCGGAACGCCAGCCTGCCGGCCAAGACTGCCGCGACGAACATGACGATCGCCAAGGGCAGCGCGGCACTCAGGTCCACGGCCACCCCCTCAGCGTCGTCGAACAGGAACAGGGCAGCGAGAACCAGCACGACGGCTCCACCGAACGCGAAGCCGGCTACGCCTGGCACGAACAGTTCGGCGATGAACAGCCCCATCGCTACCACGAGCAGGAGCAGGCCGACGACGTTGACCGGGAGAACCGAGAGGCTGAACAGCGCCAGAAGCAGGGCGGTGGCCCCGGTCGCGCCGGCGACCCCCACGCCTGGTGTGGCCAGCTCGTAGATCAGGCCGAGGGTGCCAAGGGTCAGCAGGAGAAAGGCGATGTTGGGGTCGGCGAGGGTTTGGAGAGCGCGACGGAACAGACCCATGTCGTGGCGCTGCACCACAGCCCCTGCGGTGTGCACCGTCAGCTGTCGGTCCGCGGCCATCGTCACGGTCCGGCCATCAGCTGCCTGCAGCGCCGCCCCCAGCGTCGACGCCTTCGCATCCACGGCGCCCAGCTCGAGCGCCTCGTCCACCGCTGCCGAACGCCCCTCACGAACCGTATCGACGGCGAACTCAACGTTGCGTCCCCGTAGCACCGCCAACGCCTCGGCTTCCGCGGCGGCGTCGTTGACGATCTTGTCCGAGACGGACTCGCCCTCCAGACCCACCGGAGTTGCGGCGCCGATCGTCGTACCGGGCGCCATGACGGCAACGTGGGCGGCGAACGTGATGATGGCGCCGGCGGAGCCGGCCCGAGCCCCCTCGGGGCTGACGTAGACGATGACCGGTACAGGGCTGGCGAGCGTGTCGCTGACGATGTCGCGCATCGCCTGGACCAGGCCTCCGGGTGTGTCGAGCTCGATCACGTACGCCGCGTAGCCACCCTCGTCGGCCCGGGCGAGCCCATCCCTGATGTGGTCGGCCACGACCGGCGTGATCGGGGTGTCCACCCGCGTCGCCAACACCCGATTCGTCGGATCCGCGGCCGTCGCCGTGTTGGAGAGGAGGAACACGATCGCGGCGATTCCGCCGAGTACGGCAACCAGCAGCCGCCAAGTCACCACCAGGCAGGAGATCATGGTGATCACATCCTTGCCCACATGCTACGGCGCCCCTCACCACACCAGCCACGGCATGTCTGGAAGGGTAGAAGCCACCCACCGCACGCCGCTCAGCGCGTCATCGAGCCGCCCCCAGGCCGCGCCATCGAATCTATGCGTGATCCAGCCCGCCAGAGTGAGGTGAGTGTGAACGTCGACAGACCAGAAAGGACATGGAACCGTCTGGGCGCCGGTGACCGCAGCGCTTCTCGTACTCGCCCTGTCGTCAAGGCTTCCACACGACGCCGGACCAGCTGAGTCCAGATCTACGCGACCACCGGCCGTGTGGCCACGAGAAGGCCGGCCTACGGAACCCGAGCCGTAACGCGCCTGATGCGGCGCCACACATCAAGAGCTCTCGCCTGACGCATGGTCAGCTTCACGAGGTTCGGCCTCAGGTGTGGCGCCACCGACGGCTGAACACGTTCCGCTGGGCCATGGAACGGTCGATGCTCTCGACCCTGGCCACCAGAACCGCCGCCGATACGGTCCGGCCGGGATACCCGGACGGGTATCCCGCGCCATCCATGATCAGACTACGGATAGGCCACTGGACGCTGCGCATCGTCGTTGACGGCTGGCGACGGCCGGACACCCAAAGAACACGCGATCGGTAGTAACCGATCGGGTGACCAGGACCCACCTGACCTGCGCATTCACACCCATCGCGGCACCCTAGGGCGGGCCCGCGCTGTACACCGCTCAGCGGTGTCAAACACCGCTGAAGCCCAGCCCCGCCAGGCGATGCCCACTCCACAGGAGAACCGTCGGACAAAAGCGCAGGTCAACCCATGATCACGAGAAAGCAGAGGGCGAGGGATTCGAACCCTCGGGGCAGGATTGGGTACCGCCCAGCGGGTTTGAGACACCCACACAAACCGCCGCTGACCAGCAACGATGCCGGCTGGCCCGGCCGGCAGACCACGCGTGGACCACGGGCGGCTGTCGACGGTTGGGGTTCGTCGTGGCCGGCTGGACGATGCACGTCGCGGGCGGCTCCATGCCTGTCAGCCGAGTCCGGGCAGTCGCGGCCGTGCCCCCATGGTCGCCGCCGCGTCGAAGTGCGCAGGGGTGGGGCGTCAGCGCATGGGTAGCGTGCGGACGCGCAGCCGAGTGGTCGACAACGACATCACCCCCCCGGCAGCCAGTTCCTCGAGCACCGGCAGCAGATTCGCGAGGATCAGGTCCGACTGATCGACCGGAGACAGGCGATCGGCAGACCGCAGCAGGACCAGCGACGGGCTCGTGGCACCCGACACCGCCAGCAAGATCGTGAAGTCGGTGTCGGCAGAGACGATCACCTGACCGTTCTCGATGGCATGGGCAAGGATCTCTTCGTCCGTGGCCGTCAACAGTCCGTGATCGACGACGTCGTCGCCTCATGACCGGCATCGGTGAGCCGAGCAGCCACCGTGGGTGAGAGGTTGGCGTCGACCAAGAACCTCATGCCGGATGGGCGAGCGGGACGGCGACTCCTTCTCGCCGACGCCTGCCCCAGAGGCACCCGGGCCATGATCGTGACCGATCCGTGCGGGTGTCACGGACGAAACGGTCACGATCATGGACCCTGGGTCGCCAAGCGGCCTGATGGAACAAGAACCCCGACGATGTTCGTCCGCCCAGGACATGCCGCAGCGTCCGGCTTCGGCCGATCCTGGCACGATGCGGATCGCTCTCGGCATCGGCGGTGAGGCCATCGGCTCGGCGAGAACGCCGCAGCAGGTGGTGCAGGAGTGGTGCGAGGCCGAGATGGCCGGGTTCGCCGCAGGCTGGACCACGCACATGTCCCGCGGGATCGACGCGCTCAGCGTCATCGCGGCCGCCGGGCCCCGGACGTCGCGGATCGAGATGGGCGTCGGGGTGGTGCCCACCTATCCGCGGCACCCGCACGCCCTCGCCCAGCAGGCCGCGACCGTGCAAGCACTCACCGACGGCCGGCTGACCCTCGGCATCGGTGTGTCACACCGACCGGTGATCGAGGGCCTGTTCGGGCTGCCGTACGACAGCCCCGCGGCGCACCTGACCGAGTACCTGTCGGTGCTCGTTCCGCTGCTGCGCACCGGGTCGGTCACCTACCAGGGGGAGCGCTACGCCGTGGACGGCGGCTTCACCGTGCCCGGGACCGGTCCGGTCAGCGTCCTCGTCGGTGGGATGGGGCCGCGCACCGTCGAGGTGGCCGGCCGATTCGCCGATGGGATCGTCACCTGGCTCGCCGGGCCCCGGGTGCTCGCCGAGGAGATCGGCCCGGCCCTGCGCGCCGCCGCACAGGATGCGGACCGGACCGCGCCACGGCTGGTCGTCGCGCTGCCGGTCGCGGTGTGCGCCGACCCGGACGCCGCCCGGTCGGCGGCCGCCCGGCTGTTTGCCCGCTACGAGACAATGACGAACTACCAGCGCCTGCTGGTCCGCCAGGACGATGCCCGGGTCGCTGACCTCGCTCTGGTCGGCGACGAGGACGCGGTCGCCCGCGCCGTCGCCACCGTCGCGGACGCCGGTGCCACCGAGCTGTGGGCGACCCCGTTCGCGGCCGACGAAGACCCCCAGGGCACCGCCCGGACCACGGTGTTCCTCGCCGAGCTGGCCCGGTCCTCCGCACCGGAGTCCCCGGCCGGGGCCGGTGCCTGATGGGTGAGCTGGGGCGGTACTCCCCCGAGCTCGTCGAGGGCGGCTTCGCGATCGAGGTCGGCGACGCCGAGCTGCTGCATGCCGGGATCGACCTGGCCGACCTGGTCCACCTGGTGGTGCTCACCGAGCAGCACCTGATCCCGGACGACGCGGCGGCGCGGCTGTTCGCCGTCCTGCTCGAGGCGCACGCTACGCCGGTCGCGGAGTTCGGCTACGACCCGGTGCACGGGGAGACCTACAACTGCCGTGAGCGGGTGTTCGCCGCCCGGATCGGGGACGACGCGGGCTGGCTGCACGTGGCCCGCACCCGGCGCGAGGCGGTCCGGATCGCGCTGCGGCTGCGGCTGCGCACCGACCTGCTCGATCTGACCGAGGCCGCGGCGGGCTTCCTCGGTGCCGTCGCCGAGGCCGCCGAGGCGCACGCCGAGACCTACCTGGCCGACCAGACCTACCTGCAGCACGCCCAGCCCTCCACGCTCGGGCACTACCTGCTCGCCTTCGCCCACCCAGTGCTGCGCGACGTCGAGCGGTTGCAGGCCGAGCTGGACCGGGTCAACCTCGGCGCCGGCGGGGTCGGTGCGGTGAACGGCGGCCGGCTGCCCTACGACCGGTACCGGGTCGCCGAGCTGCTCGGCTTCGACGGCATCGTCGAGCACACCCGGGACGCGATGTGGCAGACCGACACCCTGGTCGCGGCGCTGGCGGCGGCCACCGACCTGGTGGTCATGCTGAGCAAGCTCGCCGAGGACCTGGAGATCTGGGCCAGCAACGAGTTCGGCTGGCTGGAGTTGTCCGACGGGCACTCCCGCAGCAGCGTGATGATGCCGCAGAAGCGCAACCCGTACGCCCTGTCGATGGTCCGCGGTGAGGCCGGAGTGCTGATCGGCCGGCTCACCGGGCTGCTCACGGTGTGCCGCACACCGTCCGCGCGCAGCGACGGCATGATCTTCGCCTACGGCGAGGTCCCCCGGGCCCTGGACCTGGCCACCCGGGCGACCCGGCTGATGGCCGGCGTGGTCGCCGGTCTGCAGGTGGACTCCGCGGCAATGCGCCGGTCGCTGGACGCGGCGTTCACCCAGTCGACCGACCTCGCCGAGTTCGTCATGCAGACCTGCGACCTGGACTACCGCAGCGCCTACCGGGTGGTCGGCGAGGCCGTGCGGACCGCCGCCGCGGACGGGCTGGCGGCGGTCGACCTCACCGGCGAGGCCCTGGACGCCGCCGCGGTCCGGGTGATCGGGCGCCCGCTCGGCCTGACCGGGGCCGATCTCACCGAGGTCCTCGACGCCGCCGCGGTGGTCGCCACCCGAAGGGGTCTCGGCGGGGCCGCCCCGGACGTCGTCCGCGGCATGGCGATGCGGCTGCGCAAGGACGCCGACTCCGTGACCGCCGCGGTCACCTCCCGTCGCGAGGGGTTCGCCGCCGCCGAGCGCGCGCTCCTCACCCACGCCGCCGCCCACGCCGCTGACCTGACCCCGCCCTGACCCGACACCCACGCCGACCGCCGACCGCCGCGCCGACCGCCGACCGCCGAGAAGGGTTGACCAGCATGGACATCCGCAACTCCCACCCCAACCTTGCCGAGTGGAACCGGCTCATCGACTCCTGCCTGAGCGATCCGGACAGCGAGCCGATCCTCAACCTGCAGCACGATCAGGGCGACAGCGGCGACGGACCGGCCTACGACGCGATCTTCATCGGCGGCGGGGCGGGCGGGCGGTTCGGCGCGGCGTACCTCAAGGCGATGGGTGGACGACCCCTGATCATCGACGCCTGGCCGTTCCTCGGCGGCTCCTGCCCGCACCAGGCGTGCGTGCCGCACCACCTGTTCTCCGAGGCCGCCGAGGAGCTCGACCGGATGCGGTGGTTCTCCGACGAGCTGTTCTTCGGCAAGTTCGACCCGTCGAAGGCGAGCATCCTCGACCTGGTGAAGCTGTTCCGGCCGGCCGGGGCAGCGCGCACGCGTTCATGAACTGGCAGACCAAGGAGCAGCTCGACGTCGAGTACGTGCTGAACGCCCGGGCCACGATCGTCGACAAGAACACGGTCACAGCGGCCGGGCGCACCTTCCGGACCCGCAACCTCGTCCTCGGCATGGGCGCGCGCCCGGTGTGGCCTGACATCCCGGGCCTGGACCTGGCCGGCGTGTACGACTTCGTCTCCCTGGTCGAGGAGCTGGACTACGAGCCGACCCGCTGCGTCATCATCGGCGGCAGCAAGGTGGCCATGGAGTACGGCTCCTTCTTCCACGCCACCGGCTGCGACACGACGATCGTCTCGCGTTCTCTGCTGATGCGGACCAAGACGCTGCACCACGTCGACGAGGACCTGCGTCAGTACGTGGTGGAGGGCATGCGCAAGCGCGGGATGATCATCCTGGAGCAGGCGCATCCGGTGCGGGTCAACGGCTCCGACGGACGAGTCGCCAGCGTCACCGTGCGCCTCGCGGACGGCAGCGAGGCCGACCTGCCCTGCGACATGGTGTTCATGGGCACCGGGGAGCGACCCAGCTCTGCAGGGGGCCGACACGGTGCTCGGGGTCGAGATCGCGCAGACCGGCCGGATCGTGGTCAACAAGCGGATGCAGACCCGGTGCCGGGGGTGTACGCGATCGGCGACATGATCGACGGGCCGATGGAGATGTTCAAGGCCCGTAAGAGCGGGGTCACCGCGGCGCGCAACATCATGGGCGAGAACCTGGAGTTCGACTACACCGAGTACCCGGACTTCTTCCACACCACCTACGAGGTGACCTGGGTCGGGCTGACCGAGGCCGAGGCCCGCGAGCGCTACGACGACGTGGTCATCATCCAGATGCCGCCCACGGTCAAGGATCTGGACACGGTGAACCTGCCGCTGCCGTGCGCCGAGGGCACCATGCTCTACGCCTTCAGCAAGCCCGAGCTGTCCGGGTTCCAGAAGCTCGTCGTGGACGGCGCCAGTCGCAAGGTGCTCGGCGCCCACCATGTCGGCTACGGCGCCAAGGACGCCTTCCAGTACCTGGACTACCTCATCCACCGCCCCGAAGGACTGACCATCGACGCCCTGGGCTGGATGAACGAGCTGTTCCTCAACCCGGAGCACTTCGTCCAGCTGTCCCGGCTGCGGGCCGGCAACGCGAACCTCCGCGACCTGTGACCTCCCCAACTCCTGACCAGCCGGACCTGATCACCTCTGCTCGCTGCCGAGAACCGTTGGAGGACAGATGATCCCGCTACCGGTCCCGAACACCCGGGCCCACCCCTACCGCGGGCTGTCCGTTCAGGAGATCGACTTCCCCCTCACCGAGACGGCCATCCTCGACTACCTGCGCGGCCGGGAGGTCTACCGCCGTACCGACTTCCTGGCCCTGCGCCACGAGGGGCAGACCGCGCTGGTCACCGTGCGCAAGGCGAGCGTCGAGCCGCTGTTCTCCCCCGTCACCGAGGCCCGGCTGCTGTCCGGCCCCGACGACACGGCATGGGTGACGTCGCCGCAGACCGACGTCGGCAACGCCACTGCCCTGGCCGCGGCGGCGGATCCGCGGGCCCGGGCGAGCGTCGTGGTCGGCGCCTTCGAGCACGTGAACTTCATCTGGGAGCCGGCGCCGATCCCGGTGCGGGTCACCGAGGTGGTGCCCCCCGCACCCGGCCAAGCTCGTCGTCCAGGCCGAGCAGGTCATCGCCTACGACGAGGATCTTCCGCCGGTCGACCTGGTCCTCGACCTGGTCGACGTGCACGACCTGGCCGCGGCCAACCCGTCCCCGCAGTACCTGCTGCCGTGCCGGGGCGCAGGCACCGATCTCGGTGCCCCGGTGGAGTTCCTCGACACCCGGCCCGGGCAGCGTGGCGACTGGACGCTCATCGGCTGCGAGCGGTGCCTGCAGTTCCACCGGCACTTCTACGGCGACGAGCCGCCCCGGGTCGACGTGTGCCCGCGGGCTCGGGTCGAGACCGCCGGCGGCACCGGCCGTCCGGCACCGACGGCCGAGTCGGGGTCACCCTCACCAAGTGTTGCCTCATCGAGCGCGGCCTGCAGGTGGACGGCGACATGGTGGTGGTGCCCTGGGGCACCAACCTCGACGAGATCCGGGAGGGACTGCGACAGGTGCTGCTGCCGTTGGCGCCGGAGGCGGTGCAGGGGCACGCGCCGTCTGCGGCCCGGCCGGAGGAGGCGGCCAGGACGTGAGCGCGCTGCCGCCGGACTCGGTGGTCTACCGGCACCTGTGGGCCACCCCTGAGCTGCGCGAGGTCTTCGACGACACCGGCCGTACCCAGGCCTGGCTCGACGTCCTGGCCGCGCTGGCCCAGGCCCAGGCCGACGTCGGGATCATCCCGCAGGAGGCGGCGCGCGCCGTCCGCGAGCACGCTGACGTTACGCTGCTCGACCTGGAGCGGGTGGCCGAGCAGACCCGGGCGACCGGGCACTCGACGCTCGGGCTGATCCGGTGCCTGCGCGAGGTGCTGCCCGAGCACGCCGCGCGAGTGGGTGTACTACGGCGCCACGGTGCAGGACGTCACCGACACCTGGTTCGCCCTGGTGATGCGGCGGGTGCTGGAGGTCGTGGAGCGGGACGTGCGGCGCTGCCGGGACGCCGCGCTGAACCTGGCCGCCCGGCACCGGGACACCGTGATGAGCGGACGGACCCACGGCCAGCCGGGCCTGCCGATCACGTTCGGTTTCAAGGCGGCGGTGTGGGCGAACGAGCTGGACCGGCACCTGGAGCGGGTCGCCCAGGCCCGGCCGCGGCTGCAGGTGGTCCAGCTCGGCGGGGCGCTGGGCACCCTGGAGTTCTGGGGCGAGCGGGCCCTGGACCTGTTGGCGGCGTTCGCCGCCCGGCTCGACCTCGCCGTCCCGCAGATCCCGTGGATCACTGCCCGGGACCGCATCGCCGAGTTCGCGACCCTGCTCGCCCTGGTCACCGGCACCACCTCCAAGATCGGTAACGAGATCTTCGAGCTGCAGCGGCCCGAGCTCGGCGAGGTCGCCGAACCGTTCACTCCCGGGCAGGTCGGCAGCATCACCATGCCGCACAAACGCAACCCTGAGCTGGCCGAGCACCTGGACACCCTGGGCCGGGTGGTCCGAGCGAACGCCGGGACGGCGCTGGAGGGCATGGTGGCGCTGCACGAGCGGGACGGGCGGGGCTGGAAGGCCGAGTGGCTACTGCTGCCGCAGAGCAGCCTGCTCACCGGGGCAGCACTGGCCTACGCCGTCCGGCTGCTCGAGGGCCTGCAGGTGAACGCCGACCGGATGCGCGCCAACCTGGACGCCCAGAAGGGCTACCCGCTGTCCGAGCCAGTGATGCGTCTCCTGGCCGACCGTGTCGGAAAACACGTGGCCCACGAACGGGTCTACGCAGCCACCATGGCCGGCATCGAGCGAGGTGTCGATCTGCGGACGGCGCTGCTCGACGCCGGGGTGGTCGGGCCGGGCGGGTTGTCCGAGGCCGAGCTGGACGCCGCCCTGGACCCGCGTCGCGCCCTCGGCGCGGCCACCGCGTTCGTCGACCGGGTGCTCGGACTCGCATGACCGGCCTGCTGGACATCCCCCGGGCACGCCTGGCGACGCTACCCACCCCGCTGCACCCGGCGCCGCGGCTCTCCGAGCAGGTCGGCGTGGAGATCTGGTTCAAGCGGGACGACCTGACCGGACTGGGCCTGGGCGGCAACAAGGTCCGCGGGCTGGAGTACCTGATCGCCGACGCCGAGGCCCGCGACTGCGACGTCCTGGTGACCGGCGGTGGCCCGCAGTCGAACTGGGCGATGCTCGCCGCGCTCGCCGCGCGCACGCGAGGCCTGGACGCCGTGCTGGTCAGCTTCGGGGCGCTGGTGCCGCCGGTCGGCAACCATGCGCTCGCCGTCCTGGCCGGGGCGCAGGTCGAGTTCACCGGGGACGACGACCGGTCCCGGGTCGACGTGGTCGTCGAGGAGGTCTGCGACCGACTGCGCGCCCAGGGTCGCACTCCGTACGGGATCGGCCGTGGTGGGGCCACCGGCGTCGGCGCCCTCGGCTATCTGGCGGCGGGGCTGGAGCTCGCGAACCAGCTGCACGGCAACGGTCTTCGCCCCCGCCAACTGTGGTTACCGACCGGGTCCTGCGGCACCCAGGCGGGGCTGTGTGCCGCGGCCGCCTGGCTGCGCCCGGGCTACGAGGTGATCGGGGTGACAGTGAGCCGGCCCGCGACGGAGTGCCGCGACCGGGTCCGCCGGATCGCCGACGAGTCGGCCGCCCTGGCCGGTACGCCCAGCCAGAAGGTGGGCCCGACGGTACTGGACGGGTTCCTCGGACCGGCCAAGGGCGCCCGCTCCAGCGACGGCGACGCGGCCGCCGAGTTGGTCGCCCGAACCGAGGGGATCTTTCTGGACCCAGTGTTCGGCGCGAAGGCGATGGCCGGCCTGCTGGCCTCCTGCCAGGGCGAAACCGACGTAGCCGTCGAACCCCCAGCGGTGTTCCTGGTCTCCGGTGGCGCCCCGACCCTGTTCAGCGTGTGATCGACGCCGGGGGCCCGACCGACCCGGCCCAACCCCACTGACCTGCTCGAACACGCGGACAGGAGCAGCGCGACCCGCGAGGTCAGCCGGTACCGTCCGGCGCCAGCCCCAACTCCTCGCGGACGATCCGGGTGCCGGCCACGAGGTTGCACAGCTTGCGGAAGGCCAGATCGCGAGGCAGCTGGTAGAGGCCGCAGTCGGTGGAGACCACCAGCCGCTCGGCAGGCACGTGGCGCAGTGCCCGCCGTAGCCGCTCGGCCACCTCCTGCGCTGTCTCGACGTACGGGTTGAGCACCTCGACCACCCCGATGCCCAGGTAGGTGTTCGGCCGCCGGGTCCAGCCACTGAGCACTTCCATCTCGGCCATCCCCGGGCGGGCGGTCTCCAGATGGATCTCGGTCCACCCGGCCGGGGCCCCCACCCCGAAGACCGGCTCCAGACACCGGGCGTCGAGGTCGCGATGGCTGCTGTCCTGACCCCGGGCGTTGCCGTAGCACATGTGCCAGACCAAGTGCGCCCCAACGCCATCCGCGGCCCGGGCCATCGACTCCAGCACCCACTCGTCGCGCCCCCGTGAGGCCAGGTAGGCCTGCTCGGTGACCTGGATGACCGCCGCGCCGTGATCGGCCAGCCAGCGCAGCTCGGCGTTGAAGGCCGCGGCGACGTCGGCGCGCAACGCGGCGGCGTCCCCGTAGTACTGGTCCTCGCACCAGGAGGCCACCGTGGCCGGACCCGAGTTGATGTTGATCTTGATCGGCTTGTCGGTCGCCAGTCGCATCGCCGTCAGCACCGGGCCGAGCACGGGCCGCACCCAGGTGACCTTCTCGGCCACCACCGGACGGAAGTAGTCCTGGGTCCCGGGAGCCTCACCGGGCGGACCGTAGGGCCGGAAACCGTTCAGACGCAGCGGGAACAGCGTCATCTGCGCCTTGTCATAGGGGGTCTCGCCCTGGAAGTACTGGTTGCCGTCGGTGACGACGTCCAGCCCGGCGAGGTCCTGGTCCTTGACGCACAGCCGGACGGCGTCCTCGTACAGTGTTCGCCGGTACATGTCGACGTAGTCGACCTCGTGCACCGACTCGTTCAGGACGGCGCCACGCATCCACAACGGTCGCGGCCAGCTGCCCACCATCGTCGTGGGCAGCAGGACGTCTCGGTGGCCGACGATCACGAACCGGCCTCAGTGCACCATCGGCAGCGCACCGTTCGAGGCCGCTGGCTGGGGGTAAGGGCCGAAGGGGTGATCCTCGACGTCCGGCAGCAGGTCCAGGGTGTCCGAGCGCAGCCCGAGCCGCAGCGTCTCCAGAGCGACCACCTCGTCGGCTGGGATGTTGCCCAGGTTGGCCACCGAGGCGAGCCGACGGACGAACCAGGCCTGCTGATCCTTGCGCGGCGCCTCGAAGATGATCTTTGACGCCGGAAGCTGCGCCAGCAGCGTTTCCACCAGGTCGACCCGCACCTCACCACCGGACCCGTACAGCCCGACCGTCCCGCTCTCTCGGGCCTCGGCGATGAGCAGCGAGGCACCGGCATCCAGGTCGCCGAGCATCTCCTCGACCCAGGCTTCGGCGACGACGTCCGCCTGCGGGTTCTTGGAGCCACACTCCGACAGCACCACGAAGTCCTGGGCCAACTGTCGGATGAGCGTGCGCTTGTGCTCGGTGGTCATACCCAGCGCCCCGTTGGAGACCTCAACGTGACTGACGCCGAGCCGGTGCATCCAGCGCACGTAGTCCTCGAGCCGTCCCTGCCGGTCACAGATCTCCAGCAACGTGCCGCCGGGGCTGACGTGCACCCCATGGCTGCCAGCCAGGGCGACCTTCGCCTTGACCCCGTCGGTGACGTAGGCGGTGCCCCAGCCGAGCTTGAGGATGTCGATGCAGACCCCGGCGGTCTGCAGCAAGGATTCCAGGGCACGCAAGGACAGGCCCTTGTCCAGGACATGGGTCAGCCCTTCGCTGCGCGGCTTCGCCGTGCGGGGCGGCAGGTTCAGGAAGCCGGGTCCGATCTGCCTCACAGGGCCTCCAGCCTGGTCGTCTCCTCGATCGCGGCGAGCCGCGGCGGGCGGAACGGCAGTCCCGCGAGTATCTCGCCGCGATCCTCGGTCGCGACCTGGCCCGGCAGGACGAAATCTCATCGACTCTCTGTCCATCTGGTCGTTGCGATTCACCGGTCAGCCCAGCCGGGTCAGGACCGCGCACCCGGCCGTCTTGTCCCGGCCGGACGAATACCGGCAGCGACTCTGTCCCGTGGGCACGCGGTCAGCGGACCGCTCGACGGCCTACCGTGCTCGCGAGTCATCGCTGTGACCCGGCACACACCCAGCTGCTGCACGGCGTCGATCCCACGTATCGCACATCCCGAACCGTCCCGCATCGGCGGAGCCGCCGAGAGGAGCAGAGCACATGAGAGTCGGAGACACCGCGATCCTCATCCCGACGTCCATGGTCGGGAACTACCCGAACCCGCGCTGGTGGGACGCGGGCCCGGCCCGCGACTGGGCGGGGGACCAGGCACCTCCGGATGCGTTCATCCGCGAGGCGTTCGAGGACGCCACGCAGGCCCTGGCCCATGACCAGGAGAGCGCCGGGCTGGACATCATCAGCGATGGCCGGCTGCACGGCGACAATTACGGCGACCAGGCCGTCTACTACTACATGCGCCGGCTCGGCTACGACCTCAAGGGCGGCCACCTCGGGTTCCCGATCTACAGCCGCCTGCACGCCGGCACGCTGAATCAGGAGCTCAAGCGGCACGGCGCGATCATGGTCGAGCAGGCGAGGGCGCTGAAGAAGGCGACGAACAAGCCGACCAAGGTCCAGTACACCGGCGTCCAGGTGCTCGCGCAGTGCACCAACGACCTGTACTACGACAACCCCCGCGACCGGGCGATGGCACTCGCGGCGGCCATGAACGAGGACATCCTCGAGGTCGACGCGATGGGCGTCGACTTCATCCAGCTCGACGAGTTCACCTGGCCCTACTTCTACGAGGACTGGGCCATCGAGGCCTTCAACCGCGCCGTCGAGGGCGTGCAGAACGCGCAGATCATCGTGCATGTGTGCTGGGGCAACTGGGGCGGCACGCCGGCCTACTACCCCGACGACACCGCTCAGGCCGGGGAGATCTTCGACCTCACCCAGCGGAAGGGCGAAG
Source organism: uncultured Actinomycetota bacterium (assembly GCA_963825645.1). Taxonomy (GTDB): domain Bacteria; phylum Actinomycetota; class Actinomycetes; order Actinomycetales; family Kineosporiaceae; genus JADJPO01. Next base: position 89,388 of record CAWGTT010000011.1, read on the forward strand.
CGCCCTCCGCGACCGCCTCAGTCGTCCCGAAGTCCTACGAGGCCAACATCAACGTGCTGAACCTCGAGAGCTGCGGACGCCGCTCGGACGACCTGTCCGGGCTGGACGTCATCAAGAACCACCCGTTGCCGGACAACGTCACCTTCTGGGCCGGGGTCATCGATGTGAAGTCGACGATCACCGAGACCGCCGAGGAAGTCTGCGACCGGATCATGCGGCTGGCCGAGTACGTTCCGCCGGAGCGCTTGGGCGTGACCACCGACTGCGGCCTGATCCTGCTGCAGCGCTACATCGCCATCGACAAGCTGCACGCCATGGCGGCCGGGGCCGAGCTGGCCCGCAAGCAGCTGGGCGGTTGAACACCATGGCGGTGTGGGAGCTGAGCTGCCCTGACTGCGGGCACGAGTTCCGCTCGCTGGTCATGCAGGGAGCTCGCGTTCCGACCGTCTGGGTCTGCTCGGCGTGCGGCAACCGTCGCGCGGTCCCCCAAGTGGTCCAGAGCGGCGGCCCCTTCATCGGTCGGTCACCGTCCTGCGGCTGCGGCTGACCCCACTCCTCCGGGTCCCGGGCGGCCCCCTCCGTCGACCGGGACCCGGAGCACATACCGCGGTGACACCGCAACCACGCTGCGCGACAAGGGTTCACGACGACGAGAACAGGGGTGAGGGAGGTGTCCCGGCGACTGGTCGTGATCGGCGGCGGAGCCGCGGGGATGTCAGCCGCGTCGGCCGCCCGGCGCACCGACCAGACCCTCGAGATCGTCGTCCTCGAGGCAAGCGGTGACGTCGCCTACGGGATGTGCGGCATCCCCTACTACCTGGCCGGGATGGTCGAGACAGGCGATGACCTGCTCGCCTATCCGCGGGACTACTTCGGCGCCAAGCGTGGCATCGACGTCCGCCTGCACGCTCTGGCAGTGGAGCTCGACCCCGACCGACGGAAAGTGATCTACGAGCAGGAGGGCCGTCGGCACCACCTTGAGTACTCCGCCCTGGTCCTCGCCGCCGGTGCGGCACCGGTGCCCATCGACCTGCCCGGTGTGCCCCCCGACCGCGTGGTCACCGTCCGGACCCTGTCCGGCGCCGGCGAGCTGCGCGGCGTGCTCGACGCCGGGCACATCGGTAGTGCCCTGGTCGTCGGGGCCGGCTACATCGGCCTGGAGATGGCCGACGCCCTCGTCGAGCGGGGCGTCGCGGTGACCGTCGTCGAACGGCTGGACCGCGTCCTGGTCAACCTCGACCCCGAACCCGCCGCCCTGGTCGAGGAACACCTGCGCACCAAGGTTGGCCTCCGCCTGGGCGCCGACGCCGCGCAGGCGTGCGACCCGCTCCCCGACCTCGTGGTGACATCGGTCGGCGTCCGCCCGGGCAGCGCCCTTGCCGCGTCGGTCGGGGCCCGGGTACACCCCTCCGGCGCTCTGCTCGTCGACGAGCAGATGCGCACCGACCTGGACGGCGTCTGGGCCGCCGGGGACTGCGTCGCTGTGCCGAACCTGGTCACCGGCGCGCCGGTCTACGTGCCGCTGGGCACCACCGCGAACAAGACCGGGCGGGTGGCCGGGACGGTGGCGGCTGGTGGCGAGGCGTCCTTCGAGGGCATCGTCGGCACCGCCGTGGTCAAGGTGTTCAACCTCGAGGTGGCCCGCACCGGGTTGACCCTGCTCGAGGCGCAGACGGCCGGGCTCGCCGCCCGGGCCACCGACGTCGTCCACCGTTCCCGGGCCAAGTACTACCCGGGCTCGGCGCCGCTGCACGTGCGGCTGGTACACGCCGAGGACGGCCGCCTCCTCGGAGCCCAGCTGGTCGGCCGGGACGGCGCCGCCGGCCGCGTGGACGTCGTCGCCACAGCGCTCCACGCCAGGATGAGAGTGCGGGACCTGGCCCGGCTCGACCTCGCCTACGCGCCACCCTTCGCGCCGGTCTACGACCCGTTGCTGATCGCCGCCCAAGCCGCCGAACGAACCGCGGAGCGAGGATGAGCGTCGCGATCGTCACCGGTGGTGCCACGGGCATCGGGCGGGCCACCTGCGCCCGGCTGCGTGCCGACGGCTTCACCCTGGCCGTCTGCGACCTTGACGCGGACGGCGCCGCCGCCGCGGCCGGCCCGGACGGGCTCGCCCGCCCGGTGGACGTGGCCGACGAGGCGTCGGTGTCCGCCTTCGTGGAGGAGGTGGTCCATGCCCTCGGTCGCGTCGACGTCTTGGTCAACAACGCCGGCATCACCGGTAGCCGGGAGGCCACCGTGCTGCACACCACCCCGGTCGAGGAGTGGGACCGGGTGCAGGCGGTGAACGTCCGCGGGCCGTACCTGTTCGCCAGAGCCGTTCTGCCGCAAATGATCTCGCAGGATCGCGGACATGTCGTCACGATCGCGTCCGTGGCCGGACAGGTGGCCTTCCCGGGCCGCGCCGCCTACACGACGTCCAAGGGCGCTGCGCTCATGCTCGCCAGGTCGATCGCCATCGACTACGCCCCGTACGGCATCCGCAGCAATGCCGTCTGCCCAGGCATGGCGTGGACCACCATGACCGACTGGCGGCTGCAGGACGACGTACTGCGTGCCGAGGTCGAGGCCCGCATCCCCCTGGGCCGGGTCGCCCAGCCGGACGACATCGCCGACCTCGTCGCCCTGCTCGCATCCGACCGCCTGAGCTACCTGACCGGCGCCGCGCTGGTCATCGACGGAGGGTACACGGCGCTATGACCGAGAAGACCGCAGCCACCATCGGGGCGACACCAGGCCGGCTCGTCGGAAAGGTCGCCGTCATCACCGGCGCCGGGTCCGGCATCGGCCGGGCTGCCGCCGTGCGGTTCGCCGCCGAGGGCGCCGCGGTGGGCGTGCTCGACCGGGACGGCGCGTCCGCCACCGAGACCGGGACGCTCGTCGCCGACGCCGGCGGACGCGCCCTGGCTCTGACCGCGGACGTCACGGACGCCACCGGTGTCGGCGCGGCGGTCGATGCCGTGGCTGCCGAATTCGGTGGACTGCATGTGCTGTACAACAACGCCGGGGTGAACTCCACCGGCTCGGTCGAGGTCGCTGAGGAGGCCGACTGGGACCGCTGCTTCGCGGTTAACGTCAAGGGCACCTACCTCACCTCGCAGGCCGCCCTGAGGCACCTGACACCCGGCTCGGCGATCATCAACCAGGGCTCGGTCGCCGCCCTGGTCGGGGTGATGAACTTCGCCGCCTACTGCGCCGCCAAGGGCGCGGTGGTCGCCCTCACCCGCTCGATGGCCCTCGACCTGGCCGGGCGCGGGGTCCGGGTCAACGTCATATGCCCCGGCACCATCTACACCCCGCTCATGGAATCGATGCTGATCGCGCGCGGGGACGGCGACCTCGACCTCGGGCTGCAGCGCACCCTGGTCAAGTACCCGATCGGCCGGCTCGGTGCAGTGGAGGACATCGCGAACGTCGCCCTGTTCCTGGCCAGCGACGAGGCAGCGTTCATGACCGGGTCGGTGGTTGCCGCGGACGGCGGGATGACGGTCCAATGAGTCTATCCAGGAACGGGTTCCACTCCACCGTGGACAAGCGGACGACCCTGGCGCAGGCGGCGGCGCAGGTCACCGACGGCGCCACCGTCGCCCTCGGCGGCGGCCTGTCCGCCCGCCTGCCGATGGCCCTGGTCCGCGAGCTCGTCCGCCAGGGCCGGCGCGACCTGCGGGTGGTCGGCTCGGCACACAGCATCGACGTCGACCTGCTCATCGCCGCCGGTGCGGTAGGGATCTGCGAGGAGAGCTACGTCGGCTTCGAGCAGGATCTGGGCCTGGCGCCGGCGTTTCGGCGCGGAGCCGAGAGCGGCACGCTCACGGTGCGCGAGTCCTCGTGCGTCACCGTGCTCACCCAGCTGCGCGCCGCCGAGATGGGCCTGCCGTTCCTGCCGGTCCTGGGCCTGAAGGGCACCGACTTGCCGGCGCTGCATCCCGAGTGGGGCATGGTCACCTGCCCGTTCACCGGGCAGGAGCTGGTCGCCGTGCCAGCGTTGGCACCAGACGTCGCGCTGCTGCACGCGCCGATCGGAGACGCCGTGGGCAACCTGCACCTCGACCAGCCCTACGTGCTCGACGAGCGGTTCGCGCACGCCTCCCGGGTGGTGGTGGCCACCGTCGACCGGCTGGTCGACACCGAGGACGTGGCAGCCGCCGGGGTGACCGTCCCCGCGCACTGCGTCGCGGCGGTGGTCGAGGTGCCGTTCGGTGCCCACCCGTCGTCCTGCTACCCCGGATACGCCTACGACAGAAGGCATCTTGCCGAGTACGTCAAGGCCGCCGCGGCGGGCGGGGACGCCGTCGAGGCCTATCTCGACCGCTACGTCCACGTCGGTGAGGACGCCTACCGGGACCTCGTCGACCCGCAGCGGCTGACCGCCTGGTCGGCCTCGGACGAGGAGTGGAAGGAGCTGTTCCGTTGAGCGGCGGAGCAGGCGGAGTCGGCGATGGCCTCACCGGCTGGAGCCTGGACGAGTGGTTCGTGGTCGCACTGGCCCGCACGGTCGTCGACCGCGAGGTAGTCTTCCACGGCTTCGCCAGTCCGTGCGCGCAGGTCGCCATGCACGTCGCGCGGCGCACGCACGCGCCGGCCAGCCTGCTCGTCGAGGGCGCCACCTACGCGGTGAACCCGACTGCGGTGTTCATCCCGCCGACCAGCAACGACCTGGCACTGCATCGGGACGCGGTCTACCGGATGCGGTTCGAGGAGTTCTTCGACGCGGCGTGCCGGGGCGCCATCGACCGGATGTTCCTGTCCGGGGGGCAGATCGACGCCCACGGCAACACCAACGTGACCGCGATCGGTGGGATGCCGCAGCCGAAGATCAAGCTCGGCGGCGGTGGCGGGGGGGCGAACATCTCCGCGACCATCGGCTCGCTCACGCTGTGGACGTCGCGGCACCGCGGTGGACGCACCCTGGTCCGCCAGGTCGACTTCCTCACCGACCTGGGGCACGTCACGCCCGCGGGTACCCGCGCCGAGCTCGGCCACACCGGCGGTGGTCCGCAGTGGCTGGTCACCGAGCTGGGGGTGTTCGACTACGTCGACGGCCACGCCCGCCTGGTCATGACGTTCCCGGACGTGAGCATCGAGGACGTCGAGCGGGCAACCGGTTTCGACCTGGTCGTCGCCGAGGATGTGGTCTGCGTTCCGCGGCCGACCGCGGCCGAGCTCGACGCCGTCCGGTCGGTGGATCCGCTCAGGGTGCGCCGCTCGGAGTTCGCCCCGGCCGAGCTCGACCGCCAGTTCACCGCTGTCGGCTGAGGCGGCATGGCCAGGGGGCTGCTGGACACGGTGTTCTGCCCGCGCCGAGTGGCCCTGGTAGGCGCCTCGGAGCGTCCCGGCACGGTGGGCGCCTTGCTCAGGGCCAACCTCGCCTCGTACCCGGGTGAGGTGGTCCCGGTGCGGGCCGGGCAGTCGCTGCGCGAGGTCGGACGAGACGTCGGACCCATCGACCTCGCCGTGGTCGCCGTCCCCGCAGCGGCCGTCCCCGGGGTGGCCGCCGACGCCGCGGCGGCCGGTGTGGGCGCACTCGTTGTGCTTTCCGGGGGGTTCGCCGAGGTTGGTCCGGACGGCGCGGCGCTGCAGGCGGCCCTGGTCCAGGCGGCGAGGTCGGGGACGACGCCGGTGCGCGTTCTCGGACCGAACTGCTTCGGTGTGCAGAACTGCGACCTGCCGTTGAACGCCTCGATCGCGGCCGGCCTGCCGACCGGTGGCGGAGGGATCTCGGTCATCACGCAGTCCGGCGCCTACGGGATGGCGGTGTACGACCTGGCCACCGAGGAGGGCGTCGCCTTCGCCAAGGTCTGCGCCCCCGGCAACTCCTGCGAGGTGACGGTCACCGAGCTGCTCGACGCGCTCGCCGAGGACCCGGCCACCCGGGTGTTGTGCCTCCTGCTGGAGTCGCTGCCGGACGGACGGGCGTTCGCCGAGCGCGCGCGGCAGGTCGTCCCGGACAAGCCTGTCGTCGTGCTCAAGACCGGTCGGTCTGTGGACGGTGCCCGCGCGGCGGCCTCGCACACCGCCGCCCTGGCCGCTCCGGAGGCGGTCTGGCGCGGGGCCCTCGCCCAGGCAGGGGTGGTCACGGTGGGCAACGGGCGGGAGCTGCTGGACGCGGCCCGGGTGCTGGACGCCCAGCCGTTGCCGGCCGGGAACCGGGTGGCTGTGATCACCAACAGCGGCGGTGCCGGGGTGGAGCTGGCCGACCTGCTCACCGACGAGGGGCTGGGAGTGCCGGAGCTGTCCGCGGGGCTGCAGGAACGGGTCCGGGACCTGTTGCCCCCGTATGCGAGCGCCGCGAACCCGGTCGACATGACCACGGCCTGGCGGCTCTTCCCCACCGCCTACCCGGCGCTGGTCGACCTGCTGGCTCGCTCGGGGGAGGTGGACTTCGTGGTCCCAGTCCTGCTGCAGCGCGCGGCGACCGACCAGCAGACGGTGACCGGGGTGGCTGCCGCCGTCGCCCGGTTGCGCGAGGACGGCGTCCCGGTTCCGGTGTGCGCCTGCTGGGTGGCTCCTCGGTCGGCCGCCGAGCTGGCCCGGTCACTGCAGGTCGCCGGGGTGCCGGTGCTGGTCGGCCCGGACCGGACGGCGCGGGCCCTGGGTCACGCCCACCGCGCGGCAGCCGCCCGAGCGAGGCTGAGGCGTTCTACGGCAACGGCTCCCGGCGTCGCGCCTGGCGTGGCCCCGCACCCGGCCCACGGCCCTGGCCGTGACCCTGACCGGGACCTGGACGACCCGCTGGCACTGGCCGGACTGCTCCGCGAGGCCGGGATCACCACCGTGGACACGGTCGTCTGCCGAACCGCCGAACAAGCCGCTGCAGCTGCGGCGCGCTGGGTCGACGACGGACCGGTCGTGGTCAAGGTGGCCCGGGCAGCGCACCGCAGTGACAGCGGGGGCGTGCGGCTCGACCTGGACTCGGCGTCGGCGGCGGAGGCGGCCGCCGCGGATCTGCTCGCCGGCGGCGGCGACGTCCTGGTCTCACCGCAGCTGACCGGCGTCGAGGTGGTGGTCGGGGCGCTGCGCGACCCGTCGTTCGGCCCGGTGGTGATGGCAGGTCTGGGCGGGATCTGGGTCGAGGTGTTCGCCGATGTCGCCTTCGCCCTCGCGCCGTTGACCCGCCGCGAGGCCCGCGACCTGTTGCTCAGCGTGCGCGGTGCCCCGCTTCTCACCGGCGCCCGGGGCGGCCCGGCGGTGGACCTCGACGCCCTCGCCGACGTCGTGGTCGCGGTCGGCCGGCTGCTGACCGACCTGCCGGGGCTGCGCGGGCTGGACCTCAACCCGGTGCTGGTCACGCCGTCCGGAGCGGTGGCCGTGGACTGGAAAGCCGTGGTGTGAGTCAATTGTCCGGCATTGACCTAACCGGACAAGGTCTCGACGGATGTTTGTCCACTGGGGCCGAGGCTGTTATCAGGTCGTCCGACGTACTCTCCTTGAACACCGCCCGGCGCCGTGTCGTCGTCCGGCGCGTGCAGGTGCCGCGGACCGGTGGGTGGACGCCGATCACCGGGCACCGCGATGAGGAGGTACGGACGTGGACGTGGCACAGGTCGTCGAGCGAGCCCGTACCGCCCAGCAGGCGATCGAGGACTGGAACGCTGACCGGGTCGACGAACTGACCACCGCGGTCGCCTACGCGGTGGCCCGCAAGGACCGCGCCGAGCAGCTTGCCCGGCTGGCCGTCGACGAGGCGGGGTTCGGCAACTACGCCGACAAGGTCACCAAGATCGAGCGCCGGGTCCTCGGCGTCCTGGCCGACCTGCGGACCACGCCGACGGTCGGCATCGTCGAGGAGGACCCGGATCGCGGCCTGGTGAAGATCGCCAAACCGGTCGGTGTGGTCGCCGCGCTGGTGCCGACCACCGGGCCCGACGCGACGCCTCCGGTCAAGGCGCTGTGCGCGCTCGCCGGGCGCAACGCGATCATCTTCGCGGCCCATCCTCGCAGCAGGCAGACCACCGACGCGGTCGTCGGCTTCATGCGCGAGGCCTGTGCGCAGGTCGGCGCCCCGGCCGACCTGGTCCAGGTCCTGCCGGAGGCGAAGATCGCCCACACCCAGGAGCTGATGAGCCAGGCCGACCTCATCGTGGCCACCGGCGGAGCGGCGATGGTCAAGGCGGCGTACTCCTCGGGCACGCCGGCGTTCGGGGTGGGGGTGGGCAACGCCGTCCACGTCGTCGACGAGACCGCCGACCTGGACGACGCGGCGTCCTCCATCGTCGTCGCCAAGACCTTCGACTACGCGACCAGCTGCCTGGCGGACAATGCCGTCGTGATCCACTCCTCGGTCTACGACGCGGTGATGAGCCGGTTGCAGGCGCACGGCGGGTACCTGTGCGGACCCGAGGAGAAGGCCCGTCTGCAGGCCGTGATGTGGCCGGACGGGGGGCACATCCCGAGCGCGGAGGTGATCGCCAAGTCGGCGCTGCGGATCGCCGAGCTGGCCGGGATCGACGTCCCGGACTCGACGACCTTCCTCATGGTCGAAGAGGAGGGCGTCGGCCCCGATCACCCGTTCAGCGGCGAGAAGCTGTCCGTGGTGCTGGCGGTCTATCGCTACACCGGCCGCATCGAGAACGCCGTCGCACAGGTCAACGCGATCACCAGCAATCAGGGCCTCGGACACACCTGCGGCATCCACACCCGCGACGACGCCCACGTCGAGGCGATGGCCTTCGGAACGAAGACGGCTCGCGTGCTGGTGAACCAGAACCTCAACGAGGGCGCGGGCAGCGCCCGCAACGGTCTGCCGTTCACCCTGAGCCTGTCCTGCGGCACCTGGGGCGGGACGATCACTACCGAGAACGTGAACGCCCGGCACTTCGTCAACCTGACCTGGGTCTCCCGCCCCATCGCGCCGAAGACGCTCGATCCAGAGGCGCTGTTCGCGCGCCACGTCGAACGGTACGGGCGATGACGACGACGGTCAGCGTGGGCCAACCAGGCCTGAACCTGACCCCCGGCGACCACATCTGCGCCTTCTTCCGTGGCCCGGCCCAGCGTGACGAAGTGCTGCTGCCGTTCCTGCGCGACGGGATGCTGGCCGGCCACAAGTGCATCTGTGTCATGGACGACCCGGACGTCGAGCAGGTCACCGTCCCGTTGTCCCTGGTGGTCGACGTGGACGTGTGCCGCAGCAACGGCCAGTTCGACCTGCTCTGCTCGGACCAGGCTTACGTCCCGGACGGCATGTTCGACATGCACCGGATGCTCGACTTCTGGGAGCAGGGCGTCGGCGGCGCCCTGAAGGCAGGCGGGTTCAGCTTCGTGCGGGCGGTCGGGGAGATGACCTGGGCGTTGCGGGAGCTGCCCGGGGTGGGTGACCTCGTGCGCTACGAGGCCCGGCTCAATGAGTTCCTGCCCCGCTACCCGCAGGTGATCCTGTGCCTGTACGACCTGGAACGCTTCACCGACGGACACGTGCTCATGGAGCTGCTGCGCACCCACCCGAAGGTGCTCATGTCCGGCCAGCTGCTTGACAACCCCTGGTACGTCGAACCAGACCAGTACGTCGAAGCCGACCCGGTCACCGTCGTATGAGCGCCCCCGGGCTGGACACCGCCCACCAGCTCGGTCGTGGCCTGCTCTCGACGATGCGCAGCCTGCTGATTCTCGGGCAGCTGATGACCGAGAGCACCGGCGAGCGCCAGATCCTGGAGCTAGCGGTCACCGCGGTGCCGTCGCTCGCCCGGTGCCGGGTGGTCGGGGTCGAGCAGACCGGGAAGGACCGCTCGGGCTCCGACAGGACCGTGGCCACGGCGCTCACCCAGTGCGGACCGATGGGCGGCCCGGTGAAGATCCCGGGCCAGGAGTGGGCGTGGGCCTACCCGCTGGGCAGCCCCCAGGGACACTTCGGCTTCCTCGTGGTAGCCGCGGACGTCGAGCCGAGCAGCGAGGAGCAGTTCCTGCTGCGCGCGCTGGCTCAGCAGACCGGGACGGCGTTGGCCAACCGGCAGTTGCACGCCCAGGAGCTGGCCACCGCCCACGAGCTCTCGGAAGTCAACGAACGGCTGCGCGGCACCGTCGCCGCGCTGCAGCGCAGCATGACCATCCACGACCGGCTGACCGCAGTGGCCGTCTCCGGCGAGGGCCGGGAGGGCATCGCCCGTGCCGTCCACGAGCTCACCGGACTGTCCGTGGCGATCGAGGACCGCTACGGCAACCTGCACGCCTGGGCCGGACCGGACCGGCCCGACCCCTACCCGAAGGACCCCGCCCACCGGCGCGAGCAGTTGCTCCGACAGGCGCTGGAGGCCGGCCGGCCGATCCGCAAGGGCGGTGCCCTGTTCGCCCTGGCTCATCCGCAGGGCGACATCCTCGGCGTCATCTGCCTAGTCGACCCGGACCGGACCGCGGGCGAGCACGAGGTGATGGCCCTGGAGCACGGGGCCACCATTCTGGCGATGGAGCTTGCCCGGGTGCGAAGCCTGGCCGAGAGCGAGCTGCGGATCCGGCGTGACCTGGTCGACGAACTGCTGACCGGCACCGACGCCGAGAGCGCGCTGGCCCGCGCCGGCGCCCTGGGGTACGACCTGCAGCGCCCGCACCGGGTCGTGGTCATCGAGGGGCACGGCCGGTCGACCGACAACGACGCCTTCTTCCAGGCGGTGCGCCGTGCCTCGCGGGATGAGCCGGCCGGCACCCTGCTGGTCGCCCGCGGGTCCCAGGTGGTGCTGCTGGCCGATCACGAGGCCGACTGGGAGAGCCTGCGCCAGGCGGTGATCCGTGACCTCGGCGGCGGGACGGCGCGGCTCGGTGTGGGCGAGCAGTGCACCGCAGTCGCTGACTTCCCGCGCTCGTACCGCCAGGCCCGTCTGGCCCTGCACCTGCTGCAGACCGCGGAGTGGGAGGACCGCGCGGTCCGGTTCGACGACCTGGGCGTCTACCGGCTGCTGATCGGCAACGACTCCCTCGATGAGGCGGACCGGTTCGTGCAGCGCTGGATCGGTGCGCTGCTCACCTACGACGCTCACCGCAGCGCCGACCTGGTACGCACCCTGACCTACTACCTGGACCGCGGCGGCAACTACGAGGCGACCGCGGCGGCGCTGATCGTGCACCGGAACACGTTGAAGTACCGGCTGCAACGGATCCGGCAGATCAGCGGACACGACCTGTCCGACCCCGAGGTGTGCTTCAACCTCAAGCTCGCCACCCGGGCCTGGCAGACCCTGACCGCGCTGCGCACGACGCCCGGCTCACCCGGGGTGGAGGCCTCGCCGAGCACGTGAGATCCGCGCGCTGAACAAGGACGGCTCGGCAGGCGCAACGCGGCAGACGTGACCGGTCCCGCCTTGCCGAAGAGGCCGAACCGGCGATGGCCTCAGCTGCCGGTGAGCTCACCCCGGACGATCTCGGTGCCGGCGACCAGGGCCTGCATCTTCTTCTTCGCCACGACCTGACGCAACGACGCCAGCGCGCAGTCGGTGGCCACCATGACCTGCTCGGGCGGTACCACCTCGATGAGGCTGCGCAGCCACCCGGCGATCTTCTCCGGGCTCTCCACGTTGAGGTTCTTGCCGTCCAGCACCCCGACGGCGATCGCCTTGTCGCTCGGCCAGCCCCGGAACGCCGGGACCTCGGCGAAGTCGTGGCTGGCGGTCTCGACGTGCAGCACGTCGCAGTCGATGTCGAACGCCCACGGCAAGAACTTGTTCGCGCGCAGCTCGAGCTGACCGGCCTGGCCCTCCTCGTGCCCGTAGCAGATGTGCACGACGCGGGTCATCGTGATGCCCTCGAACGCGATGTTCAGCGCCTCGATGATCCACGGGTCGTTCTCGAAGAACGTCAGCGGCTCGGCGACCTGCACCATGTCGACGTCGCCGCGTTCCTGCAGTGAGCGCAGCTCGGCGTTGAACGCTTTGGCCACATCTACCGACAGGGCCTTGATGTCGCCGACAACCGCGACCACGCCGTCCAGGATCCCCATGGCCGATCACCCCTTTCCGAGAGCGTCGAGGACGAGGTCACGGACGGCGTCTGGTCGCTCGAGGTGGAGGAAGTGCCCAGCGTCCATCACCGTCTGGCGGCGCGGGCCGCCGGTGAAGTAGCCCTCGATGCCGGCGAAGGCGCCGGGAAGGATGCAGCCGTCCTGCGCGCCGTGCAGCACTAACGCCGGAACGGTGACCGGACCGTCGAAGATCGCCTGCTGGTCGGTGGCGAGGTCCGGATGCTGCCGGGAGGGCTGCCAGGTGTCGCGGTAGTAGAGCAGGGACGCCGGGAAGCCCGCCTCGATCGAGGCGACCGTCGCGGCAAGCAGGTCGCCGTCCGGCTCCCAGCCGGGCGACCAGGAGCGCCATAGCCGCTCGATGAAGGCGAAGCCGTCCGCGCCGACGACGTTCTCGGCCGGCGGTTCCATCTGGAACAGGAACTGGTACCAGGAGGCCCGCTGCTGCTCCCAGCTGGTCCGCAGGAACGGCCGGAAGCAGTTCGACGGGGGCACCGAGAGGGTGACGATCCGCATCACGACGTCCGGTCCGAGGACGGCGGCGCCGTAGCTGGCCAGCGCCCCCCAGTCGTGCCCGACGAGGGACACCGGCGCCTCCGGGGACAGGGCGCGGGCCGCGGCGAGCGCGTCACGGGCGAGCGCCGCCACCTGGTATGGCCCGGTCACCACCTCGGACGGCGGATAGCCACGTTGCCAGGGCGCCACGACCCGGAAGCCGTTCTCCGCCAAGACGCCGCCGAGCCGTCGGAAGGTCAGTGGGGTGTCCGGGAAGCCGTGCAGGCAGACCACCAGCGGCCCGTCGGCGGGTCCCACCTCGAGGTAGGCCAGCCGGACGCCGCCCGCGGCGGTCGATCCCGTGTCGACCGTTCCCGTGTCGACCGTTCCTGTGTCGACCGTTCCCATGCGGGCCTGCGGCCACTCGACGCGAGTGCCGGGGCCGACGGAGGCGTTCATCGGCCGGCCACCGGCGCGTCCGCCGGCTCGTCGGCGGCCACGTTGTCGTAGTAGGGGATCACTGTGCCGCCGGCGCCGACGGCGCCGAGCATCGCCGCGGTGATCGGGTGGGCGACGTTTTTGGAGACGGTCAGGTTGATCAACGAAGGTCCGTCGTGGGCGAGGGCGGCCCGGACGGCGCCGGCGACGTCCGCGATCCGGTCGACCCGCAGGCCCAGCGCACCGAACCCTTCGGCGACCCGCTCGAATGCGGTGTCCGCCAGCAGTGAGACCACCCCGGCCTCCTCGCGGTAGAGGATCTCCTGACCGTGCAGCGACATCCCCCACGAGGCGTTGTTCACCACCACCGTGATGATCGGCAGCCGGTGCCGGACCATGGTGTCGATCTCCTGCGGATGGAACCCGGCACCGCCGTCGCCGACCACGAGGACGACCCGGTGGTCCGGCTCGGCGACCTGCGCGCCGATGGCCAGCCCGGGCGTCATGCCGAGGAACCCCAGGTATCCGCAGCCCATCGCTCGCCGGGGTGCCGCCTCGTGCAGGGACATCAGCGCCCAGTGGCATCAGCTCGCCGCCGTCGACGACGTAGGTCCGCCCCGGTCCGGGCTCGGACCCCAGATGCCGCAACACCTCTCGCACACCGTGGACGGGGTGCATCCGGCCGTCCAGGCTCGGCGGGTCCTGGGCGACGGCGGGCGTCGCCCGCTGCACGCCCGTGGCCCGCTCGGCCCAGGCGGTGCGGTCCGGCCACGCCCCAGCCGCGCGCCCCGCCTCGAGCAGGGCGTGCACCGCCGTCGACGGGTCGGCGACCAGCCCGACGTCGAACGGGCGCAGCCGGCCCATCTCGGCGGCGTCCGCGTCGATCTGAACGACCGTGGCCTGCTGCGGGATCACCGAGCCGCCCCGGTTGCCCAGGTACAGCCCGAATCGGCTCCCGATCAGCAGCACGGCGTCTGGCCCCTCGCCGGCAGCGGTGAGCTGGGCGAGGTTGCGCGCCGCGCCGTATCCGTTCAGCGGGTGGTCCGGCGGCATCGCACCGACGACGAAGCCCGGGTGGAACACCGGGATGCCGATCAGCTCGGCGAACGCGACCAGGTCGGCGTGCGGGGCCGGACCGCGCAGCCCGCCCCCGGCCACCACCACCGGACGCCGCGCGGCGCGCAGCACGTCGATCGCCTCGACCACCCCGGCCGGCGCGGGCACCGGCGACCAGGGCAACCGGGCGCCACCGCCGTGGTCCACCCGGCGGGGCGAGGTCGTCGAGAACAGCACGTCGATCGGCAGGTCGACGACGACCGGACCCGGCGGGCCGGCCAGGGCCCGACGGACGGCGAAGCCCAGCAGCCGGGGGATCTCCTCGACCGCCGTTACCCGGTGCGCCCATCGGGTCAGCGGGGCCGACAGCGCCACCTGGTCCACCGAGCCCTGCAGGGTGTTGGTCTCGGCGTCGCGCAGCGGCGGCGAGCTGGTCAGCACCAACACTGGGCTGCGGTCGATCTGGGCCGGCCCGAGGCCCGCGACCGCGTTGGAGAACCCCGAGCCCGCGGTCGCGAACGCCACCCCGATCCGACCCGTCGCCCGCGCGTACCCGTCGGCCGCGTTGACCGCCACCGCCTCGTGCCGGGTGTCGACCAGGCGGATCCCTTCCTTGGTGCAGGCCAGACGGTTCCGGTCACGGTCATCGAGCCCTCCTCGATGTGGCCCCTCCCGACACCCCTCACGGCCCGGCGGCCCGGGCGCGGCGGGTCGGCGGCCCCTGCACGGCGAGATCGCCACCGTAGGCGGGTCGAACCGGGTCGCGATTCGTCCTCGATGCCCATGAACGGACCGGCCGGGACGGCAGTCTTTCGTTCGCTCGGGACGAGTCGCCGTCCCTCAGCGCTGCGTACCGTGACAGCCGGGTCGAGGTGCGCCGCCGAGGGGCGACGCCCGTCGGTCCGACGAGCCTGCCAAGCCGGGTCCGGACGTGCAGAGGAGCTGTGGACCGTGGAGATTCGGGGCCAAGACGTACTTCTACCCACCTCGGCGGTCTCCGCCTTCCCCCGCCCGCACTGGTTGCAGGGCCGGGTGCTAGCTAGGCAGCCTCGCCGAACCGGTCTACCGCAGCCACAACCTGCGGGTGGCCTACGAGGACGCCAGCAAGATCTGCGCCCGGGAGCAGGAGCTCGCCGGTCTCGACGTGCTGTGCGACGGCGCCCAGTACTACGAGTGGGAGGCGCCCGGCTTCCAGCTCGAGCCGATCTTCCACTTCATCCCCGAGAACCTCGGCGGCTTCTCCCCCTTCGGCCCGCCCGGCGACGGGGCCAAGTACGCGCCGTTCTACAAGGCCAAGGTCGTCGGACCGATCGAGTGGCGCCGTTCCATCTTCGAACCCGTGGTCAACGCGATGAAGGGCGCGACTGACAAGCCGTTCAAGGTCGCCTTCCTCGGCCCGGCGCAGCAGAGCATCATCTGCGACAACCAGTTCTACGACGACCCGGTCGAGTTCGCCAAGGACCTGGCCCGGGCCATGAACGCCGAGCTGAAGTACTTGCAGGGCATGGGATGTGAGGGTCTCCAGCTGATCGACGTGCTCGCCCCGTACACCCAGGACATGTGGCAGATCGAGGTGCAGGACATCATGTTCGACGGCATCGACATGCTGAAGTTCTGGCCGTCTGCTACGGCAGCGTCGACGGCCAGCGCGACGTCTTCGAGGCCAAGACCCGGGAGATGATCCCACTGTTCGAGGCCTCCCCGGCCGACGTCATCCACCTGGAGTCGACCAGCGCCGAGTTCGGCGACCTCGACCCGTACCGGGACTTCCCGCAGGACAAGGTGCTGGGCCTGGGCGTCGTCAACGCGAAGAGCTACATGGTCGAGCCGGTCGAGGTGATCGCCGACCGGATCCGGCACCGCCTGGAGATCGTCCCGCCCGACCGCTTCCTGGTCGCCCCCGACTGTGGACTGGGCTACTTCAGCCGGACGACGGCCTTTGCGAAGCTGCGCAACATGGGTCAGGCTGTCGAGATTGTCCGCGCCGAGCTCTGAGGTCCATAGG
This sequence comes from uncultured Actinomycetota bacterium, assembly GCA_963825645.1. Lineage (GTDB taxonomy): Bacteria > Actinomycetota > Actinomycetes > Actinomycetales > Kineosporiaceae > JADJPO01. The sequence continues at coordinate 105,326 of CAWGTT010000011.1, forward strand.
AGGCCCCGATGGCCGGTTCCCCCGTCCGACGACGTCATCGGGCGGCAGCTGTCCGCCGGTGACCACGTGTGCGCGTTCTACCGCAACCCGGCGGAACGGGACCTGCTCCTGGTCCCGATCCTGGCCGGGGGGCTGGCCGAGGGGTCGCGGTGCACCTGCGTGGTCGACAGCTGCGCGCCTGCCGAGGTCCTGGAGCGCCTGGCCGACCACGTGGACGTCGAGCGGCACCTGACCGAGGGTCGCTTGGAGGTGCTCGACTCCGACGAGAATCACTTCGCCGGTGGTGGTTTCCTGCCCGAGGACATGCTCCGGTTCTGGGAGCTCAAGGCGGGCGGGGTCGCCGGGGATGGGGTGGTGCGCAACATCGGCGACATGAGCCGGGCGCACCGGGACAAGCCCGGCGTGGAGAAGATCGCCCTGTACGAGTCGGCCCTGAACCGGGTGATGGGCAACGTCGCCCAGGTCAACGTCTGTCTGTACGACCTGACACGCTGCGACGGCCAGCTGGTCGTGGACGTGCTGAAGACCCACCCAAGGCGATGCTCGGCGCGATGGTGATCGACAATCCGTACTACATCAGCCCGGAGGAGTTCATCGCCTCGGCCGCCGCGAACTCATCCGGTGCCCCGCAGCACCCCCGGGACGCCTCCCGGGCCGTCGCGGTGGGCGGTGTCGACGCCTACCGGGACGTCGAGCGCGGCGAGGGTCTGCAACGCCCGGGTAGCCAGCTGCAGGTTGAAGCAGGCCTCCGGGTCGGACAGGTCGTGGCCGGTGATCTGGCTGATCCGGCTCAGCCGGTAGCGCAGCGTGTTGCGGTGGACGACGAGCGCGGCGGCGGTGCGTTGGTGGTTGCCACCACGGTCGAGGTAGTGGGTCAGGGTGCGGACCAGGTCGACGCCCCGGCGGGAGTCGTAGGCAAGCAGCGGGCCGATCCAGCACTCCACGAAGGCCACCACCTCGTCCAGGCGGCTGTTTCCGACCAGCAACCGATGCACCCCGAGGTCCTCGAACAGGACCGTGCGGTCGGTCCACTCCGCCGCCGCGGCCAGCCGCAGCGCCAGCACGGCCTGCCGGTAGGACCGGGGGACGGCGGCGATCGCCGTGCACCGCTCCCCGATGCCGATCCGCACCGCGGCGCCGCCGAGCTCGCGGATCACGGCGCCGCGCAGCGTCTCCCAGTTCACGTCGTGATCCGACAACAGCACGACCTGCGTCCCCCGGGCCACCAGCAGGGTCCCCGCGCCATCTTGCCGGGCTGCCCTTCGGACCGCCTGAAACAGGACGTCGGTGTCCGCCGCCCGGCCGGGTGCCTCGGCGACCAGCACCCGGTGTGGGCGCTGCAGGTCGTAGCCCAGCACCCCGGCTCGGGCCCGGGCGCTCTCCTCGTCGACGCCGGCGAGCAGGTCGTCGACGAGGTCGCGCCGCATCCGCAGCTCGCTCTCGGCCCGGCTGCGCACTCGGGCAAGCTCCATCGCCAGGATGGTTGCCCCGTGCTCCAGGGCCATCACCTCGTGCTCACCCGCGGTGCGGTCAGGGTCGACCAACCGGATCACTCCGAGCACGTCGCCCTGCGGGTGGGCCAGGGCGACCAGGGCGTCCCGGTCGCGCACCGGGTGCGGACCGGCCAGCGCCCGGCGCACCAGCTGCTCGCGCCGATCCGCCGGGTCCTTCGGGTAGGGGTCGGGCCGGCCAGGTCCGGCCCAGGCGTGTAGGTTCCCGTGCCGGTCCTCGATCGCCACCGGCAACCCGGTCAGCTCATGGACGGCGCGAGCGATGCCCTCCCGGCCCTCTCCGGAGACGGCGACCGCAGTCAGCCGGGCGTGGATCGCCGTGCTGCGGCGCAGCGCGACCACAGTGCCGCGCAGGGCGTCGTTGGCCTCGGAGAGCCGGGCCGCGGTGGTCGTCTCCTGCAGGTGCAGCTGCCGGTTGGCCAGCGCCGTCCCAGCCTGCTGGGCCAGCGCTCGCAGCAGGAACTGCTCCTCTGCGTCCGGCGGATCGCAGTCGGCGACGACGAGGAACCCGAAGTGCCCCAGCGGGTTCCCCAGAGGGTAGGCCCAGGCCCCGTCACCGCTGTCCAGCCTCACCCGACCGCCCAGCGGGCCCAGGGCACCGAGCTGGCGGACCACACCGGCTGGCGGTGCCCAGCGCGGTCCGACGGACGGGCAGTGCAGGCCCACCACCCGGCACCCGCCCAGGGTGGGCACCGAGGCCGCGGTGAAGTCAAGGATCTCTTCGGCGTCCATGGTCTCGGTGAGCAGCCGACCGAGGACCAGCAGGTTCCGCACGGTCGACAGTGGACCCCGTTCCACCTCGGGGCCCCCCGCGACATCGAACGTGCTCATCGGTGATCAGCGTGCCACGGGGTCGCTCACGAGTCGGCGGGCGGCGGCGGCAGCCCGCGCTCCGGAGGGCAGCACTTCGGCCTCGAGGGGCTTGGCCACCGGAAGCGGGACGTTGCCACCGCTGACTCGGGCGACGGGGGCGCGCAGGGAGTCGAACGCCTCCTCGGCGACCAGTGCCGCAACGGCGGCCCCCCAGCCGAGCTGTCCCGGGTTCTCCTCGACGATCACCAGCCGTCCGGTGCGGGCGACCGACTGCAGCACGCAGCGGGCGTCCAGCGGGACCAGGCAGCGCAGGTCGATCACCTGGGCCGAGATCCCCTCGACGGCAAGGACGTCCGCGGCGTCCAGGCAGGGCTTGACGGTGCCGGCGAGCGCGACGAACGTGACGTCGTCCCCCAGCCGGCGGACCGCGGCCTGGCCGAGCGGCACGTGCTGCTCGCCGTCTGGGCAGGGCCCTCGGGTGCCGAACAGCCCCTTGTGCTCGAAGACGAGCACCGGGTCGTCGTCGCGGATCGCGGCGGCGAGCAGCCCGGCCATGTCGACCGGCGTGGACGGCGCGACGATCTTCAGGCCGGGCACGGTCATCGCCCAGTTCTCCAGCGTCTGGCTGTGCTGGCTGCCGAACCCGATGCCGCCGCCGCCCGCCGAGCGGATCACCAGCGGCAGGCTGAGCTGCCCACCACTCATGTACCGGGCCTTGGCGATCTCGTTGGCCACGCCGTCCCAGCAGGTGGCGTAGAAGTCGGCGAACATGATCTCGGCGACCGGCCGCAGCCCGGCCATCGCAGCGCCCATCGTGGCGCCCACGATGGCCTGCTCGGAGATCGGGGTGTCCCGCACCCGGACCGGCCCGAACCGCTCGAGCAGCCCCTTGGTGGTCTTGAAGACACCACCGGAGCCGATGTCCTCACCGATGAGCACCACCCGCGGGTCGCGCTCCATCTCCTGGGCGAGCGCGGTGGCGACCGCGTCCCGATAGGTCAGCTCGTGGGTCAGTTCCGCCATGTGCTGCTCCCGTCGCTCCACATGTCGCGCCAGGCGCCTTCCGGGGCCGGGGGCGGCGCGTCGAGGGCGCGCCGCGCAAGGGCGGCGACCTCCTCGCGCAGAGCCGACAGGACGGCGTCCAGCGCGGCGGCGTCGACGCCCCCGCCACGGCGACGTCCCGGTGCCGGGTGAGCGGGTCGCGGGCTTTCCAGGCGGCGACCTCCTCCGCGGGGCGGTATGCCGCCGGATCGGCGACGGAGTGGCCGCTATGCCGGTAGGTGCGGGCCTCGACGAGCACCGGTCCCTGGCCGCTGCGGGCCGCTGCGGTCGCCTCGAGGGCGACCTTCCGGACGGCGAGCACGTCGTTGCCGTCGACGGTCACGGCGGCCAGGCCGTAGGCGGCGGCCCGGTCGGCGGCCGGTCGGGCGACCGGGGTGACCTTCTCGATCGGGGTGTACTCCATGTACCCGTTGTTCTCGCAGACGAAGATCACCGGCAGGTACCAGATCGCCGCGAGGTTGAGCGCCTCGTGGAAGGCGCCGATGTTCGTCGCTCTCGTCACCGAAGAAGCAGGCGGTGACCCGGCCGGCGTCGAGGATCTGGCTGGCCCAGCCCGAGACCGGCCGCGATGGGCAGGTGGGCACCGATGATGGCGTGGGAGCCCATGTAGCCGTGCTCGATGCTGGCGATGTGCATCGAGCCGCCCTTGCCGGCGCAGATGCCGCCGTCGCGGCCGAGGAGCTCGAGCATCACCGCCTCCGGGTCGGCTCCGCGGACCAGCGCGTGGGCATGGCCGCGGTAGGTGCCGATGGAGCGGTCATCCGGGCCAAGCGCCGAGCCGACCCCGACGGCGATCGGCCTCGTGGCCGATCGCCAGGTGAGCCGGGCCGCGCACATGGCCCTGCTTGTACAGGGTCTCGACCCGTTCCTCGAACACCGCAGGTAGGCCATCGCGAGGTACAGGGCCAGGTCCCGGTCGGGCGCAGTGAGGCCGTCGAGATCGGCTGAGGTGATGCCCTGGTGACGGTCGATACCGCCCCGGGCCGGTGCATCGGCTGTCATGGCGCCCCTTCACCGGTTCGAGGGGCTTCCAGGTAGGCAAGCACCCAGGCAGGGGATTCGTCCCCCGTGGCCAGTCTTCGTCCGGGATGTTGAGCCCATGGGACCAGTCGGATTCGGTCACCGCCCGGCGTTCTCACGGACCGGCCAGCCGGTTCTACGGTCCGCTCGGGCAGCCGGACCAGGATCGTCGACGTGGTCCGGCGCCGGACGCAGCCCCAACGACGACCCGGGACAGCGAACAGGCGGCATCCCATCGACGGCGTCGGGTATCGCCGGCCCGTTGTCCACCGCAGGCATCCAGGTGCGGTCCATGATCAGATCACCAATAGACCACTCGCCGCTGCAAACCGTCGTCAACGACTATGCACGGTTGGACACGCTCGATACCCACCAATCGGTCGCCGATCGATGGGTAGGCGAATACCTCCTGAGCAGCACGTTTGCGCCGCTATGGCGCACCGGGCAGAGGCAGAATGCGCGATCGCGTAACGGTCCTCCACACCGCTGAAGCCTGTGCCGACGTCACGTGAGGGCAGCTCCGGATGGAAGTCCTCGGCAAAGGTCCAGCTCAGGGCCATGATCAACACGAAGCGGAGGGCGAGGGATTCGAACCCCCGGGGCAGGATTGGGTACCGCCCAGCGGTTTTCAAGCGCGTTGGGAACAGGGCGCTGAACTGCGGCGATGCCGCAAGCGGCTCGGCTTCTCCGCGTATTCGCCGCGGGCGGTCGAGGTTCGCTGTCGTTGGCCGGGCCGGCGTGCCGTGGCCCGCCGAGCCACTCGCGGGCCTGTCGGATGAGCTCGGCGTCTCAGCCTCAGTCGGGCAGGACTGTCTCCACGCGGTCACGTAGGACGGGGATGACATGGCGGACGAGATCGGCGGCCAGGTCAGCGGCTTCGTCAGCGGCGGCAGGGTCGGCGCGCTGGTGGCGGTACATGTTGTCGTTGCGTTGACGGCGCAGGTAGGCGGCATCGGCGAGGGTCTTGGCGGCCGGCCCGGATAGCAGCAGGACGGCGGCGTCGAAGGTGATGCGGTGTTCGCCTTCACCTCCCGCGGGGCGCCAGCCTGCGGCCAGGAGCAGGGCAAGGGCGAGCTTGCGGGCCATCTCGTAGGCCAGAAGGACGGTCGCGGAGTAGTCCTTGACCGCGAGCAGCGTCGGCACCGCCCGGGCGTGGGCCTGGGCGTCGAGGTACAGCTCGGCCGCGGCGTCCAGGTTCGGTGCCTGCAGACGGGTGAGCCGGCCGGCCTTGGCCAACTGATGCAGGCGGCCGGTCGGGGAGACGGGTGTCACGGTGCCTCCGCAGTGAATTCTTGGTGGGGGCGGGCCTGGATCTCAGCCAGGACCCCGACCTTGGCAGCGTCCCATTCCTCTGGGGTGGCGAAGGCCACCTGGACCGGGATCCCGAGACGTTCGGACAGCTCATCAGCCACTCGGTGGACGGCAATCCGACTCGGGGAACCCACCACCAGCACGTCCAGGTCCCGCGGCGCCGGGCCCGCCTCCCCGGCCGCGCGGGCCGCCCACGACCCGTAGACAACCACCCGTGCCACCCCGCGCAGCGGCAACAGCTCGCCGGCCGCCAGGCGCGCGGGCCCGAACGCCTTGACCACGAGGGAGGCCAGATCGGAGAAGAACGGCGATGCGTTATTGGCCTGCACCACGCGAGTACGACCCACCTTCTCCTCCACCAGCAACCCGGCCCCGACCAAGCGGGTCAGCTCCCTCGTCACCGTTGAGACGTCTGCGTCCACCACCCGCGCCAGGTCGGTGACCGTGAACCGACGCCCCGGCTCCCCCAGCACGCGCGCCAAGAGATCTCCCTGCAGCCTGCTGCGGAAGATCGGCAGCAACGGTGACGCCGAGGTTTGCATAACGCGCACGATATCATGCGCGATAGCCAACCTAACGCGGCGAGACGCCCCCATGCGACGGAGCCGCCCCCACGCGCCGTCGAGTCGGCCCTGGCAGAGCCAGGAATCGTCTCCGCGTATTCTCCGCGAAACCAGCGCCACGGACCGCAACACGCAAGCACGCCACGGAAACCATGCAGGTCACAGCCTCGGACCTCCCGGACGCATGCCGCACCAGCGGTTCTCCGAACCGCCGATCTCACAGATACCCCCACCCCCTATCCGCCAGATCACGGACGCGACGAAAGCCCAGGTCACATGCATGATCACGACGAAGCGGAGGGCGAGGGATTCGAACCCCCGGGGCAGGATTGGGTACCGCCCAGCGGTTTTCAAGACACCCACGCGAACCTCCGCTGACCAGCGACGATACCCGCCGGGCGCGGTGGTGGACCACGGATGGACCACGGGCAGTCGTCGCTAGTCAGGCGTGACTGGGCATCGTCGGTGACGGCTGGACTGTCCGGTAAGGGGTCAGGACGGCGAGGTGGACTGCAGCAGCACGAGACCTTCGTGGTCGCGATAGTCGAGGTAGTCCTTCACGTTCCAGGTGGCCAACGGCAACCCATGGGACAGGCAACATGCCGCGATCCAGGAGTCGTTGACCGGACGCGGCCGACCCCGCCGTCGGGCATGGGCCAGCAACTGCCCCCAGGTCCGCGAGATCTGCTCATCGGAGTCGATCACCACGACATCGGACAACCAGGCCTGGAGCCGATCCTTCGCCACCGGGCCCCAGGACCGGATCTCGGCCCAGTGCCCCAGCTCCCGACCGTCACGAACGTCACGCACCACGAGACACCGATCAGCTGTTCCGCCACCGGCCCGGACAGGCTCCCCTTGATCGCCGCCGACGCGACATCGGTGTCCAGGACGACGTACCTCACCCGCCACCTGCCGCACCGGCTACTCCGCGATCACGCAGCGGACGCCTCGGCCCGACGACGTCGCCCACGCCATCCAGACCGCTCACGCGGTCTCGGTCTGCCGCCACGCCCGGACCTGTTCCTGGAACGCCGCCAGCTCCTCGTCATCGAACAGGCCCTCCACCGCCTTGTCCGCCAACCGCGCCACCGGCACCACACCCCGACGGGCGGCAAGCTCCTCGACGCTCACCCGTGGGCTCCCCCCAGGTCGCCCCGGGACGCCGGCCCCCGACCCGTCTTCCGGCTGACTCGACATCACCGACCACCTCCCCACGCGTCGACCCTGCCCACCAAGCATCCCATGCAGACCCCAGCGAGGCTCCCACCCTGTCGCCGTCCGGGCGCGGGGCCGGTTCACCGCGACCCCGCCACATGCAACACGTGAGCATCGCCAAGCAGCGCGACAGCCTCGCGGCGCAGTGAGGCGGCCACCGGTGCCCCCGAGGCGACCAGGTCACGGACCTGACCGGGGGCCAGATCCATGATCGCCGCCGGGTTTCCCCGACCATCGCCTGATCATCCGCGCCAGGTCCGCCACATCGCTGTCCCAGCCGTCCAGGGCGGCCCGGCCCATCCGGGCCGGGCGGACCAGGAACAGGTCGATGTCCGAATCGATGTTCTGCCAGGTCCAGGCGGCGCCTCTCCCCGCCGGAGAGCTGCTTGACGGTCACACCTGCACGGTGACTGAGGTCGACCAGGTCGAGGGCCTCCTCGACCGGGCGGGCCGAGGTCAACGTTTCGGCCCAGACCCGCCCCGTCTCGGCGACAGTCAGGTCGCCCGGAAAGCCCCCCTCCTGCAGCATGATCCCGATCCGGGGCCGCACCAGGCGTCGAGCGCGGTACGGATCGTGCCCCAGCACCCGCACCACGCCTGACGTGGGACGGGCCAGGCCCTCGATGACCTCCAGCGTGGAGGTCTTCCCGGCGCCGTTCGTGCCGAGCAGCGCGAAGAGCTCGCCGCGGCGTACTGTGAGGCTCACACCTCGGACCGCGTCGAAGCCGCGCTTACCCGGAGAGCCGTAGCGGCGCCGAAGATCCTCGACTTCGATGACTCGTGTGTTGTCCATGCCAGCAAGCCTCTGCCCGCAACGTCCCGTCGGGCAGTGTCCGGAATCATCAGTTCCCGTGCCCGATACACCCCCGAGGCATGACGGATGTCACGGAGCTCGGCCAGCGGTGAGAGCCGATCCAGAATGTGCCGGTCGCGCTACCGGGAGAAGGCGACTACCGCCGTCCGGAGCCGTTCATCGCTCACCACGGCAACCGATTCCACGACGGCGGCCGTCACCGCCCTGCACCGCGGGACCGCGATCACCCGCTGGCGCGACTTCGCCGACCGCCTGCCGCAACAGTTCGCAGAACTGGTGGACAGCGTCTGCCAGCTTGCCGACCCCGCGCTCACCGGTGAGGTGGCCACACCGGCACTGGGACCACCAAACGCTCGAGTGGACAGTTGACCACCCCTGATGACACCTCTCAGGGCAGATCTCGGGTGGGCTCACCCGGTTGACCTTGCGGATCACGTCCGTCCGGGCGGCGCCCCGCGGACGGCGGTGCGAGGCGACTCGTCGACGGCGGCTTCCCGTGCGCCGTTCACGAGCCGCCGAGACCCGACCGGCGGGCCAGCTCGGCCGCCTGGTGGCGGTCGCTGACCCCCAGCTTCGCCAGGATGCTCGACACCAGGTTGCTGACCGTCTTGGTGGCCAGTCCCAGCCGGCTTGCGATCTCTCGGGGCGGCAGACCCCCGGCGAGCAGCTCGAGCACATCGGCCTCGCGCGGGGTGAGCTCAGGGAACGGCGTCGATAACCGTGGCGGCGCGACCAGCTGGGCCAGGACCCGGGGCGCGACCCCGGTGCCGAACACAGCCTCGCCCGCCGCCACCGCCCGTACGGCCCGCTCGATGTCCTCCTGCTCAGCGCCTTTGAGCAAGTACCCCTTGGCGCCGGCGCGCATCGCCGCGAACAGGGAATCATCGTCCCCGAACATCGTCAGAACGCACACCGCCGTGCGGGGGAGCAACCGGCCGAGCTCGCGGAGCACCCAGAAGCCGTCCGCGCCGGGCATCTGCAGATCCAGCAGGACGACGTCCGGCCGGTACAGCACGGCCTCCTTCACCGCGCCCCGCCCGTCGGCCGCCGAGGCGACCACCGTGATCCCGTCCAGCGACCCCAGCAACGCGGTCAGGCCGTGCCGCATAACGGGGTGATCGTCGGCCACCAGGACGGTGATCATGCCCGTGCCACCGGGAGTCGCGCCTTCACGATCCCGCCATCCGGGCCCGGTCCTGCGATCAGCGTCCCGCCCAGCTCCTCGGCCCGTTCCCGCATGCTCATCGTCCCCACCCCGGGACCCCACCGTCCGCTTGTGCCGTCGTCCGCCACCTCGACGACGAGATCGCCGGCGTGCCGAGCCACCCGCACGCGAACGTGCGTGGCGTTCGAATGCCGCACGACGTTGGTCAGGGCCTCGGTGACGATCCGATATGCCGCCACCTCGATCGCCGCGGGCAGGTCCCTGAACTCCTCGCAGCTCAGTGCAACCGCCACGGGCCCGCCGTCGACGCGCGACCGGGTGCGGGCGGCCCTCACCTCGAGTGCGGCGGCGAGTCCCAGCCCACCCAGGGCCTGCGGACGTAGTTCGTCGACCAGGCGATGCACCTCGTGGACGGCGCTGCGGATGTCGGTGCGCACCGTCCCGATCAGGGCGCTCGCCTCCTCCGGGGCCGATGCCTGCACGTTCGCCGCCGCATCCGCCGCCAGCGCCACCCCGGTCAGCAGCGGTCCCAACCCGTCGTGCAGATCCCGCAGCAGCCGCCGACGCTCTTCCGCCCGCGCGGACACGATCCGTTCCCGCGACGCCTGCAACTCCCGGGACACCGTCGTCGCCGTCACCGCCACCTTCAGCGGGCCGGCGATCAGGTCGAGGGCGCGGGCGTCGGCGCCCGACAGCCGCCGCTCCCCCGAGCGCAGCCCCACCGCGAGGCTCACTCCGTCGCCCAAGGACAGGTCGGTCCGGGCGTACGCCGGCGAGCCGGCCTCGCCGAGTACCGTGCCGTCGTCCTGCCAGACCGCGACGTAGGGCAGGCGCAAACTCTCCCGAATCGCCTCCAGACCGGCCGACAGATCCGGGAGCGCGCCGCCGACCTGGGCCATGACCTTCGACAGGTCGCCCCGGTCCCCGTACAGGAGTCGCTCTACGGCGGTCTGGAACCACGAACGCAGCGGGAACGCCAGCAGCGAGACCACCAGCGCCGAGACGACCCCGGACAGCGCGAGGACCAGGATGGCGTAGCCCGCCAGCACCACCAGGGACAGCAGCACATAGGCCAGACCCCGGGCGAACACCAGCCGAATGTCGAACAGCGCATGCCGCAGGATCGCCACCGCGATGGCGGCCGGGATCAACGGGATGGCGAACAGCACGACGATCGGGGTGCCACTGACCAGCGCCCAGGGCGTGACCGCCAGCAGCACGGTCAGGGCCGCGGCGAGAATCCACAACAGTTGCCGGCGGGTGGTCGCGTCCCCACGGCGATATCGCACCCCGAGGGACACGACGCCGACCGCCGCGACGACGACCCAGCGCACCTCGCTGGCAGTCCACAGCACCCGCCAGCCGTCCGTCACCGGAAGGGTCCAGAAGCCGTCGGGGAGCGGACCCAGTCCCTGTGGAGCCGTCCCCACCTCGACCAGGAACAGCGGCGCCGAGGCCGCCGCCGCGACAAACCACCATCGCCAGCGCGGCGACGCCACCCGACCGTCGGGCAGGAGGTACAGCGACAACGGAAGGCAGACGCCGATGTGGATGGGCCAGCCCCAGGCGAACACCGTCACCAGTGCCTGCGCCAGCCACTGCGGAAACGCGTGGTCCACCGCGGCCTGCGCCAGCGGTGCGGCGGCCGCCGAGGCGGTCTGGCAGGTACCGCCCACCAAGTAGAGCCAGCCGACCGGATGGTCGCCGCGGTGCCACGCGATCACGCCACCGCACAGGGCGAAGCCGACGCCGATCACCAGGTTGCTGACGACGAAGGCGTTGAGCGACTGCTCAAACCCCCACCCGATCACGCGAGTCGCGACGACGGCCGTGACCGCTGCGGCCGAGCACGCGAAGCCACCCACCGCGACCGCAACCCTCGCGCCCATGCACGCAGTCTCACCCACGCGGCGTCCCGCCGTCCCGGGAGACCTTCCCGGACGTCCGGGCAGGCTCCCCGCCGGTGCGGGGCACCGACCGTGGCGGGCGGGAACGGCTCCGCCCGAACGTGGAGGCGCTGGTTCCCACCCGAAGGAGACCCCCCATGACCAGACGTCTCAGGCTGATCGTCTTCGCCCTCCTGTCCGTCCTCGCCGATCTTGAGCTCACGGACGGCGAACCACCGCCCAACGCCGTCGCCAGCGCCGTTCTCGGTGTCGCCTCATCGGTGCTCGCCGTCGGCCTGACCACCGTGACGGTCGTCCCCGTGTCCCGGCGGGCGAGCACGGCGCGGGTGACCCCGTGAACGCGCGGCCGATGAGGGTGCTGGCCGCCGCGCTGATGCCGATCGGGCCGCTCTGCGTCGGTGCGCTGCGCCTGCTGCTCCCGTACTACACCGCCCCGGACAGCCTCGCATCGGCACGCGCCGTAGCGGCACATCCCGGCCGAGAGAGCGCCGTGATCTGGCTCGGCACGGCGGCCGCGCTCACCCTCGTCCCGGGAATCTACCTCGCCAGGGAGGTCCTACCGGCCACCCGCCTGCGCTCCTGGGCGGTGGCCCTGATCGTCATCGGCTACCTGAGCCTGCCGGCCCTGGTGTCTGGGGACCTGGTGCTGTGGCTGGGCGCCGACCAGGGGCTCGACCCCACCCTCACCGCCCGGCTGCTGGACGGCCTCCACCCGGCGTACGCGCTGTCACTAGGGCTGTTCGTCGTCGGGCACGTGCTGGGCACCGTCCTGCTGGGCCTGGCCTGCTTGCGTAGCGCCCTGCTGCCACGGCTCGTCTGCTGGGCCCTCATGGTCTCACAACCACTTCACTTCGTGACCACGGTCTTCCTCGGCCTGGCTTGGCTGGACCTCCTCGCCTGGTGCCTGACCGCCCTGGGCATGGCCTGGCTCGGACTCCGGGCACTCGACGTGCTTACGCCGACCCGTGAGGCACGGCCACTGATCGCACGTCGCTGATGTTCGGCGAACCGCTGACCGACCACCCTCTACGACCACCCTCCACCTGCCACGGCACATACTCTGGGCGGCTGTCGCACCGTTGCTCCTCGTGACGGCGTGCTCGGCCGGTACCGCCACATCAGCAGCCTCTCCCTTCGTAGTCGACCCGGCGCCCACCCCATCGGCCGGCACGGCCTCGTCCTCCACGCCCGCAGCCCGTCCGGGGTGGTGGTCGTGTCCACCCTCGACGGACGTGCCAGCCTCGGGTGTGTAGGAAGGCGGACAGGACCCGCAGCACCATTCCATGACGGCGATCTACGCTCGACAGCTGCCCCACGTCTGCACAGGCCCTGACCCGAACACGCCACTTGACCTGCGTTTGCGACAAGGCCGCAGGTCGCGGAGGGCGAGGGATTCGAACCCCCGGGGCAGGATTGGGTACCGCCCAGCGGTTTTCAAGACACTCACGCGAACCTCCGCTGACCAGCGACGATTCCCGCCGGGCGCGGTGGTGGACCACGGATGGACCACGGGCGGCCGTCGTCGATCGGAGACGGTCAGGCATCGTCGGTGACGGCTGGACTCAACTCGCCGTGGCGCGGTCCGGGGCCCGTCCGTGGCGATCGGGCATGGTCGGTGCCGACTAGGCAGGCGCCCGGGCCCGGCGGCCAGCCAGGTCCTGGGCCGGGTCAGTTCGCAGGGCGGCGGCGAGGGTCGAGCAGATGGGTGCCCATCGGCTGCGGTTGGGCCATGACCCGGCCCCGATGCCGGGCCACCAGCTACCGCTATACGCCGCGCTATGCGCGTTGCGTATAGAATTGACGCCGTGCGCATAGACGGGTGTGATGGGGATGGGTGACGTCTCGGTGGATCAGGTCCGCCGATGGGCCGAGGCCGGAGAGCGCTACGACGTCGAGTTCAAGGGGGAGCAACGCGGTCGCCTCGGTGACGGCGACCTGGTCGAGGCGGTGGTATGCCTGGCCAACGGGGACGGCGGCGTGCTGCTGATCGGGATCGAGGACGACGGGACGATCACCGGGGCGCGGCCGCGGCACGAGTCCGGACGCACCGATCCGCTGCGGCTGCAGGCCCTGATCGCCAACCAGACCCAGCCACCGGTGTCGGCAGCGGTCACCGTCGTGGCCGTGGACAAGGTGGAGGTGCTCGTCGTCCAGGTGCCGGACAGCCCCCGGGTGGTGGGCACCACCCGGGGAACCTACGTCAGGCGGGCGATCGCCGGGGACGGGCGGCCGGCGTGCCTGCCCTATCACGCGCACGAGATGCTCGCCCACGAGGTCGACCGCGGGGCGGTGGATTGGGCCGGGCTGGGCGTCAACGGGGCCCAGTGGTCGGACCTGGACCCACTGGAGTTCGAACGGCTGCGCCGCCTGGTCGGCCTCGCCGGGGATCGGGCCGACCGGGCCCTGGCGGACCTGTCGGACCGGGAGATCGCCAGTGCACTGGGCCTGCTCCGCCTGGACGCCGCGGCCACATCACAGGGCGCGGTCACAGCCGGGGCCCTGCTGCTGTTCGGCCGCCAGGACGCGCTGATGCGCTTCGTGCCGACCCACGAGGCAGCGTTCCAGGTCCTGCGGGGTCTGGACGTGGAGGCCAACGACTTCCTCCGATACCCCCTGCTGCGCCTGGCCGAGGAGATGTACACCCGTTTCACCGCCCGCAACCGTGAGGAGGAACTGCAGTTCGGGCTGTTGCGGGTGCCGGTGGCCACCTACTCACCGATCGCGTTCCGCGAGGCCCTCGCGAACGCCCTGACCCACCGTGACTACACCCGCCGCGGCGCCATCCACGTCCAGTGGTCCGAACAGACCCTCGAGATCTCCAGCCCCGGCGGCTTCCCACCCGGTGTCCGCCTCGACAACCTGCTCGTCGCCACCCCACACCCGCGAAGCCCGCTGCTGGCGGACGCGTTCAAACGCAGCGGGCTGGTCGAACGCACCGGCCGCGGCATCAACCGGATGTTCGCCGAGCAACTGCGCGTCGGCCGACCAGCCCCCGACTACGGCCGCAGCACCGACCAGCACGTGGTCGCCGTCCTCTCCGGCGGACCAGCGAACCTGTCACTGACCAGATGGGTCCTGGAACAAGAGGAGCAGCAGCAGACCTCACTGCCCCTGCCCGAACTGCAGGTCCTGACCGAACTGCTACGCGAACGACGCGCCAGGACCAACACTCTCGCCCACACCCTGCAACGCACCGACGCCGAGACACACCACCTACTCGCCAGACTGGCCGAACGGGGCTGGGTCCAGCCCCGCGGCGACGGCGCCGGCCGCACCTGGCACCTGCCCCCCGCCCTCTACCGCGCCCTGGAGACACCCGCCGGGTACGTCCATGTCCGCGGATTCGAACCCCTGCAACAGGAACAGATGGTTCTGAAATACATCGACGCCCATCGCCAGATCACCCGGGCCCAGGCCGCGGACCTGTGCGCCATCACCCCCAACCAGGCCAGCCACCTCCTCCGCCGCCTCGCCAGCAACGGCACCCTCCAGCGCCACGGCGAACGCCGATGGTCCACCTACACCCGCCCACAACCGACAGACCCCCCGCCACCCGCACGGGCCCGCGCACGAACAGAGGGTGGAGCCTAACGTCGTGATCTCCTGGGACGTCGCGAACCTCACCCCCGGGACGACCACCCACACCCGGACGCGGCCGGCCCTCGTGCCATCCGATGATCGTCGCCGGCCGCCACAGCTGGGTCCCCCCGACGCTCGTCACCCTCGCCCGCCCCGGAAGTCGGACTGAACCGAGACTGTGCGGGGAACGGTGTAACTGGCGGTTGGGTTTTAGAGGTTATCAGAGGTGGGCATACGGTCGGCGAATACGACCGCGATGACGTTCAGGACGGGCTTCCACCGGGTCATCCAGCGTTTCTGTCCGGTGCCTTTCGGGTCCAGTGACCGGGTGGTGAGGTAGAGCGTCTTGAGGGCGGCCTGCTCGTAAGCAGTCACACCCCCCGTTGATCTGCGGCGTGTCGGTGCGGCGTCCGGTTTGAGAGCTGTGTTTGAGTCCACGGGGTGTCGGACTCTCCGCGCCCGTCGTACGAGGTGCTTGCTGCCCTCGTGGTGTCGCAGGCCGCGGTGATCGAGTCGTTGACCGCTCGGGTGGCTGAGCAGGACGAGCGGATCGCTCGCCAGGACGTGCGGATCGCGGAGTTGGAGCGTCAACTCGGTCGGTCGTCGTCGAACTCGTCGCAGCCGCCGAGCCAGGACGGTCCGGCGGCCAAGGCCTAGCGCATGGCCGGGACCGGTGAGCGTGGCGGGGACGGCGGCCGTTCGGGCCCGCGTCGCCGGCAGGGCGGGCAGCAGGGCCATCCCGGCAAGGGCTTGGCGCGGGTGGTTGCCCCGGATCGTCGCGAGAGCGTGGAGCCGCCGGCCTGTGGAGGCTGCGGCGGCGACCTGGCCGGTGCATCGGGGCGGATCGCTGCCAGCGTTCAGGTGTTCGATCTGCCGGCGTTGGCGGTCACGGTGACGGAGTACCTGATGATGCACCGGACCTGTTCTGGCTGTGGGCATGCCACGACCGCGGCACCGCCACCGCAGGCCAGCGGCGGTCCGGCGTGTTACGGCCCGAACGTCGTGGCGGCCGCAACGTTCCTGGCGTCCCAGGACGTGATCGGGATCGAGCGGGCCGCGGACATGATGTCCGCCCTGCTCGGCGCGGACGTCTCGACCGGGTTCGTGTCCCGCTGCCTGGCCCGCCTCGATGCGGCACTGCTGGCGTCCGGGTTCGAGGATGCGTTGAAGGCTGCCCTGTGCGCCGCCGATGTGCTGGGCACCGACGAGACCCCCGCCCCGGTCACCGCGTCCGGTGCCGCCGCGCAGACCGCCATGACGGGTGTCGACATCAGCAACCCGCACGTGTTCACCGTGCGGACGATGCGCTCGTGCACCACCGGCGGAGCGGACCTGGTCTGGTTCGGTGCGGCGGGCACCCGGACCAAGAAGGAGATCACCGCGTTCGGGATCCTCGACGCCTTCGACGGGGTCTTGGTCCGCGACGACTTCGGCGGCTACCTGTCCTACGACGCTGGCCTGGCCGGGGTCCAGCAGTGCGTGGCGCACCTGCTGCGCCACCTACAGGACGCTCACGACATCGACCCGGGCGTCCAGGTGTGGACCGTGCAGGCCGCCGACGCGCTGCGGACCGCGATCCACGCCGTCAACCTCGCCCGCCGCACCGGCACCGACCTCGACCCCGACGTCATCGCCACGGCCCGCCAGGGCTTCGACCAAGCGGTCACGTGCGGGATCTCGATCAACCTGTCCCGGCCCTGGCCGCAGGGCAACCACCCCGGCCTGGTCCTGGCGAAACGCTTGCACCGTAAGGCCGATCAGATCTGGCTGTTCACCAGACGCGCCGACGTCCCACCCACGAACAACGGATCAGAGGCCGCGATCCGAGGGTTCAAACTCGCCGAGAAGGTCTCCGGCTGCTGGCGCTCTCTGGCCACCCTGCAACGCCACTGCCACCTGCGGTCCTACCTCGACAGCGCACGCAACCACGGCCGTCGACCCCTTGACGCCATCCGCGACGCCCTCGCCGGCACTCCCTGGACGCCACCCCAAGCGGCAGTCGCCGCTCTCACGAAGTGACCGGACCGTCAGCGCACTACCCCTGACTGCTTACGCCTGCTCGGACGGGAAATGCCCTCTGGCGTCGACCGCCCGACGGTACCGGGCGTTCAACGACTCGATCGCGTTCGTCGTGGACAGCACCCGGCGGATCTCGATGTCGTAGTCCAGGAACGGCACGAACTCGGCCCACGCATTTCGCCAGAGTTTCGCGATCGCCGGATACGTCTTTCCCCATTTCTCCTCCAAGGCTTCGAACGCCGCCCACGCCGCGTCGGCGTCGACGGCGGTGTAGATGGATTTCACGTCCTTGGCGAGCTCGGTCCAGTACCGCTTCGAGGAGTACCGGAACGTGTTCCTGATCAAATGCACCACACAGGTCTGCACGATCGTGGCCGGGAACACGGTGTTCACCGAGTCGGGCATCCCTTTCGATGTCATCTCTAAGTTTCGACACGTCACCAGCGATCCGCTTCCGCTCGCCTTCCCGATCCCCACCTGACACCTTCACGGTGCCTTTTCCTCATCGTTCACCACGACGGTCTTCAGCCAACGCAGCATGAGGTGGTTTGGAGCCTCCCCCCGCAGGGCGACTCCGAAGGGCCAACCTTCATCGTCCGTGCAGCACCACATCCAGAAGAGCTCCTACATGCACCTTCCCTCCGTGTTCAGGACACAGCAATGCCGCGTAGCTTAAGTTGATCTTGCTGGTGGAGCCGGCTGACGGGTTGTCGGCGTGGCGGCGTGACCGGCGGGTTTGAGGACGTTTTGATCGGCGGCCATGACGGCGGATGCGGTGGATCGTCCGGTTGTGCGCCCGGATCAGGTCACCCTCGGGGTGCTGGTCTCCCAGGTGTCCCGCGAGGAGGTCGATGCTGCGGTCGAGGTGTGCGGGGTGCGGGAGAAACGCTCGGACGGCAAGCTGCCCGCGCACGTGACGGCGTATCTGACGTTGGCGTTGGCGCTGTTCCCCGACGACGACTACGAAGAGGTCGCCACGAAGGTGACCGGGTCGCTGGACCGGTTCGGCTGCTGGGACGCGGCCTGGACGGTGCCGACCTCCAGCGGCATCACCCAGGCCCGGAAACGGTTGGGCCGGGCCGTGTTGGCCGAGGTGTTCGAACGCTGCTGCGGTCCGGTGGCCGGTGAGGCGGGGCCGACCGCGGAGGCGGCCGCGCTCGGCACGGCGCGGGGGTCGTTCCTGCGGTCGTGGCGGCTGCTGGCCATCGACGGGTTCGAGGTCGACCTGCCCGACTCGAAGGAGAACGCCGCCGAGTTCGGGTACGCCGGGTCCGGGGACAACAGGTCGGCGTTCCCCAAGGCCCGGGTGGTCGCGTTGTCCGAGTGCGGCACCCACGCCTTCCTCGCCGCCGAGATCGACGCCTACGGCGTCGGGGAGAAGACCCTCGCACAGCGGCTGTACCCGCTCGGCTGCGTGACGACGAGCTGCTGACCGCCGACCGCGGCTTCTACTCCTGGACCGCCTGGGACACCGCGCAGGCCACCGGCGCCGCGCTGGTGTGGCGGGCCCCGACCCAGCTCGACCTGCCCGTCGTGAAGATCCTTCCCGATGGCACGTACTGGACGGTCCTGATCAAACCGACGATCCGCGGCGCGCGTCGCCAGCGGCTGCTGGCCGCCGCCCGCGACGGACTGGACACCGGCGACATCAACCTGGTGCCGGAGGCGTTCGACGAGCGTGGCCGCCCCGTCGTCCACCTCGCCAGGGTCCTCGAGTACGACGTGCCCGACCGGGAAGGCAACGGCAGCGGCGAACTGATCGTGCTGCTGTCCACCATCCTCGACCCCGCCGATGCGCGGGCCGACGAGCTGGCCGGCGTCTACCACCAGCGGTGGGAGCAGGAAACCGGCCACGACCAGCTAAAAACCCACCTACGCGGCCCCGGCAAGGTCCTGCGCTCCCGCCTACCCGATCTGGTGTATCAGGAGATCTGGGCCTACCTGATCGTCCACCACGCGATCAGCGCGCTGACCGCGAAGGCCTCCGCGGCAGCCGATCTCGATCCGGATCGGCTCTCCTTCACCAAGGCCCTGCGCCTGATCCGCCGCACCGCTACTGGGACGGCGGACATTCCCCCCTCGGGACTGGACTGACGCTCTGCCCAAGCACCTGGCCCGCATCGCGAAGCTGCTGATCCCGCCCCGCCGCAACCGTGACTGCCCGCGAGCGGTCAAGCGGGCCCGGCACAACAGCTACCGGGTCAAGAAACCCGACGAGCCGGCCAGCCTCCGCCACGACGGACCGCCCACGATCCGGATCCACGCCCTCAACCCTCGCGCCGCATGATCAAGTTAGCCTACGTGGCATTGCCCTTGGACCCGTCAGGGCATGACGATGATCTCAATCATCACTTCATGATGCCCAATACTCCAGGTGAACCGATACAGCGTGTGACCGATGCGGTCACTTGAGTCATCCGCTGCCCCCGACATCGCCCAAGGCCCAACGGTCCAGTTCGACGGCTTTGATTGGGGCGGCACTCATCAGCGAATCGGGCGGGGCCCCAACCATGCTTGCGCTGGGGACGCTCGGGCTTGCCGTGATACTCATCGCTATTCCGCAAATCTGGGAACGCCTGGAAGAGCTCATCGAAAAGGTCAAGAATAATCAAGAAAAGGAACTAGAGAGGGTTGCCGAATGGGTGGGTCGGTGGCCCGTCGACCTAGCTGTGCTCGTGGCGCCGTCATGGGTGGCACTTCTTATGATCAGAGGTCTGACCACTGGCCAGGACCCGATGGAAATACTCATGGGGGCGCTCGTCGTCTCCGCCACGGGGATCGGGAACTGGCGCAACCCTCGGTCGTACGCGATCGGGCTTGTACCAGCGACAATCTTGGCCGACCTCATTCTGTACACAAGACCCCTCATCCAGGCGGGTGCGGTGGTTCTCGCATCGTGGATCCTGCTGTTGGGAGCAATTCGTATCAACTGGGACAACCTGCGTCTGATCTCGCTACTGGTGGGCGCAGGTTTCCGTTCGAGGGTTCCCATTTGGTTGCGGCTCCTGTTTCCTGTTCTCCTTCTACTCTCGATCGCAGCGTTGGTGGTTGGCGCACGCTGGATCTTGGCGTGGGACCACGGTCCGGACTACGACGCCACCTTTGACGAGCGACCCTTGGCGTGGCCCTTTCTCCCCTGAGAATGCGCTTCTTCGTACCGACATACTCGCTCATAGAATCTCCGGGCTGATCTGATATGCAGGTTGGTTTGTCAAGTGGGCGTGCGGGGACACCGCCTGCGGATCGGGTCCAGGGTCCCGTCATTGTCGTGTTTCAGCTGGTCAGCAGGTGGATGATCTTGTCGGGGTGGGCTTGGTGGTGGCGTAGGGCGGCGGCGATGTTCTTGGCGCCGGCGAGGCGGAGCAGGCTGATCGAGGCGTTTCTCAGCGTGGCCATGGTCTCGGGGCCGGTGCCGGTGCGGATCTGGCAGCGGTCTTCGTCGTAGTCCATATCGCGCAGCCACTGCAGAGCCTCGATCCGCCAATGGTGTTGCACCCAGGCCGCCAGCACCCGTGGCGGTGCCGCGCGGTGGTCGGCGGAGGTGATGATGTAGACGACCTCGACGGTCTTGGTGGTCTTGCGGTTCTTGCCCCTACCCGTCGTGGTGATGCGGGTGCGTCGGAGCTGGGCGACCTGGGCCGCGCCGGGGAAAGCCACCCAGTCCGGTAGGTCAGTCGGGGCTTGCAGGACCTTGATCGTGCGGGTGATCCGCCGGCCCCGACCCCGGTCGGTGGCCGAGTGACCGGGGACGTCCTTCCACGGCAGGCCTTTCAGAACGGCCAACAACTTGGGGCGGTTCGCCTTGACGGTCAGGGCGTATTCGCCGCCGCCGTCCAGGATGGTCTGAGCGGTGTCGTCCTGGGTATGCATCGCATCGATCGTGGTCACCGTCCCGGTCAGGTCCAAGGCCTTCAACAGGGTTCTGACCGTGGGGATCTCGTTGCTCTTGGCCATCGTGGCCAACTGGGCCAGGACGGTCCCGGTGGCCTGGTCCAACGCCGCGACCAGGTGCGGCAGGACCCCGTCGGCACCGCCCGCGCCGCGCAGGCTCTTGCCATCGATCGCGATCACCCGACGGCCACCGGTCACCGTGGTGCGGGTCCACAGGTAGGCCCCGACCGCCGCCGCCAACGCCGCGGCATCCACCCGCGAGAGCACTCGCCGGATCGTGGCCTCCGACGGCACCCGTCCGCTGACCCCCAACGCGGCCAAGACGTCGCCCGACTGGTCGGCGGCCCACTCGGCGATCACCGTGTACGCGCGGGCACCGGCCAGCACCGCCGCCACCGAGACCGCCAACACCGCCACCGCCCGGTGACGCACCCCGCGCCGGGCCCGGGGATCGGGCACGGCCGCCAACACGGCCAGCAGCCCCGCAGGCAACGACGCCACGCCGCCCTCGGCGGCAACGGGCACGGGCACGGCGGCGGTAGGCGAAGATGGCATCGACGGGTGTGGCCTTCCGGGCTCGACGGCAGTCTCGACAACCGCCATCAAAGGCCCACAGGCCACATCCGTCACACACGCCACGCCGCGGCTGGCCCCACGAATCCCCTGGTCAGCGCACGATCACCGGACTTTGCCGGGGCCCTGGGATCGGGTCCGCGACGGTGTGGGCCAGTTCGACGTCGCTCAGCTCGCTGTCGACGGGGTGGACGTTGCCCGCCGGCACCACCACGTACTCGGCGAAGCCGCCGTCCACCTCCGACCCCAGGTAGCGGGCCCGCTCGAGCACACCGTCCGGATCCCGCAGCCAGGCGTTGACCATCACCCGGCGGCCGACCAGATCGGGCCGCACGTCAGGTCCCGACCCGACGATCCGTCCAACCGGATCAGCCCCCTGGATCCGGGGGAAGGAGATCGTTCCACCCCAGCCGCTGCTCGGGGTCGATCCCAAAGGGTTCCGCGCGGTCGTACCACGCGGTCCGCGTGTTGACGTCGGTGTTGTTCATCCCGCAGGCGGCGACCGCGATCAGCACCTCGTCGCCGGCAGGCTCGGGGATCGGCACGTCGTCGCGATACTCCAAGCGGTCCAGGTCACCGTGGCCGGTGAGTACGACGGCGGGCATTGTCCCTGTCCTCGGCTCGTCCACGTTCACGTTCACCACATCCTCGGATCGCGGACCCGGATGGCGACGTTCTTGGTCGCGACGTAGTTGCGCAGCGCCTCCTGCCCCTTCTCCCGGCCGAAGCCGGAGCTCTTGACCCCGCCGAAGGGCGTCTCGACACCGCCGGCGAACCACTCGTTGACGAAGACCTGCCCGGCGGCGAGTCGGTCGGCGGTCCACAGTGCTCGATCCAGGTCGCGGGTGAACACGCCCGCCACCAACCCGTAGTCGGTGCCGTTGGCGAGCTCGATCGCCTCCTCGGCGGTGTCGGCGCGTAGCACCGACAGGACGGGGCCGAACACCTCCTCACGCGCCACCTCCGCTGTCGGGTGGACGTCGATCAGCACCGTGGGGGCCATGAACCATCCCGCCCGGTCCAGCCGGGTACCACCGGTCGCGGCGCGTGCGCCGGAGGCGAGGGCGCGCTCGGCGAAGCCGGCCACCCGGGTCAGCTGGGCGTGCGACACCACGGGCGTGAGCTGGGCGTCGTCGATACCGGCGCCGACCTGTAGCCCCCGGGCGAGGGTCACGACCCGGTCGACGACCTCGTCGTGCAACCGCGACGGGACGATCAGCCGGGACATCGCCGAACAGACCTGACCGGCGTTGGCGAAGATCCCCCACCGGGTCGAGTCCACCAGCACGTCCAGATCCGCGTCGTCATACACCACCGCCGCGGACTTCCCGCCCAGCTCGGCCACGGTCGGCACGATCCGCTCCGCTGCGACGTGCAGGATCGACCGACCGGTCTGCACCGAACCGGTGAACACGATCTGGTCCACCCCGGGGTGCCGGACCAGTGCCGCACCGGCGTCCGCGCCGTCCCCGGTCACCAGGTTGAACGCGCCGTCGGGCAACCCTGCCGCCTCGACCGCTTCGGCGATCACGAGGCATCCGAGTGGGTCCAGCTCCGGGGCCTTCACCACCACCGCGTTCCCCGCGGCGAGGGCGGGGGCGACGCCGCGACCGACCATCTCCGCGGGGTAGTTCCAGGGGATCACGTGGGCCGATACGCCGTGCGGCACCGGGATCGTGTAGTCGACATACCCGTCGCCGAGCGGGATGAAGGCGCCCTCGAGCTTGTCGGCAAGTGATCCGTAGTACTCGAAGTAGCGGATGGTCGAGTCGACCTCGAGGTAGGCCTCGGTCAGCGACTTGCCGGAGTCGAGACTCAGGACCCGGGCCGCCCGGTCCCGTCGGGCGGCGAGTTCGCGACCGATGTCGGTCACCCAGCGCAGGCGTTGCGCGGGCCGGACCGAGACCAGGGCCCGTGAGGCAACGCAGGCCCGCGCCGCGGCCACCGCGGCGTCCACGTCCGCCGTCGAGGCCAGTGCGACCTCGGCCAGCGGCTGCCCGGTCGCGGGGTCGACCAGGGTCCGCCGGCGTCCGTCCACGGCATCGGCCCAGCGTCCACCGATGAAGCTGCGCCAATAGGGGTCGATCCAGGTTTCAGGCATGGTCACCGCCATCTCCGTCTCTCGCACTTCACATCCGCAGGCGCTCGTTCTTGGGGTCATAGGCGGGCTCGGCCAGCACCCGCGCCGGACGACGCTCGCCGACCACCTGCACGGTCAGCGCCGTCCCGGGCCGGGAACGGTCGGGGTCGACCCACGCGAAGGCGTGACCGCTGCCCGTCGTGTACCCGTAGCCGCCGCTGCTGACCAGCCCCACGGGCCGCTCACCGTCGTAGACCGCCTCGCCGCCGATGCAGTCGGCGTCGGCGACCTCGACCGCGAGATAGGCGCTGGACCACCGCCGCGGTTGGCAGTCCCGCCGCACCAGCGCCTCCCGCCCCACGAAGTCGCCCTTGTCGCGGTGGACGAAGAAGTCCAGCCCCGCCTCGACCGGGTCGACGTCGTGGGTCATGTCCCGCGAGGTGCGGTAGGCCTTCTCCATCCGAAGGCTGTTCAACGCGTGGCCGCCGACATCGGCCACGCCCAGGTCGGCGCCGGCGCGCAACAGCCCGTCATAGACGCCGGGCATGTCGTCGATGCGCAGGTGCAGCTCCCAGCCCAGCTCGCCAGTGAAGCCCACCCGCAGGGCCCGGACCGGCACCCCGCACACCTCGATGTGTCGCACCGAGAGCCAGCCGAACGCCTCGTTGTCCAGGGCGGCGTCGGTACAGCGCGAGAGCAGGTCCCGCGAGCGGGGTCCGGCCAGCACCAGTACCCCGAGGT
>CAWGTT010000012.1:0-27969 GCA_963825645.1 uncultured Actinomycetota bacterium
GGCGATGGGAGTGGTCCGCGCTGAACAAGGCGGAATAGCCGGCATCGAGCTGGCTCTGTAGGGCGACTCCGACCGGGTCGACCGAGTCGGATCGGGGCCGCACTGCCCCCGCAGCACCTCGACCAGAGTCCTGCCCTTGGCCTCGTCCGCGAGGAGACCCGCTCGGTCGACGTCCGCAACCTCCCCCCGATCGAGCAGTGCGGCGATCAGCCCATGCCGGGCCTCGGCACTGCTGCGAAGGAAGGCCGCACGCAGAGTCTCGTCGAGCAGGGGGGTGGCCATGGTCTCTACCAGGCTGAGGGCCTCCTCGAACTGCCGGATGGATGCATCGAGATCTCCGGCGCGGCGCAGCCGCGATCCCTCCCCCTGGGCCACGGCGACGCGCAAGTGGGGTAGACCGAGCTCGTCAGCGAGGAGTCGGGCCCGGGCCAGGTACCCGGCGGTGGCGTCCGGGTCGGGCGCGGTGAGCTCAGCGAGACGGATCAGGCTCAGGCAGCGCACCCCCGGCCAGGACTGCCCGTCGACCAGGGCGGCAGCGTGTGTGGCGTGGGCCATGGCCTCGGCCCCCTCGCTGATCCGCGACAGCCGCAGTAGCACGCCGGCGCGGCTGGCCGCGTCGTTGACCGCGGCGTACAGGTCGCCCGCCTCCGCGAATGCCTCCTTGGCGTCGTCGAGCCGGTCGGCGCGGGCGTGTCCGGTGCCGCTGATGGCGAGGGCGGCCGCCAGATCGTGGTCCAGCCCGGCCAGGCGGAGATCCGGAATCACCTCGAGCGCCAGGCTCAAGGCCTCATCGTCCAGGCCCAGCGCCTGCAGCGTCGACGCCGTCTCGATGGACAGCCGCCAGCCTTCGGTCCGGGCGCCGAGGGACGTCAGCAGGGTGCTCGCGCGCTCGTAGTCCGCGAGCGCCTCGGCGTAGCGTCCGAGCGCGGCGAAGGCGGCCCCCCGATGACCCAGGCACTTACCCAGCCAGTGCGGGTCACGGCCGCCCTCGAAGGCGGCCGTCGCCCGTTGCAGACAGTCCAGACCCGAGGCCGCGTCGCCCAGTGTCAGCAGCTCGATGCCCTGGTTGGCCAGGGCTGCGGCGGCTTCGCGCTGACCACCGAGCTCCCGCCAGGCCGCCTCGGCGCGGCCGTAGGCCTCGATGGCCTCCTCATGCCGTCCGGTGAAGCCGAGGCACACCCCGAGGTTTCCCAGGGCCGCGGCGCGTAGTCCCATCACGTCCTCGCCCGGCTCCACCTCGTCCAGCGCGGTCAGCATCGCCCGTCCCACCGCTGCGGCCTCGTCGTGACGGCCGAGGTCGTCCAGGACATGCATCCGGCCGAGATCGGTGCGCAGCGCCGCCAGCTCCGCGCCCAGGCGCTGGTAGATACCCCGGGCGGTCGCGATATGGCTCAGCGCCTGCTCGGGTTGTCCGGACTGGACAAGGAGCCGTGCCCTCACATAGGCCGCGGAGGCCGCCGCATCCAGATGCTCCTCGTCCAGAGCGTCGGCCTCCCGCTGCACCCGTACTCCGCTGTCGGGTTCGTTCAGGAGCCGGTCGCCGACGTCCTGTCTGATCACGTCGGCCGGCTGGCCCGCGGACAGTGGCAGCTCGATAGACAGCTCACCGTTGAACAGGACGACGGACTCGGTGTCCACGGGCACATCCTCGAGAGTGAAGCTGCCCAGCTCGTCCCCGTCGACGGTGCTGACCACACCAGAGGGACCGTGCGCCTCGGCCTGGAATGCGGACGCCATGGGCCGTCGAGGAAGTACCTGACCGCGCAAGGTGACAACGGCGTGACCGCTCGGTGCCACGTCCAGGACCACGTCGGCGTCCGTCGTCGAGAAGGAGAGTCTGCATGCGCGTCTCGGCGTCGAGAAGTGGACCTCGCAGGGCGACCATGGGGTCCCGCCGTCGGCTGTCCACCTCCAGCCTGGCCACCTGACGAGTGGACGCGCCGGCACGCCCCAGGCGTGAAAGGTAGAGCTGACGTAGCCGCTGGCGCAGCACCGGCGGTGGCGTAGGGAGGGGCAGGGCGCCCGACAGACGGTGGAACTCCCGTGCCCAGGCAGCGAACGCTGCGGCCGTCGAGCCCGGGCGGGCCACAGCCGACTCGACGGCGCGCGCCCGTTCCGGGGTCAGTCGGCCTTCGAGCCAGTCCAGGATCTCCTCCGAGCCGGGCTCGTCGTCGTGGTCGGTGCTCATGACTGCTTCCCCTCCGCCAGAATCCTGCGGAGTCGCTCGAGACACCGTGCCCGGGACGGCCCGATGCTTCCGACCGGCCGGCCCAGACGCACCGCCACCTCTTCGTAGGACGGTTCGGAGGGATCGAAGTACAGCGCGGTCACCAGCTCCCGGCACGGGTCGCCGAGACGGCCGACCGCTTCATAGAGATCCAGGATCTTGTCCGAGGTGTCCACATCTCCACCTGGCACGCCCGCCCCGGCGCACTCCGCGCCCGGATCGACCTCGGGCACCGGGTGCTCCCTGACGCGTCGGTTGCGGATGCGCCACACCTGTCGTCGAGCAACCACCAGGAGCCAGGAGGAGACGCGCTCGTCCTCGCGGATCTTGTCCAACGAGGTGAACAGAGCCTCGAAGACGATCTGAGTGACGTCGGCCGCGTCGTCGCGGCTCAGGCCTTCACGGACCGCCACTCCGAAGACCAGTCGTTCGTAGCGCTCGACCAGCTCTTCCCACGCCGCGGAGTCACCGTCCCGGCATCTGTTCAGGAGGTCATAGCCGCCTGGCCTGGGCCGAGTACCGACGACCTCCAGCGGCCGGACGTCGCGTACCGGCAGGTGGTACACGTGTGCTGACATCGGTCTCCCTGACTTCTCGCAATCCCCGGGTGCGATCCGACAGGCGGGCGCAGTCGCAACTTGAGGGATTTCTTGAGACTAGTCAAAGTTTTTCGCCCGAGTCGTATTTTCGGTCACTTCTCGTGGGCACTGGTCACACGACAGGCAACGGCAATCGGCCACGACGATTGGGAGTGACTCGATGGGCAAGTACCACTACGTGCCGGGATGTGGCGGCTCCGGCGGCGGCTCCGGCTCGAAGAGCTCGAAGAGCTCGAAGAGCAAGAAGAGCAAGAAGAGCAAGAAGAGCGGAAGCAAGGGCGGCTGCGGCTGCTAGGACGCGCTGCGGCGGCGGTCCGAGGATTCGGGCCGCCGTCGGGCGGTACCTCCTCCACTCCACCGAGAACACCTGCCCATTAGGAACACGATGCTGCGTCGGCTGAGGTCATAATGCTGCGCAGTCGGCCGCCTCGGCGGGGTCGCGGGTGGCTGTCCCGGGCCGGTCTCGTCCGCCATGCCTCCACTTCACGCCGGACCCCTGAGCACGGGAACGGTACCCGTGAGCTCTTCGGCGATGCGCAAGCCGCCGCGGCACCCGCCCTCGCCGTCCGGCAGGTCTTCTCCCGGTTCTGGCCCTACACCAAGCCCTACCGCCGCTGGCTGTTCGGCTCGCTCGTCTTCGTCGCGATCACACCTGCTCTCGACGCGCTGTCGATCTGGATGTTCAAGATCCTCATCGACGATGTGCTGACTCCGCGCGACTTCGGGCCCTTTCCCTGGGTGGCCGGCGCCTACGTCGCGATCACGCTGACCGCCGGGGTCGTGTCGTTCATCGACCGGTATGTGTCGGTGTGGGTCGGTGAGCGCTTCCTCACCGATCTGCGCACCGCGGTCTTCCGGCACCTGCATGGCCTGTCGCTGGACTTCTTCGACCGCCAGCGCCTCGGTGACATCCTCAGCCGGCTGACCGGCGACGTCGCCGCGATCGAGGCGGTGGTCCTCTCCGGGGTCACCAGAGCCCTGTCCTACGGCATGCGGATCCTGATCTACGGGGCGGCCCTGTTCTACCTGGAGTGGCAGCTGGCCTGTCTCGCCCTGGTGGTGGCGCCGATGTTCTGGGCCATATCCCGGGTCTTCTCGCGGCGGCTCAAGGAGGCCTCCCGGGAGAACCGGCGCACCACCGGAGCGATGACCTCGGTCGCCGAGGAGAGCCTGGCCAACGTCGCCCTGGTCCAGGCCTATAACCGCCAGGACAGCGAGGTCGAGCGGTTCCGGCGGCGCAACCTCGCCGTGCTGCAGTCCCAGCTGCGCTCGACCCGCCTGCGCGGGTTGTACACCCCGATCGGAGACCTGTTCGAGCTGGTCGGAATCCTTGGGGTAGTGGGCCTCGGCACCTGGAAGCTGACGCGCAACGAGCTGACGCTGGGCGAGCTGCTGGTGTTCATGACCTACTTCGGCCAGCTGGCCAGCCCGTTGCGCGGGGTCGGCCGGTTGTCCAACTCGATGTTCTCGGCGGCGGCGAGCGCCGAGCGGATCCTCGAGGTGCTCGCCCTGCGCCCCGCCGTCCCGGAGCGGACCGGTGGGCATGAGGTGACGCGCTGTGGGGGCTCGGTGAGTTTGGACGACGTCCGGTTCAGCTACCCGGAGGCGGAGCACGAGTCGCTGCGCGGGGTCAGTGTGCGGATCGAGCCCGGCCAGACCGTGGCCCTGGTCGGGGGCAGCGGCGCCGGCAAGTCGACGGTGGCCAAGCTGCTCCTGCGCTTCTACGACCCCTCGGCCGGGGCGATCACGGTGGATGGGCACGACCTGCGGGACTGGGACCTGTCCAGCCTGCGTCGGAACGTCGCCGTGGTCATGCAGGAAACGATGATCTTCGACGGCACGATCCGGGACAACATCCTGTGGAGCCGGCCGGAGGCCACCGAGAGCGAGCTGGACGCGGCGATCCGGGCGGCCGACGTGCATCGAGTCGTCGAGCGCCTGCCCGAGGGCCTTGACACCCGAGTCGGGCAGCGCGGCCGCCGGCTGTCCGGCGGGGAACGCCAACGCGTCGCCATCGCCCGCGCGATGTTGCGTGATGCCCCGATCCTGCTTCTCGACGAACCGACAACCGGTCTGGACGCCGAGACCAGTGACCGGGTTCTCGCGCCCCTTCGTCGCCTGATGGACGGCCGCACGACCATCATGATCACTCACAACCTGGCCCCGACCCGTGACGCCGATGTGGTGATCGTGCTCGACGACGGCCGGATCGCCGAGCAGGGCCCGCCCGCCGCTCTACTGGCCACCGGGGGCGCATTCTCGCGCCTGAACCGGGGTGAGGACGGCGCCGGCGCTCGCGTTCTGACTCCCCCGTGGTGGACGCCGGGCCTCGCCGCGTCGAGTGGCGAGTCCGAGGGTCCTGCTTCGGCCGAGGCAGCGAGGCAGCCACGGCATGTGGCAGCGGTCTACGACCGCAGATGGTGGCGACAGGAGAACTGGTGGTGGTGAGCACGAACACCGTGATGTACGAGGACGTCGGTGAGAGCACTGTGGCGCCGACCCGGATTGCGCCCGGCTATCGGATGCTCGGCCTGCTCCAACGCGGCGAGGATTTCGACACCTACGACGCCTGGAGCGAGCAGCGCTTCTCCCGGTGCGTGGTCAAGACGATGCGGGCGGACCAGCCGGCCCGCCGCTCGACCGGAGCGCGGCTGGTGCGCGAGGGGGAGATCCTGATCTCGCTCGCCCACCCCCACCTGGTTCGCGCCTTCGAGGTGCGCCGCGGGCGGCGCCCGATCGTCGTCCTGGAGACCCTGACCGGTGGCACCCTGCGGTACGTCCTCAAGCAATCCGGGCGCCTCGTCGCCGCCGACCTCGCCGAGTTGGGCATGCAGCTGTGCTCGGCGTTGCGCTACCTGCACGCTCACGGATATCTGCATCTCGACGTGAAGCCGGGCAATGTGATGGTCGCCGCCGGACGGGTGACGCTCATCGATCTGAGTCTCGCTCTGCCGCCGGGCCCGTGTTCGCCAGGGCGCGGTACGGCCGCCTACCTCTCCCCTGAGCAGGCTCGCGGCGACGACGTCAGCGAGGCCTCAGATGTCTGGGGACTCGGCGTCACGCTCTACCAGGCGGCCACCGGCACCAGCCCGTTCGACCGACGCGAGCGCACCGCCGGGGGGACACCGAGTGGTGACGACGCCTCAGCAGCCTCCATTGCCAGCGACGTGTGCTCGTGCTGTGGTGGGAAGAAGGACTACGAGCAGCTGCGAGGCCGGGCTCCCGCCGTGCGGACCGTTCGCCGGTTGCCCGCCGGGCTGGCCACGGCGATCGATGCCACGCTCGAACCCTCTCCCGCCGACCGACCGAGCCTCGCCGAGTTCACCAACGTCCTCGCCCGGTTCCTCAGCGACGAGGACGGCGCGTCGGCCGCCGTCCGAGGGATCGTGGGGCGCTGATGGCCACCTCGCGAGAGTCAGACTGAGTTCATGACCGAGGCGCCCAGGTCCGTGATCCAGGTGGGCGTCCACGAGGTCAAGACGCGGCTGCCCGAGCTGCTGCGACTCATCGAGGCCGGCCACGACGTGGAGATCCTGCGGGACGGGCAGCCGGTCGCCCGGCTGGTCGCGCCGCCCGGAGACCGCGAGTAGCGTCCGGGCGTCGACGAGATCGACGTGGACGTCAGCAGACGTCGAGCCCGACGTCCCAGCCGACGCCTGGGGTGTAGACCGCGCGGAAGTAGCTGGTGCCCACGGTGCCGTCCCACTCGCTGCCCGGTGCCAACACGGTGTGCTTCCAGGTGATCGCCGGCAGCGGCACCGGTCGTTTCACCGGAGCACCGCAGGAGTCGCAGCCGAAGTTCCCGACGTCGATCCCGGCCACCCGGACGGCCACCTCCGCGGCCTCCCGGGAGCCGGGGCCGATCTCGGGCGGCGGGGAGGACGTGGCGGCGAGTGCCCTGGCGGCCGCGAGGTCCGCCGCGAACCGGGCCGCCGGCTCGGACCCGTTGCCCAGGCAGAGGATCAGGTCCTTCGCCTCTCGCCCGCTGCGTGGCAGTGTCTGCCCGGCGTACTCGACCACTCGGTTGAGCGCGGCCCTGCGGGTGGCGACGTCGTTGTGGACGAGCAGGACGGCGCGCAGCAGGTTGTCGTCGAGGCCGGCCGGAATGGTCCGGGCTAGCGTGGTTCGGTCGATCGAGCGGACGGCGTTTTTCGTCCCGGTGTCGATCCGTAGCGCGTCAGGGCCGATGCCGGAGTTCACCATCCTCGCTGCGGTGCGCAGGTCGGCGTCCAGCCGGCCTGCCTCGGTGAAGAAGCCGAAGCGGTCGGCCGCCGCCGTCGGGCCGGACGGGATCGTCGCGCTCGTCGGCGGCGCGGACGAGGCGGAGCCGGTGGCAGTCGGGGCGGATGAGGTCGATCCGGACGAGGTGGGCCCGGACGAGTCCGGTGCCGTGGATGCAGGCGGCCCCGATCCGCAGGCCGCGACGACCAGTGCGAGGGGAAGGATCCGGACCGAAACCACCACGACGGGACACCATGGGTCCCACCTCCGATAACCACGCTAGTCCCCAAAAGCATTCGGAGAACAGGCTTTTGGGCCATGCCCCACGGCCCGTTCTGCCCGATTCGCCCTGTCAGGTCGTCGCGACCGCCGCCCCACCGGACGACGTGAACAGGTGCACCGTCGTCCCGGCGTTCTTGGCGCGGTACATGGCGACGTCGGCCCGGCGCAGAAGCTCGCCACGGGTCAGTCCCGGTTCGGACCGGGCGTCCACGACACCGACGCTGGCGCCGATCACCGTCTCGCCGGGGGTCTGCAGTCCGGCCACAGCGTCGGCGAACGTCACGGCCAGGGTGACGGCCGCCGTCTCGGCCGTGAGCCGGACGACGGCGGCGAACTCGTCCCCGCCGAGCCGGACCAGCGTGCTGTCCGGTGGCATCACCGCGCGCAGCCGGTCGGCGACCGCGACCAGGACCTGGTCGCCTGCCTCATGGCCAAACCGGTCGTTGATCTCCTTGAACCGGTCCAGATCGGCTAGTAGCAGCGCGGTGGGTTCGGCGTGAGGCGCCAGGACGGCGTCCAGCACCTCATAGAGCACTCTCCGGTTGGCCAGACCGGTGAGCTCGTCGGTGCGGGCCTGGTGATGCGCGCCGACCAGGGCCCGCATGTCGACGTAGGCGGTGAGCAGCCGCAGCAGAGCTCCCACCACGCAGGCCACCGCCAGCAGGACCCCGGCTCGTGGCAGGTGAGCCTCGGTGCCGACCGCGAGCACGGCGACGGCGGCCGTCGCAGAGACCAGGGAGATGCCGAGCGAGGCGACTCCCCAGCTGTCGGTGGTGCGCCGGGACGCCGGCCCGGTCGCCGCCAGCAACCCGATCGCGGCGCAGCCGAGGACCCAGATCGCGTCGACCGGGTGCCCGCTCTCCCAGTCGCCCCGGGCCACACCGAGGGCGTAGTGCCAGTCCGCCGAGACGAACAGGGCCAGACCGAGCGCAAGCCATCCCGACATCCGCTCCGACCTGCTGCCCGACAGTGCCACCACGGCCACCACGACCGCCGCCACGGTCAGGTCGAAGACCGGGAAGGCGAGCACCAGGAACAGCGCCGCGGCCCCGCCGCGGGTGGCCTCCACCGCCGACGGCAGGATGAAGCTGGCGAAGACGGCCGCGATGGCCAGGGTGCTCACCACGGCCTCGATCAGCTGACCGATCCCGGGAACCCCCCATCGGCCCCGATGCACGTTCAGCACGGCAAGCAGCGCGCAGGGATACGCGGCGAGGAACACGAGCGTGCTCAGCGACGTGGGAGCGCTGCCCGACCCCTGCTCCGGTCCGTTGGCCAGAGCGTTGCCGGCGGCCATGAAGACCATCCAGCCGGCCAGCGGGGTGAGCCAGCCACGGTGGTCACGGTCCTGCACCGCCCGACCGACGGCATATCCGGCGATCAGCACCAGGGCGGTGACCTGGAGGCCGAACTCGCGCCATGGGTGCGGTCCCGGGGGCCCGGCGATCAGCGCGACAAGGTACCCGGCGACGGCGACGAACGCCGCCGCGCGCACGCGGCGCAGCAGCGGCGAGCCGGCGCTGAGCCGACGATCGCCCTGTGGTTCGCCCGGCCGCACGTCTCTTCTGTCGACCGACCCTCGGCGCCCCTTGATCAGCCACGCGGGGGCGTGGCCGGGACCGCACTGCCGCTACCGGGCCGCAGGCCCCTCGGCGTCGGCGAACTCGCAGAACGCTGCGTAGGCGCGCGGCCCGTAGATGGTCGCCGGCCCGCCGTTCATCAGGATCGCCACCCCGATCGCCTCGGCGGCCTCCTCCTTGGTCGCGCCGGCCATGACCGCGCCGCGCGCGTGGGAGGCGATGCAGCCGTCGCACTGCTCGGTGACGGAGATCGCCATCGCCATCAGCTCCTTGGTCCTGGTGTCGAGGGCACCGGGAGCGAAGGCGGCGTGGTGCAGGTCGCGGAACCCTGCGTAGACGCCGGGGATCGCGCGACGCAGTTCGCGGGTCAGTGGGTTGAGGGCATCGAGTACGGCCTTGCCGTGGTCATGGCTGGACACCTCTCGACTATACCCACAGGGGTATTTCGTCTGGTTCGCCGAAGGTCCCGCACCAGCGCGGCGTGGGGGCGGTACTGCGGCATGACCGCCCCCACGCCGACGTCAGCTCACATCGTGGTCGGCGGCGCCGGGACGGAGGCGGCCCAGGACTTGCCCTGCGTGCCTTCGGACGGGGTCCCGTTGCCACCGAACAAGTACGTGCTCGCCCAGGACTTGCCCTGCGTGCCTTCGGACGGGGTCCCGTTGCCACCGAACAAGTACGTGCTCGCCCAGGACTTGCCCTGCGGCTGGAGCAGGTCGCCGAGCTTGTCGCCCAGCCCGGACACCACCGACAGGCCACCCAGGGCCAGGGACAGGGCGAGCACCGCACCGGTCACGGTGCGCCGGGCCCGACGGCTGCGGGCCCCCGCCGGGGCCGTGGTCTTCTCGGAGCTGTTGTGTGCGAAGGGGGCCATCTCAGATCCTGCCTGCCTTTCCCTTACGTGGACGCTGCGGGTGCAGTCGTGCTCTGTAACGACAGTGGCAGGAATCAACGGCCAGTAACAGACTGTGGCTGTTCAACCACCCGATGCGACGAAGACATCACCGGAATGGCCGCCGCGCGGCGGCCGATCTCACGTCTTGGAGCTGTTCCGCTGCAGCGGTGGCTCTGCGTGTGCGCCGTTCGGGTGTCACCCGTCCGGCAGCGTGCGCCGCCCGGGCTCAGCGTCCGACCCGGACCACCTCGGCGAGCGCGGCGGCCCGCGGGCTGGTGAACACGTCCTCGAGCAGCATCGGTGCGCCGTCCGGGCCGGTCAGCGGCACCCGCCAGTTCGGATACTCGTCGACGGTGCCCGGCTGGTTCTGGGTGCGCCGGTCCCCCACTGCGTCGGTGAGCGCGACGCAGAGCAGGCGGGCCGGCGTCCAGGTCAGGAACCGGTGCAGCGCGGTGACCATCTCCTCGATCCCGGCGTCGTCGGCCAGCGCGCCGCGGCGGCGCAGCTCGTCCAGCCAGGCCGTCCGCTCGGCGTCGTCCACGGCCAGCTCCTCGTCCAACGAGCGGGTGAGCAGTCCCAGCTCGTGGCGCAGGCGCACGTGGTCACCGGCCAGGTAACCAGCGGTCGGGGGGAGGTCGTGGGTGGTCACCGAGGCCATGCAGTACTCCCGCCACGCCTCGGGCCGCAGCGGCCCACCACCGCCGTCGTAGTCGAGCTCGAACCACAGGATCGAGGTGCCGAGAAGGCCACGTTCGCGCAGGTGGGTCCGGGCGGCCGGCTCCACCGTGCCCAGGTCCTCACCGATCACCACCGCGCCGGCCCGATGGGCCTCCAGCGCCAGGATGCCGACCAGCGCCTGGTGGTCGTAGCGCACGTACGTTCCGTCGGTGGGCGGTGCACCCTCCGGGATCCACCACAGCCGGAACAGCCCGATGATGTGGTCGACGCGTACCCCGCCGGCGTGCCGCAGGACCGTCGAGACCAGGTCCCGGAACGGCGCGTAGGACTGCTCGGCCAGCCGGTCCGGTCGCCACGGTGGTTGTGCCCAGGTCTGCCCGGACTGGTTGTAGGCGTCCGGCGGGGCACCGACGGCGACACCGCGGGCGAAGACGTCCTGCAGCGCCCAGGCGTCCGCGCCGTCCGGGTGCACGCCGACCGCCAGGTCGTGCATCACTCCGATCGACATGCCCGAGCGGCGGGCCAGCGACTGGGCCGCGGCCAGCTGATCGTCGAGCAGCCACTGCAACCAGGAGTGGAAGTCGACCCGGTCCCGGTGCTCCTCCCGGAAGCCCCGCACCGCCGGCGAATCAGGATGGTGCAGCTCGGCCGGCCACTGGCGGGTCTTCGACCCGTGCACCTCGGCCAGTGCGCACCAGGTCGCATAGTCCTCCAGGCCGCGGCCCTCTCGACGCCGGTAGGCCGCGTAGGCCAGTTCACGCCCGGCGCTGCGTGGAACCTTGTACACCACCGACAACGCCGCTTGTTTGGCACGCCACACGGCGTCCCGGTCGACCACGTCCTGCCCGTCCAGGCAGGCCCTTACGTCGTCGCGCAGCTTCGCGATCCTGCGGCGGTCGGCGGGGCTCAGGTCGACGAACTCGGCGACCTGCTCGACGCGCAGATAGATGGGGTTGGTGAAGCGGCGGGAGGTCGGCAGGTACGGCGAGGGCTCCATCGGCGCTACCGGTTCGGCGGCGTGCAGCGGGTTCACCAGGACGTACCCGGCGCCGTGCTCGGCACCCGCCCAGCAGGTCAGGTCGCCGAGGTCGGCCAGGTCACCGATGCCCCAGGAACCCTTGGAGCGAACGCTGTACAGCTGGGCGGCGAGCCCCCACTCCCGGGCTGCGCCGATCCGTTCCGGCATGCCCAGCCCGGCCGGGCTGACGATCAGCGGGGTCGAGGCCTCATCGTCCTCGCTCCGGGCTCGCAGGGTGTGGTACCCGAGAGGCAGGTCGCCGGGCAGGGTGAAGCTGGCCTCGCCGACCAGACGGCCGTCGACGTCGCGCGGCGGGTTCCAGTTCTCGAGCTGGGTGACGTCCCCTCGGGTGGTGCCGTCCTCCAGGTCGATCCAGACCGAGACCGGTTCGCCGTGTGTCACGTGCACCGCGAACGAGGCGCACTCACCCTGCTGGATCACCAGAGCAGGCGGCAGCAGTCGCCGCCAGGGACCGAGGTGGTGCGCGTGTAGGGCCTCCAGGCGGGCCTCGGGAGTACCGGCATCGACCCCGAGCGCAGCCAGCACGTCGATGATCGTCTGCTCGCTGACGATCACGTGCTGGCCCTGCCAGCCCCAGTAGTCGGTGGCCACCTGGTACGCCTCGGCCAGCTGGCGGAGGGTGGGGTCGAGTTCGCTCACGGGCCTCACTCTGTCATTCCCGGACGGACTGCTTCCTGGGTCCTTCGCAGGTAGGCCAGCCCCATGACCGGCAGCACGAGCGGGATCAGCAGGTAGCCGAGCCCGTACTGCGACCAGACCGTCTCGTCCGGGAACGCCTGGGGGAACAGCAAGCTCGCCGTTCCGACGGTGAGAACGCCGATCAGCTCGAAGCTGCAGGCGCCGACGGCGACCCGGTGCCAGCGCGGTCCAGGCAGGGCGATGGCGACGGTGGCGAGCACGTAGACCAGTGCGGACATCGCCGACAGGGCGTAGGCGAGCGGGGCCTCGTCGAACTTCTCCGCGATCTGCACGGCCGCGCGCGAGGTCGCTGCCAGCGCGAACAGGGCGTAGAGCCCGACCAGCAGCCGGCCCAGTCCGGTAGCGCCGCCGGCCCGCTCCGCGGCGCTCGGCCGCTGTTCAGGCGCCGGCTCAGCCACGGGCGTTCCAGAGCTGCAGCAGCCGGGCCGTCATCACCGTCAGGCCGAGGCAACCGACGGTGAGCACCAGCACGCTCGGGCGGGACCGTTCGGCCAGCGACCACAACGCGGCCGCCGGCAGCACGAACAGGGCGCCGACCAGGTAGGCGAGGAAGGTCAGCGTGCTCTGCGGGCCCTCACCACGGGCCACGAACGCCACCCCGACCACGAGCTGGACGACGAGTAGCAGCTCGATCAGCGCCAGGGCGGTGAGGTGAGCCCGGCCGACCGCGCGGTTCAGCGCGGCGGTCAGCGCCGTCCAGATCGCCATCGCGAGCGAGCCGGCGATCACAGCGATGGTCAGCGAGGAGTTCACCGGCTGCAGGGTATCCGCCTCGTTCGCCGCAGGATGCCGGGGCCCCCATGCCCAGGATCTGCGACGGATGTGTCGCAGCGAACAGTGGCGGAGTTTGCATGGCCGGCACCGCCCAGCCGACGCTAGTGATGTGAACCATCCCGCAACGGTGGGGGGCGCTGCGGTGATCGTTCAGCTGCC
This sequence comes from uncultured Actinomycetota bacterium, assembly GCA_963825645.1. Taxonomy (GTDB): domain Bacteria; phylum Actinomycetota; class Actinomycetes; order Actinomycetales; family Kineosporiaceae; genus JADJPO01. The sequence goes on from CAWGTT010000012.1 coordinate 13,154, forward strand.
GCTTGCCCTGCGCCACCGCCTCCGCTCCGTCCGCCGCTCCGCCCGCCGCTCCGCCCGCCGGGCGGCGCGCCTGGCTGCGCGCCGGGCCAGGCCCCAGGCCATGCACATCAGCCGGCTCACCCTGGCGGCCGTGCTCTCCTACGTGATCACCGCTGCTGTGACCGACGGTCCGGTGGACCTGACCTGCGCGCTGACCGCTCTCCTCGTCGTCCAGGCCTCCGCCTACTCCACGGTGAAGATGGGGTTGGTCCGGGTCGGTGCCGTACTGACCGGGGTGCTGATCGCGGTGACGATGTCGGCCGTGGTCGGTCTGACCTGGTGGTCACTGGGCATCGCGATCGCGCTGGCCCTGCTGCTGGGTCGGCTCTTCCGGCTCGGCGAGCAGGCGCTGGAGACCCCGATCAGCGCGATGCTGATCCTCGGTGTGGCCAACTTGACCATCGCGGCGGAGACCCGCGTCATGACCACGCTGATCGGAGCCGGCACCGGAGTCGCCCTGACCCTGCTCATGCCGCGCAGCGTGCCGAACCGGACGGCGGCCCATCAGGTGCGCGAGGTCGCCGTCGGCACGGCCGACGCCCTGGCCCAGGCGGCGCTGTCGATGGGCTCGCGCCCGGTCAGCACGTCCGAGCTCGAGCGGTGGCTGGCTGTCGCTGCTAGGGCGAGCGACGAGGTGAGGCCGGCCCGGGACGCCGTACACCTGGTCAGGGAGCGCCGGGTGTTGAACCCGCGGGCCCTGTCGACGCCGTCCGTCGAACCGGTGCTGCGCACCGGCCTGGACACCCTCGAGGCCTCGTTGTCCGCCGTCCGGCTGCTCTTCGTGCGGATGCTGCGCGAGGCGCCCGACCCGACCCGGGCCGTGACCGACGACGGGTACGGCGCCGACGTCCGAGAGGCGTTCGCGGTGGTGCTCAGCTGGCTGTCGCAGTGCATCGGCGCGTTCGGCAGCCTGGTGCACGCCGAGGCCGAGGGGCGCGAGGCCGAGGTGGAACAGAGCCTGGCCGAGTCGCTCGAGTCGCTGCGCGAGGCCCGCGCGTTCCTCACCGAGCTGCTGTTCGTCGACGCCCGTACCCAGACCTCGCAGTGGTTGCTGCGCGGGTCGATCCTCTCCGCGGTCGAGCAGATCATCGACCAGCTCGACCTGGAGCAACGGGCCCGGCTGCGCGCCGAGCTGCGGGACGGCGTGGTGCCGCGGCTGCAGCTGCAACACCTGCGGGTGCTGCACCCGGCCTGGGTGCCCGCGCAGCGCGGCCTGACCGCGAAGGACGGCCTCCACCCGATGCGGTGAGTCACGTCCACCAGGCCCCTCCACGCCACACTCGTGAGTTCTCGGGGCTTCACCCCTGGTGTGTCGCGCGGGAACTCACCTCACCGTGGGCCGGGCAGGACCGCCTGGCCCCTCAAGCCGGACGACGAGGTCGACGACCGCCGTGACGAGCATGTCGCCGGACGCCAGGGCGGCGTCGTTGTGGTCCGCCCCCGGCACGACGACGTCCCCCTCGGGCTCCGGCGCCGCGGCGAGCACGGCTCGGCTCTGCTCCGGCGGCACGATGGTGTCGGCGCTGCCGTAGACGACCGTGACCGGTACCCGCACTTGGGCCAGGTGATCGACCAGACGGAACTCGTCGCGCAGCAGGAGGCGTACCGGCAGCGGCCCGTAGTGGACCTGCGCGAGGCAGGCGAGGTCGACGAACGGCGAGCGCAGCACCAGGCCCGCCGGTGGGTGCTCGCTCGCCAGCTCGGTGATCACCGCGGAGCCCAGGCTCTCGCCGAGGTAGAGCAGCCGATCGGGCGCAACCCGCATTTCGTCAAGAAGGAACGAGCGGGCCGCCCGAACGTCGGCGGCGAGCCCCTGCTCGGAGGGGCTGCCCGGGTTGCCGCCGTAGCCGCGATAGTCGAACAGCAGGACATCCAGCCCGCGGGCTGCCAGCGCCTGGGCGAGGGGTGCCCGTAGGGACCGGTCGCCTGCGTTGCCACTGGCGACCAGCACGGTCCAGCCCCGAGCCGGTTCCCGGGCGGGTACGAACCAGGCGCCGAGGTCAAGGCCGTCGCGGGTCTGCAGGACGACATCCCGCGAGCCGGGCAGCACCGAGGAGGCCGGCGGGGGCGCGGATGTGGACGGGAAGTAGATCAGCCGCCGCTGCAGGAGCCAGGCAGCGCCAAGCGCGGTCGCGACGACGACTGCGCTCACGAACAGCACGCGTCTCAAACCCTCCAACCTCAAACCCTCCGAGTCTCACATGCGGTCAGGGTCCGAGCGGGCGGCTCAGGCGGCCGCGGTTTCCCGGGCCAGCTCCTCGGCCTGGGCAGCAGCGGCCTTCTTCTTCGGCTCGCGTCCCTCCCAGGTGAACCGCCATGCCACGATCGCCGCCCCGGCCACGGTCCAGGCCAGCAGCACGCCCAAGTGGTCGAACTGCAGTCCGGAGCCGGAGAAGTCCTCAGGTGCCGCCGCCAGGGTCATCGCCCGCGTGGCGTGCCGCAGCGGGAAGATCCAGGAGACGACGTCGATGGCCTGTGGCAGCTCGGCGCCGACCAGGAAGATGTCGGAGAGGAACGCGAGCGGCAGCAGCGTCCCCAGCGCAACCCCGGTCACGCTGTCAGCGGCCCGGATCAGGGAGACCAGGGCCAGCCCGAGCGCGGCGAAGCAGGCCGAGGCGAGTAGGAAGCTCAGCAGGACCGCCCACCATCGGCTGGGTACCCCGACCCCGAACAGCACGCCGGCCACGAGATAGACGGCCAGCAGGGTCAGCACCGAGACCCAGATCGCGCCGACGACGTGGCCCAGCAGCAGGGCGGCCTTCGGCAGCGGCGCGCCGTGCTCACGCTTGAGCACCCTGAGGCCCCGTGAGCGCGCCACGGCCTCGGGCATGTTCACGTAGCAGGTGACCGCCGCACCGTAGGTGGCCATCGTGGCCGCGAAGAAGGCGGCGAGCTGGCGCCCGTCGGAGAGCGTGGCGTCCCGGCCGCCGTTCAACGCCGGGATGATCACCACCAGGATCACCGGGAACGCCACGGCGAAGAAGACGGCCGAGGCGTCACGCCACAGCGCGGTGCTGACGTGCGCGACCTGGTCCCGCAGCAGGGCGATGGCGCTCGGGCGGGCGGTGCGTCGCGGCGTCCGGTCGGCGGCTCTCGACCGTCGTCCGGGCTCGGCCCCACGTACCGCGACGGCCTCCCGCTCCCGGCGCAGTAGCACGATGGTGACCACAGCTCCGCCCAGCCCCCAGGCGGCGATCACGGCAAGGTGATCGGGGGCGAAGCCGTTGCCGGACAGGAAGGGGTTGAAGGCGTCGCCGAGCGCGTTGACCAGGTGCTTGAGCGGGAAGATCCAGCCGAGCGTGCTCATCCAGCGCGGGATGTCCCCGCCGATGGCGAAGATGTCCGAGACGAACGCCAGCGGGAACACGATCCCGTTGGTCACCGCCTGCGTCGCCTGGGGCGTCGGGGCCAGTAGGGCGACGGCCAGGCCCAGGGCAGCGAAGGCCAGCGCGGCCACGACCAGCGTGAGGATCACCGATGCCACGGTCCGCCCGATGACCTGGACGTCGTAGGCGGCTGCCCCGACGCCGAGGATGAGCAGGGTCGAGGCGAGGCCGAGCAGCATGGCGGCGCCCATCCGACCGCCGACCAGGGCCCAGCGAGGCAGCGGCGTGCCGTTCTGCCGTTTGAGCACCCCGCTCATCCTGGCCTCGGCGAACCCGGTGGCCAGGAACGAGAAGCAGGACATCACCACGCCGAACGAGGCGAACGCCGGGGCCAGGAACTGGGCGACCCGGATCCCGGAACGCTCGTCGATGGTCTCGTTCCCGACCACGGCGGAGACCAGCACGAAGAAGAACAGTGGGAATGCGACGGCGAGGATCAGCACGATCGGGCTGCGTTGCAGGGCGGCCAGCTCGTGCCTGATCTGCCGGGTCAGGATGCCCAGGTCGCGGTTCATCCGGACACCTGCGATGCGGGCTCGGCGCTGGACGCCCCGACCAGGTCGAGGTAGACGTCCTCCAGGCTGGGCCGGGCCAGGGTCAGGTCAGCGAGGTCGATGCCCCGCCCCAGCGCCCAGGAGGTCAGGGCGTGCACGTCGCTGGTCGCGTTGCGGGTGCGGATCTCGGCCATGGTCCCGGCCAGCCGGACGTCGTCCCCGACCGTGGGCAGGTCGGCGGCGCTCAGCCCCTCGGGCAGGCGGAACGACACCACGGTGGCCGCGCCGGCATTAGCCGCCAGCTGCTCGGGCGTGCCCTGCGCGATCACCCGGCCGTGGTCGATCACCACCACCCGGTCGGCCAGGTGCTGTGCCTCGTCCAGGTAGTGGGTGGTGAGCAGGATGGTGGCGCCCAGGTCGCGCAGCCGGTCGACCAGGTCCCAGGCCCGGCGCCGGGCCGACGGGTCGAAACCGGTCGTCGGCTCATCGAGGAAGAGCATGTCTGGGTCGCCGACGATGCCCAGGGCCAGGTCGAGCCGGCGGCGCTGGCCTCCCGACAGCGTGCCGACCTTCGCGTCTGCCTTCTCGGCCAGGTCGACCAGGGAGATCACCTCGTCGACCGCCCGGGGCTTCGGGTAGTACCCGGCGTGCAGCCGGATCAGCTCACGCGGCGTGAACGCCTCCTCGAAGCCCGCCTCCTGGAGCACCACACCGATCCGCTCGCGGAAGGCCCGGCCATCGGTCCACGGGTCCATCCCGAGCACGGTCACCTCGCCGGCGTCCGGACGGCGGTACCCCTCGAGCATCTCGACCGTGGTGGTCTTCCCGGCCCCGTTCGGACCGAGCAGCGCAACCACCTCGAGAGGTTCGATCACCAGGTCGACGTCGTCGACGGCGACCAGACTCCCGTAGACCTTGCGCAGCCCGGTGACTTCCACAGCGGCCATGGCGATCACCTCTCGTGCCTTCCCAGTCCGGTTGAACCTTCCTAGTCCCGCGGACCGGCGACGGGGAGAGGCCGAAAGGCCTCTGTCGGCCGGCTCCGGACGGCGGCAATCTGGCGCGGCGAGGTGTGTGACCATGACGACGAAGGCCGAGGAACGTGGCGACGCGGCGTCCTGCGACTGCGCTCAGGGAGCGTGCACGTGCGGCGCCGGCGGCCGGGCCGGGAAGGCGTCCCGCCGGAGGACGGCGTTCCGCGGGAAGAAATGGAGCGAGCTGACGCCCGTCCAGAAGGCCGCGGTGCTCACGCTGGGCTCGGTGCAGATCTCGCTGGCGGCGACCGCCTGGAGAGACCTCGCCAAGCGGCCGGCCGAGTTGGTCAACGGCCCGAAGGCGGTCTGGGCGGTAGTGATCGGAGTGAACTTCTTCGGGCCCATCGCCTACCTGACCGTCGGCCGGAGAAAGGCCTGAGCGGCGTCCGTCCAGGCCGCTCATGAGGGGATTCTCATCGTGCGCGGCTGGTGACCCGCGATGACGACCCGCAAGATGGGGTCATGCGTGGATGGCATGTGGCCGCCACCGGAGCCGGGCTGATCGCCGTCACCGTGCTGGCGCCCGTGGTCAGTGGCACGGTCTGGGCGATGGTGGCCGCCCCGGGCGCGCCGCGTGACCCCATCGCTCCTGCCCTGGTCGTGTCGTTCGACCGCGTCGGCGGCGATCGCGGTGTGCCCGTCCCGACGACCTCGGCGAGCGCCGTCCCGCACAGCACCGACGATGACTACGCCGCGCCGCAGACCATCGGCCCCGACCGGGTCCGCGAGGTCCCCGAGGTCCCCGAGGTCGAGAGCCACGCCGACGACCCCAGCGAGGAGCCGACGGCCGGTGCCGGGCACGGGAAGAGCTCCTCCGAGCCTGGCTCAGGCGAGGATGACGACTGACGCCGATCTGCCGGGCCGCTCGGACTCCTCCCGGATGACGATCGGGGTCCGCGCCCGGATCCTGACCACCGTGCTGCTGCTGGCCGCGCTCGGCATGGGTCTGGCCGGCGCGGCCTTCATGGTGTTCGAGCGTCGCCAGCTGGTCGACCACCTGGACGGCGTCCTGCTCGGCGACGTGGCGACGTTCACCGCTCGGGCCGCCTCCGCCTCCGCCTCCGCCTCCGCCACCGCGGGGTCGACCACGGCCGCCGAACTGCTCAAGGCCGAGCTGAACCAGCACGTGCCGACCGACGGTGAGGTGCTGCTCGGCATGATCGACGGCCGCCCGGCCTTCGTCACCGCGGACAACCGGCCCTTCGCGATCGAGGACGAGACCGCCTTGATCGCTGACGTCGCGGCGTTGCCCGCCGACGCTCCGACCCAGATCCGCCAGGTGAACAGCCAGTCCGACGGTCCGCTGCGCTACGTCGCGGTCCAGGTCCGGGTGGCCGGGCAGAGCGAGGTCGGCACCCTCGTGGCGGCGGTCAGCCTCCAACCGGCTCTGGACCGGCTCGCGGCCAGTGCCCGGCTGTACGCCGCGCTCTCGCTCGCCGCGCTGGTGCTGGTCGGGTTGGGCGGGTGGGTCGTCGCGGGCCGGCTGCTGCGGCCGCTGCGACTGCTCCACGAGGCCGCCGAGTCGATCTCGCACACCGATCTCACCTCGCGGATCCCGGTAACCGGCGCGGACGACGTCACCGAGCTGACCCGGACCGTCAACGCGATGCTCGACCGGCTGGAGAGCGCGTTCGACACCCAGCAGCAGTTCCTGGACGACGCCGGTCACGAGCTGCGCACGCCGATCACCATCGTGCGCGGCCACCTCGAGGTGCTGAACGCCGCGGACCCGGCCGAGGTGCAGGCGACCCGGGCTCTGGTCATGGACGAGCTCGACCGGATGGCCCGGCTCGTCAACGACCTGATCGTGCTGGCGCAGTCCGGGCGCCCGGACTTCGTGCGCCTGGAGGCGGTCGACCTGGACCGGCTGCTGCGCGAGGTGTTCGACAAGGCGCAGGCGCTCGCCGACCGGTCCTGGGAGCTCGACTCGACGGTGCCCGTCGTGGCGATGGCCGACGGCCATCGGCTGACCCAGGCGATGCTGCAGCTCACCGACAACGCGGTGCGCCATACCCAGGTGGAGGACACCATCGCGATCGGCGGGGCGATCTCGCGGGGTCAGGTTCACCTGTGGGTCCGGGACACCGGTCCCGGGGTCTGCGAACAGGACGCCGAGCGGATCTTCGAGCGGTTCGGCCGGGCCGGCGGAGCCCGCGGTGACGCCGGCGGGTCGGGGCTGGGCCTGTCCATCGTCAACGGGATCGCGGTGGGTCACGGCGGCCGGGTGGAGTTGGGCCCGCCGGACGGTGGCGGCGCCCGGTTCACCCTGGTCCTGCCGCTGGGCATCCTGCACCGGACGGCGTCGCAGCCCGAGGTCGCCGGGCCGGCGCCCGCGCCGTCCGACCCGTTGCCGGTGACCGAGCCGTTCTCGACCCGGGGGGTTCGGTGAGCCGGATCCTGGTCGCCGAGGACGAGGAGCGGATCGCGTCGTTCATCGACAAGGGCCTGCGCGCCAGCGGCTTCGCGGTCACCGTCGTCGGCGATGGCCCGGCCGCGTACGAGGCGGCGATGGCCGGTGAGCACGATCTGCTGGTTCTCGACATCGGGCTGCCCCTTCTGGACGGGTTCGCCGTCCTGGGCCGGCTGCGTCGAGCGGGCTGCGCCATCCCAGTGATCATCCTGACCGCGCGGTCCGGCGTCAACGACACCGTGGCCGGGCTGGACAGCGGCGCTGACGACTACATGGCCAAGCCGTTCCGGTTCGAGGAGCTGCTCGCCCGGATCCGGCTGCGGCTGCGGACCGAGACCCGGGCGCCGGAGCAGACCGTGCTGCGCTACGGTGACCTGGCCCTGGACACCAGCACCCGGCGGGCTCTGGCCCGGGGGCGGGAGGTCGACCTGTCCTCACGGGAGTACGCCCTGCTGGAGATGCTGCTGCGTCATGCCGGGCAGGTGCTCAGCCGCGAGCAGATCCTGAGCCAGGTGTGGGGGTACGACTTCGATCCCGGTTCGAACGTGGTCGACGTCTACATCCGGTACCTGCGGCGCAAGGTGGGGGCCGATCGGATCGAGACGATGCGCGGCGTCGGCTACCGGCTGCGCGAACCCGCTATTCGCTGAGGGCCGTTCGCTGCTTCCCTGGCGGCCGCTCGCTGTTCCCCTGGCGGCCGCTCGCTGTTCCCCTGGCGGCCGCTCGCTGTTCCCCTGGCGCTGTCCGCTGCTCCCCGGGGGGCCGCTCGCCCCTTCTTGATCCGCGACACATTCCTTGATCCGCTCGAGTGAAGCCAAATGACCGCTAACCGCCCGGCGTGAGGCCCGTTTCCCTTCACTCGCGGGGATCTTGGTGAGTCGTAGACGGCTTCCGGCGTCGCCGGCGGATGAGAGGCCTCTCATCGGTGCCGCCCTGGTGGGCTCATGAACAGACGTGAGGGTGATGGTCAAGGTGATGACCTGACCGGACCGGATGAGGAGAGCCCTTCTGATGAATCGATCGCAGCGACTCGGTGCCACCGCCGCCGCCACCGCCGCCCTGCTCGGTGGCGCCGGGGCCGCCTTGGCCGCCACCCGGGCTGACGGCGAGCCCACGCCGGCCCGTTCTCCGTCCCTGGCCGAGCTGGACGCCGAGATCGCTCAGCTGACGTCCGAGGCGCAAGACCTGCGCTCCGAGATCGACCGCGTTCCGTCGCCGACGCCACAGACCCCGCAGGAAGGCCAGACAACGACCTCCGCCGCCCCGGCGCCCCAGGTCCACACCATCACCGGCGCCAGTGGCTCCACCGGCGGTGACCTCGAGGACGACGACCACGAGGACCACGAGGACGGCGAGCACAGCGAGGAGGTCGACGACCATGGCTGACCGGCCTCGCCACGCGCGGTGGTCCGCTGCGGCGTTGATGGCCCCCGCGTCGGCGGCGGTGTTCGCCGGGTCGGTGGGTTGGACCGTCGGCCATCCCCCCATGTCTGTGCAGCAGACATCGACGAGCACGGACGCCGCGCAGATCGCGCAGCGGACCGAGGAGGTCGCGGCGCTGCGCGCACAGGTCGCCGAGCTGCGCGACCGGGTGGCCGAGGTGAAGGCCCGCGCCACGACCGGGACCAGCAAGACCACCGCCAAGACCGCGGCCCAGACGAAATCCAGAGCCCCCGAGGCGCCGGCCCCGGCCAAGGCGGCCCCTGCGAAGGCGGCGCCGGCCCCGGCGCCGGCCACCCAGACGACGACGGGCGGCTCGTGAGCGCCGGCACGCAGGTCGCACCGACAACCGTCCGGTGCCGGGCGATGAACACCGATGTGACGCTGCATCTGGTGGACCCACGCGGCTCCGGTCCGGAGGTGGAGCACGCGCTCGGTGCGGCACAGCAGGTCTTCGTCGAGGTCGAGAAGGCCTGCACGCGGTTCGACCCGACAAGCCCGCTGATGCGGGCCAACGCCGTCGGCACCGGGTGGTATCAGGTGCCGTCGCTCTGTTTCGAGGCGATCAGTGCGGCCGTCCAGGCGCATTCCGAAACCGACGGTCTGTTCGACCCCCGGGTGCTCGAGTCACTGGTGGCGATCGGCTACGACCGCACGCTGCCGTTCGAGACCGGCTCGGTGCGGCTGATCGCGGATCGGTCACCGGCCGCGGTGCCGACACTGCGCGCGAGCGAGTCGCCTCCCGCGGCCGTCGACGCGTGGCGACCGGGGCTGGATCCGGCGCGCGGCGCCGTCCAGATCGGACCGCGCCCGATCGACCTCGGCGGGATCGGCAAGGGTCTGGCCGTCGCCTGGGCTTCGCAGGTGCTGGAGCGGGCCTCGTCGACGTTCCTCGTCGAAGCCGGAGGCGATTGCGTGCTCGGCGGGCACGGTCCGGACGGCGACGGCTGGAAGGTCGGGGTCGAGGACCCGTTCGGAGACCCGCGAGAGGGCCGGGGTGCGGGCGACGACCAACCGGTGGCGGTGCTGAGCCTGGCCGACACCGGGTGCGCGACGTCCAGTCTGCGCAAGCGCACCTGGCTGCTGGACGGCGTGCAGGTGCACCACCTCGTGGACCCGCGCACCGGGCGCAGCGCCGCGGGTGGCCTGAAGTCGGTCACGGTCGTCGAGCGCGACCCGGCGCGGGCCGAGATATGGAGCAAGGCACTGCTGATCGCCGGGTCCGCGGCCATCGCCGGTCTCGCGGCCGAGAAGGGCCTCGCCGCGCTGTGGGTGGACGACGAGGGCGGCCTCGGCATGAGCGAGGCGATCGGCCCGTCGGTGATCTGGACGGCGCGAGATGTCCACTGACCGCCTGGTGCGAACGGTTGAGCCGGACCCCGCCGAGAACCGTGGCGGCATCCTCTCGCCGGTGACCGACCTGCTGCCGAAGGCCGCCTCGGTGGCCGCGGTCGCCGCCTCGACCGGCGTGACCGGCTGGCTCGTCGGTTCCGCGGTCGTCTCGGTGGCCGCGGACAGGCACGCCCCCTGGATCCTCGGTCGTGCCTCGGGCATCTGCGCCTACCTGCTGATGGTCGCCCTCGTGGGGACGGGCCTGGTGCTCTCCCACCCGTGGCGTACCCGCTGGCGGACGCCGAGCACACCGGTCCGGATCAGGGTGCACGTCAGCCTGGCGGTGTTCACGCTCGCCTTCTTGGTTCTGCACGTTCTGGTGCTGGCGACCGACTCCTACGCCGACGTCGGCTGGTGGGGCGCGCTGCTGCCGATGGCGTCGGGCTACCGCCCGGTCGCGGTCACGCTCGGTGTGATCGCGGCTTACGGTGGGGTGCTGGCCGGCCTGACCGCGGCCTTCGCCGGTCGCTGGGCAGCGCGGGTGTGGTGGCCGGTTCACAAGGTGGCGGCCCTGAGCCTGGTGCTGGCCTGGCTGCACGGGGTGCTCGCCGGCAGCGACAGTCACGCCATGCTCTGGCTCTACGCGGTGACCGCGGTCGCCCTGGTGGCGCTGGCAGTCTCGCGCTATCTGGTCGGCACCTCCCACGACCAGGTCGAGGCCCTCATCGCCGGCGTCGACCCGCTCGGACGACCGCGGCGCCGGCTCAGGGGTGATCGCCGGTGAGCCACCTGCACACCGTGCCGGCGACCGCCGCGATGCGGCTGGTCCCCAGCCCGCAGTGGTACCACCCGGATCCCGGTCTGCTCGGCGGCGAGCTCTGCTATGCCGCGGCGGACCGGGTACTGATCACCGGGCCGGACGGCGACGACCTCGGACCGCACCTGGCCCGCTACGGACCCCGGCCGGTCACCACCGGCCCGGCCGGTGAACGTCTGCTGCGCACGATCGAGCAGGCGCAGCTGACCGGTCGCGGCGGGGCCCACTTCCCGGTCGCCGCGAAGTGGCGCGCAGCCCTGGGCGCCGGGGCGGGCGGGTTGGTAGTGGCCAACGGCGCCGAGGGTGAACCGGCCAGCGCCAAGGACACCGCTCTGCTGCAGCACCGCCCACACCTGGTGATCGACGGTCTGATCTGCGCCGCCGAGGCGATCGGCGCCGGCCGAGCCGTGGTCTGGCTGCACGAGGGGGCCGTCGACACTCACCGGATCGTGGCTCAGGCCCTCGCCGAGCGGCGAACCGTCGGATTCGGCGAACCGGAGATCCGGATCGTGACCGGCCCCGACCGGTACCTGACCGGTGAGGCCAGTGCCGTCGTCCGTGCCCTGGACGGCGGACCCGCCCTGCCGGCCTTCACCAGGCAGCCGGCCGCCGTCCGCGGCGTGCACGGGCTGCCCACCGTGGTGCAGAACGTCGAGACCTTGGCCAGGGTGGCCCTGTTGGCCCGGGCCGGTGCCGATGGGCCGATGCCCGGTGTGCTGGTCACGGTGCACGGCGAGTCGCTGGACGGCTCGCAGATCCTCACCGTGCGCGAGCTCGCGCCGTCGCGGACCGTGGCTGATGCGGTAGTTGGTCAGTGGGGCCCGAGATCGTCTCTGCCGCAGGCGGTTCTGATCGGCGGCTACGGCGGCAGCTGGCAGCGGTGGGATGAGGTCGCCGCGGTGCCGATCGGGCGTCTCGACGGTCGGCGCAGCATCGCTGCGGCCGGGCAGCCCCTCCCCTCGCTCGGCGCCGGCGTGCTGATCGCACTGCCGGCGGATGCCTGCGGCATCGTCGAGACGGCGGCCGTGATCGACTATCTGGCCGGATCGAGTGCCCGGCAGTGCGGGCCGTGCCGGTTCGGCACCCGGGCCCTGGCCGACGGCTGGCGCCGGATCGCCGGCAGCCGGGCCCGCAGGGGTGACCATCCGACGCTGCTCCGAACGGTCGGCGAGGTGGCCGGGCGCGGTGCATGCCGTCTACCCGACGCAGCGGTGGGGCTCACGCGGACGGCGTTGCGCGTCTTCGCCGACGATCTCGACCGGCACCTGTCCGGCTCGGGGTGCGGCTTCGAGCAGGGGCGCGCTGTCCTACCGCTGCCGGGGCGGGTCTGATGGCCGGGACTCGGGCCGGCCGCGGGAGACCCCGAGCCGTGGCGGGCGAGCGGGTACGTGTCGATCCGATCGCCTGCGACGGGATCGGAATGTGCGCCCACCTGGCCCCCGGCGTGATCGCCGTCGACTCGTGGGGCTATCCGATGGTGCCCACGACACCCGTCTCCGGGCGTGACCTACGCGCTGCGCGGGCGGCCGTCGCCGCCTGCCCGCGGCGGGCGCTGTTCCTGGACAGTGGCTCGAACCGCCGGTGACCGGCGGTATCGGGTCCTTCCTGATGCCGGCCGCCAGACCCTCCGGGCGGACGACGCGCGTCGGGCGAGCGCACCGGAGGGCGTCGCAGACCGTCCGGCCGCGACGGGCCTTGCCACAGTGATTTCGGGTGTGTCGCTGCAGTGGGGCAAGAAACGGTCGTCACGAGCGTCAGCCCAACAGCTGAAAGTCTTCATACAGCTACATTGAGCTACAGATAGCCCGCCTACGGTCGAGCCATGATCCGACACCCTCGGCCGAGCGGCTGGCGCCTCCTCCCCGCGCTCCCCATGACCCTGGCCGCACTGTTGTTCACCGGTCAGCCGGCGTCGGCCACGCCCGCTCCACCCGCGACCCGGTCTACGGCCATCGAGCCCCGAGGCCACTCCGGCGGAGCCTCCGGCAACGATTCGACCCCCCGATATGACTGGCAACTCGTCTGGCGCGACGACTTCGACGGACGTGCCCGTTCGCCGATCGATACGTCCGCATGGCTGCACGACGTGGGCACCTGCTACCCGGGCTGCCCTGCGGCGAACTGGGGCACCGGCGAGATCGCGGAAGCGACCGCTTCCAGACGCAACGTCGCCCTCGACGGCAGGGGGCACCTCCTGATCACGCCTGTGCGGGACTCCGCCGATCCGGCGAAGTGGACCACTGGACGCGTCGAGACGCGCCGCGCCGACTTCCGGGCGGAGGACGGCGGCGCGCTCCGCGTCGAGGCCCGGATCGCCCTTCCCACGGTGTCCGGCGCGAGTGCTCAGGGGTTGTGGTCGGCCTTCTGGATGCTCGGCTCGACCTTCCGGGACGGGTACAAAGACGTCACCGGCGCGGGAGATATCGACATCATGGAGCATGTCAACGCCGATCCGGAGATCGTCGGTGCGGCGCATTGCAGTCCACCCACGGGCGATCCCTGCAACGAGGTGCCCGACAACGTCGGACTGGCCGGGAAGACCCCGTGTCCCCCGGCCGGCTGTCTGCGCGGATTCCATACCTACGGAGTGGAACTCCACCGTGAGGCGACCCCACAGAGAGTGGATTGGACTGTCGACGGCGCGGTGTATCACTCGATCAGCGCCGACCAGCGCGGGATGGATGAGAAGACCTGGAACCTCATCGTGGACCGCAGCTTCTTCATCATCCTGAACCTGTCCGTGGGCGGGTCGTGGCCCGGTCCTCCGACCGCCGACACCGCGTCTGGAGTGCCCCTCGTGGTGGATTTCGTCGCGGTCTGGAAGTTCGCGCGCAAGCCATCCACGCCTTCGCGCTCGGGCCGGCACGGCGACGACTGCACCGGCCGTGGTCACTCCCACGGCGATGAAGTGCGTCGCTGTACCGACGAGAAGGGCTCGCGTGACAAGAAGGGCTCGCGTGACAAGAAGGGCTCGCGTGACAAGGAGGGCTCGCGCGACGAGAAGGGCTCGCGTGACAAGGAGGGCTCGCGCGACGAGAAGGCTTTGCCCATCGTGCGGCGCAGCCCCACGAAGGACGACGAGCGGACTCAGGCCTGTGGTCATCCGCGCCACGCGTGAGGTGACCCGACGCGTGGCTATGGGGACCAGCATGCCCGGGGTACGGTCTGACGTGACGGCGCGGGTGGTCGCCCGCGCGCCGCTCACGATCGGCCGAGGCCCAGGGAGTCACCCGTGAAGAAGATCATCACCCTTGTCGCTGCCGCCGCCGCGGGGTTCGCGGTGTGGCGCAAGATCGAGGCGGACAAGGCCGAGCAGGAACTCTGGGCCGAGGTCACCGACCCGGTCGAGTGAGGCCACCCCGGCGTCGACGTTCGCGGGCCGGCCCCGCGGAGGACCAGTGCGCGTGAGGTCCGTCGAACGGCGGACCGTCGTGCGGCGCCGCGAACCTACGCCTCGACGTCGGTGATCTCGATGTGGTGACGTCCCAGCTTGATCACCCCGCGGGTTTCGAGCCGTCGCGGCGCGCGGTTCGCGGTGGAACGTGAGACGCCCGCCAGCCCGGCCAGGTTGCCTGACCGGGAAGGGCTCGTCGCAGGTCACTCTGCGAACCGGCCCACGCGCAGAAGGAACGGGGAGTGACTCGGATCGCGTTGGTGGAAGCAGGCCATCGCGTGGTCCGGGCGGGCTTCAAGGAGGTGATCGGGCCCCCAAGCTGGGCAACCCGTTCGCCTCCTCCGGCGCTGACCACGTACGCTGATCTCTGCCCTGGGGACGTGGCGCAACTGGTAGCGCACCTGCTTTGCAAGCAGGGGGTTGAGGGTTCGAGTCCCTTCGTCTCCACCATGAAGTGCCTGGTCAGAGGC